>JBNMLH010000038.1:0-3042 GCA_050875145.1 Lachnospiraceae bacterium
TATAGTATAAATAGATGCTCCTGTATTTGGATTTCGATAGCAGTATTCCCAACTATAGCTACTTGGAAAAATTTCATGTTTTATCTTAAAAAAAGATATTACTTCCTCTGTGCTCTTATCACCATCATAATCTGTATTCAACTTTCCAGACGCATCAAAATAATACTCTAGCAATACTTTATCTGCATTACTAAGTTCTTTGTCTGTTGTAATGTTGCCATCATCTACAGAAATTTCCATATAGAAATAATGGGTTGCATCCGTATAATTTCTATTTTCATATACAGTTTTTAAGACATTCTTTTCCGCATCATAAAACATATCCTGTACGTCCTGATTCTCTGCTAGTGGAATTTCATGGTCATATGCAAAATCTTTGTAAACCAGAATACGATTTCCTACGGTATCATCAAGAAATAGGTATTCCCCCGAAACAAAGAAACAATCCATGCCTTCTCCCTCCGCCTCATTGGCAGGAATGCACCCTGGTGTATTTTTCTTATTTGTCTTGCAGGAAAAATACAACGTATTCTTCTTTATATCTACAGGCTTTTCTGTTTCCTGAACCTTCTCTGTTGCAGGAATATTTGTAACTTCCGTTTTTATTATTGCATTTTTTTCATTATTTACACTGGTTTTATCCTCCGCACCACATCCACAAAAAATAGATGCACAAATTAATGCTCCAGTTAAGAATAAATTACTTTTCTTCATATTCTATCTCCTTCTTATTCTAAATATTTATATTTATATGGCCACATTGTTCCAGATTTATTAGCTTTATCTATATCCTCAAAACTTCTTCCTACCCTTTTTACAATTGCTCCAAACGATTTACTTTCTTCCACTGTATCCATATATATTTTTCCTTTTTTTGTATACACCTTTTGTACAATCAAGGTATGCAAACCAGGTGCAATCAATATATCATTTTTTTTCACATTTTCTTTTTTACCTCTTTTTGTAAAGCAACTCAATTGGGTTAATTGACTTGTCCCATAATGACTACCCAACTTAAATATTCTACTTACAAAGCCAGAACAATCTAATCCTGCTGTTTTACTAATATAACCTACATTATTTCCATCTGACTTTGTACAAACATTGGATGCATAGTACCCATTTGCAATTTGAGTTTTAAATGCTAATGTATACCCACCCCAGCAATAAGGAATATTTGTTACTGCATATGTACTAGTTGGATCTGGATATTTATGTAAAAAACAAGATTGTTTTACATATTTCGGATAATTACATACAGATGTATCTCTATTCTTTTTGGTAAAATTCCATTTGCAATTATAGCAATCATCAATTCTGCTATTAATTTGTGCAGCCGTTAATGTTGACCAAGATGATACAGACATAGCCTTTGTATCATTATTGTTATAATTCAACAATTTTATATAATCACTTTCATTATTTTCCTCTGTGGATAATTCTCGTGAATAATAATCCAAACAATCATTTGTAATTTCCACTGCTGTAAGCTGAACAATTTGTAATTCACTTTCATCAACCTTCAACTGATACACATTTTCTCCTATCATTTGAACATCTGCTTCTGTTAATACATCCTTGTGTTCATCAGGCACAACGTAACTTTCTACCTTTCCATCTTTGCTTATTAAAATGCATTCATTTACATTACTTGCTTCATTATCCTCCACAGAACAAATAGATATTTTTTTATCTTCATCAGATGCAAAACCTGTTTCCACTGTTACATCTTCATCATTTAATTCATCTACATAATCCTGAACTTCTTCCTCATCATATGTCTCATCCTTTTCGTAATAATTAGTTTCTAATTCACCATCTGAATTAAAAGCATATTCTAATAAGATATTTTTTTCGTTACTTATTTCTTTCTCGGAGATAATACAATTCTTCGTCACATCGATGTACATTAAATAATAATGAGTTGCATCTAATTTTTCACGATTTTCATATACAGCTTTCAAAATTCCCGCATCCTCATCATAATACATTTTTTTCACATCTCTTTTAAACTCCAAATTTATTTTTTTCTCATAACTACCATTTTTGTATATCAAAATTCTGTTATTAACAGTATCATCAATAAATACTCTATCATTTGATAAAAAAAATGTATCTACAGTAATTGTTTCACCTTCATTAGCAGGATCATATCCAGGTTCATTTTTCCCATTTACACCACTTGTAAATACTATATGAGCTGAAGCATCGTAACTTGTAACATTACACTGCTTCAAATTTGCTTCTTTTCGCTGCTTTACTACAGTATTATGTTGGAATTGTTTTCCTATTTGTTTCTCAAAAAAATTACTACCAATACCCACTACTGCCGCAATGGTAACTATAGGTATCACTATCATTTTATTAATTGTTCTTTTGTTCATCAATCTTTCTCCCTCTGTATCACTTTTATATGTTCACATATTACTTGTACCTATCTTCTCTGTATAATCACCCTCTCCATTTAAAATTTTCATTTTAACTTACTCATAATATCGTGTTACCTTTTTATACTTGCTTCTAGGATGTAAATCTAACCACCTCCCAACCATTCTTTCCAATTTCCTAAGCATATTTTTTCATGAATGTAATGTAAATACTTTCTCCACTGTCGCATTCCCTTAAAACAATTAGATTGCATAAAACGTTAATATCAAACCAGTTTCAACTTATACTATATATGTTTCATGTAAGAAAGTGACATTTACTATTTCAAAGTTGTTTTTATCGTATTACACCACAATAATCTTAGTATATCAATTTCCCATGAAACATTCAACATAAAATTTATATCTTTGTTTTATTCTATTTCATAGCTCTTTTAAGGTTTTCAAAACAGATTTATTCTATTTCCGTAATATACCCCTTCAGCTTATTTTTAGAGAAGTCTTTTTCTGCCAGCATATAAATTTCAATTTTATCTTCACTCTGCACCAATTCATACAAAATTCCATCTATTTTTTTTAGGCTTTCTCCACCTACTAAACGTTGCATTGGAACTGCATATTTGGTTATCTCTCCATTTTCTACCCTAACAATCGA
>JBNMLH010000027.1:0-22115 GCA_050875145.1 Lachnospiraceae bacterium
GCGGGACTAAGTAAAGGAACCACTTTAGTGGTGAGCAGGTAGAGGGTGCTTGAGGCACCGCCTTTTAGGCGCGCATGTAAAATGCCCTTATAGGGCGAAAATCAAACCACCACTTGAAGTGGTGGTTGCTGACTTAGTAATCAAGCAGCAGAGCGGATTGCGAATATCCACTTGCCAACACAAGTGTTTGCATTAGATAGGAGGATGGAACCATGTACGGATTTATTGAAAAAGACAGTGATTTAAAAATAGAAGATGCAATTTATGATGAAGTAGTGGAGGCTGGACTTGGTTGGATGCATGAATTAAAACCAGGGCAGACATTTCGTATATTAGATATGGAAGGAAATCAGGCAGTCGATACGACATTTTATGATATGACAAACCCAGAGGATCATTATGGAGCGGTTCAGACCATAGTAATGCAGAAGAATATTTATCTTACGACGGGAAGTATTTTAAGAGCAGAATCGGGAAAACCATTGCTTGAAATTACAGCGGATAAGACAGGAAGACATGATACATTAGGCGGTGCCTGTTCTTCCCAAAGTAACACCGTTCGTTATGCCAGAGAAAAAAGATATATGCACAACTGTCGTGACAGCTTTATGTTACAGTTGGCAGATAGTACGGTGGATATTAGAAAGAGAGATTTGGCACCGAATATTAACTTTTTTATGAATGTACCAGTTACGCCACAGGGAGGATTTAAGTTTGATGATGGTGTATCTGCACCGGGAAAATATGTGGAGATGAAGGCATTGGAGCATGTTATGGTGCTGATTAGTAACTGTCCACAGTTAAATAATCCTTGTAATGCATACAATCCTACTCCAGTAAGATTGTTGATTTGGGATTAAGAGATAAGATACCGTTTTATAGATGGCGAGGATGCCGACAAAAGGGAATCCTCGCCTATTTTTCTTTATAGAGAGATGATTTTTATAAAAGGACAAAAACACTGCCTTTAGGCGGTGTGTACTCTTGCACGAGGTGCGGGGTTCAAGCCCCGTACCTCGTAAGGCACGTAGTGCCACTTTTATAGGAGCAAGTAGCAACGCGGATTGCGAATATCCGCTTGACAGAGCAAAACAGGAGGAAGTCATTATGTTTGATAAAGTGTTAATTGCCAATCGTGGTGCAATTGCAGTACGAATTGAGAGAACTCTGAAAAAGATGGGAATTAAAAGTGTAGCCGTTTATTCAGAGGCAGATAAAGACAGTTTGCATGTAACCAATGCAGATGAAGCCGTATATTTAGGAGATGGTTCTGCAAAAGAGACCTACCTGGATGTGGAAAAGGTCATTGCGGCAGCCGTAGAGACTAATGCACAGGCAGTACATCCAGGCTATGGATTTTTAAGTGAAAATACAGAATTTGCAAATGCGTGTGAAGAGAAAGGCATCAAGTTTATCGGACCAACGCCAGAGCAGATTAATTTGTTTGGATTAAAGCATTCTGCCAGAGAACTTGCCAGTAAGGCGAATGTTCCACTTCTTGCAGGAACTGGTTTATTGACGGGAGTGGATGAGGCATTAGAAGCCGCAGAAAAGATTGGGTATCCAGTTATGTTAAAGAGTACCGCTGGAGGTGGCGGAATCGGTATCCGTATTTGCGAAAATGAAAAAGAACTGGCGGATTCCTATGACAATGTATGCCATTTGGCAGAAAGTAACTTTAACGATGCAGGTGTATTTGTAGAAAAATACATTCGAAAAGCCAGACATGTAGAGGTGCAAATCTTTGGTAATGCATTTGGAGAAGTGACAGCCATTGGAGAAAGAGACTGTTCCGTACAGAGAAGAAATCAAAAAGTAGTAGAGGAATCCCCAGCACCAAATTTAAGTGATGCGGTTCGAAAGGAAATGTATCAGGCAGCGGAAAGTCTTGCAAGAGCAGCTTCTTACCGCAATGCAGGTACGGTAGAATTTTTATACGATGAAGAACAGGAAAAGTTTTATTTTCTTGAGGTAAATACCCGTTTGCAGGTAGAGCATGGAATTACAGAAGAAGTAATGGGTGTAGATTTAGTGGAATGGATGGTAAAAGAGGCAGCAGGAGAATTAAAGGATTTAAAGAAAAAAGTCGGAAAGCCAAATGGACATGCCATTGAAGTGCGTGTGTATGCAGAAGATTGCATCAACAATTTCCGACCTGCCAGTGGAAAAATCGATGATGTGGAATTTTCCGATATTGCCAGAGTGGAAACATGGATTAAGAAAAATATCGTGGTATCTCCTTTGTATGACCCAATGCTTGCCAAGTTGATCGTGCATGGAAAGGATCGTCAGGATGCACTAGAAAAAATGAGTCGCGTACTGGAAGAGTCAAAATTGTATGGAATTACTTCGAATATGCAGTATTTGAAAGCGTTGATTCATACGCCTGCTTACAAAGAAGCCAAACTTTACACGAAAATGTTAGAGGGATTTTTGCCTGAAGAAACAGCATTAGAAGTATTAAGCGGTGGAGTACAAAGTACAGTGCAGGATTATCCTGGAATGATCGGATATTGGACAGTGGGTGTGCCACCTTGTGGAGCAATGGATTCCTACAGTTTCCGAATTGGAAATGCCTTGTTGAAAAACAAAGAAGATGCAGCAGGAATTGAAATGACGATGAAGGGAGGAACCTTCCGTTTCCGTACCACTACTTCTTTTGTAATTACCGGAGCAGATATGGGAGCAACTTTGGATGGAGAGAACGTACCAATGTATACGGTCATTCAGGCAGCACCTATGCAGGTGTTAAAGTTTGGTAATTGTAAAAAGGGGATGCGTACCTATTTATTAGTAGCAGGTGGTATACAGGTGCCAAAAGTAATGGGAAGCTCTTCTACATTTGTAGACGGAAAGTTTGGAGGACACAATGGTAGAACCCTTCGAACAGGAGATGTATTGCAACTTACCAAAGAGTGTCATATTTGTTCTGTGGAATCTTTCCCAAGTGAATATACACCAAAACTTACAAATAACTGGACCATTGGCGTAATTCCGGGACCACAACCTACCGCAGAATATTTAAAACCAGAGTATTTAGAAACATTAACCAGCGCTGAGTATGTGGTGAATTTTAACAGTGCAAGAACCGGTATCCGTTTAAATGGACCAATTCCACAGTGGGTAAGAGAGGATGGAGGGGAAGCAGGTTTACATCCATCTAACATTCATGACAATCCTTACGCCATTGGTACTTTGGATTTGACAGGAGACCAGTCTATTTTACTGGGACCTGACGGACCAAGTTTGGGAGGTTTTGTTTGCCCTGTTACCACAGCAAAGGGAGAATTGTGGAAGTTAGGACAATTGCATCCCGGTGATACGGTTCATTTCCAGTTGTTAAGCTTGGAGCAGGCAAAAGAAATCCGACTTGCACAGGAAGAAAATATAAAAGGCAATTATACAGAAGTTGTCTTACCAGAACCAATTAAGCTGGATGCAACGTATGCCATATTGGCAAAGGGAAGAGAAGGGGATACAGACTATCTCATTCGTTTAGATGGAGAAGAAAATGTTCTGATTGAATTTGGTGAAATGGAATTAAATATAGAGCTTCGCTTCCGCGCACATATTTTAATGAATGCATTAAAAGAAAAGAATCTTCCAATTATTGATATGACACCTGGTATTCGTTCTTTGCAGGTACATTTCCGCCCAGAAGAAATTACAACAAAAGAAATGGTAGAGGCTATCGTAAAGACCAACAAAGAATTGGGTTCCTTAGATGATGTAACAGTACCATCTCGTATTATAAAATTACCTTTGTCCTGGGATGACCCACAGACACAGTTGGCAGCAGAGAGGTATCAAAAGACTGTAAGACCAAATGCACCATGGTGTCCAAGCAATCCGGAATTTATTCGAAGAATCAATGGATTAGACAGCATAGAAGATGTAATGAAGATTGTGTTTGAGGCAAATTATCTGGTTATGGGCTTAGGTGATGTGTATCTGGGTGCTCCAGTTGCGGTACCGACAGATCCAAGACACCGTATGGTTACCACAAAATACAATCCAGCCAGACCATGGACCCCGGAAAATGCAGTGGGAATTGGTGGTGCATATCTTTGTGTATATGGTATGGAGGGACCTGGAGGATACCAGTTTGTAGGAAGAACCATTCAAATGTGGAATGCTTTGCAGGAGACAAAATTCTTTACCAAAGAGAAGCCATGGTTGTTAAATTTCTTTGACCAGATTAAATTTTATCCTTGTTCCGCAGAAGAAATTTTACAATATAGAGAGGATTTCCTTCGTGGAAAATTTGAAATAGAAGTAGAAGAAACTACCTTCCATTTGGGAGAATATAAGGCATATCTGGAAAGCATCAAAGAGAGCAGTGCGAAATTTAAGGCCCATCAGGAGGCAGCTTTTGAAGCAGAAAAGCAAAGATGGGTAGAACAGGGATTGGATCATTTTGACTCGGAAGATGAGAATGTAGATTCGGAAGAGACGGTCTTGCCAGAAGGAAGTGAAGGAATAGAAGCTACAATTCCGGGAAGTGTCTGGAAGGTATTGGTAGAAGAAGGACAGGAAGTAAAGAAGGGAGAAAACGTAGTTATTCTGGAAAGCATGAAGATGGAATTTCCAATTGCTGCAGAAGAAGATGGCGTGATTACAACGATTTGTGTGAAGTCTGGGGAACAGGTACAGGCAGGACAATATGTAGTGGGAATAGAAGCAAAGGAGGCGGTTTGATCATGTATGTTCCAGAACAACTGACCATTGGTTGGATCAAACAGGCATATGCAAAACAGGTGCTTACACCGAAAGAACTGATAGAGGAAATGATAAAGAGAGCGAAGGCACAGGAAGAAAAAAACATTTGGATCGTACCGCCCACAGAGGAGGCAATACAACCTTATCTGGATGCCCTTCCAAAAGAAAGAGAGCAGTATCCTCTCTGGGGGATTCCGTTTGCGATTAAGGATAATATCGACCTGGCAGGAGTACCTACTACTGCGGCATGTCCGGATTTTTCTTATATACCGAAAGAAAATGCTACAGTTGTAGAAAAACTTATAAAAGCGGGTGCGATTCCTATTGGAAAGACAAATCTAGATCAATTCGCAACGGGGCTTGTGGGAACCAGAAGTCCGTATGGAGAAGTACACAATGCGTACCAGCCGGAGATGATCAGTGGAGGTTCCAGTTCAGGTTCTGCCGTGAGTGTAGCATTGGGTCTGGCGGCGTTTGCTTTGGGAACGGATACTGCTGGTTCTGGAAGGGTGCCTGCCATGTTAAATACATTGGTAGGCTGGAAACCGCCTGTAGGTTCCTGGTCCAGCAAAGGCGTGGTACCAGCGTGTGCCAGTCTTGACTGTGTGACGGTATTTGCAAAAAAAATGGAGGATGTGGAGCTTGTCAATTCCATTGCAAAGGGTTTTGATGCAGAGTGTTGTTGGTCGAAAACGTTTCAGGAAAAGGGAAAGACATTGCCAAAGAAGGTTTATATACCAAAGGAAGAACCAGAATTTTACGGAGATTTCAAGGAGATATACAGACAGAAATGGAATGCCTGCATCAAACGAATCAAAGGGCTTGGAATTTTAGTAGAAGAGCTTGACATGAATATGTTTCAAAAGGCAGCACTGATTTTGTATGAAGGTGCTTACGTGGCAGAGCGTTGGGAAGATTTAAAGGAATTTGTGGAAGCAAATCCGGGAAAAACATTTCCTGTTACCGAGACGATTTTACGTTCTGGTGAAAAAAAGGAAAACACAGCGGCAAAGTTATTTGGAGATTTACACCAATTGCAACAGTATAAGGCAAAAGCCAGACTATTATTGGAAGATAGTGTGATGATTATGCCCACGGCAGGTGGCTCCTTTACAAGAGAACAGGTTCGCAGGAATCCCATTGAGACAAACAGTAAAATGGGACTTTACACCAACCACTGCAACCTGTTGGATTTGACAGCAATTGCAGTACCAGAAAATAGCAGCGATAGAACGTATCCATTTGGAATTACCATATTTGGAAGAAGCGATTCGGAGAACCTGGTTCTTGCATTTGGAGAGGCATTTTTAGCCAGTGAAAGTATCCAGTTAGCGGTGTGTGGACTGCATAAAAAGGGATACCCATTGGAATATCAATTGACGGAACTTGGGGCAGAATGGCTTGGCACAGCAAAAACTGCAAAAGGGTATCATTTGTATGAGTTGGACACAGAACCAAAGAAGCCAGGAATGGTGTATCAGGGAGATGGAGAAACATCCATAGAAGTAGAATTGTATGACATTCCAAAACAAAAACTTGGTTACTTTATGGAACTGGTGAAAAAGCCATTGTATATTGGTGATATTGAGTTAGAAGATAAAAGGATCGTAAAAGGATTTTTGTGTGAAGCTGCGGCAATCGTTGGTGCAGAGGAGATAATTTATAAATGATTGTAATATTATAATACATAGTGATGGACCGGTGTCTTAGGATGCCGGTTTTTGCTTATAAAAAAATAATAAAGAAAAGTTAAATGAAAAATATACTCAAAAATAGAAATGAAAAAATAGGAAAAACACTAAATATTTTGAACAGTGTATGTATAAATAAAATAATTGATTTGACAACACATAAATAAAAAGATATAATTTATTCTATGTTTTTGGAAAAACAAGGCAACAAAAATTCAAAAAAGTAGGAGAAAAGTAAAATGAAGAGATTAGCTAATGCGGCAACTAGAGTAGGTATATGTTTTGCCATTATACTATGTTTTAGTTTGACCGCTTGTGAAAAAGGGACGAAGGATAGTCAAGTATCATACCAATATGGTTTAATCTCAAGCTATGAACAGGATGCAACAAGTAAAGTTTTGTATTTGGATAAACAAGCAAACATAGTGGGAAAAAAGAAATTAAAAATATCTAATATTGGTGCAGGTTCCTATGGATATCCGATTATAAAAGATGGATATGTGTATGAGCAGTCGGAGGGACAAGGCTTTAATAAGAATAACTGTGCAATTATTTCTATGAACCTTTCGAATGGAGAAGTAAAAAAATACAAATTTCCGAGGTTAGTAGGTATTTCTGCTTTTGCAGTTACTGATACATATATTTATGTAGTTACGAACCTTAACTATAAAACCTATTTGGAACGCTATTGTTTTGAAAATGATACGATAGAAAAATATGTGATAGAGGATGTGATTGCAACAGATATGTGTGTATGTCAGGAAAAGGTGTACTTGTTTGATGAGGTATCTGAGGATGGAAAATCTTATAAAGTATATTGTGCAGATATAACAAGTCAAAGCACACGGCTTGTAGCGGATGTATCCTCTTATTATAATGAAGGAGATGGGTTTGGTTTTCAGGTTGTTGATGGAAAAAATATTTATATTACACACAATGACGAAATATTAAAATTAAATGTGGAAACAGGAAAGGTAAAAAGTATTCCATTGGATTGTAAAGAAGCCTTTGGGGCATATATAGCGGATGGAAAGTTGTACGTATCTTCTTGTGATATTTTTGATATCGATTCACCTGCTGACATTTTGATTGTTGATTTAAGTACAGATACTGTAACACAAAGTTACCATTTGGAAACATCTGTCATGCAATTTTATGTATCGAAGGATCATTTGTCAGTTTTAGGATTGGACAATACTCTATACATTTATGAAATAACAAACAAAGGGGAATGCAAGCTACAATATAAAAATAATCTGGAAGAAAAAGGATATGATTTTATAATGTCGTTTTATGAAAAACCATAACGTGCCCACTTGAAAGAAAAGAATAAGAAAGTCAGTTTTGATATAACTGACTTTCTTTTTTTGTGTAAGTAACGAGAAAAAATCCACATCTACGATGCGAAGCTAGTCTTTTGGAGTGTAAGGTTTTGGAGAATGCTGTAATAACTTGAAAAATTTGCAAAGCGTGTTTTGGAAGAAAGTTGCCCATTCAACTGTATATTCAAAAAAGGAAGAGGGAAGCGTGTTAGAAAGAAAAATTTGCCAGTAATATTCTACTTGCAAAATAGAACATATGTTTGTATAATAAATGTATGATTGAGAGAAAAACAGAAATGTCTATACAGGATAAATTAAAAATATTAGCGGATGCGGCAAAGTATGATGTAGCATGCACTTCCAGCGGTGTAGATAGAAAGGGAAAGGAAGGATTCCTGGGGAATGCCGAAAGTTGTGGTATATGCCATAGCTTTGCTTCAGATGGAAGGTGTGTATCATTATTAAAAATATTGATGACCAATCATTGCATCTATGATTGTAAATATTGTTGCAATCGCGTGTCTAAGGATACTCCCAGAGCTACTTTTACGCCAGAGGAAATCTGCGAATTAGTCCTTTCTTTTTATAAAAGAAACTATATAGAGGGATTGTTTTTAAGCTCTGGAGTAGTAAAAAATCCCGCTTACACCATGGAGAAAATGTGTGAGACGCTTGCCTTGCTGCGTTACAAATATAAATTTAATGGATACATTCATGTAAAATCCATTCCCGGAGCACCAGAGGAGTTGCTGGGAACTGCGGGTTATCTGGCAGACCGCATCAGCATTAATATGGAATTGTGTCAGAAAGAAAGTCTGGAAAAACTGGCACCAAATAAAAGTGTTCAGACTATTATGGAACCTATGAAGATGGTTAGTGATACAATTGCGGTACATCGATTAGCCATTGGAAAGGATGCCAGAATGGAGCGAAGTCAGGTAAATCAATATCTTCCTAAAAGCATTTTTTTTCAGTCCGAAAAAGATAAAATTGCATCTGTGGATAAAAAACTTCTGATCAATATGTTGCCACAGGAAAAGAAAAGGAATGCCCTAAATTCTTCTGTGGTAGATAAGTTTTTACCGCTTGGAGGAACGTATCCTGCTAAAAACAGAGCCTTTGCGCCTGCAGGGCAGAGTACCCAGATGATTGTGGGAGCTACGCCAGAAACAGACTATCATTTATTACAGACCACGCAGGAACTGTATCGAAGATTTGACTTAAAACGTGTGTTTTATTCGGCATACATTCCTATCAATGAAGATAAGGACTTGCCAGACCTTGGAACAGCGCCACCATTGTTAAGAGAGCATCGGTTATATCAGGCGGATTGGCTGCTTCGTTTTTATGGGTTTCATGCACAGGAATTATTAAGTGAGGAAAGACCAAATTTCAATGAAAAACTAGATCCAAAGTGTGATTGGGCAGTCAGACATTTGGAAGAATTTCCCGTAGAAGTACAGACGGCATCTTATGATAAGATTCTTCGTATACCTGGGGTAGGACCAAAGTCAGCACGCAGGATCATGCAGGCAAGAAGATATGGAAAATTAGATTTCTCGGCATTGAAAAAGATGGGTGTAGTATTGAAACGGGCACATTATTTTATCACTTGTAATGGAAAAATGATGTATCATACGCCCATAGAGGAAACGTATATTACCCATCAATTAGAGGATACAGGGAGGAAAGAAAACTGGCAGATACAACATGAGAATACGGTCAGACAGATGTCTTTGTTTACCGATTTTCATTTGCAGCAGTCTTAAGAAGAATGTATAAGTTGGAGGTGATCCTGTGACTGTATTTACCTGTGGTTCAGATATCGAATCTATATTTACCTGTATCTATGATGCATGGGCTTGGGCATTGCAGTATGGACATGAAAATTTGCGATTAGAGCGAGAACCAATTTTGCAAAGCAGTCTTTTTGATACCTATGTTCATGTGGAACCAGACAGGGAAAAGGCAGAAAAGGTGGCGCGCTCTATACGAAATAAAATATCTTTTCAGGCATATATTCATATTTTTTATGGTTGCTTATATGCAGAGGATGTGTTAGACAGTATGTATCAATATTTGCGTATCGGTTTTCGGGTAGGAAAAAACATAGAACATATGCTTACCGAGCCAGCGGTAATGCGGATGATGGAGGTACGCAGAAGAGTTGGAAATGAGATACACTATTTTCGAGAGTTTGTACGTTTTCAATGTATCGATGAAAAAGTTCTGGTAAGCCATATTGAGCCAAAAAATAATGTACTATATGAGGTAGCAAGACATTTTTCAGATCGAATGCCATCTGAATATTGGATTTTGGTTGATGATAGAAGGAAAATTGCAGTTGTACATGAACCAAAAGAAGAAATGTATATACAACAGTTGGAAGAAGAACAGTATAAAAAACTGCGACAGACAGAGAAAGTACAAGATGAATTTACGGAGCTTTGGAAGATATTTTTTGATACGATTGGAATTAAAGAACGGGAAAATAGAACATGTCAAAGAAATCTATTTCCGATTTGGATGAGAAAACATGTAACGGAGTTTATGGAAGGGAAAATAGATGAATAGAATACAGCAACAATTATTAGAATTAAAAGATAATTCCTATAAGGAATTTCATGCAAAGTTAATTCCTACGGTGGAGAAAGCTAAGATTATAGGAGTGCGGACACCAGTGCTTCGCAAGTATGCAAAAGAACTTTTAAAACAGGCAAAAACAGATGAAAAAGTGAAAGAAGAAGTGGAACAGTTTATGGAACAACTCCCTCATATATATTATGAAGAAAATAACCTGCATGGATTGTTGATAGAGGGGATAAAAGAGTATGAAGAATGTGTACAAAAATTAGATAGTTTTCTGCCTTATGTGGATAACTGGGCAACTTGCGATCTTTTGTCCATGAAACTATTTAAGAAATATCCGCAACCTATACTGGAAAAGGTGAAACAATGGATGGCATCTAAGCATACCTATACAGTCCGATTTGGGATTGAAACATTAATGCGCTATTATTTGGAAGAACAATTTAAGCCAGAGTATTTGCAATGGGTGGCAGCAGTCGATTCAGAGGAATATTATGTAAAGATGATGGTGGCATGGTATTTTGCTACGGCACTTGCGAAGCAGTATGAAGCGACGCTTCCTTATTTAGAAAAAGGACTTCTTCCTACTTGGAATCATAACAAAACAATACAAAAGGCAGTAGAAAGTTATCGGATTACACCAGAACAAAAGCAATATCTTAGGACATTAAAACGAAAATAAGTAGAAAAGGTTAGTCTTGTCTATTTATTGAGTATTATCAAATGTGAAAAGCGACAGAGAGATATTGGTATTTTTAGGAAAGTTATTTCGTGGGGTCTTTACTATAGTGTGTGTACCGCATCCTTTGAACCATAATTAAATTTTTGATGAGAAGTAATAGGGATACACTTTTTTCTTGATTGTAGTGAAAGATAGTGATAGGATAGATATATTAGCGTGACTAATTAGGAAAGTTACGATGCAATAAGTATAGGGGGATTCGGAATGGCAGAGAAAACAAAAAGCGTTGCAACGGATGAAAAAATAAAAGATACAGTAGTATCGTCAGAGGAGACAATGGAGGAAAATAAGGCAACGAAAACAGCCGGGAGTACCGGGACAAAGAAACAGGCTACTGCCGCATCGGAAAAGAAAACGTCATCAGCAAAAAAGGTGTCAACTAAAGCAACCGAGGAAAAAGTGCAAGATGAGACGGATAAGGATAAAATAGAAGAGAAAACAACAATCAAAAGAAAAACAACAAAGACAGCCGCAAAAGAGGCGGATGAGGCTAAGGCAGATAAAAAGACAACGACGAGAAAGACTACAAAGAAAGCCACGACAACAACAAGGAAGAAAACAACCAAAAAAGAGGAACCAGAAAAAGAAAGTAGCACAAAAAAAGTAACCGTAAAGAAGGAAAATCCGAAAGAAGAAAGCAGTCAAAAAAAGACGGCAACAAAGAAAGAAAACGCAGAAGAAAAAAATACAAGAAAGAGTACAACAAGAAGTACGGCAAGAAAAAAAACAACAGAAAAAGAAGAAGAGAAGAAAGTTTCTGTATCTGATGGAAAAGAAAAGGAAGTATCAGAAGAGAAAGCAGGAAAGCAGGCTGCACCGAAAAAATCAGAAGAAATGATGCAGGAGGAGCAGAAAATGGAAGAAAAAGTGGAAGAACCGATTTATAGAAAAAAAATATTGTTTGTTGGTTCAGAATGTTATCCATTTGTAAAGACAGGTGGTTTAGGTGATGTTATGTATGCATTGCCAAAAGCACTGAATAAGGTAGGATGTGATGCTAGGGTAATCTTACCAAAATATCGTTGTATTCCATGGGAGTATCAGGAAAAGATGGAATATATTCATAATTTTTACATGGACTTGAGACGTGATGGAAAAAATTATTATGTAGGTGTTTTCAAATATGAAATGGATGGCGTAACTTACTACTTTGTCGACAATGAAGAATTGTTCAGTGAAGGAAATCCATATACAAGCATACCAAACGATGTCGTAAAGTTTACTTATTTTTGTAAGGCAGCGTTAGCAGTCTTGCCAATTGTTGATTTTATACCAGACATCATTCATTGCCATGATTGGCAGGCAAGTCTTGTGCCAATTTATTTGCGTACATTATTTTCGAATACAGAGACTTGTAGAAGAGCACAGACGATTATGACAATCCACAATCTAAAATTCCAGGGTGTATGCAATTTGGAGACACTTCGTTTTTGGAGCGGACTTCCAGATGATGTATTTACAGATGGCGTATTAAAAGATGGAATCGATGCGAATATGTTAAAGGGTGGTTTGACCTATGCCAATAAAATTTCAACTGTAAGTAATACTTATGCTGGCGAGATTAAGACTGCCACATATGGAGAACATCTGGATCAACATATTGGGTATCATCATATGAAATTATGCGGTATTGTGAATGGTATTGATTATGATATGTATAATCCAACAACAGATTCCTATATCTATGAAAACTATTCAATTAAGGATGTAATTGAAAAGAAAAAGAAGAATAAGAGAGCACTTCAGGAAGAGTTAGGATTAGAGCAGGATACAGGTAAATTTGTAGTGGGAATTATTTCAAGATTAACAGATCAGAAGGGATTGGATCTGATTAATTTCATAATGAATGCACTTGTAGACCCTTATACACAGGTAGCAGTACTTGGTACAGGTGATCCAAGATACGAAGAGTCTTTCCGCTATTACGAAAATCATTTTAAGGGAAGAGTTTGTTCAAATATTATGTATTCTGAGGAACGTGCTCATAAGATTTATGCTGGTGCAGATGCATTGTTGGTACCATCTCAATTTGAACCATGTGGTTTGACACAGTTGATTGCCATGCATTACGGAACAGTTCCAATTGTTCGTGAAACAGGTGGCTTGAAGGATACGGTACAGGCTTACAATGAATATGAAGAAACAGGAAATGGATTTTCCTTTTATGAGTACAATGCAAACCAGTTGTTAAATATTGTGAATTATGCTAAAACAGTATATTTCACAAGGAGAGAATCTTGGGATGCCATGGTAAAACGTGATATGGAACAGGATGTATCATGGGCAAGATCTGCGACACAATATAAAGCATTGTATGATTCTATGTTAGGTTGGTAAACATAATAATTGGAAGATAGGATATAGCAGCGGATAGGTTCAATTGTTTTCTATTGTTGTGTACATTTGTAAGAAAAAGAAAACGAAGATTGAGGTAGAGGAACGGTTTCCCAAAAGTAGCTAAAATGTTTATTTATTTTGGAGCTTCACCTTAATTGTCGTTTTCTTTTTTTGCAATTCTTAAAATTACATTAGAAACTCCATAATAAGCAATATCCGTATTGCAAAATCGCTTTTTGTGTGCTAAGATAAAGCTGGTTCTTGAAAGAACGCAAAACTAAAATATAAAAGGGAAAAGTGAGGAGAGATTAAAATGAAGAAAAAATGGCTAGCAGGCATTTGTGTTATGACTTGTGTTGCATCTTTATTAGCGCCAGGAAGTATGACTATGCAGGATAAACGTGCAACCAGTAACATTGCATATGCAGAAACTACAAATACACAATATGAAGGTACTTATACGGTACCAGTTACCAGTACGGTAAGTAAAAATGATTCAATTGCATCTATAAAAAAGGTATCTTTCGAAGGAAACATTTCTGATAGCAATACAGAAGATGTTTATTTATTAAATGTGCAGGAATCAGGTGTTAATTTAGAAATTCAGGGAGCTGTAGAAAATTTATCTGCTAGGATGGAATTGCAGACACTGGCAGGAAATACTTTAAAAAGTTGTATATTAAACAGCTATAGTGAGATGATTGATACAACCACTGGTACGAGAGAAGCAGGAATTTATAAATATTATTTAGCAAAGGGACAGTACCTTTGTAAAATAAGTAAAAATTATGGTTCGGGAACACTTGCGTATAAGGTGAATACTTATTCTGTGGATGCATCAGAGGCAAAGGGCATATCCTTTGGCCAAAGGTATATATCTTACGCAGGACATGCAGCACAGTATAAAAAAATAACAGTTAAAGAAGCTGGAAAATTGACAATTAAAAGCAATGAGTATAATAGTTTGTCAGAAGTATATGATACACAGCTTGTAAACACGAACGGGGATTATTTTACTCTTTGTAATGCAAAGAAGAAAGAATTAACTTCAGCATCAAGTAGTACAACAAACAAATGCTATGGAGTGAAAAAGGGAACCTATTATATAAAAATGTCTCGTACATATTACGATTATAGAGTATATTCTGTTTCCTTTAAAAAGGCAGGAACACCAACGAATACAAAGAAGAAAACTGCAAAAACAGTTACGAAAAAGTTGCAAAGCTATGTATTAACTTCTGAAAGTAGTGCAACACAGTGGTACAAATTTACTTTAAAAAAGGCAAAAAGAATGAAATTCTATATAAACAATCAAACAGATGACCGTTTAAGAATAGAAATTCAGAAGAAGGGCGATAGTGCATCTGTATTATATGTGGATAAAAATGACTATACAAATATTCAGCGTACCAATTATGGTAAAGTTACAAAGTGGGAGAAGGGAACCTATTATGTGAAGATTACCAAATATTATACAAGTAATACGGGTGGAATTGTACAGGTGAAATTAAAATAATAGTTAATAAGGTATGTCTATGGTAGACATACCTTATTTTTTCTTTATTACTTGATTTATGTAAGCCTCTATGAACCGTTTACCTGTTGATTGATAGAACTAATTTTTTTATGGAAAAATCTTAATTTGATAGAAAAAGGTACAGCTTATTTTCAATAAAGAGAGAATGGATAGAAGTAACTTTTTCATTTTTGGAAGTGGTTTAATTGCTTATAATTGGCTTTACAAAATAGTGAAAATATGTTATTATATAACATGTTGTTTGCACGCATGGCGGAATTGGCAGACGCGCATGGTTCAGGTCCATGTCCTGTAACAGGGGTGAGGGTTCAAGTCCCTCTGTGTGCACGATTGCATTTTAGAATGTAAAGGATAAGTGAAGACACTATGTGGTGTGAAAAGCTGTAGAGCAGTCTCACCGAACTTATATACAACGGTACCGATGTGCATGTGGTACATTGGTGCTATGTTTAACCATCAATGTATTATAGATACAGAGCAGAACGAGTTGTTATAAGTTTGGTTGGGGCTGTTTTTCTTTTGAAAAAAGTGGAAAACAATTGTGTTTGCTATGAAAATTTCAAAATAAAGGACAGACATTACTAGAACTATATGGATGTGTACCATTACAAGTGTCGAATTGCGAAAATATAGGTTGCTTCTTATGGAATAGTACGATATATAGCAGATTTTGTATTTTGCAAGCACTTGGAAAAAGAAGGGAGAAAGAAACATGAACTGGAAAAAAAATAAAAAAAGTAGAAAGAGTTTGGTGTACAAGTGTATATCTGTTGTGTTAAGTATGAGTTTGCTTGTAGCAATGCCGTTCGAACAAAAAGAAACAAGTTATGCACAAAAAGCAAATTCTGGAATACTATCGATTCAGACAACAGAGGCAAAAACAGGCACAATTAAAAATATTATTTATATGGTCCCAGATGGAGGCGGCTTCCCTTCTTATGACATTGCCACAAAGGTAAAGGAGGCGGGAGGTCTTACTTACCTTTATAAGAACAGCAATTTTAATGGAACAAAACCGACAGAAAATAAAATGTATATGGCGGATTATCTGATTGGTTCCGTAACAACGAAATCTGCAAATAACGCCACAACGGATTCGGCTGCTGCAGGAACCGCATTGGCAACAGGAAAAAAGACAAATAATGATTATACAGGAGTAACATCCGCGAAAAAACCGATTGCAAATCTGACGGAACTGGCACAATTAGAAGGAAAAGCCACTGGTTTGATTGCCACATCCTATAGCTACGATGCGACACCTGCAGCATTTTCGGCTCATGCAAAATCACGTTCTGATAGTGATACTATTATTTCACAGATGTTACATACGGATTTGACGGTTATGCTTGGAGGGGGAATGAGTTACACAGGATATACCAAGAAGGATAACTTAAAAGCAGCGAAAGAACTAGGATATACAGTGGTAAATACGGAAGACCAGCTAAATGCAGCGGCAGCTTCTGCGACAGAAGATACAAAAATTTGGGGAGGTTTTCAGGCTACGAATCATCACATGCCTTATGATATCGGATATGGCAGTTCTTATGATGGTATTGACGATTCCAAAAGACAGGCACCAACGTTAGCAGAGATGACAAAGGCATCCATAGAAGTATTATCAAAAAATTCCAATGGATTTTTCCTTATGGTCGAGGGAAGCAAAGTTGATTATGGAAATCACCATAGAATGATGACAGAATCTGCTGGAGAATACATTGCGTTTGACGAAGCCTTTAAAGTGGCAGTAGATTATGCAAAGGAACATAAAGACACTGTTGTTGTGGTAGTGCCGGATCATAATACTGGATTGAATACAACACCGAATGCAGAAAATATGCAAAAGGTAGTTAAAATGATTCAAAATGGGGAAAGCACAAAAAATGCGACATCATTACTAGATTTTTCCAGTTATGCAGGAGAGGGTGACAGTGCGCATACAGGAATGAATGTGGGGATATGGATGTATGTCCCAGATGGGGTAGATCGATTAAAAGGAACTGCGACTACTGCCATTACAGATAGCAGTAAACGAGAAGCGTATACCATTGATAATACACAGGTTGCACCATATCTGGCTTCTTTGTGGGGAGATAAAACGCTGAATGATGCAACGAACGAATTGTATATAGATGCATCTGATTATGGAACCTATACGAATGGTGAATTTCAATTTACGGGAAAAAATGCGAGTGTGACGATTAACACAGATAAAGCTACGATTGAAGGAAAAGATATAGAATTAGCTGGAAAATTATCGATTTATGAAGATGGACATTGTTATGTACCAAAGGAAATTTTGCAAAGATTGAACATTTCTGTGGGGCAGGAGAATGAAAAGAAATTACAGGGAACAGGAACGCAAGAGGACCCTTATGTGATTGCAAATGAAGCTAACTTCTTAGAATTTACCAATACAATGAAAAATGGGGAAAGTTATGCTGGTAAATATATCAAACAAACGGCAAATATTGATATGGAAGGCATCTCTGATTATGCAGGAATCGCAGGAAATGATGCGAATATGATTTTCAAAGGTAGTTATGATGGACAGGGGCATTCTATAAATGTGAATATCAAAGCGGAGAATGAACAGGGAATTTCTATTTTCCCATATACGTCAGGAGTAATCAAAAATCTGGGAACTACCGGAAGTATCACAAATACAGCGGCGGATAACGGATGTGCAGGGATTGCCCGCTCAATCCGAAAGGGTGGAACCATTGTAAACTGCTGGTCAACAGTAGATTTGAATGCAACAAAGGATGCGGCAGGAATTGCTTGGACTATTAAAGACGGTGCCACCATGTATAATTGCTTTTACAAAGGCAAAATCATTACAAAAAATAACTATGGTGTAGGAATTGTAAATGGAACGGTAGAAAATTGTTTCTATCAAATGGAGCAGGGTAGTACAGCCGTAAGTATAAGTACCACAAATAAAGCAGGTGGAAAGGAAACGGATACATTTTCGGCACAGGCATTAAATGGATACCAGAAAGATGCTGTGGATAAATTAGATATTTTAAAGGATACAGAACAATTATGTAAATTTGTAGAGTATCCTGGTTATACATTTGCATTTGCAGGAAGTGTTGCAGGACTTAAAGAAATAACGTATACATATACTTGCAAAGATGGAGAGAAGAAGACCAATTCTGTAAAGAATTTCTCTAGTGATGTAACTGGATATAGTGAGATTATTGGAGATGAAATGAATCCGCATCTTCCGATTGAGATTAGCGGAAAACCAGTGCTGTCAGATGGAGAAGAAATTGTAACAGGTGGAACGACAAAACTTGATACAAAGGGATGTGGAAATGGAGAAATTACAGTTACGGCAACCGTAAAAAATGCATATTATGAGACAAAAAGTGTTACCCGATATAGCATCCTGTTTAGTGGACCAGGAGCCACCGAGGAAACAGCAAAACCAGATCTTACAGCGACACCTATTGTGCAAACCAGTGAACCGGCAACGAGTATACCAACACAGACGCCAGAAAATACCAAGGTACCTGTTATAGAAATTACGGTAGCGCCAACTACGGTGCCAACGGAACCAGCGAGTGAACAAAATACGCCATTGCCAACGCAGGATGTAGAAAAGGATACAAAACCAGTACCGAGTGCGGACATAGATCAGGGACAAACAGTGGCACCGAAGGATACCGATATACCAAGTGTTACAACGATGCCTTCTATTACTGCAACACCAGAGATAAAAAAACAGGAAATTAACAAAAGTACAATATTAAATGTAAAGAAAAGCTATGTTTATACAGGAAATAGCATAAAGCCTGTTCCTGTAGTGACGATAAATCGTTATGTATTGCTTCCTAAAGTGGATTATACCTTATCCTACTCTGGCAATATTAATGCAGGAATAGCTAAGATAACGATAAAAGGAAAAGGAGAATACATAGGCAGTAAAGTTGTAACATTTCGAATTACACCAAAGAGTGTAAAACAATTGAAATTTACAAAAATAAAGAAACAAAGATATACAGGAAAAGCAATAAAGCCAAACGTTTCCGCTAAATATGGCAAAAGAAAACTGAAAAGAAAAAAAGACTTTACTATCGTTTATCGGAAAAATAGAAAAAAAGGAACTGCCATCGTATATGTCAAAGGAAAGGGCAATTATACAGGAACAAAGCGATTAACCTTTCAAATTAAATAAGGGTATATGTATCATCTAATATTATGCATGGGGCAAAAAAGAACTGTCTAAATTAAGGCAGTTCTTTTTTTATGGCATTGTTCTATTTATGGGAGAGTTTCTTAACAGAGAAATGGAACTTTGTTTCTATCAGTTGAATGAGTAGTTAGCTGTTAGTGGGGAGTATAAGGCTACCTAATAGAATTAGGTTTGTGTATCTCATATATAGGTTGATTTTGGTGCCTAATTAATTGTATGAAATAAATAAAAAATAGACATGGTTAAAAGAGTAATTGTTAGTATTGCTGAAAATATTTTGTAAAAATAAGAAAAAGCAAATAAAAGAGATAATGATATACATATTGCACTAAAAATCAAGGATTTTGTCTTTGGAAAATTGTTTGTATTGCATACAAAAATTACGTTTATGACCTCAAACCCTACGTTTACGACCAAAATGAAAAAAAGGGAGATTGTTGTGGTATAATGTCGTTTGCATTTAGAAAAAAATATTTGAAAAAAAGGAGAAAGGGTAAATATGCAGAATCTAGTAATAAA
This sequence comes from Lachnospiraceae bacterium, assembly GCA_050875145.1. GTDB lineage: Bacteria > Bacillota > Clostridia > Lachnospirales > Lachnospiraceae > CAG-411. The sequence goes on from JBNMLH010000027.1 coordinate 19,655, forward strand.
AAACGAATTAAAATATTATGAATTTCACAAGAAAAGAAATCATAACAAGCATCAGAAAAGGAATTCAAGTAGGGGATATACTGATAATACGTTGTTAGTTAGTCCAATTCCATATAGTGCTAAAGCTACTAAGACTCAACAATTTAAAAATAATCAAGAGATACAATCTGCATTAGCAGGTATGGATTTCTATTCGGGACCGTCAGATGGTTATTTGAATTCAGATTTAAGTAAAAAGGCAATTAAGAATTTTCAAAGAGTGTATGGTTTAGATGCAAGTGGGAAGATGGATGAAGAAACAAAAAACAAATTGTCTGTTGTGTCAAGGTTTAGAAATAAATGCGCATCAAGTGAAAATTTCAAGAAATTGTGTAATGAGCTTAATTTTGATTATAAACAAAAATTGGCATTTTTAGATACATGGGTATTTTTAAGAAAATCAATGGGATTAAATACAAATCAGGCTGCTGGAGTCGCAGGAAATATATTTGCAGAATCTGCATTTTCATCTGATAATGCACAAGATAACAAATATCCTGGAATTCATAATGCAGATTATAAATATAAAACTGATGATGGGATTGGATACGGTCTTATTCAATGGACATTCGAAAATAGGAAGATTGGATTGAAAAAGGTGGCAGATAAGATTAATATTAGTGTTTCTAATATTAATGCTCAATTATGTTTTTTTAAAAAAGAAATGAAAAATAGTTATAAAAAGGAATGGAATAAGATTAAGGATGTGTCAACGTATGGTGAGGCAAGTGATTTATTTTTAGAGAAGATAGAAAAACCTAAAAGTAAAAATTATGCTGTGCGCCGAAAGTATGCGAAAAGTATTTATAATAATATGAAAAAATATTAGAATAAAAAATATTCCAGTCTTAGAAGGATGTGTAAATATGAGAAAATCTTTTTATAGAATAGTTATAGTATGCGTAACGTGCATTTTATTGAATGGATGCGGTACAACTGCGGTTAAGGATAAGCATAAAACAGGAAAGGAGGTTAGGGAGGATAGTGTGACGGAAACACTATATAACAATTTGCCAGATGAAATTGTAGATATTTTATCGAATAATGCGAAATTTATTGATGTGAAAAGTAAAAAGTCTGCAACGGTAAATACATTGGAATTGAAGGATACCAACGAAGAAATTGTTTTTGGAAAGCAATATTGGAAAAGTTATATTATATGTGATTTGGATGATGATAAAGAACAAGAGTTAATAGTAAAAATGGAAAAACCTTCGGAGGATAGTTATCTGGATTGCATTTATATTTTTGATAAGCAAGACAAAAATGTTTATGCATATTTATATTCCAATAGAGATATTTGTCATGTATATCAGAATGGAATTTTAGAAGGAACAAGTGGGGCGGCAGATGTGATGTATTACAAAGTAGCATTTAACAGGGAAAAAAGAAGTGAAGATATAGTAGCACAAAGTATTGGAGACATTACGAGATGTACATATAAAATAAATAAGAAGAATGTTTCAGAAGAGAAATTTTATAGATATATTTCGAAGTTTTCAGATGAAAAATCAATAAAATGGTCTGATTTAAGTGGATTTTAGTTGTAATTATATCCGTGTAGCAAAACTGTGATAGTAAGAAGAATGTATGGAGTGTTGTATATTTGCTGGAAATATGTTGATGTTGGGAGTTTTCATAACATTAGTTCTCCTAAATAAAAAGTATCTTAATAAGTTGAAACATTATAAAGGAAGGAAAAGAAAACATGAAGAAAAGTACCCTATTATTAACTGGAGTATTAATTTGTGCATCTATTTTTTGTGGCTGTGGGGCGAAAGATAAAACCAGTGAAAATAATGAAAAAAATGCAACAATAAAAACGGAAGTTACGAATATTCCTGCAACAGAGAAGGTTCAGGAAACAGAAAAGCCTGTAGATATAAAGAAGAATACGTTGTATTTTTCCTGCAAGACAAATAAGAAAAATACGCCAGGATGCATTCCTGCCAATGAGGCGGAGGGAGAAGGCATGGATTGTTTCTTTGTTTCGGGGGAATATCTATTTCTTGATGATACAGTGGGAAATCGTATTCTGGTTTACAAAGATTTTGCATATGATCATGAAATTCCACTAGCAGAGAATCAGGACGTACAGGATATGTTTTATGATGCTAAGAACAATACCTTAAAAATTGTATATGAAAATAGAAATTTTACGGATGCAACCCATTATTTCTATATGGAAATTTCTGTAGATGATGGCGACATTACAACAGATAAAGAACTTAGTAATGCAGACAAAGTATTGCTAGAGTATTATTTTGATGCGTCTGGAAATTTGAATACAGATTATGATGGTGATAAGAGCACAGAGGAAGTAATATCTTTTTTTAAGATAAAACATGAAATTTTTCCAAGTAGCTATAGTTGGGAATACTGCTATCGAAATCCAAATACAGGAGCATCTATTTATACTATA
>JBNMLH010000035.1:0-4048 GCA_050875145.1 Lachnospiraceae bacterium
AAAATTACGCTAAAATCAGCCGAATAGCTAAAAATGAACTATTTATGAGTTTTTCACCTCAACAGAGGTAATGATTTAGCAACAGTTCTAAATTCTGCAATCTGCATACGTTTGCTGCCTAACAACTCTTTTCGGCTGCAAAAATACAAAAAAATAATGAATCTAAGAATTTTATTAAACAAAAAATATCAAACAGAGAAATATGTTGCAAAAAGCACTGTCTTACTAGTGGTCTGTAAAGTCTAAAAGTTGAGTAAAACGTCGTTCGTCACATACTGATGATTGATGAAATATCACACGTGCCTTACTAAACTTTTAGACTTTACAATCTACTAGTTGTTTATTTTGCGAAATACGTATTTACAACATTTGTTGTTGTATTTTGCAATTTTAGCAACTTGTCGGTAAATTCTAAAACTTTAAACTTAACAGGGAAAGTTTTTGTACCCTTTCCTTCTGATGGAAAAATAACATAAAATGTTTCTACGTTTTCCTGCTGTATTAAGTATGGCTTCTCTATAGTATGAGTCTGTCCATTAAAGGAGAAACTAGTTGTGTATGTCGTATCTTTGAATATAAGATTCGAAGTATAAGACTTTCCTTTTGGCAATTGCAACTCCCATTTTTTACCTTTTAAGCTGTCGATTTTAAATGATTGTGCATGAACTAATTGCCCATTTAGGAACAATAGAGAAATAAAAAAATATTTAAAAATTAACTTCATATTTATTTAATTACTTTATACCTGTTAATACTATATTATAATCTTGTAAAAAATACCCAGCATTAACTGAGTACATACAAGCAAGCTCAGGGTCCATATAAATAGCAGCACCCGTATTGGAGTTATATCCTACACATAACACATTATGGGCAGAGCTTTCTATTTGGCTATTTACATCAGTCATGACGGGATGCTTGGCATCTATTGCAGACTTATAATTTGTAAATGTTTGAGTTTTAAAGAAATGTGTTACAAAAGGCTCGATATAATCCAAAGAAACACCATCAATCAAAGGATTTGAATTATATGTTTGTGTATAATATAGAATATACGCTCCCTCATTTACTGTTCCACCAAAAACTTTATTGTTTGCATACTCCATAATTGATGTTACGCAGGCATTAGGTATTTGCTTTGCCATTGTTGTTGGCAAACTACTTTTGACAAAGACATCACCTTTTTGTTTTGAATATTTTGTCGGGTTATAAATTATTTGAGTGGAAATCTGTTCTTTCGACACATTGTCTGGCTCGATTAAATCAGTCCCTTCACATGCGACCAAAAAAGTCACAGGAATAAAAAATAACAAATGTTTTATCTTCATATACATTTTCCTTTCCAAATGGTTTCGTCATTCAATTCTTGCACTTGTAGCAACCATTTTTAAACCTACAAGATTCTATATTTTTTTGCAAATTTACAAAAAAAATATTTTAAGTGTTGAAAAAATAAAATTATTTATCCTTTTTAACAATCTATCTTTGTTTGTTTTTATACACAACTACTTCTCTTGTCTTGTAATTATTTGGATGCAAAGTATGTTTAATGGTTAAGTTTTTCGAAAGAAGAGCATTTTTTGTTTTGCGTATAATTTACGTTAAATTTTATAGGATTAAAGTACAATGATAACATTTTTACTCTATCTTTGCAAAATAAACATTTAATTTTCAATAGTTATGAAACATTTATATTTTTTTCTTATAGTGTCATTCTGTTCATCATTACTCAGTTGCACTAATGATGACAGCTTTCTCGCTCATGATTTTGAGACTCAGCAAAATCGTGCTTTGTCTATTTACACCGGAAACTACAACATCTATCAGATTGCTAAAAAGGTGTCATTACCATCGGCTTCCACAACCAAATTAAACTCAGTAATAACAAATTGCTGTAACGACTATCCTGTTATTAAGTGGCTACATAATTATGCAAAAGATAAAAAATACAATTTTTCAGATGTAAATATTACATCTAAAGGCATGAATGGGAATCCTGCTGCCTATGACCATAGTACAAAAATCCTGTCATTTTTAACAAGCAATGCTATAAATAACACAACTTATCCAGAAGAGTTCATACATATGAACCAAGATAATGTGTATTTTGGAGGAATTGGCACATATGAAAAAACTGCCATGCTAAATATAGAGTTCGAATCAAAATTCATTCAAGATGTTATTCATGCGCCTTATGGAACACAGTTAGTTGGTTCTGGCAATAAGTATTACAATTCATATATCAATTGGGTGTATTCATTTAATCCAACATCTTCATTTCCAAATTTTACCGCAGTAGAATCTGGTTATAACAATATTTCTTGGTGGCAATTTGCTCAGGACTTCAAGGAAAGTTCTCCTTCTCCTTACAAAGATTACGTTATGAGCAATGTGCTTGTAGCAAAACTTATAGATATTATAGGGAATAATTTTGGCAAAAATACAAAAAGTATCGCTTTGGCTAGTTCAAAAAACAGTACAATCTTACCCCAAAGTTTCAAATATAAAGGAAAAACATTTATAGTAAAAGAGAACATTATCAAAAATGCACAAAACAAAATCTCTTTTGCCAATATTGCTGTATCTAGTACTTTAAAAATCAACAAATGTATCCCTGTAGATTCTATAGTCAGACAAGTATTCTCAAAAGAACGTATAAAGTATCTAGCCGAAAGAAATGAAAAAATCATTTGCTTAACTGTATTTGATGGTCAAAGTGGAAAAATAGAAGAAGTCAGTTTTTCTCTGACTTTTGCACCTGATATTACAGAAAAGGAAATTTTTAATTTAGAGCAAATTATAAAAAATCAACTTTTTTCTTTTGAAGATACAAATACTCAAGAACATTATAGATTTGTACAAGCTATAGATTTTACATTGCTGAACAAATGATATAAACCTGTTGACGATTTCTTACTCGCCAACAGGTTTAAATTTAAATCACGCATACGTAGGGACGATTGCTGGATAAAAAACATTCAAATATATCTGTATAGGCGTTTAGAGCTTGCAAAAACTTCACATAGAATATCAAACTGGTTGATTTTCAACAGAAGTGTTACAAGTGATACCTAAGACTTTTAGTGGTTTTTATGAAATAGCTGCACTATTTATTGCAAGATACACTCATTCTCAATGTTTTAGGTAGTGTGTACTAAATACCCATGCAGACAAATATATTTTGCTGCGTTGGCTCTTCTTAAATTTTATTACATTTATGTATATAGGTTTTGGGAGACATTTACCGCTATACATAAAATGGAGTTCTGGAGACTATCAAATGGTTCTTATCATTAATTAGAGAAAGATTTTGTACTAAAATTTGAGAAGAACCTTGCGCGTTTGTTCCTTGCTCCTTGCCATAAGATACAAATCTGATTATAATCGAAAATGATGATTTCTTCTATCTTTTGAGATATTCCATTGCTCCTTGAACCATTCTATAATAGGCTGTCTATTGATATACAAAAACAGTTGGTTCGGCTTGGTAGAATCAGAAAACACCTTGATTTCCGCATTCTCCACATTGAACTTTCTTCTGTGTTCCTCGGAATAGAGTGAACCGCTAAAGTTGAGTGCCTTTCCGGTCAGAAGCACTCCGATTTGCTCGACAGTGAATCCTATCTCCCTGCACAGGTCTTCCATTTGCAAGCGTGCCTCCAACATCGGGAACCAACGCTTGGCTTTGCGGATGATGTCGTTGAGCATCGTTACCTCCGTGGAGTGCTTGCTCTCCAAATTCGCGACCTCCGATTGGTGCTTCCGCTGCATCTCGTCAAGTTGTTTGCTGTGACTGTCCTCCGTTCGCTGAATTTTCTCATGGAGTTCGTCAATGTATTGCTCTCGGTCTGTCACAAGCTCGCACAACTTTCGGTTGTGTTGCTCCACCTCCTTCAATTTTCCACTACCCAAAAGAGAACCAATCTTCGACACAAAGGCAGTCTTGGCTTCCGTCTTGGCTGCCTGTAGCTTCTCCGTGTTGATTTCACTCTTGGTCTGTTTGAGCAATCGCTCCGCTTCCTCCACATCGGATTGCAGCAGTTTCATG
>JBNMLH010000002.1:0-266143 GCA_050875145.1 Lachnospiraceae bacterium
AAAATATCAGGAGATTACTTTGACGCCAGTCGAAAAAGCATATCTTGAAAGCATTAAAGAGGTTTCCAAGGAAGTAAAAAGGAGATAACATCTGATGAAAAAACAGCAGAAATGTTACATATACACAAGAGTTTCCACTTCCATGCAGGTAGATGGTTACAGTCTGGATGCACAAAAGGACAAGCTTAAGAAATATGCAGATTATCAGGAAATGTCTATCGTCGGGGAATATTCGGATGAGGGTAAATCGGGTAAGAGTGTGGAAGGCAGACCACAGTTTAAACAGATGTTATCGGATATAGAAAATGGTAAAGATGATGTTGATTATGTGTTAGTATTTAAACTGTCAAGATTTGGAAGAAATGCAGCAGATGTTTTATCATCATTGCAGAAAATGCAGGATTATGGAGTTAATCTTATCTGTGTAGAGGATGGAATTGACAGCTCCAAGGATGCCGGAAGGCTGATGATATCTGTTTTATCTGCGGTTGCAGAGATAGAACGTGAGAATATCCTTGTTCAGACAATGGAAGGCCGCAGACAGAAGGCGAGAGAAGGCAAATGGAATGGAGGCTTTGCTCCATATGGTTATCAGCTGGTAAATGGTGAACTTATCATTGCAGAAGATGAAGCAGAGATTATCCGTATTATATATGATAAATTCGTCAATACAACGATGGGAATGGCTGCGATAGCTGCATTTTTAAATAACAGTGGTTATAAGAAAAAGCTTCGCCAGAATAACACAATTGAAGGTTTTTCTACATCATTCGTCAAGGGTGTGCTAGACAATCCGATATATTGCGGCAAGCTCGCATTTGGCAGAAGAAAAAATGAGAGGATTCCGGATATAAGAAATGAATATCATATTGTAAAACAAAAGGATTACTTGTTAAGTGATGGAATCCATGAGGCAATCATATCAGAAGAAATGTGGAATCAGGCACACAGAAAGCGTCAGGAGGCAGGCGTTTTACAGGTAAAAACACATAGTCTTGAGCATGAACATATTTTATCAGGAATTATCAAATGTCCTGTCTGTGGAAGCGGTATGTATGGCAATGTAAACCGCAAGAAGCATCCAGATGGAGGTTATTATAAGGATTATTTCTATTATGCCTGCAAACAGCATTGATACTTCGGAGCTTGACAGAGAATATGATGGATTAAAAGACAGACTGAGCCAGACAGCTGGGGCGAAAAACAGGCTTGCTGACCAGATGGATCATTTATCCGTATCGGATAAGAATTATGACAAAAAATATAATGACATGCAGGAACGTCTGGACAAGCTGTATGATAAATTTACAGATCTGGAAAAGAAGACATTTTTGAAGAGCTTCCTGTCTGATGTGTTTATCTATGAGGAAGAACAAAAGGATGGCAGGATATTAAGAGGTCTCCGGTTTAAATTCCCGATATATATGAATGGCAGAAATGTATTGGGTGTGGATTGGGACAACGAAAGTACAGATGAGACGGTTGTTTTGCTAGCACTAACATAAATGAAGTGATATTGTTACAATGAAGTAAAAAATGGGTATATTGCATTGAAAAAGTGTGAAAATTTTGTGAATATTAACAGATGTAACAATGTTGTAATGAAGACGTAATTTCTGTATAATAAAAATATACAAAACGTGATTGAGAATGGTTGTTGTTCATAATCATAAAATTGTAGGAGTTTTTTGCAAGAGAGTATAGGAAAGTCCGATTGGACTAGAAAGGGAATTGAATGCGTATGAAAAAAAGAGTATGGTTTGGTGCAGGCTGTGGCATAGTTGGAGTTACAGCGTTGGCTGTGTCGACATTTTTATTTCAGACAAATATGGCTGAGGAAAACATATTTGGGCAGTTTTCTTCTGTAAAAATGGAAAATGACACAAAATTATTGTCTACGGCTGTATCAAATAAAGAAAGTCAAGGAATGACAGTGCATTTCCAATGGAATAGCAAGGAAGAAGAATGTCCTCATTTATATTATACGAATGTAAATGGTTCAGAGGATACGAATATGACTTCCCCAGGAGTTCCTATGAATGAGGATGGGGATGGTTGGTATTCCTATACTATTCCTGATGCAGACAGTGCAGAAATACAGATTAGTGTAAAAGAAAAAGGATATCAGACTACACGACAGAAAAAGAGTGGAGATGAATGGTGGTTTACAGCCGGTGAATGGTATGCAGAGAAACCTTATTCTGATACAGATACAACGAAAGAAGAAAAGGCGGGGCAGGAAATAGTTGAGGATGCAGTGACGGTGGCTAATGATAGTAAGGTTACTGTACATTGTTATAGCGCAGATACAAAGCCATCGCTATATTATTGGAATGCACTTCCTAATGATTTGGAAGTTGGGTGGCCAGGAACGGATATGATTAGCGATGGAGATGGTTGGTATTCCTATACTTTTGATAGTACGACAAAGATTAATGTATTATTTGTTTTGGGAGATAAGCAGACGGATGATTTTACTGCAAAAACAGGTGAGTGGTGGTACACAGGAAGTGAGTGGACCAGTAAGGATCCAACAGAAGGACCGCACAGTACGGTAGAACCTACTTCTACACCGAATGTTGTCACTACGCCAAATCCAGATATTATTACTACAGACAATGATTTTAGAGAAGAGACTATTTATTTTGTAATGACAACTCGTTTCTTTGATGGTGATAAAACTAATAACGTACATTGTGCGGATGATAAGATAGCAGGTAACGGAGATGATGATCCTGCTTGGCGTGGAGACTTTAAGGGATTGATAGAAAAATTAGATTATATTAAAGCGTTAGGTTTTTCGGCTGTATGGATTACTCCTGTTGTGGAAAATGCTTCTGGATATGATTTTCATGGTTATCATGCACTTGATTTTAAACGTGTAGATCCAAGGTTGGAATCGGATGGAGTTGATTATCAATTACTGATAGATGAGGCTCATAAGAGAGGAATGAAGATTATACAGGATGTAGTATTGCAACATACAAGTAATTATGGAGAACAGGGGCTGTATGATTTATTTGACCAGGAATATGTATTGGATAAGGGCGTTAAAGGAAATTCTGTAACGCAAAAAGCTAATGATATTTCCGCACTAGATGCACATGTGCAGACGGGATGCCAATATGCAGGGACACAAAATTATGGAAGTTATGATGCTATTCCTGATAGTCAACCTACTGCGAAATACCAAACAAGAAATGTTACGTTGCATTCGAATTCTAACTACCGTGATTTATCAGAGTGTTCTAGCGAGGCATGGGAGAATTTTGTAGTTACGAAATATCAGATTGCGGGTGATTGTCAAGAATTAAATACAGAAAAACCGGAAGTATATAATTATGTTTTGGAAGCATATGAACAATATATGAAAATGGGTGTGGATGCCTTTCGTATTGATACTGTAAAGCATATATCCAGATTAACGATGAACAGCGTGTTTATACCAGGATTTTACGAGTATGCAAAATCCATTGGTAAAAAGAATTTTTTCATGTATGGAGAAGTATGTTGTCGCGTATCAGAGGTAGTAAATCATGGAGTTTCACAGGTTTCTCCTTTTTATTACACATGGAAACCGGAAAAGTCATATACATGGAATAATGCATCCATAGATGGCAAAGATAACCTTGTAATGGCAGAAAAGGAATATGATGACCACGCAGGTTGGAAGCCAAGTAAAAGTGACAATGCAAAATTGGATGGAAATAACTATCATGAACCAGACTATACATTAAGTTCGGGATTAGGAGTTATTGACTATGCCATGCATTTCAATTTTGAATCTGCCAATAAAGCTTTTGATATTGGTAAACAGGAGGATGACTATATGAATGATTCTACATACAATGTAGTATATGTAGATTCTCATGATTATGGACCAGCTATTAATGGAAATGATTCTAACAGATATGGTCAGGGTACGGAAGCTTGGGCGGAAAATTTAGATTTAATGTTTACGTTCCGTGGCATTCCATGTTTATATTATGGAAGTGAAGTTGAGTTTCAAAAGGATGTGAAAATTGACGCAGGTAATTCAAAGCCATTGGCTGAGACTGGCCGTGCTTACTTTGGTGATAACATTGAAGGAACTGTAAATACCACAGATTTTGGTGTGTATAATGGTGCAACTGGTGCTATGGCAAAGACCTTGAATTCTACTTTAGCAAAACACTTGCAGACGTTGAATCGTATCCGTCGTGTAGTACCTGCACTTCAGAAAGGACAATATTCGACGGAAGGTTGTACTGGAAATATGGCATATAAGCGCCGCTATGTGGATAAAACTAATAGTATTGACAGTTATGTGTTGGTAACTATTTCTGGGGGTTGCACATTTAACAATGTTTTAAAGGGAAAATATGTAGATTTGGTAACAGGAAAAGAATACGATGGAAATAGTGGGACTGTTACTGTTGAAAATATAGGAAAAGCAAATATGCGTGTGCTTGTGTATCAAAATCCTACTGCAGAGGCTTATGGAGCCAATGGTAAAGTTGGAGAAGGAAGTATATATTTAAAATAGCTGTAAAATAATAAGGGACAGATCAAGGGGGGTATATCCTGTCAAATAGACAGGTTAAATACCATTTGGTCAGCCCTTTATTTGCATGTGTGTTTTGTACAGAGAATAAGAACGCAAAGGATGTAAAAAATCAAAAGTTAAATATTTCTAGGGAAGATAAAGAAAGGAGCCCCTCATGTTATTTATAGAATACCCAAAATGCTCTACCTGTCAAAGAGCGAAGAAATGGTTAGATACACATCATATCACTTATACGGAACGTCATATTGTGGAAGAGAATCCTACTTATGATGAGTTAAAAGAGTGGTATGAAAGAAGTGGATTACCGCTTAAGAAATTTTTCAATACAAGTGGAATGGTGTATAGGGAGATGCAGTTAAAAGACAAGCTTGTGACCATGAGTGAAGAGGAGCAATTAAAGCTTTTGGCATCAAATGGGATGCTTGTGAAACGTCCGTTAATAGTAGCGGAGGATAAGGTGTTAATCGGATTTAAGGAAGCAGAGTGGACAGAAAAATTGATGTAGCAAGAGTTGCGTTAGTAAAGGAGACTTAAAATAGAACGTCTAAGTATAAATTTTTCCAAAGGAGTTAAACTATGCATAGTGCCATTATTCTGGTTTGTTATTATATCCAGTTAATGTGTAGGATCGTTAGAAAAGTCATCATAGATGGTAGTTATAAAAATAGATGGAGGAATTTATATGAAGGATCGTGTCGAAGTATTAAAAAGTTATTTACAACGACTGGGAAAGGGGGAGAGCCTAGAGAGTGTCAGAGCAGATTTTGTTAAGGAATTTGCAGAAGTAGATGCCACTGAAATTATGAAAGCAGAGCAACAGATGATGAAGGAGGGGACACCGATTACAGAGGTGCAGAAGTTATGTGATGTACATGCTGCATTATTTCATGGAATGACACAAGAAGAAAAGAAAAAGAATGAAGAAAAACGTACCGAAAGAGCAGAAAAGACGAAGAGATTAGTAGCATTAAAAGGACATCCACTGTGGACACTTACACAGGAAAATGCCAAATTGTTAGAACTTATAAAGGCAGCGAGAAAAGGCATAGAAGAAAAGGGAAAAGTGGGAGATGCTGAGTTTTCTGCTATAAGAGAATTGGCAATTCATTACGCGAAAAAGGGAGATTTACTGTATCCTGTGTTAAAAGAAAAATATGGTATTACAGGACCGGCTGATATTATGTGGACGGTGGATGATGAGATACGTGATGAACTTGTGGCATTAGGAAAAAGCAATGAAAGAGATTCGGCATGGATGGAACGTTTTTCAAAAGTGCTGATTCGTGCAGAAGAGATGATTTTTAAAGAGGAAAATATTCTATTTCCTAATTGTGCAGCAAACTTTACAAAAGAAGAATGGATGGGAATTTATCAAGACGCAAAAGATTATGCAGTGTGTTTTGGAGTAGAACCAGTGACATGGAAACAGGCAGAATGTGTGGAGCAAAGACAGGAAGAAAAATATACGAACGGAGAAATCTATATGGCGGGTGGTCATATGACAGTGGAACAGTTAGTTGCTATGTTAAATACCATTCCAATCGAGATTACACTTGTGGATAAAGAAGATAACAATTGTTTTTTTAATGAAGGACCTAAAGTATTCAAACGCCCGACTATGGCGATTGGTCGTCCGGTATTTTCCTGTCATCCACCGAAGGTAGAGCAACAAGTGCGGCGAATTATCGGCGAATTTAAAGCTGGAACGTTGGATGAAGTGCCTATTTGGATGGAAAAAGGTGGAAGATGCATGTATGTAAAATACATGGCTGTGCGTAACTACAAAGGTGAATATCTCGGCACCTTGGAACTGGTGCAGGATATGGAATTTGCCAAGGAGTATTTTACAAAAAACAGTAAGGTGTCCAAGGGAGTATAATTGGCAAAAACGTTATAAAAGCAGGTTTTGAAGTTTTTGATTATTTTGTGTACAGTTCGTGTGAAGATATAAATAAAAGGTTACATTTGCCTGCTCGTCCGTAATCGGAATACAGATTCGGTCGTGGAAGGCGATGCCATTTTTTATCCCAATATCAGTAGCGAAACAGGGAAGAGAAGAGGCTGTTACCAATTCATTAAATTCAAATTCATTGTTTTGTACCAGAAATTTGGAAGCAGGCATTTTTTCACGACAAAGTGTGTCCCAAAATCCGAGCTCAGAACGAAGTAAAAAATTAAATCCATTGATATCAGAAAAGGATACTTCCTTGCGGTTTGCAAGTTGGTGTTCTTTTTTGATGCAGAGATAAAGATGTGGTTGCCTGTATAGCAAAGCAGGTGTGTTTCTTTGTTGTGCTAAACTATAGTTGTAACACACCGACCTAATAAGATATAATCTTAGGAGGAAACGAGGTATGTTACATTAAATAATGGAATTAAAATGCCTAAGTTAGGATATGGAGTCTATCAGACGCCAGCAGAAGATACCAAAAAATGCGTGCTTGATGCCATTGAGATTGGATATCGCAGCATTGATACAGCACAGGCATATGGAAACGAAGAAGGGGTAGGCGAGGCAATTGTTGAAAGTGGACTTCCAAGAGAAGAGTTTTTCTTGACAACAAAAGTATGGATTACCAATGCAGGATATGAAAAAGCAAAGGCATCCATTCAGACATCTATGGATAAATTAAAGACGGATTATTTAGACTTGCTTTTAATACATCAACCGTTTGGGGATTATTATGGAACCTATCGTGCCATGGAGGAATTTTACAAAGCAGGTAAAATCAGAGCTATTGGAGTGTCTAATTTTGGACCAGATCGTTATTTGGATATAAAACATTTTTCAGAGATTAAACCTGCAGTAAATCAGGTGGAAACACATGTATTCCAACAGCAGAAAGTAGCTAAAGAATATATGCAGAAATATGGATGTCAGATTGAGTCTTGGGGACCTTTTGCAGAAGGAAAAAATAATATGTTTACCAATCCAGTCCTTACAAAGATTGGACAAAAATATGGAAAGAGTGCTGCACAAGTAGCATTACGCTTCCTACTTCAAATGGATGTAGTAGTCATTCCAAAGTCCGTTCATAAAGATAGAATGCAACAGAACTTTGATGTGTTTGATTTTAAATTAAGTGAGCAGGAATTGAGTGAGATTCAGGCGTTAGACAGTGGAGAAAGCTTATTTTTCTCTCACTATGACCCTAAAACTGTTGAATGGTTTATGTCAATTTTATAAAAAAGAACAAAAGCAAGAAGAGTCGATTTTTCTATAAATAATTATAGGAAAATCGACTTTTTATAAAAGTGCAAGAAAAAAGCATAGGTATTGAAAAATAATAATAAGAGGAGTAAGATAAACATGCTTACGTGAATAGAAAATGCATGTGTAAAAATGCAGTAGTAAGTGTCGTTTTGCAATATATGTTTGTAGAAATGGCAAAAGTGGTTTCATTCAATAGGAGGTTTTATAATGAATTTGTCACAAAAGAAGATTGTCACGTTACATGGAGAGCTTGCCTTGCTGTTTGCAGTAATTATTAACAGTTTTGGTGTCGTGCTTATGCTTTATTCTGGAGCTGGAATATCTGCAATTTCCAGTGTACCGTATGCTTTTTCCGAGGTGCTTCCTAATTTATCACTGGGAACGTGGACTTATATCTTTCAGGGCATTTTGGTACTCAGCCTTATGTTTATGCGAAAACAGATTGTACCATCGTATTTGTTTAGTTTTGTAGTTGGCTTTTTCTTTGGTAAACTACTGGATTTACATGAATTATGGATAAAGATACTTCCAACTACGCTGTCTATGCGTATTGTCTATTTTGTAATAAGCTATATTGTAATTTGTTTTGGTATCGCACTTTCCAATCGTTGTAAGTTGCCGATTACGCCAACTGATTTATTTCCAAGAGAGGTAGCGGATATTACAGAAATCAGTTATTCAAAAATAAAAATTGGATTTGATGTATCTTGTCTTGCATTGACAGCAGGATTAACCTTTTTTTGCTTACATCATATTGAAGGATTGGGAATTGGTACAATCCTTGCAGCCTTTACTATGGGAAAGGGCGTAAGTATTGCAGGAAAGATAATAGATCAAAAGTTTGCATTTGAAACATTTTCGGTATTACAAAGATTATCTGTATAAATAGGAAATGGAAATAGCCAATCTTTATGAGTAAGAGGTAAAGAGAATGGTAAAGTCCGCTTTACAAGTCAAAATAAAGAAAGGAAAAGAGTAGATAAAATGAGTTTAATAAAGGGAATACATCATGTTTCAATGACCTGTTGTAACGAACAGGAATATCAAAAAGTTGTAACATTTTACCGCGATGTTTTAAAAATGCCAGTTGCAAGAACATGGGAAAAGGGAATTATGTTTGATACTGGAAGTGGTGTAATAGAAGTATTTACGGATGGAGATATGCCATTGGAAAAAGGTGTTATCAGACATTTTGCACTTGCCACAGAGGATGTGGATGCCTGTGTAAAGGCTGTTGCAGAGGCAGGATATGAAGTGTTTATAAAACCAAAGGATATTTTAATTCCAGCGGATTTGGTGTTAAAAGCAAAAATTGCATTTTGTAAGGGCCCACTGGGAGAAGAAATTGAGTTTTTTCAAGAAAAATAGCTTTGTGGTATTGAAAAGGAAAAATTCAATCATAAATCGAAAAAATATGGAAAAGTACAAAAAAAGTACAAAAAAATGATGTATATTGTGGATAGGAAGAAATTCTGATAAAAAGTTTGAAAAAAAGAAAACCTATCTACAGTAAATGTAGGCAAAGGGCTGTCATGCGAGGTAATGTATGGTAGCCTTTTTGCGTTTTTATTCTTGTTTTGAAAGCAATAGCATTAAGTTAAACCTTCTTTATTTACAAATGTCCTCGCACATTAAGACTGGGTTGAAAATCGAGAAAACAAAATTTTATGAAAAGTGTTGCAGTGGCAACAGAAAAATTAAAAAAAATAAACTATGATTAGAAACGAAAGGAAAACAAACGGATGAAAATCCAGCAGATGTAAAGGAGATATGAAATATGACAAACTTAATGTATTGTATGCAGTGTCAGGAAACCGCAGGAAATAAGGCATGTACAAAGATGGGAGTATGTGGGAAAAATCCTGATTTGGCAAATATGCAGGACTTATTGATTTATGTAACAAAGGGGTTATCCCAGGTGACAACAAGATTGCGCAGCGAAGGAAAAGAGGTAAGTCAGGAAGTCAATCATTTTGTAACATTAAGCTTATTTACAACAATAACAAATGCGAATTTTGATGAAGAATTCTTTTTTCGTAGAGTAAAAGATACGTTAGCCATGAAAAATAATCTGATGGGACAGTTGACCAGTACAGAAGGATTATCGGATGCGGCAATTTGGGATACAGAAAAAAGCAAAAACTCTTCTTTCTTTGGAACCTTAAAAAATATGGTATTTGGAAATTATTCTGGAAAAGAAGTAGATGCAATATTAAAAGAAAAAGCAGAATCAAAAGAAGTGGGTATTCTTGCAACAGAGGATGAGGATATTCGTTCTTTAAGAGAGCTGATTACTTATGGAATAAAAGGGTTGTCTGCTTATATCAAACATGCGAATGCATTGGGACAGGATAGTGAAGCACTTCACATTTTTATGCAGGAAACATTGGCAAAACTGTTAGATGACTCTTTAAGCGTGGATGATTTGGTTGCATTGACATTAGAAACTGGTAAATTTGGTGTAGACGGTATGGCATTACTGGATACTGCGAATACGACCGCTTATGGAAATCCTGAAGTTACTCATGTAAACATTGGAGTGGGAAAAAGACCAGGTATATTAGTGTCAGGACACGACCTTTCTGATTTAGAACAATTACTCATTCAAACAGAAGGAACAGGGGTAGATGTGTATACACACTCTGAAATGTTACCTGCACATTACTATCCAAAATTAAAAAAGTTTTCGCATCTGGTTGGAAACTATGGAAATGCCTGGTGGAAACAGAAAGAAGAATTTGAAGCATTTCATGGTCCGATTTTAATGACTACCAATTGTATTGTACCACCAGAGGCCTCTTATAAAGATAGAATGTTTACAACGGGAGCAGCAGGTTATCCGGGCTGTAAGCATATTGAAGGAGAAATGGGAAGTCAGAAAGACTTTACAGAAATCATTGCATTGGCGAAGAAATGTGCAGCACCAGAAGAAATTGAAACAGGAGAAATTGTCGGTGGATTTGCACATGAACAAGTATTTGCGTTAGCAGATACGGTGGTGGATGCAGTAAAATCAGGCGCAATAAAGAAATTTGTAGTGATGGCAGGTTGCGATGGACGTTCTGGTAAAAGAAATTATTATACAGATTTTGCTAAAGCACTTCCAAAGGATACTGTCATTTTAACAGCAGGTTGTGCAAAGTACAAATATAACAAATTAGACCTTGGAGATATTGGAGGAATACCAAGAGTATTAGATGCAGGGCAATGTAATGACTCGTATTCCTTAGCTTTGATTGCCTTGAAGTTAAAAGAAGTATTTCAGTTAGCCAACATCAATGATTTACCAATTATTTACAACATTGCATGGTACGAGCAGAAGGCGGTTATCGTATTATTAAGCTTACTATATCTGGGTGTGGAGAAAATACATTTAGGACCAACACTTCCAGCCTTTCTTTCTCCAAATGTAGCAAAAGTATTGGTAGACAATTTTGGTATTGCTGGTATTACTACAGTGGAAGAAGATATGGAACTCTTTTTTGATAAAAAAGTAGAGGTAGAGACGGAGGGCGTATCTAAGGATA
Organism: Lachnospiraceae bacterium; assembly: GCA_050875145.1. Lineage (GTDB taxonomy): Bacteria > Bacillota > Clostridia > Lachnospirales > Lachnospiraceae > CAG-411. The sequence goes on from JBNMLH010000002.1 coordinate 11,288, forward strand.
TGATTATTGGAGATATTGTAGAAAGAAATCCAGAAAACACCAATGTATTATTAGAGGCAGGTATGCACTGTTTAGGGTGTCCAGCTTCTCAGGCGGAAACGTTGGAAGAAGCATGTAGTGTGCATGGGTTACGTTTAGATGATATCTTAGCAAAATTGAAATAAGGCTACCGCAAGTCCACTAGCTTTAGACAAGTGGAGTTTGCATAAATAAATAGTTTAGGCAGTAGTGTTGTAGGGGTCAAAAGATATAAATGGACCAAAGATGTTTTTAAATTTAATGCATTAGAAAACGTTTTTCGATAAATTTTCATAAACCCACCTGCAGGAAGGGGATTGTGTGATGATTGTGTCACCAATAGCCGACATTCAGGTGGGTGTTTTCTATTTGGACAGGGAAGATGTACGTTTTAGTTGGATTTGTTTTCCATTTATCTGAATGAGACCTTCATCCTGCATGCGACCAAGTTCGCGGGAAAGTGCACTGCGATTAACACCTAGAAATTCAGCCAGTACTGTTTGGGAAAAGGGTATCTGCAACCAGCCATCCTTTTCTGGAAGCAGACTGTTTAAATAAAGAAAAATACGATCTCGCAGGGATTTTTGACCCATAATCCGAAGTTTTAAATTTGAAAAAATATTTTGGGCAGCCAGACTTTCAATCAGATTGATGGAAAACTGTTGTTGAAAACTATCTTTTACATCATGATTTTCCAGTAGGATGTGTAAATCTAAAAAAAGTACCGTACAGTCCGTAACGGCTCGAAGTTGTATGGGGCTGTATGGCACTTGTTTACAGGCGAGGGCTTCGCCAAAGAAACTACCAGTTTTAAAATGATTCATATTAATCTTATCAAAAGTTTCACTTAAAAAGGAACCTTCTACCGTACCGTTTAAAACGACACCTGCATATAAAAATGGTTCTCCAATATGAAGCAGAAATTCATCTTTTTTGTAAAATTTGATACTTGCCTGCATAAACTGTAGTAAGTCGTTGTAGGCAGTTTCTGGTATATGAGAGAATAAAGTACATTTGCTTAGTGTAAAAAAAAATGTTTTATCTAGTTCCAGTTCTTTCATCGTCACTCCTCCTGAAAATATAAAATTACATATATATGTATTTCGATGCAATTGTGGTAAAAGCAAAGAGATGTTTTGTATTTTTTAAAAAACGTATCCTTTACGAATAGAAATGATACATTATGGCGAATCATAAAGAAACGATTACATTGACTTTACTTTTGTAAGAGGGTAGAATAGATTAAATATACAAATTTCAGTAAAAACACAAGAGTTTTCAATGAGGTGCATATGTAAATTTGCACAAAGGGAATATAGTTTATTGAGAGTTTTGCAAATGCATATGTATATGAAAAAAATAGAAAGGAGATTGTAGCAGACGGTAAAAGCTGTGATAAAAGTTTTAAGGTTATCGGGTAAGTGAAAATGTGTGCTACGTTAGGTGAGAATGGATAATAAGAAAAAAAGAAAAGAAGTAATTTTTGTTGCTATTGTTTTTGCGCTGGCATTATCTTTTGCTTTTCATGTTTCAGAAATTATGAAGATGTTTTTTGAACTTGTTGGCATTATAAAACCTGTTATGTATGGCTTTATCATTGCCTTTATTTTGAATGTTCCGATGTCTGCGTTATCGGAACAATTAAAAAAATTATCCCCAAAGGTTACTTTTTTGCAAAAAGAAAAGACAAGAGATGGTATTAGTTTGTTTTTAACGATTATAGTATTGTTACTCATTCTATTTGTGTTAATTGCTAATATTATACCCTATTTCATAGATTCTATAGCAGATTTGAGAAATGGATTAGACAAAAATATGGAATCTCTGCTGAATTGGGTAACTGCATTGGAAATTAACCATACACCTGTGCAGGAATACCTTGCAAATATTAAGTGGTCAACTGTAGTTAAAAATCTCACAGATAATGCAGGTGGTATACTAACGGCGGTGTTTGGTAGTATTCCACAATTTGGAAGTTCTGTAATGGGATGGTGTGTTTCATTAATTATTGCTATTTATATTTTATTCGATAAAAAGAGATTTTTGAGAATAGGAAAGGACCTACTACATGTATATTGCAGCGAAAAAATTGAAAGAAAGGTGACACATGTAGGAAAATTGTTTGCCAGAACATACAACGATTTTTTGTCAGGGCAGTGTGTAGAATCTTGTATTCTTGCAAGTTTGATGTTTATTGTGTTAAGTATTTTTCGGATACCATATGCAGGGATGATTTCTATTATGGCAGGAATCTTTCAATTTATTCCATATGTTGGAACCTTTTTAGCATGGATAATAGGAGCATTTCTTATTTTGCTATCCCAATCCAATCTGGTAATTTTATATTTGATTGTATTTCAAATTGTTCAGTTTTGTGAGGGGCAATTTATATATCCTAGAGTTGTTGGAGGATCAGTAGGACTTCCTGCTGTATTTACATTGATAGCGGTATTCATTGGAGGCAGATTATTTGGAATTTTAGGAATGCTGTTTTTTATCCCGCTGACATCGGTAATCTATCAATTAGTTGGAGAAAATGTTAGGAATAGAAAAAAAGAAAAACAGCATACGCAAAATCCAAATTGAGTTTAGGACTAGTAAAGATAATTTGCAATAATGAGCAGAAAGGTTAGAAAGAATTTTACCCATTATTGCAACAAATAAGAAAAGTCGTTATAAGGCTTCATAAATTAATTTAATAGCCTGTGCAAACACTTCTTCACTTAAAGAGGAATAATTTACAACAAAGACGTGTTCTGCATTTTTTGGAGGGTCTATAAAATATTGGGACAAAAAGGACATTTTGATGCCGTTTTGTTCCAATTTTTTTTGTAATATAGTATCTTCGATGTTTGTATTAAGTGTTAAAAGAAAATGTAATCCTGCATCTTCTTCTGAGATCGAACAACGGTTAGCCAGCGGACTTTTCGTAATTTGCTGCAAAAAGCAATCCCTTTTTTTATGGTAATAGTTTCGCATACGGTTTAGATGTTTTTCAAAATACCCTTCCGAAATAAATCGCGCCAAAGTGTATTGTTCAAAGTTTGGTACGGTACAAGAATAAAAGGACATCGTGGAATAAAAACGGTTTACCAGATGTTTTGGCAATACCATGTAGCTAATACGGATGGTAGATGCCAGTGTTTTGGTAAAAGTATTCATATAGATAACTTTTTCTAACACATCAATACTTTGTAAAGTGGGAATCGGTTGCCCGGTTAGTCGAAACTCGCTGTCATAATCATCCTCAATAATGTAGCGTGTATCAGATTTGGATGCCCAGCCCAGCAATTCATAACGGCGACTGATAGGAGTTACGATTCCTGTTGGAAAATGGTGGGAAGGCGACAAATGTACAATATCAATCTCCTGTGCTTCTAAATCGTTAATTTGAATCCCGTTTTTGTCAAGAGAGGCATAATGGCAAGATACTTTATGACTTTTATAAATTTGTGAAATCTTTCGATAGCCTGGGTTTTCTACGGCATAATGTTTATCAAACCCTAAAAGCTGTATTAAAAGTCCGTACAAATATTCCGTTCCTGCACCCACTATAATCTGTTCTGGCGAGACTACCATTCCACGGAAATCTTTTAAATATTTAGCAATTGCTTCCCGAAGAGGTAAAATCCCACCGCAGGGAGGGTTGGTCAATAGTTCAGATTGCTTTTCATTTAATAGTTCACGCATCAATTTAGCCCAGATAGAAAAAGGAAAAAGGTTGTGTTGGGTCTGGTTGCTGGTGAAATCCGCCAGATAAGAGGATTTTCCAGAGGACAAATGCATATTTTCAGCAGATAGAACAGGTTCCCTTTTGGAAGGGGATTGGTCAATATCTGCAACAAAAAAGCCTTTTTTGGGAATTGAGTACACGTAGCCTTCTGCAATTAATTGTGCATAAGCATTTTCTACTGTTATCACACTTATACCCAGATTTTTTGCAAAACTACGTTTTGATGGTAGCTTATCACCAGGATGTAAAACTTCCTGAAGTATGTCATTTTTAATACATTTATATAAATGTTCATATAAAGAATCTGAACCTAAATTCGTAAATGAGTAGGTAAGCATAATCGATATTTCCTCCAAACTGACTATTCTGAATATATCTAAAATGAGTATTTTAATATGGTCAGAAATAATTATAATGAATGTTATTGAAATTGTCTACCAGATTATGTGAAATAGGATAAAGAAAAGGAGAAAAAAGATGGCAGAAAACAGATATGGATTAAACAAACAGTTGGCACAGATGTTAAAGGGTGGCGTAATTATGGATGTTACAACACCAGAACAGGCAAAGATTGCAGAAGAAGCAGGAGCTTGCGCAGTTATGGCTTTGGAACGTATTCCTGCAGATATTCGTGCAGCAGGCGGAGTATCCAGAATGAGTGACCCTAAAATGATCAAGGGAATTCAGGAAGCAGTATCCATTCCAGTAATGGCAAAATGCCGTATTGGACACTTTGTTGAGGCACAGTTATTAGAAGCAATCGAGATTGACTATATTGATGAAAGTGAAGTTTTATCACCAGCAGATGATGTATATCATATTGATAAAACAAAATTTAAAGTACCATTCGTATGTGGTGCAAAGGATTTAGGAGAAGCACTTCGCCGTATTAATGAAGGAGCATCTATGATTCGTACAAAGGGTGAGCCAGGTACAGGAGATGTGGTACAGGCAGTACGTCATATGCGAATGATGAACAGCGAAATTGCCAAGATTACAGCTATGCGTGAGGATGAATTATTCCAGGAAGCAAAGGAATTACAGGTACCATACGATTTAGTACAGTATGTACATGAGAACGGAAAGCTTCCAGTTGTTAATTTTGCTGCTGGTGGAGTAGCAACTCCTGCAGATGCAGCGTTGATGATGCAGCTTGGTGCAGAAGGTGTATTTGTAGGTTCAGGTATCTTTAAGTCAGGAAATCCAAAGAAGAGAGCAAGTGCGATTGTACAGGCAGTAACCAATTATACAGATGCAAAATTGATTGCTTCCTTGTCAGAAGATTTAGGAGAAGCAATGGTAGGTATCAACGAGCAGGAAATCGAATTATTAATGGCTGAGCGTGGAAAATAATTAGGAGGCATGCAAATGACAATAGCAGTAGTTGCTGTGCAGGGAGCATTTATTGAGCAAGAACAAAGATTACAGGAGCTTGGTGTAGATTGTATTGAACTGAGAAAAAAAGAAGATTTAGAGCAACCTTATGATGGAATTGTACTTCCAGGTGGAGAAAGCACTGTACAGGGAAAGTTATTAAAAGAATTGGATATGTTTGATACCATACATAAGCAGATACAAGAAGGTATGCCTGTGTTTGCTACTTGCGCTGGATTGATTTTATTGGCTGGTGAGTTGGAAAATGATACGAGAAGTTACTTTAAGACTTTACCAGTAACGGTACGTCGAAATGCTTATGGAAGACAGCTTGGAAGTTTTCATATAGAGCAGGAAGTAAAAGGCATTGGTGTAGTTCCTATGACATTTATTCGTGCACCGTATATTTCTAAAGTTGACGGTAAGGTGGAAGTATTAGCAGCGGTAGAAGAACATATCGTGGCTGTAAAATATAAAAATCAATTAGCCATGTCTTTCCATCCAGAATTAGATGAAGATGTAAGGCTTCATCAGAAATTTGTAGAAATGGTAAGGGAGTATAGCAGTCAATCTTTGGAACAATTAAACGAAAATTGTAACAGTTCAGCCGGGGCATTCATAAAGTGTCATAATACACAAATTGACTAAAAATATTCTTTTTGGCTAGACACTTTACTCATGTTGGGCGTCCGCCCGATAGAAATGATTGTGCAAATTGAACTTAGCCTGCTAGCAGTCACGTGCAATTTGTACAATCATTTCTGCCCGGCTAAACTGTTACAAAAAATTGGTTAAATTGCAGGCGGGCAAGGTAATCGGTTACATTTTTAGAAGGACCATCACAGTTATAGGAAGACATTCCATGTGATGGTTCTTCTTTTCGTCTATAGGAAGATACCATAGCTACTTGACAACATTTTTATTGCTAATATAATAATTGTATAGGATTGCATTTATAGAAGGGCAGATAAAGATAATATTGATAACAGAAAAGAGGAAACAGGATGAAAACAAAGGTATTTATTGATGGTAGTGAAGGAACAACAGGACTTCGTATTCATGAACGTTTTCAGGGACGCGACGATATTGAATTGTTAAAAATCAGCTCGGAGCTTAGAAAAGACCCTGCTGAGAGAAAAAAGTTAATCAATAGTGCAGATATTGCATTTTTATGTCTTCCGGATGCGGCAGCAAGAGAGTCCGTATCGCTTGTGGAAAATGATCACGTTGTAATCATAGATACCTCAACAGCACATAGAACAGAGGAAGGATGGGCTTATGGTTTCCCAGAACTTTCTAAGGCACACAAAGAAGCAATTATAAAGGGAAAGAGAATTGCAGTGCCTGGTTGTTATGCTTCTGGATTTATTTCTTTGGTATATCCACTTGTAGCAGGTGATATTTTACCAAAAGATTATCCAGTAAGTAGTTTCGCATTATCTGGTTATAGCGGAGCAGGGAAAAAGGCAATTGCTGTCTATGAAAGTGAAGACAGGCCAAGTCAGTTTTCTGCTGGTCGTGAGTATGCACTTACACAACAGCATAAGCATTTAAAAGAGATGCAAAAAATTACAGGAATTGAGAGAACTCCACTGTTTTCACCAATTGTAGATGATTATTATAGTGGAATGGTAGTATCGGTTCCATTGTATGCAGATATGTTGAATGGAAAGCAAACACCAGAAAGTCTCCTTGCTTATTTTGCAGAATATTATAAGGGACAGGAGTTTATTCAGGTTAGTGCAGCTGATGATGAGATTGCACAAAGCGGTTTTTTAGCTGGTAATGAGATGTCAGGCTGGGATGGATTAAAGATTTATGTAACAGGAAATGAAGAGAGAATCGTTGTAACAGCACAGTTTGATAACCTTGGAAAAGGTGCTTCTGGTGCAGCAATTGAATGTATGAATCTAGTTTTAGGTTGTGAGCCAACAAAAGGCTTGCAAATTTAATTCGTATCCGTTACAATGAAATTATGTGAGAACGAAGTAAATAAGTAATACAGTGAAGAGAACAAGTAAGACAGATGGTATCTTTCAGAGAGTATTCGGTTGGTGTGAGAATACAGATATTTTTGTTCTGAATACATCTTGGAGTAGCTGCCTGAAATAGTAGTAGGGTATGACGGGAACGCCCGATATAGCGTTAGGATTTTATCCTGCTGAGAAAGACTTGGTCTTTGAAGCAGAGGTGGTACCGCGATTATTCGCCCTCTGTTCATCTTTTGATGAACAGAGGGTTTTTTGCTCGATAGGACACATCTATTTTATAAAAGTTCAAGAGTACCTACTGCCGCTTTTATATGAGCAAGTAGCGAAGCGGATTGCAAATATCATTGACTATGTTATCTACACTGAAAAGGAAAGGAAAGAAAAATAATGACAGTTTATGACGAATTAGTTGCAAGAGGTTTAATTGCACAGGTAACAGATGAGGAAGAAATTAAAGAATTAATAAACAATGGAAAAGCAACTTTTTATATTGGATTTGACCCAACCGCAGATTCTTTGCATGTAGGACATTTTATGGCGCTTTGTCTTATGAAACGTTTACAAATGGCAGGAAATAAGCCGGTAGTATTGATTGGTGGAGGAACTGGACATATTGGTGACCCATCAGGAAGAACCGATATGAGACAAATGATGACGCCAGAGATCATTCAGCACAACTGCGATTGCTTTAAAAAGCAGATGGAGCGTTTTATTGAATTTGGTGAAGATAAAGCAATTATGGTAAACAATGCAGACTGGTTATTAAAATTAAATTATGTAGACCTGTTGCGTGAAGTTGGACCACATTTTTCTGTGAATAACATGCTTCGTGCAGAATGTTATAAGCAACGTATGGAAAAGGGATTGAGCTTTTTAGAGTTTAATTACATGATTATGCAGTCTTACGATTTTTACTACTTATTCCAGAACTATGGTTGTAATATGCAGTTCGGTGGAGATGATCAATGGTCTAATATGCTTGGTGGAACGGAATTGATTCGTCGTAAACTTGGTAAAGATGCTTATGCGATGACAATTACATTGCTATTAAATTCCGAAGGAAAGAAGATGGGTAAAACTGCAAATGGAGCAGTATGGTTAGATCCAAATAAGACAACACCGTTTGAATTTTTCCAATACTGGAGAAATGTAGGAGATGCGGATGTTCTAAAATGTATTCGTATGCTTACATTCCTTCCATTAGAAGAAGTAGAAAAGATGGATTCATGGGAAGGAAGCCAGTTAAATGAAGCAAAAGAAATTTTAGCTTATGAGTTGACAGCTTTGGTTCATGGAGAAGAGGAAGCAAAGAAGGCAAAAGAAGCATCACATGCTTTGTTCTCTGGAAAAGGTGGCGATGATTCTAATATGCCAACAACAGAATTGGAAAAGGATAAACTGACAGAAGGCAGTATTGGAATTCTTGACTTAATGTTAGAGTGCGGTTTGGTTGCTTCAAAAGGGGAAGCTAGACGACTTGCAAAGCAGGGCGGTGTATCTGTGGATGAGGTGAAAGTGGACGAAAATGCCCGCATAACAGAAGAACAGCTTGCAAACAGTATTAAGATTCGAAAGGGCAAAAAGGTCTTTCACAAAGTTGTTCTGAAATAGAAGGGAATGTTACAATGAAAGAGAAGAATCCATTACTGGTATTTATAATAGGTGTGGCAATGCTGGGTGGAGGTCTGTATTTTCTATTTAATTCTGTTATTGTGGAATCCACATGGGGATACGGCTTTCATTTGGGTAGTATGACTATGCCATCTGGTTTGGTAATTGTACCATTGATTTTAGGCGTTTTCTGGTGGGTGGTAAAACCAGATTCCTTTTTGGCTAAGGTACTGACTGTGTTGGGTGTTGTGATTATTGTGGCATCCATTATTTCCAGTGTGCAGTTACGCTTTATACAAAAATCTCTATATGAGTACATTATTATGGTCTTATGTATCGTAGTTGGTGCCGGGTTATTGGCGAGAGTGTTGCTTATGGGAGATGGAAAGAAATAAAAATCGATAGTTAATAATCGTGTCCTCTTTAAGTAGGGAAGGGAAAGAATCAAAAACTACTTAAGGAGGACTTTTTTCTTTTCATAAAAAAGGTATTTCTAATTTTAATTGTTGCTTTTTAGGTGAAAAGCAGCGGCAAATATTGTGAAATTTTAGTATGGTTCAAACCAGAAGTTAGTATTGTAATCAACTTCATAAAAAAAACTTTATTTTTTTTGCAAGGTTTAAAAATAAGGGGGGTATATATAAAAGGAAAGCAAGTTTGCATTTCAGGATAGACTTAGCGCCCCCAAGAGCAGGAGGTGATTTTGTTGCGCGACAAAAAGATAGTAAAGTTAATTGTAAAAAAGGATGAAGAAGGTTTAAAGGCTCTTACGGAAAAATATGAAAAGTTACTTACATATATAGCAACCGGCATTTTGGGAAATAATAAAGAGGATGTGGAAGAATGCGTAAATGATACCTATTTAAAGGTATGGAATCATATGCAGGAGTTCGATTTTGATAGAGCGTCTTTAAAGACATATATGTCTGTGATTGTCCGCAATACTGCTATTAACCGTCTGCGGAAAATCAGTAGGATAGAGGGGACAGCCCAAAAGGATGAGCTTTCTGATCTAGCTGGAGATTATGCCGATCAGAGACAAGATGTGGAAGCTGCCATGGAACGGAAAGAAAATATGAATGCGCTTAATATGATTATTGCAAATATGAAGAAGAAGGATCGTGAGATAGTATTGCGAAGATATTATTATTTGCAAAGTTCAAAGGAAATTGCATTTCACATGAAGATGAGTGTAAATGCAGTAGATAGCAAATTAAGCCGTCTTCGCAGGCAGATGAAGCAGGAATATGATGTGATGACAGGGGAAGAAAGGTAGGAGCGGTAAGTATGGAAAAGTATGTATTAATAGACATGTTTGAAAAACTGGATGCTTCTTTGTTGGAAGAATTACATTTGGAGAAAGATTTAAAGAGACATAAAAAAACAATTCGAAGATTGTTTGCAAATGGACATGTAAAAATCGCCAGTATTGTAGCTGGTATTAGTTTATTTGTAACAGGAGTATTGATTGTGTTATTACGTGTAAAAAGAAGGTATTTTCGCAGAAGACCAGCTTAATTAAATTGTATAAGGCACGAATACATAGTGGTAGTATTCATAAATATTTCATAGTACGAAATAAATGAGGGAAATAACCTGCGTAGCAGGATATTTATAAATTAAGATTTTAAAGGAGAAAAGAAAGATGTTAGAAAAAATTACAGAGATGTTAGCAGATCAGTTGAAGATGGATGTAGCTTCCATTGATCCAGAAAAGAATTTAAAGGATGATTTAGGTGTGGATTCTTTAGATTTATTTGAGTTCATTATGGCTTGTGAAGAAGAATTTGATGTAGAAATTGATACAGAAGAAGTTTCTAATTTTACAAACTTAAATGAAGTAGCTGCATATTTAGAGAAGATAAAAGGTTAATGACCAGAAAAATGAGATAAAGGAAGGTATTTTGCAATGCAGACAGAGGTAACAGAATTATTAAATATCAAATATCCGATTTTCCAGGGAGGTATGGCAAATATTGCTGAACATAATCTGGTTGCGGCTGTATCAAATGCAGGAGGTTTAGGCATTCTTGCAGCAGGAGGATTAAATGCAGATCAGGTACGTGAGGAAATCAGGAAGACAAAGGAACTTACGGACAAGCCATTTGGGGTAAATGTAATGCTTTTAAATCCAGCGGCACCAGAGATTGCAAAGGTTTTAGTTGAGGAACAGGTAGCTGTCGTTACAACAGGTGCAGGTACACCAGAACCTTATATGAAAGACTGGTTGGAAGCAGGTATTAAAGTGATTCCTGTAGTTGCCTCTGTTGCACTAGCAAAACGTATGCAAAGATGTGGCGCAGCAGCAGTAATTGCAGAAGGCTGTGAATCCGGTGGACATATTGGCGAGAGTACAACTATGACACTGGTACCACAGGTTGCAGATGCAGTAGAGATTCCTGTGATTGCGGCTGGTGGTGTGGCAGATGGAAGAGGATTTGCGGCTACCTTGATGCTTGGTGCAAAGGCAGTACAGATTGGTACTCGTTTCTTAGTGGCAAAAGAATGTATTGTACATGAGAATTATAAGCAGTTAGTCATAAAGGCGAGAGATATTGATTCTGTAGTAACAAGTCGTTCTACCGGTCATCCAGTGCGTGTACTGAGAAATGCCATGACAAGGGAATATCTTAAGTTAGAAAAAGAAGGAAAAGGATTTGAAGAGTTGGAGCACTTGACGCTGGGATCTTTGAGAAAGGCTGTATTTGATGGAAACATTAAAGAAGGTTCTTTTATGGCTGGTCAGATTGCAGGGTTAGTTGATAAAGAACAGACGGCACAGGAAATCATTGAGGATATTATGAAGGATACAGATAGAGTATTAAAGCAGTTCTGTAAGTAGAAAGGACAAAGAGATGGAAAAGATCGCATTTGTATTCCCAGGTCAGGGAGCACAGAAAATAGGAATGGCAAAGGATTTTTATGATACTTTTGAAAGTAGTAAAGAAGTGTTTCGTGCTGCGAATGAAGTATTAGATGTAGATATTGAAAAAATCTGTTTTGAAAAGGAAGATAAGATTAACTTAACGGAATATACACAACCAGCACTTTTAACTGCATGTACAGCTATGTTACAGCCTGTTTGTGAAATTGTAAAGCCAGACATGGCAGCAGGATTAAGTTTGGGTGAATATACTGCCCTCGTTGCCTGCAAAGCAATGGATTTTAAGGATGCAGCCAAACTTACAAGAGTACGTGGAAAGTATATGCAAAATGAAGTACCAGTAGGCGTTGGTGGTATGTATGCAGTGCTTGGAGCAAAAAGTGAACTTGTACAGGAGGTTTGCGATAAAATAGCAGATGTTTATGTTGCAAATTATAACTGTCCAGGGCAGATTATCATATCAGGAAAAATGGAAGCTTTAGAGGCTGCAAAAAAAGATTTGGTAGAACAGGGAGTAAAACGTGTTATGCCATTGAAGGTGAGTGGACCATTTCATTCAGGTATGTTGGTTGGTGCTGGAGAAAAGCTTGCGAAAGAATTGGAGCCAATAAACATAAATACATTGGAAATTCCATATGTAACGAATGTAACAGCAGAGGTAGTTACCAAAGAGGATGAGATTAAAACGTTACTGGAAAAACAGGTTTCTTCTTCTGTGCGTTGGGAAGAAAGCATAAGAAGAATGATGAAAGAGGGTGTAGGTACCTTTATAGAAATTGGACCTGGACACACTCTTACCAGTTTGATTAAGAAAATTGACCGTCAGGTTAAAGTGATTAATGTGGAAACAGTGGAGGATTTAGAAAAACTTCGAGAAGCATTCCAATAAGAATAGAAAGTGAAATGAGGTAAAGCGATGTTAGCAGGAAAAGTAGCCCTTGTAACTGGTGCAGGAAAGGGAATCGGCTGTCAGATTGCAAAAACGCTTGCATCTTATGGGGCAACAGTGGTATTAAACTATGCACACTCTAAGGATGCAGCAGAAGAAACTGCAAAAGAAATTTGTGAAAATGGTGGAAAAGCATCTGTTTTTGGTTGTGATGTAGCGGATTTTGATGCGGTGGCACAGATGATAAAAACAGTTGCAAAAGAGCAGGGGAGTATCGATATTTTAGTAAACAATGCTGGTATTACAAAAGATAATTTAACTATGGTTATGAAAGAAGAAGAGTTTGACGCAGTTATTAATACAAATCTTAAAGGTACATTTAATTGCATGCGTCATGTGACAAGACAGATGCTCCGTCAAAAAGGAGGTCATATTATCAATATATCTTCTATTGTTGGATTAGTAGGAAATGCAGGACAGATTAATTACAGTGCTTCTAAAGCAGGTGTGATAGCTATGACAAAGTCATTGGCAAAGGAGCTTGGTGGCAAAGGAATTACTGTAAATGCAGTAGCACCTGGTTTTATTGATACAGATATGACAAGAGTGTTAAAAGAGGATGTAAGAGAAAAGTTGATGGCACAAATCCCATTAAATCGTCTTGGAAGTACGCAGGATATAGCAGAGACGGTAGCATTCTTAGCTTCTGATAAGGCAGCTTATATCACAGGACAAACGATTTCAGTAGATGGTGGAATGTATGCGTAGGGAGGATATTATGAATAAAAAAAGAGTAGTAGTAACAGGTATGGGAGTAATATCTCCAATTGGAAATTCTGTAGATAGTTTTTGGGAAAGTCTGAAGGAAAAGAAAGTCGGTATCAGAGAGATTGACCGATTTGATATAACAGATTACAAGGCAAAACTTGCAGCCATGGTAAATGACTTTGATGCAACACAATATATGGATCCAAAGTCTGCAAGAAGAATGGAATTATTTTCACAATATGCAGTAGCTGCAACAAAGCAGGCCCTTGACCAAGCTGGAATGGATTTAGAAAAAGAAGATTGTACCCGTATTGGTGTTTCCATAGGTTCAGGAGTGGGAAGTCTTACTGCTATGGAAAATGCGTATGATAAAATCATAACAAAAGGACCGAAAAGAGTACCACCTATGTTAGTACCTTTGATGATTACAAATATGGCGGCAGGAAATGTTTCGATTCAGTTTGGTTTAAAAGGAAAAAGCTTGAATGTAGTAACTGCTTGTGCTACGGGAACACATTCTATTGGTGAGGCATGTCGTTCTATTCAATGTGGAGATGCGGATGTAATGGTAGCAGGTGGAACAGAGGCTGCTATTTCCAAGATTGGTGTTGGCGGTTTTGCAGCATTAACTGCCCTGACAACATCAACAGACCCAACTCGTGCTTCTATTCCATTTGATAAAGAAAGAAGTGGGTTTGTTATGGGAGAGGGTGCAGGTGTTGTTGTATTAGAATCCTACGAACATGCAGTAAATCGTGGTGCAACAATTTTAGCAGAATTAGTCGGATATGGTGCTACCAGTGACGCATATCATATTACTTCACCAGCAGAAGATGGAGAGGGAGCTGTTCGGTCTATGAAGCTTGCAGTTGCAGAGGCAGGAATAGATCCAGAACAGATTGACTATATTAATGCACATGGTACCAGCACACATCATAACGATTTGTTTGAAACCATGGCAATCAAAGAAGCTTTTGGAAAACATGCCTACGAGTTAAATGTAAATTCAACAAAATCGATGATTGGCCATTGTCTGGGTGCAGCAGGCGCATTGGAATTTATTGTTTGTGTAAAATCTGTAATGGAAAATTATATTCATGCTACAGCAGGATATAAAGTGCCGGATGAAGAACTGGATTTGAATTATACTATTGAAGCGGAGACGGGAAAGACAGTAAATTATGCATTGAGTAATTCATTAGGATTTGGTGGACATAATGCGACACTTGTTGTGAAAAAGTTTGATAAATAAGGTGGATAGAAAAGATGGAATTGGATTTAGAAGCAATTTTAAAAATTATGGACAAATTTGATCATAGTGAGATGACAGAATTTGAGTATGAAAACGATGAATATACCTTTCGTTTAAAATCAGAAAAACAACAGGAATATATTGTTCCATCTGCGGCACCTGTATTGCAAAAGCAGGAAAGTACATTAGTTGCAGAACAACCTACAGTTAGTAAAGAAGAAGGTACTGTGATTAAATCTCCATTGGTAGGAACTTTTTATTCTGCAAAGGCAGAAGGGGAAGATCCATTTGTAGCAGTTGGTGATACGGTGAAAAAGGGACAAGTCATTGGCATTATTGAAGCTATGAAATTAATGAATGAGATTGAAGCAGAAACGGATGGAACAGTGGCAGAAATACTGGTAGAGAATGAGCAGTTAGTGGAATTTGGACAGCCATTGATCCGTTTAGTGTAGGAATACATAAGTTAGAAAAGAGGAAAAATATGCTTGGAATAAAAGAAATAGAAGAACTCATTCCACATAGACATCCATTTTTATTAGTGGATCGTATTGATGAGTTAGAACCGGGAAAACGTGCTGTGGGAGTAAAATGTGTTACCTATCATGAAGACTTTTTTAGAGGACATTATCCAGAGAAACCTATTATGCCGGGCGTTCTTATTTTAGAAGCATTGGCACAGGTTGGGGCAGTTGCAATTTTATCATCAGAAGAGTACAAGGGAAAGACACCGGTGTTTGGTGGGATTAATAAAGCAAAATTCAGAGATCAGGTTGTGCCTGGAGATTGTTTAAGATTGGAAGTTGAGATGGTAAAAGTAAAAGGACCTATTGGAATAGGAAGAGCAATTGCTTATAAGGGAGATAAGGTTGCCACAGAGGCAGAATTGACATTTGCATTGTTATAAGCTAGAAGTATGGAAAAGAGGATGGTTTTGTGAAAGGGAATCGTATAAAGCGTGTACTAATTGCCAATCGAGGAGAAATTGCAGTTCGTATTATTCGTGCATGTAGAGAAATGGGAATTACCAGTGTGGCAATTTGCTCAGACATTGATAAAGAAGCTATGCATGCACAGCTTGCAGATGAGTGCATTTGTATAGGCTCGTATAAATTAAAAGACAGCTATTTGAATATGGAACGAATTTTAAGTGCAGCGATTGCGGCTGATGTGGATGCCATTCATCCAGGCTTCGGTTTTTTATCAGAAAACAGCAAATTTGTAAAGATGTGTCAGGAATGTAATTTTACATTTATTGGACCAAGTATGGAAAGCATGGAACAGATGGGAAACAAGTCGGAGGCACGTCGTGTGATGAAAAAAGCAGGAGTTCCTATTATTCCGGGTGGAGATACTCCGTATTTGGATGCGATGGAGGCAAAACGGGAGGCAGCCAAAATGGGCTATCCAGTTATCATCAAAGCAGTTTCCGGTGGTGGTGGAAAAGGAATGCGTGTAGTTGAAAAAGAGGAAGATTTCCTTGATTTGTTCCTTACAGCGCAAAAAGAATCAGAAAATGCATTTGGTGACCGCAGTATGTATCTTGAAAAATATCTGGCAGATTGTAGACATATCGAAGTGCAGATATTAGCAGATCAGCATGGAAATGTGGTTCATCTAGGGGAGAGAGATTGCTCGATTCAGAGAAAACATCAAAAGGTAATAGAAGAAACTCCTTCTATTGCTGTGTCAGACGAGTTAAGAAAAGAAATGGGAGAGACAGCAATCAAAGCCGCAAAAGCTGCAAACTATTATTCTGCTGGAACAATTGAATTTTTGCTGGATAAGGATAATAACTTTTACTTTATGGAAATGAATACCCGTATTCAGGTAGAACATCCTGTGACAGAAGAAGTGACAGGGATTGATATTGTAAAAGAGATGATTCGGATTGCAGAAGGAAAGAAGCTAGGTTTTACGCAAGAAGATATTAAGATTACAGGGCATGCGATTGAATGTCGTATCAATGCAGAGAGTCCGGAACAGAATTTTATCCCTTGCCCGGGTGTAATTGAGAGCCTTCATATGCCAGGTGGAAATGGTATTCGAGTAGATTCTGCGGCATATCAGGGATATAAAATACCATCCTGTTATGACTCTATGATTGCAAAACTTATTGTACATGGAGAAAATAGAAATGTTGCAATTCAAAAACTTCGGAGTGCGCTTAGTGAAATGATTATTGAAGGTGTGAAAACCAATGTAGGATTTCAGTATCGCTTGGTAGGGGAAGAAGCATTTAAGCGTGGAGATGTAAACTGGATTAATCAAAACTATTTCAGTTAGGAGTAAAGAGTTATGTTATTTCGTACACAAGGACGTAAGTCTAAGAAAATCATAGAAAATTACCATCGTCAGCAATTGACAGAAGGATTGTTTCAAAAGTGTGAGGCATGCAATCAGATTGTGTATACAGAAGACGTGATAGAAAAAAAGCATGTTTGTCCAAACTGTGGACATTATTTTCGAGTGGCACCGATGGAACGTCTTGGAATGGTACTAGATAGTGGTAGTTTTGAAGAGTGGGATAAAGATTTAAAAACAAAGAATCCGTTGGATTTCCCTGAATATGAAAAAAAAGTTGCCAGAATGCAGCAAAATACAGGGTTGTCTGAGGCAATCGTTACGGGAAAAGGAAAAATTGGTGAAATTGATACTGCAATTGGTGTTATGTCAGCCAGCTTTATGATGGGAAGTATGGGTATGATTGTGGGAGAGAAGATTACCCGTATGGTTGAGCGAGCTACCAAAGAACATCTACCGGTTATTTTGTTCTGCTGTTCTGGTGGTGCCAGAATGCAGGAAGGAATGATGTCTTTAATGCAGATGGCAAAGACATCACAGGCATTAAAGCGTCATAGTGAGGCTGGAAACTTATATATATCAGTACTAACAGATCCTACTACAGGTGGTGTTACTGCTAGTTTTGCTATGTTGGGAGATATTATTTTAGCAGAGCCAAAGGCACTTATTGGTTTCGCGGGTCCAAGAGTAATCGAGCAGACGATCCATCAAAAGTTACCAGAAGGATTTCAAAGTGCGGAATTTTTGTTGGAACATGGAATGATTGATAAGATTGTATCAAGAAAAAAGATGCGAAAGGTATTGCATTTCTTATTACAGAGTGCTGGGTACCATGCAAATGGAAAGGGTGAAGCAAAAAATGGATGAAATGGAAATGACAACGTCTATGGAGTGCGAGAATGATGTGATGGAAGAAAAGACCCTTACAGCATGGGAGAAAGTGCAGATTGCCAGAGAGAGTGATCGTGCATATACGCAGGATTATATTAATCATATTTTTGATCAATTTATGAAATTGCATGGGGATCGATTATACCGTGATGATGGAGCAATTGTGGGAGGAATTGCTTCTATTGAGGGACAGTTTGTAACTGTGATTGGTCAACAAAAGGGCAGAAATTTAAAAGAGAACGAAAAGAGAAACTTTGGAATGCCATATCCAGAAGGATATCGAAAGGCACTTCGTTTAATGAAGCAGGCAGAAAAGTTTAATCGGCCAATTATCTGCTTTATTGATACACCTGGTGCGTATTGTGGTATGGATGCAGAGGAGAGAGGGCAGGGAGAGGCAATTGCCAGAAACTTGTATGAGATGTCCGGAATCACAGTACCTATTTTGTCCATTGTTATTGGTGAGGGTGGCAGTGGAGGTGCATTGGCACTTGGTGTAGCGAATGAAGTGTGGATGTTGGAAAATGCTACTTATTCGATTCTTTCGCCGGAAGGATTTGCCAGTATTTTATGGAAGGATAGCAAACGGGCTGGAGAAGCAGCGGAATGTATGAAGATTACAGCACATGAACTAAAAGAGCTAGGTATTGTAGAACAGGTTATAAGGGAAAAAGAACCGATTACAAATATAAATTGCCAGGGAGTATGTGACTGTTTAAGAGAAAAAATCATTAGCTTTTTGAAAAAATATAAGGAGAAAACGAAGGAAGAGATTGTGGAAGAGCGTTATCAGCGTTTTCGAAAATATTAATACAAGGACTAGTGGTATTTTATACATAGGTTTGTTTCAATGTGGGAGAGTGTTCTATAATTAGAAAATTTGAATATTAGATAAAAATGCCATCTGCAATAAACTTCGCAGATGGCATTTTTGCATTAACCATTTTTTGTGTTAGTTTTTGTTTTCCATCTGGGTTTCAGTATCCATTGTAATGGAGTTTCCCAAAAGGAAAGTGATAAAAATATTGTTAACAGTATGGATAATAAAAATAGTACAAACATAGTTGGTTTATTTCCAAAGTGCTCTAATAATCTGTCTGCATTGCAAAAATGATAAAATATGTAAATTAGTCCACGATGAAGAGTATATACTTGAATGCTTCTGCTACCCCAGGTACTAATAATGCTATTTCTATTTGGAGTAAGTGCAATAGCAGAGAATATTAGTAAAAATATAACAATATAGTAAAGTGCACGATACCAAAAATAATTAATTCCATATTTATCAAGTGTTTCTCGTCCTGTTACAAGTGGGTGCCAAAGGTTGGTTGCATTAGGTGTAAATTGAATATAACATGCCCATGCAAGATAAATACCTACGCCGATAATCTTAAAATAAAATTTTGATAAAAATTGTAATAACTTATGTCCATCTAGTAAATAGCCTGCTAAAAAGAATGGATAAAATACAACAATGCGTGAAGAAACAAAAAAATCACCGATTGCATCATCATATCCTATAATACAGCCCAAAATAATCGAAAAAACAAACAGATAGACAGGTTGCACTTGCTGTAATAGTATAGTAAACAATACGAAAGCAATCAGTGCAAAGGCATACCATGGAACACCTGACTCATCGAATAAGGAAAAGTCATAGTCTTCTTGAATTAGAATCTTACTTATAAAAATGCAGACTTTACAAAAAACATACAAAACAAAATAGTCAAAACACTTTTTATAATTTTTGGTTTGTATTGTTTTCTTGCTAAACATTCCGCTGATAAAAAGAAAAGCCGGCATATGAAAACCAAGTATAAAAACATATAGTTTTTCAGAGATCATGGCATCTTCGGTGTAAGAATGGATAAAATGTCCAAATACAACAAGTAAGATTAAAATAAATTTTAAGGTGTCCCATTGGTGAATTCTTATGGGATGATTTACTTCTTTCGCGTTCATGTTGTTACCTCGCTTATAGTTGATGATTCGTAAAATAATGTATCAAGTAATTGGCAGATACAGTTTAGCATAACAAAGGGAAAGGATTCAAGTGCAATAATAGATCTTTTATGTGTCAATTTTGTTGCTGGTTATAGTTCACAGGTATATGAACTGTAATTGTTTTGGGCAATGCTGTATATGAAAATTGTCCAAAACCGAACATGGAAGACATTTATACGGTATTTCCGGTAACGAAAATACCTATTCGTCAACAATAACACTTTATTCTAGGCAGGTTTTGCGTTGTTGTAAGGATATAGACATTTTTAGAAACAATTTGTATAATGAAAGCAGAAATTAGTAGTCAAAAGCGGGGTGTTCGCAGAAAAAGGAAGGGGTTAGAGATGGAAAATGTAATTCAGCTTCCGGGGATGGAATATTTAAAGTGTGTGATAAAGGAATTGGAATTTGAACTTTGGAAGAGTGAAGAGGATCCAAGTACATCCTGGAGAATTACTTATATGTATAATGACAGTGTGGAAAGCTACTTACAATTAGATGATGTTGTGATAAAGGGTAAATATGAAAAGGAAAAAGCGTGTACATCACTTCAACTAGTAAAGGAGGAAGAACGATATGGTTTAGTTGGACAACAGGAAGAGCGTTTCTTTTCTATTTGGTTTTCCAAAGTTACCTTTTTGGCTAAAATGTATCGATATGCGGATATTGGCCATTTCTGGGTTAAAGGAGAGGAACCTTACCGCCAACTTGTTTATGAATTGGAAATTATCCAGGATAAAAAAAGATATCTTGGTGAGTGGGCATGTAATGAAAAAGAGTTAAAATTGCTTGCATTGCTAGATTTTTCGCCGATACGGAGTTTTTATTGTGTTCCGTGGGAAGAGGGATATTGCTTTTCTACCAAGAAAAATGGAATGGATGCTTATGAAGCGGTATTGGACGATATGGAAAAATGTAGAAAAAAGAATAAAAAAATAGGGGATTGTTATTTTTCAAATGCTTGCATAGAAAAGCAATGGGAGTTACAAAAGGCATTGTTGGATCAATTGAAACAGACACCTACAAAAGAGAAAGAAAAAGAAATTTATAAAACATTAACAGGTAAAAAAGGAAATCTTGTGTATCAATGGTTACAGAAAGAAATCTTGGAGGCATCGTCTGTTTATGAAGAAAGAAGGTTTGGTGAAAAAGAAGATTTTTTTGTGGAAGAACAGAGAAAAAAATGGATACAAAAGTGGAAAAGGCAAGGTTGGATTGGAACGTATCCCAATTTCTCGCGAAGAAAAGGAATTTTTTATGAGCAAATGCATGTAATGGAGGAATTACCATTTACAACAGAGGTAATGCATTATACGTTTCATTGTCTGATATCTAAATGTAGTTTCTACAAGAAAAAAAGATTAAAGCGCTATTTTGGTATAAAAAACGAAATGTTACCACTTAATTTTGGCTTTTTTTTCGGCTGTGGAACTGGGAAAATTTATTCGCATAAGTGTAGTCTTAGGCTGGAAAAATAAAAGGAAGAAAAGGAGAATAGAGCGGATGGAAGAACAAAGAAAGATAGAAGAAGGAAAAACACATAAGAGAAGAGTTCGTTATAAAGGTACACATCCAAGAAATTTTGCAGAAAAATATAAAGAACACAATCCGGAAAAATATAAGGACACAATTGAAAAAGTAATTCGTAAGGGAAGTACCCCTGCGGGAATGCACATTTCCATTATGGTGAAGGAAATACTGGACTTTCTTGCAATTCAGCCAGGGCAGATTGGGATTGATGCAACGCTTGGTTATGGTGGACATACGTTGAAAATGTTAGAACAGTTGCAAGGTAAGGGGCATATTTATGGATTGGATGTAGATCCGATTGAGAGCAAAAAAACAAAGGAAAGATTGAAAAATAAAGGATTTGGAGAAGATATACTGACGGTAAAATTGATTAATTTTAAAAATATTGATCAGGTAGTACAAGAATCAGGAAAAGTCAATTTTATTTTAGCAGATTTAGGAGTTTCTTCTATGCAAATTGATAACCCGGAACGTGGATTTTCGTATAAAATACATGGACCATTGGATTTACGTCTTAATCCTCAAAAAGGAATATCAGCAGCAGAACGTTTAAAAGAGTTGACACAGGATGAGTTGGAAGGAATGCTGATTGAAAATGCGGATGAACCATATGCAAAAGAAATTGCTAAAACAATTTTTAAACGAATGCGTGCGGGAAAAGAAATAAAAACTACAACAGATTTAAGAGAGATTATTGAAGAGGTTGTGGGAAAACAGAAACCGGAAAATCTAAAGCAGGAAATGAAGAAATCCTGTCAGAGAACATTTCAGGCACTTCGAATTGATGTAAATAGTGAGTTTGAGGTATTGGAAGAATTTCTTGAAAAACTTCCAGATGTATTAGCACCTGGTGGAAGAGTTGCAATTCTTACATTTCATTCTGGAGAAGACAGGATGGTGAAGAAAATTTTTAAACGAATGAAAAAAGAAGGAATATATAGTGATGTGGCAAAAGATGTGATACGTCCTTCTGTGGAGGAGTGTCAGAGGAATCCGAGAGCAAAATCTACAAAGATGCGCTGGGCAGTGTTGTCAGAGTGAACATAAAAAGAAGATAAAAGAAAGAGGGAAATAGGAGTGGCAAAGGAAAAGGAAATAAAAACAAATGCCATGCGCATTTTAGATAGGAAGAAAGTTTCGTATAAAGTAAATACTTATGAGTGTGATGAATTTATTGATGGGATTCATATTGCAGATAAGCTGGGACAAGCATATGCACAGAGTTTTAAGACTTTGGTAGCTGTAGGAAAAAGTAAGGAACACTACGTATTTGTGTTGCCAGTGGACAAAGAGATAGATTTAAAAAAGGCAGCTCGTGTAGTGGGAGAAAAGAACATTGAATTAGTTCATGTAAAAGATATACAGGCACTGACTGGATATATTCGTGGAGGATGTACTTCGATTGGAATGAAAAAACAATTTAAAACATATATTTGTGAATCTGCCAGAGAGCAGAAGGAAATTATCGTCAGTGGAGGAAAACTTGGAGTGCAATTGTTGTTAGCTCCGGATGATCTGAAAAAAGTTGTGAATGGGCAGTATGCTGATTTTATTGTTTTATAGGACTGTAGAGTAGGAGGTGTGTAACAGTTTTATCAGGATTAGGGGCTCTTGGCACCCTGATGTTTATAGAAAAGAGTATCCTATAAACAGAGATATTTTGCAAAGAACGTATATAGATGTGTAAGGAGTGTTGGTGAAAAATGATAATGAAAGAGGATAATACATTTAATGAAACAAGAGAAAAATCAGTATTGCAATGGTTAGACGAATTAAAAGAGCATGAGGATTTGGTTGTGCGGGATGGTGTTAGAGTGACAACGGACTATATTTATGCATTAAAGAAAAAAATAAAACAGTTAGAGGAGAGTAATGAGCTGAAAGATACATTTTTGAAGAAGTTAAAAAAGGAAAAGATGGAATTGATGTCAAAGTAAAATGCGGAGATTCTTTCTTTTTTGGATAATATGTACAAAAGCTTATTAGAAAAAACTGGAAATTTATGCTTGCCTCATTTTAAACTGTGTGATACAATGAAAAAAATTACAAAACTATTAAGAAAGTATTACAAAGGAAGGACTGTTTCTATGTACAACAAATTTTCAGGCAAAATCAAGCAGGGAATTAAGAGAAGTGTAGCTGTTGCACTTACAGTTGCTACTGTATTTTCTTTTACACCGTATTCATTAGGGAATACACAAAAAATAAAAGTAAAGGCCAGTGAAACGCAAGATACGCTTCATACTTATGACCGTTATTCAGAGCCATTTACATTGGATACGGACAAAGATGGAGAATTAGAAAATGTGTGGAGTACCTTTACTTATGGCGAATATCCACAGAGTCAGGTGACAGATGAGGAGACATTGGATATGCTTGAGGATATTTCGGAAGCAAAGTGGGTAGAGCTTGACAATCCAATAACAGATTATATAGGATCAGAAAAGAATCTATATTATACAGCGACCATAAAGGGAACCAAATATTTAAGAATGAAAATGAGTGATTCTTATTTTGGAAGCCTTGGGGAAGAAACTGGATATTACCAATGGGATACAGATGAGGAATATCACTATTATGTTTATGAGCCAATTACATGGAGAATCCTATCTATCAACGAGGATGGAACAGATGCATTGGTAATTTCAGATGTAAATCTGGACACACAGCCATATACGATGGAGACTTCTGTAAAATATTTTAATCATAAAAATGTACAGCCATATGAATGGAAATATAGTACCATTCGTAGTTTTTTAAATGGTTATGATAAAACAGTAAATGCATATGGAATGGATTTTTCTAATGAGTATAGTTTTATAAATATGGCATTTAGTCAGGAAGAACAGCAAAATATTCTTTCAACAACTGTGAAAAATGAGAAAGAACAGAGTTATTATGGCTACTTTGGAAGTTCGAATACAACAGACAAGATATACTGTTTGTCTTATAAAGAAATTGCTGACAAAGCTTATGGGTTTACAAATTATGAATCAAGAAGAGCACTTACTACAGATTATACACATCAGAAAAATGCTTATACTGCATATGGATTTAACTATTGGTGGTTGCGTTCAGCGGGTGATGGAAATAGCCGTGTCATGAATATTGACTGTTTCGGACATGTACAGGATGGAGGAAATGGTGCGGATTACACAGACATTACGGTACGCCCGGTAATGCATATAAACCTTACTGCATTGAGCGAGAAAAATTATGCAGGTTATGTAGATGAAAATAGAAATACTTATATTGCAAAAGCAACATTTGCTTTAAATAATGAAACAGAAACGATTTCACTTGTAAAATCAAATGGTTATATTTATCTGCCAGCAGATTATGAGCAGGACGGATATGATTACTACTATTATTACAATGGAAAAAGACTTAGAAGTTTTCCTGTTATTTCAAGTAAAGATGTAACAATTAATGTTGTCCGTAAGATTCATGCAAATACAATTACAATCTACTATAAGGCTACTTCTTCATGGAAAGATGCATATATTCATTATAAGGTTGCATCTGGAAACTGGACAACGGCACCAGGAAAAAAGATGGAGTCAAGTACAGAAGAAGATGGTTATAATTACAAGTATGTAATTGATTGTGGGGATGAGAGTAGTGCAACGGTATGCTTTAACAACGGAAAGGGAAGCTGGGATTCGCAAAATGGATCAAACTATAAGTTAAATGCACTTGGAGAGTATGGAATTACACATCACAATTCAAAGATAACAACGATATCTTTGAGTCCAACAGCAACTCCAGTGGTAACAGCAACCCCAGTGGTAACAGCAACCCCAGAAGTAACAGCAACTCCAGTGGTAACAGTAACACCGGAAGTGACAGGAACCCCAGAAGTAACAGCAATTCCAACGAGTACCCCGGAGGTGACAATTGCACCTACACAGGTACCAGAAAATGCATTGGTTCTTTATTATAGCACTGGATGGGAAGATGTGTATGCACATTATAAAGTAGATGGTGAAGATTGGACCACACTTCCAGGAGTAAAAATGGAAAAAACAAATGAGAGAGACGGCTATACACATAAGCTTGTAGTTCCATTTGATACCAAGAAAAAAGTAACGGTATGCTTTAATAACGGAAAAGGAAACTGGGATTCAAAAAATGGAGCGAATTATGTAGTAGAAAGTGGTACATATGGAGTAAAAAATGGTGTGGTAAGTCAGTTGGAAACAGCAGTAACTCCAACACCGATTGTTACGCCAACTCCAACACAGAACCCAATTGAAAAGAGTATTACGGTTTATTATAGTACAGGATGGACGAATGCATATATTCACTATAAAAATGGAAACAATGATTGGACTGTGGCACCAGGAGTGAAGATGGAAGCTACAAACGAAGTTGCTGGTTATAATTATAAATATGTAATTCCAGTAGATGAAGCGGAAAAAGCAATTGTATGTTTTAACAATGGAAATGGTAGCTGGGATTCGAAAGCAGGAGCTAATTATACATTGGAAAGTGTTGGAACATATGGAGTAAAAAATGGAGTAATTACACAAATAAAATAATAGATATTACAAAAAGAGGAAATTTATAGAGCCTGAGGCATAGTCCTCAGGCGTTTTTCTTTTATAAAAATGTGTAATTCTTTATTATTTAAAGGATAAAATAAATAGATTCAAACAATGATAGGGGGTTGTTTATGTATTATCCAAATGCAGAAACTTTTTTACAGATTATATTTGAAGCATTACATGCACCATATGGCACTTCGTACAATTACAGAGGTGTAAACTGGGCAATTATATATAAGTATGCGGATGCATCGTCTTTGCTTGCACTGACTTTGGAAACGGTAGAGCGAATAGCACAACATTACGAGATTCCAAAAGATATCATAGAAAAATGGGAAAAAGGAGCCAAAGAGGAAGTAATATTTTCAGAACAACAGCAGCAGGCACTTAAATTATTTTTACAGGAGGCTCAGGTTGTGCAGTTGCCATATACTGTTTTTAAGGGGAGTGTACTGGCAACTTTATATCCCAATCCGGCATTCCGCAGATCGAAAGATACCGATCTTTTTATCGCGATGGAAGATACTGCCGAGATTTTTCGATTTTTACAAAATAGAGGATATTTAAAAGAGGAGCGTACTTCAAAAGAGGAAGTGCCGGTATTTATTCATCCGCAAAGTTTACACAAAATAGAATTGCATTATACTTTGTGGGAAGAATTTAAGGGACCTAAGATACAGTTACTTAATAATATGCATATTACAGATAAAAATAGTTTTATAGAAGTGGAGACTCTTGGGTGTCCAACAAAAACATTGGGCTATACACAGCATTTGATTTATATTATTTTTCATACGATTAAGCATATGGTAACAGAGGGAATCGCATTTCAATGTTTAGTAGATGTTGCTTTATATGTGGATGCATACAAAGAAAAAATTGATTTTAAACATATGTGGGAAATGTTGGAAGAACTCGGATACGATTATTTTTCAGAATTATTATTCTATTGTGCAATTCGATATTTGCATATGGATGATAGTATTATGGATGGAAGAGGTACACCTTCCTATGAAGATGTTGGCTGTATGATTGTAGAATTTATTCGGGATTGTACAATGCGGTTGACACCGGAATATGAGGTCTTGCTGGCTGATCTTACAAAAATTTATGTGGATGGAGTGGATGACCAGTATAATGTGCCAGTATTTCTGGAACAAAATGAAGAAACGTTTAAACCAATTCGAGAAAGGGTAGATGAAAAATTGAAATTTATTCATACCTTTCATTTGAGTTGTCAGGAAGCAAAAGTAAAGACAAAGACATATCATGAAAAAGAAATAAAACAATTGAATTTGTCTGATGCAAAAAGAAATGCCCGATATTTTTATCGTGCATATGACTTGACGATTGCTTCTGAGATTGAAATGGATGAATTATTTCATGTAACATTAAGTGAACAGGAGAAGGCACAGGCAGATATTTATGTGTATCAGTTGGAGCAGCCAGATGCACTAAAAAATCCTGCGGTGCAGAAAGTTACACCATCTTATATTTGGTTTGAAGTGGCATGTGGACGAATCGTTTGTCGAAATGGAAACGAGATTATTGCAGAGCCGGATACACCAGAGCTTATGAAAGAATTAAAACATTATATTATCAGTCATGCTATGTGCTTTAATATGTATATGCGAGGAATTGTTCCGTTTCACAGTTCTTCAGTAGGAGATGAGAAGGGGGCTGTTTTAATCGTAGGTGACTGTGGAGCTGGGAAATCTACTTATTCAGCACTTCTTAGAAAGGAAGGATATGGGTTGTTAGCGGATGATGTATCAGCAGTAACTATTAAAGATGAAATTCCTTATGTGCATTTGTCTGTTCCACAGCAAAAATATACAGTTGAAAGTGCAGAAAAAGAGGGATACAAATTAGAAGAATTAGAATGTGTTGATGAAGCAAGAGGAAAATATCGACTTCGCCTGAAGGAAGAACAGATGTGTGCATCGGCGAAACCTATGAAAGCAATATTTGAGCTGATACCGGATTGGCAAAATGATGAGCTTAAAATTGAAAAATTAGAAGGAATGGGAGCATTAAAACTATTGACCTCATATATTTTTTCACAATATATGTCCAATCACAATGATGGGCTTTCCGTAGAGGCATTTCAGACATTGCTTTGTATTGCACAAAAAATACCAGTATATCGTATTTATCGTCCTACGAGCAGAGATGCCAGACAGGAGGTACTTCAGATGATGTTGGAGCATTGTCAAAAATAGGGAAGTGGAAAAGTTTGTGCTCGTAGGAGAAAAATGGTTGGAATGTAAGTATACATAAAGTAGTAGAAGTAATTACACAAAAAAATGTAACAAAACTGTAATACTTCTTGTAATATTTGTCTGAGGATGTTATTATTTAGGCAGATAGATGATAATATAAAGGAGGTCGTTTTATGAAACAGTGGAATAATCCAGAAATTATTGATTTGAAGATGACATTAACAGCAGGTGCGTATAGAGGAAATTCATTTATTAATTGTGCTGGAAAAGGACAACATAGTGATGCAACACATACTCCTACACCTACCATTTCAATTGCACCAGATCCATCTGTTGGACCAAGTGCTATTTTAGATTAGAAAATATAAATCAGTAGAGATTATACCTGTTTACAGGTGTTATTGTGCATCAAAGTCTGATTTGTTACAACACAACCAGCATTTCTGATATAGGAAGTGTTGGTTGTTTTTTTGTCAAAATGCTTGTGTGTTAAAGTGAAAAAGACGAAATAATATGAAAACATAGGCATGGAGGGAATAAAATGCAATTGAAAAAAACGTATGATGTAGCATTGGTCCAAATGGATTCGGGAGAAAATAAGGAGAAAAATTTAGAAAAGGCAGTCGCGGCTGTTGAGGAGGCTGTAAAATATGGAGCGAAGCTAATTTGCTTTCCAGAACTTATGAACGGGGAGGCGAGTGCGGAGAATGTAGCTGAGATGGCAGAAAGTTCAGGTGGAAAAACTATTTCAGTTTTGAGAAAAAAAGCAAAGGAGCATAAGGTGTATATTCATACAGGTTCTATGTATGAAAGAATAGAGGGAGAAAACAGATGTTACAACACCAGTATGTTGCTAAATAAAGATGGACAGATTGTTTCTACTTATCGTAAGATACATATGTTTGATGTAACACTTACAGACGGGACAGTTTGTGCAGAATCCCATAATATAAAACCAGGGAAAGAGATTGTGACGGTGGAGACAGAATTGGGAAAGCTTGGATTTGCAGTTTGTTATGATATTCGTTTTCCTGAATTGTTTAGAAAGATGGCATTGGACGGTGCACAGGTTATAATAGTGCCGGCCAGCTTTACATTATCCACAGGAAAAGACCATTGGGAGCCATTGTTACGTGCCAGAGCAATAGAAAATAGTTGTTATATTCTGGCAACAGATCAGATTGGTGAAAAAAACAGTTATTCTGCATTTGGAAATAGTATGGTGATAGACCCATGGGGAACGGTATTATCACGAGCGGGAAATCGAGAAGAAATTGTGTATGCCAGAATAGATTTAGAGTATGAAAAAAAGGTAAGAGAGATGGTACCTTCTCTCAAAAATAGAAGAGAGGATGTATATTTGGCAGTTAATAAAAACAGATGATGGAACGTTTCATGCTAAGAAAGAAGAATTTTGAAAAAAAGTTGTAAAATAACCTCGAACCATGATACAATATTGCTTGATGTGCATATAAAAATGGTGAAAAAATTAAAGAAAGGAAAAATGCGGACATAGACTATTCACCGATGCTTGTTCGCAACTTAAAGAAAGATAGTATCTTTGTTTAAGATGTTGGTAAGAAGAATGGAAGAAAAAAAGCAACAAAGCAGATTTGAAAAAAAGACAACATCTTCGAATTCCAAAGGCGGAAGGTTTTCTAATACATCCGGGGCTGGAGCGAAGAAAAAGGTAAACTATAGTGGTGGATATGATAGTGGTGGAGACAATGGTTATTTATGGGTGGTAGGATTTGTTTTTGCTATTTTACCTTTAATCATTCATGCCAAGAAATATAATCCTAAATTGGCAGGATTTGATTGGTTTTCTGTGAGTACATCAGCAGTAGATGTATTTTTGTATTATAAACAATGGATATTTTTCCTTGTTTTGCTAGTGATGCTTGCATGTATTGCGATTACTGCATACAATGGGAAAAGACAGTTAAAATTTAGTATGCTTTTGATACCTGTTGGTGTTTACGGGTTACTGAGTTTGTTATCTACATTGTTTTCAAAATATAGTTCTTATGGTTATAGTGGTATTTATGAGCAGTTTGAAAATGTATTTGCATTGTTAGGATACGTTGTTTTAGTATACTTTGTATTTGAGTATGTAAATAATCAAAAAGATGTACGTGTATTGTTAAATGTATTAGCTGTTGGAGCATTAATTATAGGAATAATAGGTACATTCCAAGGCTTAAAGCTTGATTTCTTTAGAAGTGGTTTGGGAAAAAGTTTGATTGCATCTTCTGATGTATCAGCACAAAATTTGAATTTTTCCTTTGATATAGGAAGAGCGTATACTACACTTTACAATCCAAACTATGTAGGTGTATATTGTACGTTGCTTATTCCTATTTTTACAGTATTAGTTCCGTTTGCCCGAAACATAAAAGAACGGGTATTGTATTTGTCTGTAGTAATCACATTATTGATTAGTATGTTTGCGGCACAATTTAAGGCTGGTATTGTATCATTGGCGTTTGTTGCTGTTATTATTTTGTTTTTCCTGCGAAAAGAAGTTGTAAAAAAATGGTTTATTGTTTTGCCTGCTGTAGTGGGAGTAATTGTTTTGTATCTGGTTGTAGATACAGTCAATGGTCATGTATATTCTAAAAGTATTAAAGAGGCATTTACCATTAATAAGACACCAGAATCTGCATTGTCAGAAATAGAAACAAAGAAAGATGAAATACAATTTACTTATCAGAAACAAACTTATTCTTTAACAGTAGATGCGCAAACAGGAGAAGATGGAACAATTACTTACAGTAATTATGCACTTACGAAAAAAGATGGAACAAAAGTACAGATTAATCAGGCAGAAGATACAGGATATATGTATTTTGCAGACGAGAATCTGGGAACTTTTTATATGTTTGAAACAGATGTAGATTTTAATTATCTGGAAGCTGGACAAGCCGTTGCAAGCTCTGTCAGAGGATTTGATCTGGTAATTGATGGAGTAGAGTGGAAATTTGTAAAGAGACCAGAAGGATTTAGATACCGTAATGCATATGCCAGAGAGACTGTGATTGAAACAGCAGAAACAGCATTGTTTGACGGGTATGAGGATTTGGCAAGTAAGCGTGGATTTATCTGGGCAAGAACAATTCCATTGTTAAAAAAATATGTTATTCTTGGTTC
The DNA here is from genome assembly GCA_050875145.1 of Lachnospiraceae bacterium. Classification (GTDB taxonomy): domain Bacteria; phylum Bacillota; class Clostridia; order Lachnospirales; family Lachnospiraceae; genus CAG-411. The sequence goes on from JBNMLH010000002.1 coordinate 42,456, forward strand.
TGGAGCGGATACATTTTCAATTGTATTTCCACAGCATGATTATGTTAGTGCAAAGAATCATGGATATGGTGAACAGCTTATTTCTAAACCACACTGCTGGTATTTGCAGGTAGGTGTACAGACTGGTGTAGTTTCGTTGATTGCACTGTTGGTATTTTACGGAATGTATTTTGTGCAAAGTATTCGACTTTATAGTAAAAAAGTATTTGATTCTTATCTTTCGCAGGCAGGAGTTGCTGTATTTGTAGGTACGATCGGGTATATGATTGCAGGATTGACAAATGATTCAAGTATTACAGTGGCACCTGTATTCTGGGGAGTGATTGGATTAGGAGTAGCAATTAACTATATTTTAAAACAAGAAGAAAAAAATACGGAAAAAGTAAATAAATAAGAGTATAAAATGAAAAAGAGGTTGCCTGTATAGTAACAAGGCAATCTCTTTTATTTACGAGAGTAACGAGCCAAAGTACACGCTTACGCGAGAATTTGGCGACTACCGCGATAATTTGAGAAATTCGCAAAGCGTGTTTCTCATAGTTTTATGAAGAAAAAAGCTACTGCCTTTTTGGAAAAAAATATAGGAAAATAAGGGGATTCATGATACAATAAAGATAATTGTTTATAGACGGACGTGTTTGTAAGTCAGACATTATTATTTATGCGAGTAACGAGTCAAAGTACACGCTTTCGCAATTACCAATACATATTTAGTAGATTACAAGATAACTATTCAGAAGGTACCATTCGTAAAATGCCAAAATGTACAACTTAACTAAAAAGTTACAATTTGGCTGGACATTTTACTCATGAAACTGTTATCAGTTATGAAATCATATGTGCAAATTACACTTAGCAGCTGAGCTTTCACATGCAAGTTACACATATGATTTTGCACCTTCTGAACAGTTACATTACAAGATATTACAGGGATAAAGGTTGTGTTTAACAGATGAAAATGGGAAAAGAGAATAATGATTTAATTACCATCATTGAAAAATTGAAAAAGGAGGGAAATGGAACTGGTATTCAACAAGCTCTTGCGTTGACCGGGGAAACATTTTCCTGTATTCGAATGGCTATGTATGAGTATCATGTTTATCAAGATACATTTGAAAGAAAATATGAGTGGTCATCGGGAAAACTTCCATTTGACAAGACATTAAATGAGACTTTAAAAAAAGAGATTTTTGCAAGTAAAAAGGATACTTTAGAAAAGAAACTATTGTCAAAAGTCATGAGGGATAGTTCGGATAAAGAAGTATCGGACGAACATGTTTTTTACCATTATGTGATAGAGACAAGAGGACAGGTTCATGGAGTGATTATTTTAGAGAGAGAAAAAGAATTCTCAAAAGTAGAGTTACAGGAAGTAGCTCTTATTATTTATATGATTTCGGAAGAGTATAGCACAGAAAAAGATACAGAAGAACTAAAAGTGCAAAATAATTTTTTACAGACCTTGTATAGTAAGATGCAGACGGGGTTGGTTCAATGTGTGATGGAAGAAAATGCGATGCGGATGATTTGGGCAAATGAAGCTGCATTCCAGATATATGGCTGTACCAGGGAATGGTATGAGCAGGTATATGGAAAGAGTATGGAGCGTTTTATTTATGTAGAGGATTGGCCATATGTAAAGCAACAATTAGAAAATATGCAGGTGGGAGAGGAAATTAAGGAGTACGAACACCGTTACATCAGTTATTTTGGACAGATGCGCTGGTTGCATGTAAATGCTTTAAAATTGGTAAATGAAAATCAAGAGGAAGTCATTCAACTTATTTTCTCAGATATTACTCATTCCAAACAGTTGGAAAATGATTTGGAACATGAAAAAGAGAGATATCGGATTGCTATAGACAGTTCGTCTGATGTGATTTTTGAGTATGATTTGCTCAATGATGAGTATGTATCCTATGGTTCTTTTATTGATAATTCGTTACCAAGATCCACGCCGATTTTAACTTCATCTTATAAGAAGAAGTTGTTAAAAGGAAAGATATGTGATAGTGATATGATTTCCCGCTATGTGGATTTTTTGTCTGGAGATGATATGAAACCTTTTGAATTGCGGGAACGATACAAAGAAGGGGACTGCGAAGGTCATATTTGGGTGGCAATTGAAGGAACACCGATTTACGACAATGGAATGTTGATAAAAATCATTGGAAAAAAATCCAATATTAATGAAAAGAAACAAAAAGAGAAAAAGGAACTGGAAGTAGTACAACGTGATCGACTTACAAAATTATATACAAGGACTGTGGGCGAGGAGTTGATACGCCAATATCTGGAAGAAAAAAGTCGAGAGGAAATTGGTTCATTTCTGTTGATTGATTTGGATAACTTTCAGATGATAAATGATACCTATGGTTATACATTTGGCGATGCAATTTTAGAAGAAGTTGCAGAAGTGATTAAAGCTGCTACCAGACAAAATGACATATCAGTAAGGTATGGGGGAGATGAATTCCTCATCTTAATGAAAAATACAGAACCTGGAAGAACGGCGGTGTATGGGAAACGTATTCACGAAAAAATATGTGGATTATATGCGGGAGAAGATGAAAATATCAAAGTTTCCTGTAGCGTAGGAATGGCGTCTACGGAGATGACACAAGAATATGAAACGTTATTTCAGTATGCCGATGGGATGCTTGCTTATGTGAAGAATCATGGGAAAAACGATGCAGTATGTTATTCTCCATCCAGCAAAGCAGTTATAGAAATGCAGGGAACAGCCTATGTGAATGTTAATGAAGGACAGGTGGAGGATGTTCCGACAGGAAAAGATAATGAGGATATTGTAGCATTTGCCTTTTCTATTTTGGAAAAGACAAAGGATATGCGTAGTGCCATAAATCTTTTGTTAGGAAAAGTAGGACGTATGCTTTGTTTGAATAAAATCAGTATCATTGAGACGGATGCCAATTTCCTTAGTAATATTATTACGTACGAGTGGATAGCCAAAAAAGAATATCATGATTCTATTTGTAAATACAATATTTCACAGGAAGAATTAGAACAATGGAAAAGTTGTTTCGATGGAGAAGGTCTGTTCGTAATGACAGATGAATGGAGAGAAAAGTTTAGCGATGGTGTAACGTTGGAGGGAAATGCACCGAGAAAGCGCAATCAATTATATAGTGCCATTTATGAAGAAGGCGAATTTAAGGGTGCTGTTGTATTTGAACATTCTGATCCACTGGATGTATGGCCATGGGATGTCCGTACGAAATTAAAAGAAGTTTCAAAGATTATATCAACACACATTACGAAAGCCAATGCGGATATTGCAAGTAAGGCAAAGACAGAGTTCTTATCACGTATGTCCCATGAGATTCGTACACCTATGAATGCAATCGTGGGAATGACAAGCATTGCGCAGAGTGTTGTAGGAGACGAAAAGAAAGTATCCGAGTGTCTTGCGAAGATTGATACTTCTACACAGTATCTCTTATCTTTGATTAATGACATTCTTGATATGTCCCGAATTGAAAGTGGAAATATGAGTGTATGTCAGGAGGCATTTGATCTTGACAAATTGGTGAGTGAGATAGTGGTACTCATGTCTCCGCAGGCAGAAAATAAGGATATTAACTTAGTTGTAAAAAGATCATATACAGACTTACATCTGATTGGAGATGAACTACGTTTAAATCAGGTACTTATAAATATCATCGGAAATGCTTTAAAATTTACTCCAGAACGGGGAAGCATTACAATCGCAGTGCAACAACTGATGCAGGAGGATGATGCGGCTACCATTCGATTTAGTGTAGAAGATACAGGAATTGGTATCAATGAAAATAATTTAGAGCGAATTTTTACTGCATTTGAACAGGCAGAATCCAACACAGCAAGAAGATTTGGGGGTACTGGATTGGGACTTGCCATTAGTAGCAATCTGGTAAAACTTATGGGTGGAAAACTGGATGTTCGCAGTCAGGAAGGCGTTGGTTCAGAATTTTTCTTTACCTTACAATTTCCTCTGGCTCAAACAGAGGAGAAGGAAGCAGACCAGACAGTAGAAAGTGGAGAAAAAGAAGAAATTCACTTTGAAAATTGTAGATTGCTGGTGGTAGAGGATAACGATCTAAATGCAGAAATTGCACAGACAGTTCTTGATATGGTAGGCATCAAAACGGAGCGTGCCGCAGATGGAAAACAAGCGGTAGATATTTTTCAGAAGAAAGAAAGCGGATATTTTGATGCAATTTTGATGGATATTCGTATGCCTGTTATGGATGGACTAGAAGCAACCAAATGCATTCGAACATCTGGAAAAGAGGATTCTAGAAAGATTCCGATTATTGCCATGACAGCCAATGCTTTTGATGAAGATATGAAAAAATCTATAGATTGTGGTATGAATGGGCATCTTTCAAAACCAATTGATATAAATAAATTGTATAAAGTCTTACAGGAAACCTTACATGTAAATGAGTAAATAATTCTTCACAAAAATTGAATAATTAGCAATACTGTTGACAAATGTGAAGTGTGTTGCTACAATGGGGTAGAAGAAATTGAGAAAATATAACGATATAAAATATTAAAGCTGGGAGAATGAGCGATGAGTGAAAATAACAATGAAATCGAGAAAAGTTTTTTAAATAAGAGAGTATTATTAGTAGAAGATAATGAAATCAATGCGGAAGTTGTAACTTCTATGTTAGAAGTAAAAAATATTGCAGTAGAAGTAGTGTATGATGGAGAAGAGGCTGTGGACAAGTTTGAGACATCTGCACCAGGATATTACAATGCGATTTTAATGGATATTGAGATGCCTGTTATGAATGGTGTAGAAGCCTCAAAGGTAATCAGAAACTTGCATAAACAGGATGCGATGACAATTCCTATTATCTCTGTGACAGCAAATCCTATTTTTGAGAATATTTTCTTTTCAAGAAAATATGGCATGGATGATTATGTTGGAAAACCAATTGAACCAGAGAGTTTATATGCGGTTCTAAAAAAGTGGTTTGATAAATATGCAAAATAAGAGTAAGAAAGATTTTGTATGTAGAAGTCATAATAATAGCTTATCCTTTTAAGGGGTAAGTTATTGTTATGGAAAAAGTTATGTGCAGAGTGGTTATTGGTTAAGGTGTGGCTATCTAAAAAGAGAATTGTTTAACAGGAATTAGACCTTAGATGTTAGCATAGAATAAATGCAGAAGGCAGTTTTTTTAGGTAGGATAATTTAGGTATCTTGTATGTCTGTCAGATAAAATCGGATACTGTAAAAAAAATAGAAAGAAATCTTAAAAAAAACTTGACATTAATGAAAGAAAGTAGTAACATATAAAAGCAGTGTGGCTGCGAAAAAAATATAGGGGAATCATACAGTGGCAGTATCACGGTCTCCAAAACCGTTCACGGGGGTTCGAATCCCTCTTCCCCTGCTAAGGTAAGCATTCAGGCATTTGTCTGGATGCTTTTTTTGTTCTTTATAAAAATGCGTTCTAAAAGGCAAAGTGCCAGTAAGGATGTGTCTACAAAGGAGATTGGAATGAGAAAAATAATTATATTTGAACGGGGAATTGAAACATTATCTTTTTTTTCCAAACAGTTAGCAATTGCATGGAAGCAGATGGGGATATCTATATTTTCCTATCAGTTGGATTTAGAGGAGGAGACAGAACGAGAGGAACAGCTTCGAAAACTGAAGAAGTTTTGCAAACCAGGCGAGACTATGGTTGTTACGTTTAATTTTAATGGACTGAGGGGAGAGGAAGAACTATATAGAAATGGAGAATTGTTTTGGGCAAGGGAACAAATTCCTTGTGTGAATATTATGGTGGATCATCCCTTTTATTATCCTGAGTTATTGGATAAAGTAAAAAAGGAGCTTGGAGTGGAATTGTATTATCAGGTATTGATTGATAGGGACCATAAAAAATTTGTGGAGCGGTTTTATCCAGAAATTATACACACATTCTTTTTGCCATTGGCTGGGACAGGAGTGGAATGGAACTGGGAGAAAAAGAAATATGATGTGGTATTTACCGGAAATTATACACCACCTTCTCAGTTTCGGACCTATATTGACCGCATTGATGAGGAATATACTCGTTTTTATGAAGGCATTTTAAAGGATTTAATTATGAATCCTTGTCTTACAATGGAAGATGCATTTGAAAAACATTTAAAGCGGGAAATGGGAAATTTATCCGATGAAGATTTAAAAATTTGCATGGGAAAAATGATATTTTTAGATTTATATGTGAGGTTTTATTTTAGAGGAGAAATTATTCGGACATTGGCAGAGGCGGATATACCAGTGCATGTGTGGGGAGCTGGATGGGAAGCCTTAGAGTGTAAAAAAACAGAAAATATTATCATAGAGGGACCTACGGACACGCAAGGGTGTTTGGAAGCTTTAGCAAAAGCTAAGATTGCTCTAAATGTTATGCCGTGGTTTAAAAATGGAGCACATGATCGTGTCTTTAGTGCAATGCAAAATGGAGCAGTTTGTGTAACGGATGAGAGTATATATTTAAAACAGGAATTGTGTGATGGAGAAAATGTAGTATTTTATTCTTTGAGAGAATATAAGAAATTACCGCAGAAAATAAAGCATTTGTTGAAAAAAGAAAGGGAAGGGAAACGAATTGCCATGAATGGTTATTGTTTTGCAAAGGAAAGACATGTTTGGAAAAAACGAGCCGAAGTGATTTTGAAATGGATGGAACAGTGATGAGAGGTTACAAAAATGAAAAATATGTCCTAAATTTACTGTTTTGTAACAAAAGCATAAAACAATTAACAAAATCAGTAGATAAAGTTAAATAAAATTAAGAAAAAAATAACAGAAATTAAGGATAATTGCGATGTATTAATAGATAGGGGGACGTATAATAAACAGTATAAATATTATGTGTGGAATAAGAAGGAGTAAGGAGTGATTAGATGAGGAGAATGCGAAAGGGAGTTGCAGCAGTTACATGTGCAATATGTGTTGCAAGTACAGTGTTTGTAGGCAGTTTTATAGCAAAAAGTGTTATTTCAAAAGCTGATAATATGGAAATAAAAGTGGGGGACCTGACAGTTAGTGTACCAGAGGAAATGCTGGCTGCAAAGGTAAATAGTTTCTTAAATATTAGATATCAGCCATCCTCTTCATCAACAATTATTGGTGAATTAAAACCTGGTGATACGGTAACCTATTTGGATACAAGCGGTGAGTGGACCAAGGTAGATGTAAATGGACAGATTGGTTATGTATATACAAAATATGCACTTACTGGAAATAAGTTAAAAAAATACATAAAAAATAATTTGGACAAGTTTTCTGTGGAAGCGGTGCAGACAGAAGAGTCTTTTTCCAAGGTATATAAAACCAAAAAAGGTGCCAGAGCAGATGCAGCTACCTATGAAATGAACGGAAAGGTAAAGAAAACGGCTACGTTATATGCCACTAAATCTTCTGCACAGACCATAAAAAATGAATATGAAACAGTAAAAAAGGCAGTTGTAAATGTACAGGCGCTCAGACTTAGAGAAAATGCATCTACAAAATCACCAATTAAAGCTGTTTTATCAAAGGGAACTTATCTGACAATTGTTTCTGACACAAAGAAAGATTGGATGAAGGTAAAATATGATGGAAGAATTGGTTTTGTATCAAAAGATTACATAAGGGTAGCAAATGTAAAACAAAATAAAAGTAACATAGTGAAAACGGTAAAGAAAGATACAAAACTCAATGTTGAACAGGTGGAAAAAAATTGGGTACAGGTTAGTTGTGACGGAGTAAAGAATTACATGAAGCGAGAGTATTGTAATGTATCCGCTCAGTCAGATGATAAAAAAGTAACAGGTTTGTTAGAAAACAATGTTTCCTGCAAAATAAAAAATGTACAAGATGATATTGCATTGGTTACCTTAAAAGATGGAAGCCAGGGATATATGAAATGTGCGAATTTAAAAGCACAGATTTCTATTGATGGTGTAAAGATCAATGAGGCAGCAGTAAATGCAGAGCAGAAAAAAATAGAAGAGAAACAGAACATACAAATCAAGAATGATGGAAAGGTTTCTAAGAAGAGAACGGATATTGTAAATTATGCATTAAAATTTGTTGGTAATCCATACAAATGGGGTGGAAACAGTCTGACAGAGGGAACAGATTGCTCTGGATTTGTAAATTTAATTTACAAGAAGTATGGATATAATTTAGCAAGATGTTCTTGGTTACAGGCACAAAATGGAAAAGAAATTTCATTTTCGGAATTACAACCGGGAGATTTGATTTTCTATTATGATAAGGACTTGGGAAGAATTGGACATGTTGCCATTTATATGGGAGACAACAAGATTGTACATGCCAAATCAACAAAATCAGGTATTACAACCAATGCATGGAATTATCGAACACCTTACAAAGCTGTTAATGTAATTGACTAGTTGTGGATATTATAAAAAGTGGATTGTCATAGGAAGGTATGGCAGTCCACTTTTTTGGTTACACACTTAAAATAGAATACTTATGTAATAAAAAAATTATAAATAATACCCCGCTTATAATTTTGTTACATTTGCTGCTTGTGGTCCCTTTTCGCCATCAATTACATCAAATTCAACGCTATCCCCATCATCTAAAACCTTGAATCCATCCATATTTAATGCTGAAAAATGAACAAAAACATCTTTTCCTTCTTCGTCAGAGATAAATCCAAATCCCTTCTTGGCGTTAAACCACTTAACTGTACCTTTCATAAAAATGCCTCCTAAATATTTTTTTGTGCTTGATTATTTTATTACACCCCATCTTTGCATATGAAACACATGGTACATATTTGTAATAAAAGCATAACACATGTTAATAAATTATCACATTTTGCAAAAAAAGTCAAATTTTTCATTAGAATAATGGAAAAAATGTTCAAAACATAATAGGAAAGATGAAATAATTTGTGGAAAATGTAGAAGAATAAAAAGCGGGAAGAAAAAATGAGAACTGCGGTTTTTTGCATGACAGTAAATACCAATTATGGTATACTGTCAACAGTGATGAAAAATAAAAGAAAGTAAGGGTGAAAGAAGAATTGAAGAATAGAGTGATACAATGGGAAAATATAGATGCATATGACCTTGTAAAAGAAGAAGCATTAACAGATTTAAATAGTGTAGGTTATGTTTTGAAGCATAAAAAGACTGATGCAAAAGTAGCGGTCATTTCTAATGATGATGTAAATAAGGTATTTTCAATTGGCTTTCGTACGCCACCAGAGGATTCTACAGGTGTGGCTCATATTGTAGAACATACGGTATTATGTGGTTCCAGAGAGTTCCCGGCGAAGGATCCTTTTGTGGAATTAGTAAAGGGATCATTGAATACTTTTTTAAATGCAATGACTTATCCGGATAAGACAGTCTATCCTATTGCAAGTTGCAATGACAAGGATTTTCAAAATTTAATGCATGTATATATGGATGCGGTATTTTATCCTAATATTTACAAAAAGGAAGAAATATTTAAACAGGAAGGTTGGCATTATGAACTGGACAATGTAGAAGACGCCATTACTTACAATGGTGTAGTTTATAATGAGATGAAAGGTGCATTTTCTTCACCAGAGCAACAATTATATCGTCTGATACAAAGTTCTTTGTTTCCTGATACTGCTTATGGTGTGGAGTCGGGAGGAGATCCGAAAGATATTCCGTCTTTAACCTATGAAAATTATCTGGAATTCCATAAAAAATATTATCATCCAAGCAATAGTTATATTTATTTGTATGGGGATATGGATATAGAAGAAAAGCTAAAATGGATGGATGAAAAATATTTAAGCCATTTTTCCTATGCTCCAGTTGATTCGGAAATTAAATTCCAAAAACCATTTGAAAAAACGAAGGAAGTGGTTGAGGCATATTCTTTGACAGAAGGAGAAGTGTCAAAAGATAAGACGTATATTAGTTATAATACGGTTGTGGATACTTCGTTAAATAAAGAATTATATGTAGCATTTCAGATTTTAGAGTATGTATTAATTGACAATCCGGGAGCACCATTAAAGCAGGCACTTCTTGATGAAGGAATAGGAAAGGATATTTTAAGTTCCTATGACAATGGTATTTTACAGCCGGTATTTTCTATTATTGCGAAGGATGCCAATGAAGAACAAAAGGATGCTTTTATGAATGTACTTACAAGTACATTGCAAAAGCTTGTCAAGGAAGGTTTAGATGAACAGGCATTATTGGCTGCCATTACTTATTTTGAATTTAAGTATAGAGAAGCTGATTTTGGTTCTTATCCAAAGGGATTGATGTACGGATTGCAGATGTTTGATAGCTGGTTGTATAGCGATACAGAAATATTTACACATATATTAGCAAATGATACATTTGCTTTTTTGAAAGAGCAGATTAAGAGTGGATATTTTGAAAAATTAATTGAAAAATATTTGCTTAACAATTCTCATAGTACTATTGTTATAGTAAAACCAGAGGAGGGGCTTACTGCGAAGAAAGATGCACTTGTGGCAGAAGAACTTGCTAAATATAAAGCTTCGTTATCACAGGAGCAGTTAGAACAGCTTGTAAAAGATACCAAGGCTTTGAAGGCATATCAGGAAGAACCATCTACACAGGAAGAGTTAGAGAAAATTCCAATGCTTACAAGAGAGGATATGAAAAAGGAAGTTCGTCCATTAATTAGTCAAGAGAGAAAAGCAGAAGGACAAAAGATTGTATTTCAGGATGTTTATACAAATGGAATTGCATATATAAAGTTTGTTTTTGATATTTCAGAGTTGACAAAGTTAGCGCCATATCTCTCGCTTCTTACTACTGCTTTAGGTTATATGAATACAGAGGAACACACGTACTTGGAATTTAGTAATGAAACGAATATCTATACAGGTGGATTACTTGCAGATATCAATACCTATAGTCAGGCTGGTAAAAAGGATGCGTATAAACTTACCTTTGAACTTCGTACAAAGGTATTGTATGAAAATATAAAGAAAGCCATGTCTCTTCTCAAAGAGATGGTGTTTACAACTGACTTTTCAGATGACAAGCGTTTATTGGAAATTATTGTAGAAGCAAAATCAAGATTGCAAATGAAATTAAACGGGAGTGGTCATAGTGCAGTACTGACTCGTTCTATGAGTTATTTTTCTGAACTGGCGAAGTTAAATGATGAAATGGAAGGAATTGCCTATTATAATTTCCTATGTGATTTAGAAAAAAATTTCGCAGAGAAGTCTGAACGATTGAAGGAAATATTTAAACAGATTTTACTTTACGCGGTTACTAAAGAGAATATGTTGATGAGTTTAACCGCAGACGAGGATGGATATAAGGCTTTTGTAGAAGCTATGCCGGAATTTTTGTCTGCTGTAGGAGAAAAACGTACACAGAGTAAACCAGAAGTAGATGTTTCTATGCTGGCACATGGAAAGCAGGAAGGATTTAAGTATGCAGGACAGGTGCAGTATGTAGCTAGAAGTGGAAACTTTTTTGATGCAGGGCTATCCTATCATGGGGCATTGCAGGTGCTTAAAGTAATAATGGGATATGATTATTTGTGGAATAATGTGCGTGTAAAAGGCGGAGCTTATGGATGTATGTGTGGTTTTGCAGTTACAGGAAATGCTTATTTTGTATCGTATCGAGATCCGGGGTTGAAAGAGACGAACGATATTTATGAAAAAGCATATGAGTATGTTGAAAATTTTGCAGTGAGTGACAGAGATATGACAAAATATATGATTGGGGCAATTAGTAACTTGGATACGCCTTTGACACCATCTGCCGTAGGAACACGTTCTTTTAATGCTTATATGAATGGAATGACAGAAGAATATTTACAAACGGTTCGTAACCAAGTTTTAGAAGTTACACAAGAGGATATTCGTGCGTTAGCACCAATTATAAAAGCATTTGTAGAACAGGGAAATTTATGCGTAATTGGAAATGAAAAGAAGATAGAAGAAAACAAAGCATTGTTTGATCACATTACAAGTCTGTTATAGTAAGTGCAAGAGATGTTTGTTCGTGACGAAAGAAAAGGAGGAGCTTGTGAACAATAAATTTAAGTCTGGTTTTGTAACACTGATAGGTCGCCCCAATGTAGGAAAATCTACATTGATGAATCAAATTATAGGGCAAAAAATTGCCATTACTTCAAGTAAACCACAGACTACGAGAAATCGAATACAAACGGTTTTTACGGATGAAAGAGGGCAAATTGTATTTTTGGATACACCAGGTATTCACAAGGCAAAAAATAAACTGGGAGAATATATGGTAAATGTGGCTGAACGTACCCTTAAAGAGGTGGATGTAGTTTTGTGGCTTGTAGAGCCGACCACTTTTATTGGGGCAGGAGAACGCCATATTGCGGAACAATTGAAAAAAGTATCTACTCCAGTTATCTTGGCAATCAATAAAATTGATACGGTAAAAAAAGAAGAGCTACTTGCGGTCATTGCAGCGTATAGTCAAATTTTCGATTTTTCTGAAATTGTTCCAGTGTCTGCTTTGAAGGGAGAGAATGCGGAGCATTTGGTTGAAACATTGTTTTCGTATTTACAGGAAGGACCACAATTTTATGATGAGGATACAATTACAGATCAGCCAGAGCGACAAATTGTGGCAGAGTTGATTCGTGAGAAAGCGTTAAGATTACTTAGCGATGAAATTCCACATGGAATTGCAGTGTCTGTAGAGAGTATGAAGGAGCGTAAAAAAGGAAATATTATGGATATTGATGCTACGATTATCTGTGAAAGAGATTCGCATAAGGGAATTATTATTGGGAAAAAAGGTGCGATGCTTAAAAAGATAGGTTCCCAAGCGCGTGTAGAAATTGAAAGTTTATTGGATATTCAGGTAAATTTACAGTTATGGGTAAAAGTAAAAAAGGACTGGCGTGATAGTGATTTCTTATTGAAAAATTATGGATACAGAGATACAGATTATTGATGTTGATGTATTGTGTTAAGAAAAAGAGTAATTATAAAAAGATGGGAAAGTAGGAAAGATTGGGGCATTTTGGAAAGGGACTTTCTGTATAAGTACGATAGAATGGGAGAAGCTAAGTAAGAGGAACTTTTTCTAAGTGAGAGTAAACGGTAATCCCGCGCTTAAGAAAGGAACGACAAAAATGAGGAACGAATATTGGAAGAAATTTGAAGAAACAGGTTTTGTGACAGACTATTTAGATTATGTGCAGGCAAAAGGAGGCACAGTGGACAGTGAAGGAGTAGTGCAAAATGAATCTGGAAACGGTGACAGGGATGGTGTTGTCAGCGATGCCGATTGGGGAATATGATAAACGGTTGGTTATTCTTACCAAAGAGCGAGGAAAGATTTCTGCATTTGCAAAGGGAGCAAGAAGAACAAACAGTGCATTGATGGCATCCAGTCAACCTTTTGCTTTTGGAACATTTACACTTTATCAGGGGCGTAGTTCATATACGGTGAATCATGCGGAAATTGATAATTACTTTGAAGAAATTAAGGGAGACTTAATTAAAATCTCTTATGCATCCTATTTTTGTGAGGTTGCAGCGTATCTGAGTTATGAAAATATAGAGGCAACCGGGTTGTTAAAGTTATTATATCAGTCCTTTTTGGCACTGAATTTTGCCAAAATACCGAATGAATTAGTGAGAAGTGTATTTGAGATAAAGGCTTTATGCTTTAACGGAGAGATGCCTCAAGTGTTTGAATGTGTAAAATGTAGGAGAAAGCAGGCAGATTTGCATCAAGTGTTTTTAGGCGGATTTTCCAGTAGGGCAGGAGGTATGCTTTGTAAGGAATGTGTGGGACAAGCATCGGATGTGCTGGTGATTTCTCCTACAACAGTTTACACATTGCAATATATTGTCAGTAGTAAGGTTGAAAAATTATATACCTTTTTATTGGAAAAAGAGTCATTGAAAGAATTACAGAAGGTGGCGGCACAATATATGGCTTGCTATGCAAACGGCAAGTTTCATTCTCTTGAAATGTTAGAAACCTTAGTGTTTTCCTTTGAGAAGGAAGTGTCTGGCAAGTAAAAAGGGCTTGAAAAATAAAAGGTGAAATAGTACAATGAAACTACTGTACAGAGAGAAAGGATACAAAGAGATGGGAAGAAAAGTTGCATGTACGATGTGTTTGATCGGATTGTTAGCACTGTCTGGCTGTGGAGGTTCTAGTCATTTAAAGATGGATACAGTGGAACAGGATACAATGTATCTTGGAAAAAATGGTAAGATTGAACTCGTTAATGTAGAAAAGTTTGACAAAGATTATTATTCAAAGTCAGAATTGAAAGCATACATAAAACAAACAATAGCAGAGTATAAAGAAACAAAAGATAGTGGTGAAGTATCTATGGAAAACTTTTCTGTGAATAATCAAATTGCAAAGGTTTTTCTAAAATTTGATAGTGCTGATACTTATAAGGAATTTCAAGGTGAGGAATTTCAGGTGATTCCTGCTGAAGAAGTGGAAGATAATCTGGTGTTGCCAGATACTTTTATAGATGCTGAAAAAGACACTAAGGTGGATAAAGAAACTGTGTTGAAAAATAAGCAACTGAAGTTTTTAATTGTAGAAGAGGCATTGAGTATCCAATTAGAGGGTACAATCAAATATTATTCAGAGGCAAATCTGACAGGAGACAACCTGATTCAGACGACAGGAAAGAAAAGGGCAGTTATTGTTTATCAATAAGATACATATAGAAAGGTTGGTAGTAAGATGGAAAAAACGATGGAAAAAATCGTAGCATTAGCGAAGGCAAGAGGTTTTGTATATCCAGGTTCTGAAATCTATGGTGGTTTGGCAAATACTTGGGATTATGGTAATCTTGGAGTAGAGTTAAAGAATAACATTAAACGTGCATGGTGGAAAAAGTTTATTCAGGAAAATCCATATAATGTGGGTGTAGATTGTGCAATTTTGATGAATCCACAGACATGGGTAGCTTCTGGTCATTTGGGTGGCTTTTCTGATCCTTTGATGGATTGTAAAGAATGTCATGAACGTTTTCGTGCAGATAAAATGATTGAAGAATATATGCAGGAAAATAACATTGAATTAGAAGGTAGTGTAGATGCCTGGTCAAAAGAAGAGATGGAAAATTATATTAAAGAAAAAGAAATTTGCTGTCCATCTTGCGGAAAACATAACTTTACAGAAATTCGTCAATTCAACCTTATGTTTAAGACATTTCAGGGTGTAACAGAAGATGCAAAGAATACCGTATATTTAAGACCAGAGACAGCACAGGGGATTTTTGTAAACTTTAAAAATGTACAAAGAACTTCAAGAAAGAAAATTCCATTTGGTATTGGCCAGATTGGTAAGTCTTTCCGTAACGAAATTACACCAGGTAACTTTACATTCCGTACAAGAGAGTTTGAACAGATGGAATTGGAATTTTTCTGTGAGCCGGGAACGGATTTAGAATGGTTCAATTACTGGAAAGAATTTTGCTTGTCATGGTTATCTAATCTTGGCATTAAGGATGATGAGATTCGTGCGAGAGATCATCAGGCAGAAGAACTATGCTTTTATAGTAAGGCTACTACAGATATTGAATTTTTATTCCCATTTGGTTGGGGCGAATTATGGGGAGTAGCAGACCGTACAGATTACGATTTAACACAGCATCAAAATACTTCGGGTGAACCAATGGATTATTTTGATGATGAAAAGAAAGAGAAGTATATTCCATATGTAATTGAGCCTTCACTGGGAGCAGATCGTGTTACATTAGCCTTTTTATGCAGTGCTTATGATGAAGAACAGTTAGAAGGAGGAGATACTCGTACAGTACTTCACTTCCATCCTGCAATTGCACCTGTAAAGATTGGCATTTTGCCATTGTCTAAAAAATTAAATGAGGGTGCAGAAAAGATTTATGCAGAGTTGAGTAAAGAATACAATTGTGAATTTGATGACAGAGGAAATATTGGAAAGAGATATAGAAGACAGGATGAAATCGGAACTCCATTCTGTATCACATATGATTTTGAATCAGAAGAAGATCATGCGGTTACTGTTCGTGATAGAGATACGATGGAACAGGAGCGTATTCCAATTACAGAATTAAAAGAATATTTTGCAAAGAAGATGGCATTCTAATCAAGATTTTGATGCAGGAAAACTTTGATGCAAGGATGAGCTTAGGCAGGGGCTGTTACATTATTTATAATGTAGCAGCTTCGTCTGTTTTGAGAGGAAGGAAAAATCATGGATTTTGAACAGGCAAGAACATGGGTAGAACAGGCAAACCAAAAAGCGGGTGAGATGGGATTGGAGGCAATGTCGCATCTTATGAATGGTCTAAATAATCCACAGGATAAATTGCGTATTATTCATGTGGGAGGAACAAATGGAAAAGGTTCTATTTGTTCTTATATTGCTTATATATTGGCATCCGCAGGTTATAGAGTGGGACGTTATATTTCTCCAACCATTTATGAGTATAGGGAACGTATTCAGACGTTGGAATACGAGAACGGGAAACCTGTGATCAGTTATATTTCAGAACAGGATTATGTAGAACTGGTACAAATGAGTAAAGTAGTATATGGCAAAATGGAACAGAAAAATCAAGTATTACCATCTGCCTTTGAGTTAGAAACTGGTATTAGTTTTTGCTATTTTAAGAAACAAAAGTGTGATTTTGTCTTACTTGAGGTGGGAATGGGAGGAAAAAGGGATGCTACCAATATCATTTCCAATAGCGAATGTACGGTGTTTGCTTCTATTAGTATGGATCATATGAATATTTTGGGAGATACATTGGAAAAGATTGTAAATGAAAAAAGTGGTATTATAAAACCAAATGGAACCGTAGTTACATATGATTATGGATGGTTAGCAAAGGAAAATGGTGAGTCAGATATAACCACTCCAATTTTAAGGAAAACCGCAGAAAAACAGGAAGGAAGTATAGTTTCAGCAGATTTTAGTAAAATTTCAGAGGAAAGGCATAGTTTGCAGGGAATCACCTTTTCTTATAAAACGTATTCAAATTTGCAAATTACATTGTTGGGAGAAAATCAGACCAAGAATGCAGCAGTTGCCATTGAGGTGATAGAAAAATTGCAGGAGAGGGGATATAAAATTTCTAGAGAGGACATATACAAAGGAATAAAAGAAACCAGATGGGATGGGAGATTTCAGGTAATATGGAACTATCCGTATTACATTGTGGATGGTGCACATAATGTAGATGCGGCAAAAAGTCTCAAAAAATCTATTTCTATGTATTTAAAAGGAAAGCGATTGTTGTTTGTGGTAGGAATATTAGCAGATAAAGAATATCAAAAGATTATGGCACTACTAGGTCCTTATGCAGAGAAAATGATAACGATTACACCAGATAATCCAAGAGCCTTGTCCGCACAAGAGTTGCAAAAGGTAGCATTGCAATATTGTCCTTGCGTAGAAGTTGGAGAAAGTGTGGATAGAGCATTGGATATGGTACGGAAAGAAGAAAAAAATTATGATGCAGTTTTGCTATTTGGTTCTTTGTATTATTTACATTCTGTATTTTCTTATATGGAAAAAAGAAAGAAGTGTGAAAAGACAGAGAATGAAAAGTTTTAATAGTATTTTGACAGTTGCATTAATTTATAGGTAGATATGGAATGTTGCCTAACTTGTAAAAAAAATAAAAAGCAAAAGAACGTCAATGTACGGCGGTCTTTTGCTTTTTTATTAGTTTTCGTCGGATGAAGCTTCTGCTGCATTCCAAGTATCAGGTATACCTGTATCTATATTTTCTACAACATAGTAATTGTCCTTTTGGCAATCTTTAAAAAATGTATATTTGCTTGTTGTGTGTATATTAGAAAAGGTACCTTTTTTTAATAAAGTAGTTTCCTGTGAATTTAGATTTCTTCGATAGAGTGCATTGCCTTCCCCGTTATTTCCTAAATCTACCTGATAGTAAAGATATATACCATCAGGGGTGACATTGTAGGTACTGGTAGGTTCTTTGACTAATACAAGCTTATTTGAACCATCCAGTTTCATGCGGGTTAATGCGTGATTGTTATTTAAATCTAAACAATATAAAAAATCATTGGATGTCGTCACATAAGCAAAATTTCCATCTTCTATTGAAGTGCTATCTCCGGTTTTTAAATCCATCTTATAAATATTGTGATTGTCTGAAACGCCAGTGTAATAAAGAAAACCATCTTGAATTGTATAAGGATAGATAGCCTCTGTAGACAATTCCCCCTCTTTTGATTTATCAATGTTAATCTGACCTACTCCAAAACCTTCATCTGTATTATGTTGAAAATAAACAGTGTTACCATAAAGCGTTACCACATCAACAACGGAATCAAACAGAGTTTTTAAGTTTCTACCTGTTTTATCCATACGGTATAATCCAGTTTTACTTGTTTCAAATACATTCTCTGTTGTTTGAGTTTGATTTTGGTTGTGACGGCCATAAATAATATATTTTCCTGCTACATTGATGCTATCTGCAGTATCAGAGGAAAGTTTTTTAAAATTACTCAAATCACTGTTCATAACATATAAACGTCCCTCATCAGACGGATTACTGAAATAAATATGCTTGTCATATTCACAGAATAATCCACCATTAAATAAGTTTCCGCTGGAATTTCCAACTGTATGCTCATCATTGTAAACAGTCTGTCTGGAACGATAGCTGATTATTACTAATACGCAAAGTACCAGAATGAGTATAATTGGTAAAATTTTTTTCTTCATTTAATGCCCCCCTCATTGTATTCAGTTTATATGCAAGTACAAAATCTCTCTTGATTCTATTATATAGGTCAGCACAACTTAATGCAAGGTTTGGATGATAATTTTACTTGAGACAAAAGGGGAAAATATGGTATGATAAAGTTTAGTGTAAATAAGTGATTTAAAGGAAAGGAGAAGAAACGTTTTTCGTTTCGCAGTGAATATGAGATGGATTTACAATTGATACGGCAGGAAATAGATGCAATCGACGAGCAGATAACAAAATTATTTGAAGAAAGAATGGAACGTACTTATCAGGTTGCTGAATTTAAAATAGAAAATGGAAAGAAAGTGTATGACAAGGAAAGAGAAGATTCTAAGCTTGATGCACTTGCAGCAAAAACAGAAGATAGTTTTAACAAGCAGGCAATTCGGGAATTATTTTCTCAGATTATGTCTATCAGTAGAAGAAAGCAGTATACGCTTGTAAAACATGATGAAATAGAATGTGAAGGATTGACAGGAATTACATCGCTTCCACAGGGGAAAAAGAAGGTTGCCTGTTTTGGAGAACCGGGAAGTTATACGGAACAGGCAATGGCGCTCTTTTTTGGAGAAGATGCAGTAGCCAATTATAAAAATACATTTACAGGAGTTGTGGAGACACTGGAACAGGGAGAGACAGAATATGCTGTGTTGCCGATTGAAAATTCTTCCACAGGAAGTATTAGTGACATATATGATTTACTAGGAAAGAGTAATATTTGTATTATTGGAGAGTTAGAGGTAAAGGTAGATCAGGCATTGATTGGTCTGGCGGGAACTTCTCTTAATGATATAAAAAAGGTATATTCCCATCCACAAGGATTGCTTCAATGTAGAGAATTTCTGGCACAATATCCGAATATGACTGCCGAGGCTTACGATAGTACATCTGGAAGTGTAAAAAAAGTAGCAGAAGAAAAGGATGCTTCCTTGGCAGCAATTGGAAGTACCCGAGCGGCTTCGTATTATGGATTGGAAGTTTTAAGGGAAAATATTAATGGTCAGAGCAATAATACAACCCGTTTTATTGTAATTACCAAGAAAAAGATATATCAGAAAAATGGGAAAAAAGTAAGCATTTGTTTTTCTATTAAGCATGAGGCTGGTTCTTTGTATAAGATGTTGTCTAATTTTATGTTTAACAATATTAACCTGACACAGCTTGAATCCCGTCCAATAAAAAATAGAAAATGGGAATATCTTTTCTTTTTGGAATTTGATGGAAATTTAGAGGATGCAGCAGTACAAAATGCATTACGGGGAGTAAAGCAAGAAGCAGAATTATTCTATTTATTAGGATGCTTCTAAATAAATGGCATAGACCAGATACACAATTGTATCATAACTCCTTCACAATTTACACACACTTTTTCTGTAAACTGTACTTGTAAGTTACAAAGACCAAGAAAAGCGGATAGGGTTATCAAGCAGTCCGCCGAAAGCGTTTTGATTATAATCAATGGATTGCCATAGAGAAAAGAGGAATGATTATGATGAATGAGACACAGAAAAATGAATTTGAGGGTAAAGAAGAACGAGATTTAAATGTAGAATCAAAAAAGGAAAAGAAAAGTAAAAAAGCGGGACCTGTTAAATGGATTGCAGGTGCTTTAGTTGTAGGAATGTTAGCAGGAGCAGCATTTGAAGGTGGACAATATGTAATGCAGCAACAAAATGAAAAGAGACAGGAAAAAAATGCAGAGAAGCAGGCAGAACTTAGTGCATTGACAACCAGTAGCGTTTCAGGGCAGGATGTGTCATCGGTTGTATCAAATGTAATGCCATCTATTGTTGCTATCGATACGACCCAGACATCTACAGTAGAATATTGGGGACAAAGCTATGAGCAGGAATCCTCTGGAAGTGGTTCGGGAATTATTATTGGTGAAAATGAAAACGAACTATTAATTGTTACCAATAACCATGTTGTGGAAGGTGATAATGCTACTGTAAAGGTAACTTTCTCAGATGAGAGTGCGGCAGATGCCACTATAAAAGGGGCAGATTCTAATGCAGATTTAGCAGTATTAGCAATTAAGAAAAAAGACTTGTCAGACGAGACAAAAAAGAACATAAAAATTGCAACATTAGGTGATTCCACAAAAACTAAGGTTGGTGATATGTCAATTGCAATTGGAAATGCATTGGGATATGGTCAATCTGTTACAGTTGGATATATTAGTGCAAAGGATAGAAAAGTCTCAATGGAGGACAGTACGATGACTCTGTTGCAGACAGATGCTGCGATTAATCCCGGAAACAGTGGCGGTGCTTTGATTAACGCATCTGGTGAAGTAATTGGGATTAATTCTGTAAAATATGCATCGGATGATGTAGAAGGAATGGGTTATGCAATTCCTATTTCGGATGCGGTACCGATTATCAATGAATTGATGAATAGAGAGCAACTGTCAGTTTCTCAACAAGGTTATCTTGGCATCAAAGGTTCTGATATAACTGAACAGTTGAGTGAAACCTACAATATGCCAGAAGGAATTTATGTAAGTGAAGTGACAAAAGGTTCTCCAGCGGAGAAAGGAAAGATTGTTACAGGAGATATTATTACAGCAATCAATGGACGAGATGTAAAGACTTTAGAGGAATTGCAGGAAGTACTTACTTATACAAAAGCAGGAACGAAAGTGACAATTACAGTTCGTGAGTTAAAAGATGGAGAATATGCGGAAGAAGAACGTACTGTTACTTTAGGAAGCAAGGGGAAAAATGCTTCAAAATCAAGTCAGAACAAAGAAGATAATGGTACGCAGCAAAAACAGAAGAGTGCACAGGAAAATAAATAAAAGTTGTTTTTGAGCCATTGCTTCATAAATGAATACTGCTTGACAGATAATATGCTATCATATAAAATAGTAGAAGAAGTTTGCAACGAAATAAGTGGTTGTAAGCTTCTTTTGCTATTTTTAGGATAATAGTTTTAAAAACCATATAAAATAGTAAACAAAAATGTAACCAAAAAGGGATACAACAAATAGAAAGAGCAGGAGAAATGCTATGGGTAAAATTGCAATTATGACAGATAGTAATAGTGGCATAACGCAGAAAGAGGGTAAGGAACAGGGGATTTTTGTAGTTCCAATGCCATTTTTAATTAATGATAAGGAATATTTTGAAGATATTACTTTAAATCAGGAAGAGTTTTATGAAAAGCTGACACAAAACGCAACGGTATCTACATCACAGCCGTCCATAGAAAACTTGACAAAACAATGGGATGAAATTTTAGAAGAATATGAAGAACTTATCTATATTCCTATGTCCAGCGGATTAAGTGGAAGTTGTTCGACTGCTACAATGTTGGCTCAGGATTATGATGGTAGAGTGAAAGTCGTGGACAATCAACGTATTTCTGTTACGCAAAGAAGATCTGTTGAAGATGCCTGTCGTATGGCAAAAGAAGGGCGAAGTAGTAGTGAAATCTGTGAAAAACTGATGGAGACAAAATTAGAAGCCAGTATTTATATTATGGTAGATACCTTAAAGTATTTGCGAAAAGGTGGAAGGCTTACTCCCGCAGTTGCTGCATTGGGAACGATACTTCGTATAAAACCAGTGCTTCAGATACAGGGAGAAAAGCTTGATACTTTTGCAAAGGCGAGAACGATTAAGCAGGGAACGAATATTATGTTGGATGCAATGGAAAAAGATGTTGCAGAACGCTTCGATAATAATCTTGATGATTTATATATAGATGTTGCACATACACAAAATGAGCAGGGAGCACAGGAATTAAAACAGGAAATTGAGAAAAGGTACCCTCAGGTGCAGGTTCGAATCAATCCATTGTCTCTTAGTATATCCTGTCATATAGGACCGGGTTCACTAGCAGTAGCAATGGCAAAAAAGGCGAAATGATAAGATATTTTTTGTGATTTTAAAGTAGTATATAAGTGAAAATTTAAATGAGTATGGATAGCGTTTGAGGGTTTTATAAAAGGAAGAAATGTGGCAAAATTAGTTGACAGTTTTGCTACATTTTCTTTTTACGCTATCTTTAGGAAAAAGTGTTCTATGAGTAGGAATTGAGATTTTTAAGTCCGTATGAAAAATAGAAAATGGTGTGGTACCTTTAGGAATTTCTAAAGTATGTTTTGAAAAGTTTTAGAATTATGCAATACAACTAAAAAAGTCTTTTCTGAGTTGTAGAAATTGTCAAAACTGACAACGGTTTATTAAAAGAATATTGATTTTGTTACAAATATATTATAAAATATTGTTTAGAATAAAGGAGGTAGAATTGTGTTTAATAGAAGGTTGCAAAAAGCACTGGCATGTGCGATGATGGGGATTGCGGTAACAACGGTTGCATTACCGATAGGTGCGGAACAAATGGGAAAGGTAATGGCAGCATCAAATAATTTAATATTAAAGAATATTAGTATTGATGGAAACACCAGTAATGTGCAGGGGACAAGAATTACATTATCTGCACAATGTACAGGTGGTGCAGGTGAGTATACATATTCTTATGGAGTAATGTTACCAAATGGCAAATATGAAACAATTGCAGAAGAGACAAATAGAGACTGTATCAATTATACATTAAATGAAATTGGTACATATAATTTCCTAGTACGTGTTACAGATGGCTATGATGTGGTAACAGATACCATTGAATGTCAGGCAACTCGTGCTAAGGTAGCATTAAACAATATAAAGCTGAATAAAGTAAGTTTTAAAAGCAATGATATAGTTAAATTTACCGTAAATGCTACTGCGGCTTCGGGAAGCGTAAAATCTAAAATCGTTCTGAAAACGCCGGGTGGAAAAAATGTATTGGTAAAGGGTTATTCTTCTAAAATGACGGCCAGTTATAAAGTAAAGAAGAAGGGAACTTATAAGGCTACTATATCAGTGAAGGATAGCAAGTCGAGTACAAGTAAAACCATTCGATTTAAAGTAAAATAATAAAACTAAAAACAATGGCATTAAGATTATCATGCAATTTGTAGTTTTAAATTGTGTTGAAATAAGAAAATCATCAAGAAAGCAAAGCGTAAGGAGGAAAAGAAGTTGAGAAAAAACAACAAAAAAATATTGGGTAGTGCATTGGCATTAATGCTGGCAGCTACCAGTGTATGTTCGAGTACGCCTGCATTGAAAGCTGAAACAGTTGAATATGTGCAGGAAATCACACAAAATAATGCAGAGGATCAGATTCTTATCCATGCAAAAGGTACTGGATTGAAAATTTATGCATGGGCAGCAGGATCAAAAGAGTTATTTGGAGCTTGGCCTGGACAAGCGATGGATTCTGATTCTGTAATGGGAGATGGCTGGTGTTACAAAGCCATTGACAGTTCTTGTATTGGCTTTATTATTTGTGATTCAAATGGACAGAAATTGACAGATGACGTTACAGATAAGAAGGCAGGAGAATACTGGTATGTAGATGGAAAGTGGTCTACACAAAATCCAAATGGTGGAAGTGCAACTGCGACACCAACTGTATCAACAACACCAACAGTGACACCAACACAGACACCTGCAGAAGACAAGCTTAAGATTAATAAGATTACACCAGAAGATGGGACTACATTAAAAGCAGGAGAAAAGCAGCAAATTACAGTAGATGCTTCTTCTGAAATCGGAGATGGAAAGGTATATATTAAATTTTATGTTACCTGTGATGGAGAGAAAGTAGGAGACAGCTATTATGCAAGTGCATCAAAGAAGAATACTTTTGAGTTCACTCCAGAAAAGGGAAAAGAATATGTAGTAAATATTTATGCACAGGCACATGATGAAGAAAATACAACAATTCATAAGATGGTAACCTATAAGGCAGATGAAAATGGTTCTGTTGTAACACCTCCAGCATCTACAACGCCAAAACCAACAGTAGAACCATCGACTACACCAGACACAGGAAAAACCACTCCTACACCAACCGCGACAGCGACAACAACACCAACAAAGACACCAACTACGGTACCAACAAAGACACCTACTGGTGGAAATGTAACACCAACACCAGCAGTTACACCTTCCATTGATGATTCAAAAGTAACACCTTCGCCTTCAAATCAGGACTTATCATTGAAGACAAGCACAAGTAAAACTTCTACAGTAAAGGCTGGAACAAGTGTTACTTTAACTGCAAATGCATCAGGCGGAACTACACCTTATAGCTATGTATTCTACTACAAAAAGTCTGGAACGAGCAAAAATGTTACCATTCAGAAATTAAGTAGAGCAAATACATGTAAATGGGTGCCAAAGACAAACGGAACGTATACATTATATGCAAAGGTACAGGATGCAGATAATGATTCTGTTGTTAAAAAGATTGCAGTTATTAAGGTAAAAGGATTGACGGTAAGTCTTTCTGCTAATAAAAAGTCACCACAAAAGAAGAATGCAAAGATTAAGTTTGTTATGGGTGCAAAAAATGCATCTGGTACTGTAAAATATAAATATACTATCAAATTGTCAGGCAAAACAGTAATCAAATCAGCTTATAAGAGTGGAAAAACATTTACATGGAAGCCAAAGAAAAAGGGAACTTATGTGATTACCATTCAGGCAAAAGATAAGAACACAACAGTATCTAAGAGTGTTAAATTTAGAATTAAATAAAAGAGATAAAATATTATCAATTGTGGAGGTGCTACATTTGTAGTACCTCCATTTCTATTTTGGGAAAAAATAGTTTTTTCAAGAATTATTGCATAAAAAAAGTGGAAAAGTTTTGTAAGAGTCAACAGTACAAATTCGTTGAAATAAGAGTAAAAATGCGATACAATGAGAAATGTGTGATTAAACAAAAAGTAGAGAATTGTTCAGAAAATGGATAGAGATACTGCTTTTTGTAAAAAAATATGTAAAAACTTCACGAAAAGGAAAGGAGAATGGAGTAAATGAAACATGGAGTAGCAAAGCGTGCATTGGGTGTTGTAATGACTTCTGCTATGGTTGCGAGTACAGTAGGAACTGTTCCGTTGGGGAATTGGAACAAATCTGTAGTAGATACTGTTTTAGCAGCAGGACAAAGTGCAATGTATGTAGATAGTACAGATTATTATAACGCTGCATATGATAAGGAGAATGCGTATACAGGTGATGATTTAGGATGCACATATACAAAGGAAAAGACCATATTTAAAGTTTGGTCACCAGAGGCAGATTCTATGACACTAAATCTTTATGCAACCGGAAGTGATAAAGAAGAGGGTGCAAAAGATTTGGGAAGTTTTTCTATGAAGAAAACAGACAAGGGTGTTTGGGAATATACTTATGAAGGTGATTTGAAAAATACCTATTATACCTATCGTGCTATGATCGATGGCATGTCTTATGGTGAAACAGTAGACCCATATGCAAAGGCGGCTGGCGTAAATGGGGAGAGAGGTATGGTAGTTGACTTAGACAGTACAGACCCAAGTGGTTGGGATACCAACTATAAGAGAACTGCTACTAATTTATCCGATATTGTTGTCTGGGAAGTACATATCCGTGATTTTTCGATTGATGTAAGTTCTGGCGTATCAGCGGAGAACAGAGGTAAATATAAAGCATTTACGGAGAATACTACCGTAAATGGAGAAGGAAAAGTTTCTAGTTGTGTTGATTATTTAAAGAAGATGGGGGTTACACATGTACAATTGCTTCCAATGTTTGATTATGGCGGAGTAGATGAGACAAAGACAACAAACGAATTAAGTGACAGCAATTATAACTGGGGATACAATCCAGTCAACTATAATGTACCAGAGGGTTCTTACTCTAGCAACCCATATGATGGTAATACTCGTATTAAGGAAATGAAGCAGATGATTCAGGCATTACATGATGCTGGAATTAAGGTTATCATGGATGTGGTATATAATCATACTTATGAAACAGAGACATCTTGTTTTAGTAAATTGATGCCGGATTATTACTATAAATTGACTACAGATTCTGCAGGAAATGTAGTTTATAATGATGAATCTGGATGTGGAAATGCCACACGTTCCGGAGCCGCTATGTATGATAAATATATGCGTGACTCATTAAAATACTGGGTAAGTGAATATAATATTGATGGTTTCCGTTTTGACCTTATGGGTATTCATGATGCAAAGACAATGAATAACATTCGCAAGGATATGGACGAAAACTTCGGAAATGATACAATTGTTCTATATGGTGAAGGTTGGACCGGTGGCGGTTACAGCAAGGATAGTGCATATAAAGAATATTGTAGAAATCTGGACGATGGAATTGGATATTTTAATGACCAGATTCGTGATGCCATTAAAGGTGAAACAGGTAATGACAAGGTAAGCCAGATTGGTTTTGCACAGCAAAACTATGGATTGGATGGTACATATACAGACCATGAAAAATTCCCTACCAGTGTATTTGGTGGAATTATGGGTTCTGTAGGTAAGAATAGCAGCAATTGGTGGATGTGGAGAGCATACTGGGCAGATACTTCTAATCGTGTGTTATCTTATGATTCCTGTCATGATAATATGACTGTTTGGGATAAATTTGTACAGAGCATGGGAGTAAAAGACTTTAACACTACGGATAGCAGATTGTTAAATATGAGCCGTATGACCGCAGGCTATTTATTAACTTCACACGGAGGAACATTCCTTCACGCGGGTGAAGAATTTGCAAGAACAAAGAACGGTAATGAAAACAGTTATAATGCGGGCGATAGTGATAATAAATTAGATTGGAATCGCATTTCTTCTTATGGTAATTTAACAGATTACTATCAGGGAATGATTGCAATTAGAAAAGCATTTAGCGGATTTAGAAATATTTTGACAGAGACTGGTGATGTCGTTGAGGAAAATACAGCTTCTGGTTTCTTTAACAAGGTAAATGGAAATAATATTACAAATATTCCAGAGTTCACAGAAGTAGTAGAAGGAAAGAATGAGAATAATCAGATTCAATCTACGGTTAATTCGATTGGTTACTATTTATCAAATGATGTAGCAAATGAATGGAATCAGGTTGCTGTACTTATGAATAATACAACTACAGCAAAGACAGCACAGCTTACAGCTACGGATGGTTCACAAGAATGGGTATTGGTTTCAGATGGTAAACAGGCATCCGTAACAGGTATTACAACAAGTTCAGGAAGTGCCATTACAGTTCCTGGAAAATCTGTGGTTGTTGCAGTGCCTAAGAAAACATTTGATAGTGTGAAATTTACAGGAGAAGATAAAATTGTACCGATTACAGAAGAAGACAAAGATGAGCCTGTAGTTTCCCCTGAACCAACAAAAGAACCAGATGTTACACAGGCACCTGTAACCCCTTCTGCAATTAAGATTTCAAAATTTACAGTAACTCCTACTACAGTAAAAAATGGAAGTGGTACTGTGAAAATGTCAGTGAAGATGGCAGCATCTACTACGGACACTTGTGAGTATCGTTTTTATGTTTATAAGGGTGATGTACTTGTGAAGTCATCTGCCTGGGGCGAAAAAGATAATTTTGAATGGAAGGCTACAAAAGCTGGTACTTATACAATTGTTGTAAGAGTACGAGACACTGCTGGAAATATGGTCAGTGCAGAGAAAACTGTTTCTGTATTTGATAAATTAGCAGTAAAAAGTGTGAAGGCAAATAAGAAGGTAGTAAAGAAGGGCAAAAACATTACATTTACTGTAAAAGCAACGGGTGGTAAAACTGCTTATAAATATAACTTTAAAGTAGTGAAATCTTCCGGAAAGATTGTAAAGAAATCCAATACAATCAGTACAGGAAAATGGATTTGGAAAGCAACACAAAAGGGAACTTATAACGTAAAGGTTACGGTAAAAGATAAATTTGGAGCAACCGTAACAAAGACTATAAAAATAGTAGTAAAATAATAAGAAACAGGGAAGCGACTGTTATTTGCAAAATGTGAATAGCAGTCGCTTTGTTTGTTAAATGTGAACAAAATACGGAGAAATATTATTGATTTTTTACAAAATAATTACAAAACATCTTTACAATAGTTGGGAAATTAGGTAAAATAATAACAGTGGAAAAGCTATGTGAAAGCATGAAAAAGGGCAGGTTTGAAAAGAAAGGAGAATAATATGGCAAGATATTCATTAAAGAAACGTTTGTTTAGTGTAGCTATGGCAGCGGTACTAACAACTTCTACGATTTATGTAATGCCGTCAGTAACAGTAAAGGCAGAAAAAGGAGAAGGAACGGTAAAAGCCAAACGAAGTTTTGATAGTAACTATGATGCGCAAAATGCTTATAGTGGAGATGATCTTGGCTGTACCTATACCAAGGAAAAGACTACATTTAAAGTGTGGAGTCCTTTAGCTACGAAAGTAGTATTGTGTCGTTATGAGAAAGGAAATGGCGGTTCTGTAATCGAAGAAAAAGATATGACAAAGGGTGATAAGGGTGTCTGGAGTATTACGATTGATGGAGATATTGTCAATACATACTACACCTATAAGGTAACAGCTAATGGAGAGACAAAGGAAGCAGTTGACATTTATGCAAAAGCAGCAGGTGTCAATGGACAGCGTGCCATGGTTGTTGACCTGGACAGTACAGATCCTGCAAATTGGGATAAAAATTACAAAAGAGAAAAGACATTATTGAGCGATATTGATGTCTGGGAAGTACATGTTCGTGATTTTTCAATTGATGTAAGTTCTGGTGTATCAAAAGAAAATCGTGGTAAATATAAAGCATTTACAGAAAGCACAACAGTAAATGGAGAGGGAAAGGTTGCCTCTTGTGTGGATTACCTGAAGGAACTGGGTGTGACACATGTACAGATTATGCCAATGTATGATTATGCATCTGTAGATGAAACAAAGGTAACAAGTGATTTAGGAAGTAATTATAACTGGGGGTATGACCCTCTAAATTACAATGTACCAGAAGGTTCTTATTCGAGCAATCCATATGATGGAAATGTTCGTATTACTGAGATGAAAGAAATGATTCAGGCATTACATGATGCCGGAATTAAAGTAATTATGGATGTGGTTTACAACCATACATATGATACAGCAGATTCAAACTTCAATAAGATTATGCCAGATTATTATTATAAGTTAAATTCGGATTTGACTTATAACAATCAATCAGGATGTGGAAATGCTACAAGAAGTGACAGTGCAATGTATCGTAAATTTATGATTGATTCTATTTCTTACTGGGCAGATGAGTATAACTTAGACGGTTTCCGTTTTGACTTGATGGGAATTCATGATGTGACTACGATGAATCAGATTCGTAAAACGTTAGATGAAAAATTTGGTGAAGATACGATTGTTCTATATGGAGAAGGCTGGACTGGTGACGGAAATTATGATTCTAACAGTGCACATAAAGCAAATGAGTCTCAATTAGATGATGGAATTGGATACTTTAATGACCAAATTCGTGATGCGATTAAAGGTGAGCATAAGTTCGATGGAACGATTGGCTTGGTTCAGACAAATTATACAACAGGTGACTACTTAGAGCCAGGAGAAAAATGGCCAAACAATGTATTTGGTGGAATTATGGGTTCTGTAGGAAAGACCAGTGGAACATGGGGAATGTGGAGACCATTTTGGTCAAAATCTTCTAATTGTTCTCTTAGTTATACGTCAGCTCATGATAATTTGACTTTATGGGATAAATTAACAGAGAAGTTTGGTAAACAGTACGATTCAACAGATGATAAACTGCTTCGTATGAATAAGATGGCAGGAGCCACTGTGCTTGTATCAAAGGGAGGAGCCTTTATGCAGGCGGGGGAAGAATTCGCTCGTACAAAACATGGAGATGACAATAGTTATAAGAGTGCAGATTCTGTGAACAAGATTGACTGGAATCGTCTGAACACACATGAAAATATCTGGAAATATTACGAAGGTATGTTAAGTATTCGTCAGGCATTTTCTGGATTTACACAGATTACTACAAGAAGTGGAAATAACTGGCAGCCAAATAATAACAATCTTGAATGGATTGCACAGGATGTTTATGGAGTGTCTGCTTTTACAGAGACAAATAATGTAAAAGGAGAATGGGATCGTGTTGCGGTTATTATCAATAATAAAACAACAGATGCAACTGTAGATTTATCCAAATATAGTTCAAAATGGGTAGTAATTGCAGATGGAAATACAGCAGGTTTGACTAAGATTTCAGAATGTGATGGTTCTGTAAAAGCAGCAGGAAAATCAGTTGTTGTGGCAGTACCAAAGGATACATTTGATGCAAATCCAGATGTAGGAAACAGAAATACAGCACCTACGATTTCAATTGCACAAACATCAATTGAAACAACACCTGGTCAGAAAGTAGAATTTGAGGTAAAGGCATCTGACAAGGATGGAGATAATGTTACATTGACAGCCTCTGGTTTACCAGAAGGTGCAACCTTTGAAAATGGAACTTTTACATGGGAAAGTGCAAAAAAAGGTGAATATACAGTAACATTTACAGCTAGTGATGGAAAAGACAAAACAACAAAGACAGTTACAATTAAAGTAACTTCTGCCAGCGAAGCATTAGAAAAGTTAATTGCAGAGGTAGAAGCAGCAGGACTTTCAAAGGATGACTATACAGAAAATGTTTGGAACGCTTTACAGAATGCTTTAGAGCAGGCAAAGCAGATTACAGCAAAAGAAGATGCATCTCAAGAGAAAATTACAAATGCAGTAACAACTTTACAGAATGCATATGATGCAGTATTGGCTGAAAAAGAAGCAAGAGAAGGATTACAGACATATGTAAAAGAGGCAGAAACAACGATTGCGGCAGCAAATGAAAGTAATGAGGCTGCTATGATTTCAGATGCAAAGACAGTATTGGAAGAAGCAAATACATTGTTAACTGGTGTTGCAACGAAAGAGGCGTACAATGTTGCTAAGAGCAATTTAGAGGATAGTGTGAATGCATTAGCTGTAGGTTCGGGAAAAACCAGCCTTCATGTATCTGCATCTGCATTTAGTAAAGTTTATGCATATGCGTGGACTGGTACAGGTACTTCTGCTGAAAAATTGTTAGGAGCATGGCCTGGAAAACAGTTGACAGAAAAAGATTCAGATGGTAACTATGTGATTGAGTTAGATGATGTTGCTGCAGATTCTAAGTTTAATTTAATTATCAATGATGGTTCTACTTCACAGACAAAAGATATTGAAGATGTAAGTGGAAAAATAACGGTAACAGTAGATGCTACAAGTTCTGGTTCTCAAAATGGAAATAAGGTTTACAATGCAAAAGCAACCAGCGAGCCTGTTTCTGCAACAACACCAGAAATTACAAAGAAAAGTTTACAGGCAGTAATGAAAAATGCTGAAACTTATAAAGAAGACGACTACACAGAAGAAAGTTATGCTGTATTAAAAGAGGCTATGGAGACAGCATCTAAGGTCAATGAGAAGGAAAGTGCTACACAGCTAGAGATTAACCAGACAACCAGAGCACTTCGAGTAGCTATTCTTAACATTGTAAAGAAGCAAGGAAGCGTTGTAGAGCCAACACCTGCTGCTACTGCATCAACAGAACCAACAGCAGAAGCAACAAGTACACCACAGCCAAATCAAAGCAGTACACCAGATAGTTCATCTGCACCGGAACAGTCTAGTACACCAAGTCCAACAGATGTACAGGAAACACCAGGAGCGACAACAAATCCTACCAATCCGGTAACAACTGTACAACCAGGTATTGATGATGCAACTGCGGCTCCAACAGTTACGGCTACAGTTGCTCCAACTGCTTCGCCAGCAGATGAAAGTGATTTTAAGATTTCATCCGTTAAGTTTAGTCCAAGCTTGTGTCAGGTTGTGAATAAAAATATTACATTATCTGTAGCTGCGAAAGGCGGTATTGGAACATACAAGTATAAATATGACGTTTATTTAGGAAACAAACAGGTATTAGCGAAGAATTATAGTAGCAGTCGTACATTGAAGTACAAGCCTACCAAAGCAGGTACTTATCGATTTAAAGTTTCTGCAATGGATGAGGATGGTGTAGTACGCACTGTAACAAAGTCTTATGTAGTTGTATCAAAGAAACTGGCAATTTCCTCTGTAAAAATTGGAAAGGCTACTGTGAAAAAGAACAAAAAGGTAAAATTTACAGTAAAAGCAGTTGGTGGTAAAAAAGCATATAAGTATAATTTTGCCATTATCAATGCAAAAGGAAAGACAGTTAAAAAATCAGGATACACGACAAAGACTTCATGGAATTGGAAGGCAACAACAACAGGAACATTTAAAATAAAATTTACGGTAAAAGATGCAACGGGAACCGTAGTAACAAAAACTGTAAAGAAGATTAAAGTTGTAAGATAATGTAAAAGGGATTTTAGGACAACGTTTGATTGTTGTTCTGAAATCCCTTTTTTCTACAAAATTGAGAAAAGATTGACAGCGTGCTATAATGAAAAAAGAAGATTATGGTAGAGAGAAAAGGTATTTTATATGAAGAAAAAAAGGGAATGCGGAAGAAGAATAAAGCACACATGGGCAATGCAGGTAGAAGGATTGAAGTGGTTATATGTATTTCAAGTGATATATACGATTACTTCAATTTTATTGTTTCGCCCGTTATGTAATTTTGTGATAAAAAAATTATTACGTCTATATGGGTATAGTTATATTACTTCAGAGAATATGCTACTCTTTTTTGCAAAACCACCAGTGATAGGCTCACTTTTTTTGTTGCTATTGCTCTTTGCGTTATTTTCATTTTTGGCATTAATGTATGAATATCGCTATATTAGTGATGTCTGTCATAGAAAAAGTGTCAATTGTTTTTCTAATGTATTGTCCACATATAAAGATGTAAAAAGATTATTACTGGAACGACAATATGTTGCTATTTTTTTAGTGATTGGAACAGGTTTGTTATATGCAATGCCGATTATTCTATTTGCTATGAAAAACATTCCATCCGTTCATTATGTTGTAAAATCATTTCTGAAGATAAAAGAGTTGAAAAGAATGTTATATATAGGTATGGTGATCTTTTTTGGGGTTATGCTGCCACATACTTATACATTATCTTCTTTTTTTGAAGGAGAGAGTTCATTCAAAAAGGCAAAAGAAACAAGCAAAAAATTATTTTTAAGAAGACCTATACGAACGGTAGTGGGGACCTTGTTTTGGAATTTGGTATCCGTTGGTTTTTGCGGCATTTGTTATACGATTATAATAGGGATTACAATTTTACTAATCTTGTTATTTGTTTCGAATAATCTGCATGTGGCAGTTTTTTGTACAGTGCAGGAAAAACTTTATTTTATGGGTTTCTCTTTATCGATTCTGTTTTCTATTACATTACAGATAACGGGAAATATACAGTTTTTTGATTGGGTTAAGGAAAAGCCAGAGAAATACGAAGAAAATGAAAAGATTAGTGCAAAGGAAAAATATGCAGGAACAAAGTTACTGAATAAAAAACTTTTTATAAGCGGCATTATTTTGGTTCTTATTTTAGATAGTGTTGCAATTTATGATACAATGCAGAATGGAAAAAGCAGCAATTGGGGAAAGGTTGGAAATGCGGAAATTACTTCTCACAGGGGAGCCTCCTTTTATGCACCAGAGAATACAATTCCTGCTATGGAAAATGCAATATCGCAGGCAACAGATTATATTGAGATAGATGTGCAGCAAACAAAAGACGGAGAAGTTGTTTTAATGCATGATTCGTTGATGACAAGGACAACAGGGATAAGTAAGCATGTATATGAAATGACCTATGATGAAATTAAACAGTTAGATGCAGGAAAATGGTATTCTTCAGAATATGTGGGGACATCCATTCCTACATTGCGGGAGGTGTTGCGATTCTGCAAAGGAAAATGCAAACTTAATATAGAGATTAAGGCGAGTGATAAAACACCTGAATTGATAGAAAAGGTGGTTGATTTAATCGAGGAATATGATTTTACCAGACAATGTGTGGTAACGTCTGTATATAAAAAAGCATTATGTGAAGTAAAAAAATACAACAAAGAAATTGTGACAGGGTATATATTATCTTCTGCATATGGCCGATATTATTTAGACAAGGACATTGATTTTTTGAGCATGCGTGCTACTATGGTTACGGAAAGAATCGTGTTGTTGGCACACAAATATGGTAAGGAAGTTTATGTATGGACGGTCAATTCAAAGCAAGATGCATTATATATGAGCCAGTTGGGGGTAGATAATATTATTACAGATCGTCCGGCATATATTCGGAATGCGTTATATGAGGAAAATGCAAACCGAACAATACTAAACTTACTTCGCATTGGATTTCAGCAAGGTGATTAGAGAGAGAGGGATCAAGATGAGGAAAAGGCTGACTACAATTTTAATAACGAGTATTATTATGGTGCTAGCATTAGGAGGAGTTTGCTTTTTTGTGTATAGGCAGAATAAAAAGTTACAGGATGCGCAAGAACGATTAAAGCAGCAGGAATTGGACATCTTTTTGGATAATTCCCAAAAAGAAGTGTTTGACGAAAGGCAGATTACAGCAACTTCGTTGGACACAAAACAAAAAAAAGCAAAGACCATATATTCTAGAAGCTATACAGAAGCGAAAGATGCCTATATTAAAAAGTGCAAAAAAAAGAATTTATATGATTTTGACAGCCCTTTGATGGAATGGAATTTGTATGGTACAAACAATCTTTCTATGTATTTGTATTTTAAAGCATCGGAAGATACATACATTCGTTATACAATACAGGTTGAGGATGATAAGATACCTAATTTTACGCGAACCTTATACAATGGGGAAAATAATAATCTAACCAGAGAACATGAATATCAAATATCAGGTTTTGTACCAGGTATGAAGAACTTGTTGATTTTGGATATGTATGGAAAAGATGACAAGTTGCGCAATCAAAAAGTATTTGAAATCAATGTGCCTGCATTACAGTCGGGGGCAGAGACAAAGTTATCGGTATCTTCTGGGCGAAGTGAAGAACAGATTAGCAATGGTCTTTATACGGTTTTTGGAAAGCAATCCATTTTATTATATGATAATAGCGGTGTACTTCGTGGGGAGATTCCTTTAAATCATGTGTCCTCTCAAAAACTTTTTATAGAAGAAAATAAAATGTACTATGGAATTGATGCGAATCATGTTGTGGCAATTGGTCCATTGGGAGAGGTAGAGAAAGTATATACATTGGGGAAATATAGTCAGTATGAGGACTTTATATACAATGGATATGGAGATTTGTGGATATTAGCAACGCAGAAGGGAAAAAAGAGTAAATCCGTAAAGGATACGGTAATTTCATTGAATTTACAAAATGGAGACATTCAGGAATTGTTTTCGATGGAAACACTTTTACCTAAAATGATGAAAACGGCAAAAAAGACAAAAAAACAAAAGGAACTTAACTGGATTGATTTAAACAGTTTGACACAGGTGAATAGTGATGAAATACTGGTAAGTTCCCGTGAGTTATCCTCTATTTTTAAAGTTATAAATATCAATAGCCGTTCACCAAGAATTTCATTTATTATAGGTGAAGCGAAAGTGTGGAAAGGCAGTGGCTATGAGAAGAAGCTTCTGGCAAAAGCAGGGCAGGCAGAAGCAAATCAGGCACAAGCGGATGCACAGGCAAATAGCCTTGTTGATTTAGGCAGCGCAGCAGAAGTGTTTTATGCACCATTTGGACAAACTTGCATACAACAGGAGAATTCAGATAAATTATCAGATGGACAGTATTATTTATATGTCTGGAACAGTAATTATGGTTATAGTGCTACAAGACCAAAAATAAAATGGACGGGATTTAAAGGAGTTGGCACAAAACAACGGGAAGCAAAATGCTCCTATGTTGAAAAATATTTAATAGATGAAACGGCTGCACAGTACAATCAGGAAGAAAATAAACAAGTGGCTTACACACCGAATAAAGGAAGTATGCAATTTTATGGAACGCAAAGCATATATAATTATGGTAGTGCGAAGGAATATGCAGAATATGATAAAAAAGGAAAATTGCTTCGCAAATTCAGTCATTCTATGTCGAATGTTTCGTATGTGGAAAAACAGGATTTTAAGGGATTTTGGTTTCAATAAGAAAAAGATGAGTCAATAGAGACAACTCGGAAAAAACAGTATTGTTTTTTTCGGGTTGTTTTACTTTATAGAAGAAATGTGGTATAGTTGTAATAACTATGAACTTTTGCAATAGGTTTAGAGGATAGGACGTGTTCATTTTTCTAAATCTGGCTAGAAAATAGAGAAAGGATAGGACAAAGAGTAATGGAAAAGCTAATCAACGAGATAAAACAGGAAGTGACTCAGGCTTTTGTAAAAGCAGGGTATGAGGAAAAGTATGGAAATGTTACAGTTTCTAATCGCCCTGACTTATGTCAATATCAGTGTAATGGAGCGTTAGCGGCTGCAAAACAATATAAAAAGGCACCAATTATGATTGCACAGGAGGTAGTAGCTTTCTTAGAAGAGAGTGAAAGCTTTCAATCAATTGAAGCAGTAGCACCAGGTTTCATAAATATTACGCTTAGTGGTGCATATTTAGCAAAGTATGTATCAGCTATGGCAGCCAGTAAAAAATACGGTGTAGAAGAAGCGAAAAATCCAAAGACAATTATTATAGATTATGGTGGACCTAATATTGCAAAGCCATTACATGTAGGACATTTACGTTCTGCTATCATTGGTGAAAGTATCAAACGTTTTGGTAAATTTATGGGACATAAAGTAATCGGAGATGCTCATTTAGGAGACTGGGGACTTCAGATGGGATTGATTATTACAGAATGTAAAAAGAGAAATCCTGACTGGGTATATTTTGATGATAACTTTGAGGGAGAATATCCAAAAGAAGCACCTTTTACAATGGCAGAGTTAGAGGAGATTTATCCATATGCCAATGCATATTCCAAAGAGCATCCAGAATATCGTGAAGAAGCACAGAATGCAACCTTCCTTTTACAGAACGGAAAACGTGGATACCATGCTTTGTGGGAGCATATATTAAATGTATCTGTAAATGATTTGAAAAAGAATTATGAAAAGCTTAATGTGGAGTTTGATCTGTGGAAAAAGGAAAGTGATGCACAGCCATATATTGCGGACATGGTAGAAGATATGAAAAAGAATGGATATGCTTACGTGAGCGATGGTGCATTGGTAGTAGATGTAAAAGAGGAAACGGACAAAAAGGAAATTCCACCATGTATGATTTTAAAATCAGATGGAGCGACTCTTTATAATACAACGGATTTAGCAACTATCGTAGAGCGTATGAAACTCTTTCAACCAGATGCAATTACTTATGTGGTAGACAAGAGACAAGAGTTATATTTTGAACAGGTATTTCGTTGTGCAAAGAAGACAAAGTTGGTAGGCGAGGACACAAAACTTACGTTCCTTGGATTTGGTACGATGAATGGAAAAGATGGAAAACCATTTAAGACAAGAGAAGGTGGAGTTATGAGACTGGAGACATTGATTCAGCTCATTACAGACGCTGTCTATGATAAAGTAGCTGATCGAAATGTCTCTGAGGAAGAAGCAAAGGAAATTGCAAGAAAAGTTGGAGTGGCTGCATTAAAGTATGGTGATTTATCCAACCAGGCATCGAAAGATTATGTCTTTGATATTGAGCGCTTTTCTTCGTTTGAAGGAAACACAGGACCATATATTTTATATACGATTGTTCGTATTAAATCCATTTTAGCAAAGTATGAAGAAAAAGTCGGAAAGCTGCCTGAAGAAACTGCCTTATTAGCGGCAGCCAGTGACAGTGAAACAGGATTAATGCTTGAACTTGCTAAATTTAATGATATGATGGAGAGTGCGTTTGAAGAAAATGCACCACATAAGATGTGTCAATATATTTATGAGTTATCCAATGCATTTGCAAGATTTTATCATGAGAATAAAATTATTGCGGAGGAAGATAAAGAACGTCAGAAATCATGGATATCACTTATTTGTCTTACAAAGGGTGTATTGGAGGTTTGTGTTGATTTATTAGGTATGGAAGCACCAGACCGTATGTAAAGAAAGAGAGGAAGTTTATGAAGTTTACAAAAATGCATGGTTGCGGAAATGATTATGTATATGTCAATTGCTTTAAAGAACAGGTTGCAGATCCTTCGCAGTTAGCAATTCAGGTTAGTGACCGTCATTTTGGTATTGGCTCGGATGGATTAATTTTAATCTGTCCATCCGAGCAGGCGGATTTTCGTATGCGTATGTTTAATGCAGATGGTTCGGAAGGAAAGATGTGTGGAAATGGTGTACGTTGTATTGCAAAGTATGTATATGATTATGGATTGACAAATAAGACCAATATTTCCATTGAGACAAAAGGCGGTATCAAATATTTGGAGCTTCATGTGGAAAATGGAAAAGTGCAGACTGTAAAAGTAGATATGGGAGAACCGGTGTTAAATGTAAAAGAGATTCCTGTAGATTGGAAGTCAGAAAATATGATTGGAGAAAAAGTAAGGATAGATGGACAGGAATATGAAATGACCTGTGTATCTATGGGAAATCCTCATGCTGTTGTTTGGGTGGAAGATACAGCGTCCTTACCTTTGGAAAAGATCGGACCTGTTTTTGAAACGCATCCAATGTTTCCAGAACGTGTAAATACAGAATTTGTTCAAATAATAAATAAAAAAGAAGTAAATATGCGAGTATGGGAGAGAGGATCGGGAGAGACACTTGCCTGTGGTACTGGAGCATGTGCTACGGCAGTGGCTTGTATCCTAAATGGAAAGACAGAAGAAGAAGTCGTAATACATTTGCTTGGTGGAGATTTAAAAATTCAATATGACAAAAAGACGAATCATGTATTTATGACAGGTCCGGCAACAACTGTGTTTGACGGAGAGATTGCCATAGTATAACAAGAAAACGGCAGAAATCTGACGAGAGTAGGAGGGAAAAGATGGTAGTAGCAGATTTATTAAAGAAAATAACATATGAAGTTGTACAGGGTACCATTGACAGAACGGTAAGCGAATTGGTTTTTGATTCTAGAAAGGCATGTAAAGATGCGGTTTTTGTTTGTATTAGCGGTGCCGTAGTAGATGGACATACTTTTATAGAAGAAGTAGTGCAAAAAGGGGTTACTACGGTAATTGTAGAAAAAGAGGTAACCGCCCCAGAAGGAGTTACGGTGATAAAGGTAGAGAGTACCCGTCTTGCATTAGCATGTATGTCGGCTGCCTATTTTGGAAATCCAGCCGAGCAATTAAAAACAATTGGTATTACAGGTACAAAAGGAAAAACAACTACCTCCTATATGGTGAAATCAATTTTAGAAAAAACTGGATTTAAGACCGGATTGATTGGAACCATTGAAACAATTATTGGAGATAAGCATATTCCAGCAGTAAATACCACACCAGAATCATATATCGTACAGAAAACATTCCGTGAGATGGTGGATGCGGGGATTGAGTGTGTAGTGATGGAGGTTTCCTCTCAAGGGTTAATGTTACATAGAGTTGGAGGATTTCAGTTCGACTATGGTATTTTTACAAACTTAGAGCCGGATCATATCGGACCAAATGAGCATAAAGACTTTGATGAATATTTACACTGTAAGGGCATGTTGTTCAAACAGTGCAAGGTTGGAATTGTTAATATAGACGATGTACATACCGAAAGAGTGTTGGAGGGACATACCTGTCAGGTGGAAAGCTTTGGATTTGCTGAAAAGGCAGACCTTCGTGCCGAGAATGTAAAACTGATTCACAGACCGGGATTTTTAGGAGTTTCCTATGATGTAACGGGTATGTTGAATATGCCTGTAGAAATTGATGTTCCTGGTAAATTTAGTGTATATAATTCTCTGGCAGCTATTTCTATCTGCCGTCATTTTGGAGTGAAAGAAGATGCAATACAGACTGCATTAGAAGGAATACGAGTAAAGGGAAGAGTAGAGTTACTTCCAGTGTCGAATCGTTTTACGCTTATGATTGATTATGCTCATAATGCCATGAGTTTAGAAAGTCTTCTTACTACGTTAAAAGCATACAATCCAAAACGTTTGGTATGTATGTTTGGATGTGGTGGAAATCGTTCAAAACTTCGTCGCTATGAGATGGGAGAGGTATCTTCTAAGCTTGCAGATCTCACAGTGATTACATCAGATAATCCTAGAAATGAAGAGCCACAGGCGATTATGGATGATATTTTAATCGGTGTAAAAAAGGCAGACGGAAAGTATGTAATGATTGAAGATCGAAAAGAAGCAATTCGTTATTGTATGGTACATGCGCAAGATGGTGATGTGATTGTGCTGGCTGGAAAAGGACATGAGGATTATCAGGAAATTAAAGGAAAGAAGCACCATATGGACGAGAGAGAATTGGTGGCACAGGTCAAGGAAGAAGAGAATATTCAGTAAGGAGGAAAACATGAAGAAGATTCATGCATATGAGCTGGCAAAGGCAGTAAATGGAACGATTCTTTCTGGTTTAGAAGATACGCTCATTACTTCTGTTAGTACAAATTCAAAAGAAATTGAAGCAGGAGCATTATTTGTTCCGATTGTGGGAGAACGTGTGGATGCACATGATTTTATAGATATGGCATTGAAGGCAGGGGCAGTGGCTACTTTTACTGCCAGAAAATGCAGCGAATTTCTTCCGGGAAAAGTCTATATTCAGGTGGAGGATACAACAAAAGCTTTGCAACAGGCGGCAGCCTGGTATCGAAGTCTGTTTGATGTGAAAATTGTAGGTATTACTGGTAGTGTGGGAAAAACCACAACAAAAGAAATGATTGCAGCAGCCTTGAGTACCAAATATAACGTATTAAAGACAAAAGGAAATATGAACAGCCAAATTGGATTGCCGCTGATGATGTTTTATCTGGAAGAGGATATTCAGGTTGCGGTAATTGAAATGGGAATGAGCGAAGTTGGAGAGATGGAACGGTTGGCAGCTATTGCAAAACCAGATATGGCAGTTATGACCAATATTGGAGTGTCCCATATCGGACAACTGGGTTCACAGGAAAATATCCGCAAGGAAAAGTTAAATATTATTGATAATTTTTCAGGAGAATGTTCGCTATATTTGAATGGGGAAGATCGATTGCTTCATGAAATGAAAGAATTTGTTGCAGATGCAAAGAAGGGACATGAGGTGGATTCTAAGCTCTTTGACAGCAAAACGATTGCTAAGTTTAAAAATTGTGTTGTCAAGGAATTTGGGTTAAACGCTTCTTGTGAATTTCAGGCAATGGATATCATTATCAAAGGAGAAGGACAGCAATTTAAGTACAAATCAGGTTCCCTAACAGAAACAATTATGTTATCTGTTCTTGGAGAACATAATGTGTTTAATGCTACGGTTGCATTGGCAGTGGCAGAAGAATTGGGAATTGCACCGTCTGATGCTAAAAAGGGTTTGGAAGCATATAAACCGATTTCCATGCGTGGACAGATTTATGATTGTGAAGGAAAGAAGATTATTGATGATACCTATAATGCTAGTCCAGATTCCATGAAAAGTGGTGCCTTAATGTTACTGGATATGGAAGGGGTTCAAAGGAGAATTTTAGTTTTTGCAGATGTATTGGAATTAGGTGACTCCTCCAGAGAGTGTCATTATGGTGTGGGAACATTTTTGGCGGAGACTAAAAAGCATGGATATCAAATTGATATGGTAGTAACGGTTGGAACAGAAGCAAAGGCAATTTGCGAAGCAATAAAAGATTGTGGTAGCAGCATTATTGCCAATGCCTTTGAGAAGAAAGAAGAAGCCATTCATTATCTACTTTCGCAGGTAAAAAAAGGAGATGCCATACTTGTAAAGGGTTCTCGGGGAATGCATATGGAAGAAGTTGTAGAAGCATTAAAAAAATAAATGGAGTAATAGATGAAGTATGCAAGTGTGATTGTGAATATTTCGCATGAAAATCTGGACAAAGTATATGAATATGCAGTGCCAAAGGAATGGGAACCCTATGTACAGATTGGTACACAGGTACTCATTCCTTTTGGTGCAGGAAATAGACAGATTAAAGGCTTTGTTTTAGGATTATCAGCTACTTCAGAATTTGATCCAGCAAAAATCAAAACCATTTCCAGTGTGATGATGGATGGTATGATTTTAGAAAGTCATTTTATACAACTGGCAGTATGGATGAGAGAACGATATGGTTCTACTATGAATGATGCGTTACGTGTGGTTTTACCAGTCAAGAAAAAAGTAAAGGAAAAACAGAAAAAATATTTGCATTTAGCTGTGGATTCTGAACGATTGTCTCTATTTATAGAAGAATGTGAGAGAAAGAATAATAAGGCGCGGTTACGTCTTGCAATGGCTCTACAGGAATGTCCTGATCTAGAAATGTTGCAGGCAATTAAAGAACATCAGGTGAGCAGAGATGCCATAAAAGCGTTAGAGCAATTGGGGATTTTGACGATTTCCGCCGAGAGGACGTATCGCAATCCTGTACAATCTCATATTTGTGAGAAATATAATATTACACTTACGGTATCCCAGCAAACAATAGTAAAAAATATTTGGGATAGTTATATTCAGGGAAGCCGAAAACCCTGTTTGATTCGTGGTGTGACAGGAAGTGGAAAGACAGAAATTTATATGGAGCTTATGGCTCGAATGATTGCACAGAAAAGGCAGGTCATTTTTCTTATTCCTGAAATTGCATTGACAGTATCTATGATAGAACGGTTTTATCAACGATTTGGAGATCGAATTACGATACTGCACTCCAAACTTTCTGAGGGCGAAAGATCTGATCAGTATAATCGTGCGAAAAATGGTGAAGTTGATATTGTGATTGGTCCGCGTTCTGCGTTATTTACACCTTTTGAAAGGCTAGGATTGATTGTGATGGATGAGGAACATGAGCCAGGGTATCAAAACGAAAACCAACCCAAATATCATGCAAGAGAGGTGGCCATACAAAGAGCATCTATGTGCGATGCTTTGGTTGTTATGGGGTCTGCAACTCCTTCAGTAGAAAGTTACTATAAGGCAAAATGTGGAGAGTATCGGTTGTTTACTTTGGAAGAAAGGGCAAATGGGAGTGTAGATACGGATGTTTCAATCGTAGATTTGCGGGAGGAACTCAAAAATAGAAACAC
This sequence comes from Lachnospiraceae bacterium, assembly GCA_050875145.1. Lineage (GTDB taxonomy): Bacteria > Bacillota > Clostridia > Lachnospirales > Lachnospiraceae > CAG-411. Next base: position 86,263 of record JBNMLH010000002.1, read on the forward strand.
ATCCATTTTCAGTAGAAAATTGTCAGAAAAAATTCATCAATGCTTGGAAAATAAGAGGCAGGTATTATTATTTATCAATCGTCGTGGATATGCAGGTTTTGTCTCATGTCGAGCTTGTGGGCAGGTCATGCGTTGCCCTCATTGTGATGTTTCACTTACAGAACACAAAAACAACACGCTTATGTGTCATTATTGTGGGTATATACAAAAGAAACCTGCCAAGTGTCCTACTTGTGGTTCTAGTTATATTGCCGCGTTTGGAATTGGTACCCAGAAGGTAGAGGAATATGCAAAGCAGGAGTTTCCAAATGCTTGTATTCTTCGGATGGATGGGGACACCACTGTAAAAAAAGGAGAATATAGCAGGATTTTGCATCGCTTTAACAGTGGTGATGCAGATATTTTAATTGGCACGCAGATGATTGTCAAGGGACATGATTTTGAAAATGTTGCATTGGTAGCTGCCATGGCAGCAGATTTATCTTTAAATATGAATGATTTTCGTAGTGCTGAACGAACATTTCAATTGCTTTATCAGGCGGCAGGTCGTGCTGGACGACGGGAAAGTATAGGAGAAATGATTATTCAGACTTATCAACCAAATCATTATAGTTTGGAAATGGTAGAAAAGCAGGATTACGAAGGGTTTTATGAAAAAGAACTTTCCTATCGAAAGATATTAGAATATCCACCTTTTGGGTCTATATTGGCTATACTGGTAGTATCGAAATCAGAACCAAGAGTAAGACAGGCATCTGAGCTTTTAAAAGGAGTTGCATTGGAAAAGGCAAACGACAATATTACAATTATTGGCCCGGCGAATGCGACGGTGTATCGGGTAAGTGATCGTTATCGCAGGTTACTTTATATAAAGTCAAAAAAATTGGAGACATTAATGGAGATAAAATCTTTTGTGGAAGGATTTGTACATTATTCGGAATGTTTTCGTCAGGTAAGCGTATATTATGACTTAAATCCAATGAATGGATATTAATCGAAATTGGATGTATCATACAAGAATGAAATAATATATAAAGTGTAAATTTAATTTTGCAAAAGCCTAAATAAAAATTTTAAAGGAAAGGAAAAAAGAATTATGGCATTGAGAAATATTAGAGAAATAGGAGATGAAATTTTAAATAAACAGTGTAGAGAAGTAAAGGAGATGACACCTAGAATAGAAACATTAATAGAAGATATGATAGAAACTATGTATGATGCACAAGGTGTTGGATTGGCAGCACCACAGGTAGGAGTGTTGAAACGTATCGTTGTAATTGATGTTTCTATGGAAGAAGAGCCAGATCCAATTATATTAATCAATCCAGTGATATTAGAAACTTCTGGTGAGCAAACAGGATATGAGGGCTGTCTTAGTGTGCCGGGAAAATCTGGCCTTGTGACGCGTCCAAACTATGCTAAGGTTAAGGCATTGGACATCAACATGGAAGAATTTATCATTGAAGGAGAGGAATTGTTGGCAAGATGCCTTTGCCACGAAATTGATCATTTAGATGGACATTTGTATGTGGAAAAAGTAGAAGGTGACTTATTATCAAATGAAGAATTATCTGCTATGATGGAAGAAGAGGAAGAATAAGAAGTAGCATAAGAAAGGATGTGGTACGATGCGAGTTGTATTTATGGGAACTCCGGATTTTGCAGTTGGTACATTGGAGGCTATAATTAAGGCAGGACATCAGGTAGAAGCGGTAGTGACGCAGCCAGATAAGCCAAAGGGAAGAGGAAAAAATATGCAATTTCCTCCAGTAAAAGAAGTAGCATTGAAATATGACATTCCAGTATATCAACCAGTGAAAGTAAAAGAGGAAGCATTTCAGCAAGTATTGGAGAAGATTAATCCAGAAGTGATTGTGGTTGTGGCTTTTGGACAAATATTACCACAATCTATACTTTCTCTTCCAAAATATGGATGTATCAATGTACATGCCTCTCTTTTACCAAAGTATCGTGGCGCAGCACCAATCCAATGGGCGGTAATTGACGGAGAAAAGGAAACAGGTGTTACTACAATGCTGATGGATGAAGGTCTAGACACAGGAGATATGCTAAAGAAAGTTGTAGTACCATTGGAGGAAAAGGAAACAGGCGGAAGTTTGTTTGATAAACTTGCACAGAGTGGTGCAGAATTGTTGTTAGCTACTTTAAAGGAGTTAGAGCAGGGAATATGCACGCGTACAAAACAGGATCATGCGTTGTCTACCTATGCAAAAATGTTGGACAAAAAGCTTGGAAAAATTGATTTTTCAAAATCAGCCGAAGAAATCGAGCGTTTAGTTCGCGGTTTAAATCCATGGCCAAGTGCGTATACTACTTATAATGGAAAGACATTAAAGATCTGGGATGCAGATGTGATAGATCGACAGGTAGATGGTGCAGTTGGAGAGGTTGTGGAAGTAAATAAAAAGGAATTACTTGTAAAGACAGGAAAAGGACTGCTTTCTTTAAAGGAATTGCAATTAGAAGGAAAAAAACGGATGGAAATTGATGCCTTTTTAAGAGGAAATCAGATAGAAGCAGGAACAAAATTGGGATAATTGTACCATACCATCTTGCGTGAAAAAGGAGGAAAATATTATGTTCTATAGATATTATTTTGACCCGACTTATATGTTGGTCATTATTGGTTTTGTATTGACTTTAATGGCTTCTGCGTTGGTGAAAGGCACCTATGCAAAGTATAAGAAAGTGCATAGTATGTCAGGCATGACAGGAGCACAGGCAGCAGAAAGAATTTTGCATCAGGCTGGGATATATGATGTGCAGATGCAGCACATTGCTGGAGATTTAACAGACAACTACAATCCTAAAACCAAAATTCTTAGTTTGTCAGATTCCGTATATAACAATACATCGGTAGCTGCAATTGGTGTAGCCGCACATGAATGTGGACATGCCATTCAGCATGCGAAAGAATATGCACCACTTAATTTGCGTTCGGCTATGGTACCAGTGGTAAATGTTTGTTCTACTCTTACATGGCCAGCAATTTTTTTAGGAATTATTTTAAGTTGGAATCAGGCTTTGATTACATTAGGAATTCTATTTTTTTCAGCAGCCGTACTCTTTAGTTTGATTACGTTACCAGTGGAATTTGATGCATCACATAGAGCATTGAAAATACTGGGAGGCACAGGAATGCTTACACAGAATGAAGTAGGAAAGGCAAGAAAGGTATTGACCGCAGCAGCACTTACTTATGTGGCATCCGCAGCAGCTATGATTTTACAACTGTTACGTTTAATCCTTTTATTTGGAGGAGATAGAGATCGATGACAAACAATCAGGTAAATATGCGAGAGCTTGCACTGGAAATTCTGTTAAAAGTATTGGAACAGGAAGAATACAGTAATGTGGTATTGCAACAGGTGCTGACAACATACCAATATCTGGAAAAACAGGATCGTGCATTCTTAACAAGACTTTGTGAAGGAACCATTGAGCGTAAAATTGAACTGGATTATATCTTAAACCAATTTTCAAAGGTAAAAGTAAAAAAGATGAAACCAGTGATACGAAATATTCTTCGTCTAGGTGTTTATGAATTAAAATACATGGAAAATATTCCAGCCAGAGCAACTTGTAATGAGGCGGTTAAACTGGCTCAGAAAAAAGGATTTTACAACCTAAAAGGTTTTGTAAATGGTGTACTCCGCAATATTGAAAGAAAAAAAGAAGACATTATATATCCAGACGAAAAAAAGCAGCCAGTTACCTATCTAAGTGTGTGTTATTCTATGCCAGAGTGGATTGTACAGATGTGGGAGCAACAATATGGCTTGGCATTGACAGAAACTATGCTCAAAGCGGCATTTAATGAGCGCCCAACTACAATCCGTTGTAATTGTGAGAAAACTACAGTAGAACAGCTTACTGCCAGTCTATGTCAGGAAAATATACGGGTAGAGCCAGGGGCTTATGTGGATACTGCATTATATATCTCTGGGTATAATTACTTAAAGAAGATAGAAGCATTCAAGAAGGGTGAGTTCACCATTCAGGATGAAAGTTCTATGTTGGTAGCACTTGCAGCAGATGTTAAAAAAGAGGATTTTGTAATTGATGTCTGTGCAGCACCAGGTGGAAAGAGTATGCATGTAGCAGAACGATTACAAGGAACAGGAAGGGTGTCCTCCAGAGATATATCCGAGCAGAAGGTAGAGCGTATCCGAGAAAATGCAGAGCGTTTGGGACTAAAAAATGTGGAACCAAAAGTACAGGACGCACTTACGGTGGATGATACTGTATTAGGAAAGGCAGATATTGTAATTGCTGATTTACCCTGTTCTGGATTAGGTGTAATAGGAAAGAAAAATGATATAAAATATAAAGCCAGTATGGAAGGAATCCGAGAGCTTGTCCGCCTGCAAAGAGACATATTAAAAATAGTTTCTTCTTATGTAAAGCCGGGAGGTACTTTGATTTATAGTACCTGTACAGTAAATCAGATGGAAAACGAAGAAAATGTAAAATGGATAGAAGAAACACTGGGATTACAGCCAGAGAGTTTAGATGCTTATATTCCAGAGAAGTTGCATAGTGAGACAACAAAACAAGGATTTTTACAGTTGATACCAGGCGTACAACAAACAGATGGATTTTTCCTTTCCAGATTTAAAAAGCCGGTTAGCTGAAAAAGAAATGAGGAAAAAATGGAACAGATAGATATAAAGTCGTTATCATATGATGAATTAATACAGACAATGGTCGAGATGGGAGAGAAACCATTTCGTGGAAAACAGATTTATGAATGGCTGCATAAAAAGGCAGTCATGAGTTTTGACGAGATGACGAATCTGTCCAAAGCATTGCGAGAAAAATTAGGCAAAACGTGTTATATTGCTGAGACAAAAAAATTAGAAAAATTAGTTTCAAAGGATGGAGCAACTACAAAATTTTTGTTTGCTTTACGAGATGGTAGTGTTATTGAGAGCGTACTGATGAAATACCGACATGGAAACAGTGTCTGTATTTCTTCACAGGTAGGATGTCGTATGGGATGTCGGTTTTGTGCTTCTACATTGGGTGGTTTGGAGCGGAATTTAACAGTATCAGAGATGCTTGGACAAATTTATGCGATTCAGAATATATCCGGTGAACGTGTTTCCAATGTTGTAGTAATGGGAACGGGAGAGCCTATGGATAATTACGATAATTTTGTAAAGTTTGTCCATATGTTGACAGATGAACATGGATATCATATCAGTCAGAGAAATATTACAGTATCTACGTGTGGACTGGTAGAAAAAATACGAAAACTGGCAGATGAAAAATTACAGATTACGCTGGCGATTTCACTACATGCACCAAATGATGAGGCAAGAAGAAAGCTGATGCCAGTGGCGAATACATATACGATAAAAGAAATAATGGAAGTTTGTGATTATTACTTTGAAAAAACAGGTAGAAGAGTTAGTTTTGAGTATAGCCTTGTGAAAGATCAGAATGACAGTGAGGCTTTTGCACAGGAACTTGGAAAGTTACTTCGAGGAAAGAATTGTCATGTAAATTTAATACCAGTAAATCCAATCAAAGAGAGAGATTATAAAGATTCCGATAGTTATTTTGTGGAAAAATTTAAATTAACTCTTGAAAAGATGGGAATAAATGTTACTATAAGAAGGGAAATGGGCAGAGATATAGATGCTGCCTGCGGACAATTAAGAAGAAGTTATATGAAGCAAAAAGAGGAGGAATAGCATGAAAGCATATTCCATTACAGATGTTGGAATGGTTAGAGAAATGAACCAGGATTATGTTTTCTGTTATACAGATCCCGTAGGACAATTACCAAATCTGTTCCTTGTTGCAGATGGTATGGGCGGACATCAGGCTGGAGATTATGCGTCCAGATGTTGTGTGGAGACTATAGCAACAAGTGTGAAAAACAGTCAGGTTCGTTCTCCAATTGGTATTTTGGAGAACGCAATTCAGGAAGCGAACAGAGCAGTATTTTGTCAAGCGGAGGCAGATGCATCACTTTATGGTATGGGAACAACGATTGTTGCCGCTACTATATTGGGACAGGAATTATATGTAGCAAATATAGGAGATTCTAGAGCTTATTTAATTCGGGAGGAAATGCATCAGATAACAGAAGACCATTCTTGGGTAGAAGAAATGGTTCGAAACGGTGAATTAGAAAGAAAAGATGCAAGGCATCATAAAAATAAAAATGTGATTACGAGAGCAGTCGGCACCAATGCATTAGTGCAGGCAGATTTCTTTGAATTGTGTATGCAAAAGGGAGATATTTTGCTTATGTGTACGGATGGATTGATCAATATGGTAGAAGATGAGGATATTTTTGACATTGTAAAGAACAGCACAGATATAGAGGTAGCGGGTAAGGAATTAGTACGCGTGGCGAATGCCAATGGAGGAAAAGATAATATTGGTATTGTGTTAGTAGAATTATAGAATAAGTGCAAAGGATAGAAGCATAAGGAGGAGTAATATGATAATTCGACCTGGAGTGTTTATAAATGACCGGTATGAAATTATTGATAAAGTTGGCACTGGCGGAATGGCCGATGTCTATAAAGCAAAGGATCATCGGCTCAATCGATTTGTAGCAGTTAAAATTTTAAAAGCGGAATTTAGCAATGACAAAACATTTGTAGAAAAATTTCGTGCAGAGGCACAATCTGCTGCAGGATTATCTCATCCCAATGTTGTAAATGTGTATGATGTTGGTGATGAAGAAGATATGCATTATATTGTTATGGAGCTGGTAGAGGGGATTACATTAAAAAGTTTTATTGAGCGAAAAGGAAAACTTGATGTAAAAGAAGCTGTAGGAATTGCGATACAGATTGCACAGGGAATGGAAGCTGCGCATGGAAATCATATTGTACACAGAGACATTAAACCACAAAATATTATTATTTCCAGAGAGGGAAAAGTAAAGGTAACGGATTTTGGGATTGCAAAAGCAGTTACTTCTGATACGATTACATCGAATGCCATGGGGTCAGTACATTATTTATCACCAGAACAGGCAAGGGGCGGTTTTAGTGATGAGAAAAGTGATATTTATTCGCTTGGTGTTACAATGTATGAAATGTTGACAGGACGAGTACCATTTATCGGAGATAATACAGTTTCTGTTGCCTTGTGCCATTTACAGGAAGATGCAGTTCCGATTCGGACATTAGAACCAACAGTACCGGTTAGCCTGGATAGAATTGTGCAAAAATGTATGCAAAAAAAACCAGAGCATCGCTATTTATCTGCATCTGCACTGATTTCAGATTTGAAAAAATCGCTTTCTAATCCGGACGGAGCATATGTGCAGCTTTATACACCGGAAATGATTGCAGATTCTCCTACAATTAATCTTTCTTCAGACGATTTAGAACAAATTAAACAGGCTTCCAATGATGAGAGACAGAAAATGGAAGATACTATGGATTTTAGTGAAAAAAGAAGTGACAGAAGAAATCCGGTAGTGGACAAAAAGTTGGAAGAGGACGATGAGGAAGACGATGAGGAGGAAGATGTAAATCCTAAACTAGAAAAACTAATGAGTATTGGTGGTGTTCTTGCTGCTATTTTAATTGTTTTTATTATTATCTTTATTATAGCCAAAGCAAGTGGTTGTTTTGGTGGTGGTGGAGGTACACAGGAAAAAGAAGAAACAACTGCATCACCAAAAGTGACAATAGAAGCAACGGAAGAAGCCAGAAAAACAGTTCCCAATGTGGTGAATACAAAATTATCGGATGTACAGAGTCAATTGGAACAGTTGGGGCTTGAAGTTAAAGTGACGGAACAGTCTTCAGATACCGTAGATGCAGGATATATAATCAGTCAGGACTTAGAAGAAGGAACAACCATTGAGGATGGTATGGAAATCAATTTGGTTGTTAGTACAGGAAATGATAAGATTAGCGTAGAAAATGTTGTTGGTCAGGATGCAAGCAGCGCAGAAAGCATTTTGAGTGGACAGGGATTTAGTGTTAGAAAAGAATATGAATATAGCGATACGACAACAGAAGGAAAAGTTATAAGAACAAGTCCATCGGCAGGAACTTCTGTAGCAAAAGGAGAAACCATTATTCTTTATATTAGTAAAGGAAAAGAAGATACTACAGTAGAAGTACCTGATTTAAGAGGCTGTACGAAGAGTGAAGCAAAGAAAAAATTGGAAGATAGAGGTCTGGTACTTGGAAGTGTGACTGAGCAATATAGTGACAGTGTTGCTAAGGGAAAAGTTATTTCTCAGGGATACAGTGTAGGAAGTAAAGCAGAAAAAGGAACAAGTGTATCAATAGTCATTAGTCTGGGAGCAGAAACAAAATATCGTTATGAGGCACGAATTTCCATTTCAGATAATCCATTTAATTCAGAAGATGAAACCGGAGTAATTAAGTTGATTTTAAAACAGGATGGGAAAAGTAAGACTGTTTATGAGGAAAGCCACAGTTTAGGTGACTTCCCATTGAATATTGGTGTAATAGAAGGATACAGCACCTCTACAGGAGAGATTTATATGTATCTGGATGGCAAATGTGTGGGAGGACCATACTCTGTTAAATTTACAAAGGTAGCAGAATAATGAACGGGAAAATAATAAAAGGAATTGCAGGATTTTATTACATTCATACAGGAGAACAGGGTGTATATGAATGTAAGGCAAAAGGTGCATTCAGAAATAAAAAGATGAAGCCTCTTGTAGGTGACAACGTGGAGATTACAGTACTGGATTCAGAAAAGAAGATCGGAAATGTAGTCTCTGTAGAAAAAAGAAAAAATCAGTTGATACGTCCTGCGGTTGCGAATGTAGATCAGGCAATTATTATTTTTTCCTGCGCAAAGCCGCAGCCAAATTTGAATCTGTTAGATCGCTTTTTAGTATCAATGGAACAGCATAATGTGGAGACGATAATCTGTTTTAATAAGTGTGATTTAGTCACAGCAGAGGAAATGGAACGACTAAAGGGAATTTATGAAAGCAGTTATCAGGTGTTGTTTACCAGTGTAAAGGATAGTGTGGGCATTGGACTTTTAAAGGAACAGTTGAAGGGAAAAACCAGTGTTTTGGCAGGACCTTCTGGAGTTGGAAAATCTTCTACTATCAATTGCATTATCCCAGAGGCAAATATGGAAACGGGACAGATTAGTCAGAAAATTGAGCGTGGGAAACATACCACCAGACATTCAGAATTGTTTCGTTTAGCAAAGGACACATATATTATGGATACGCCTGGCTTCACATCTTTGTATGTGACGGATATGGAAAAAGAACAACTTCGTTTTTACTTCCCTGAATTTTCAGAATATGAGGGAAAGTGTCGTTTTCAAGGATGTGTACATGTACATGAGCCATCCTGTAAAGTGAAAGAGGCTGTAGAAATGGGAAAATTGCCAAAAGAACGATATGAAAATTATCAAAGCTTTTACGAAGAAATTAAAGATAAGAAAAAGACATACAAATAAAAATGAATAGTAGCATGTCTAATAAACAGAAATCATTGTAAATAAAAGATAAAGTGAGGAAGAAATATGTACAAGTTAGCGCCATCAATCCTTTCGGCTGATTTTTCAAAGCTGGGGGAAGAAATTAATAAAATTGAGCAGGCAGGGGCAGAATATGTTCATATTGATGTTATGGACGGAAGCTTTGTTCCAAGTATTTCCTTTGGAATGCCTATTATGAAATCAATCCGAAAACAATCAAAATGTGTATTTGATGTACATCTTATGATTGATGAGCCGGTTCGCTATTTACAGGATTTTAAGGATGCAGGTGCAGATTTAATCACTGTACATGCAGAAGCATGTAAACATTTAGATCGTACAGTAAATGCGGTAAAAGAAATGGGATTAAAGGTAGGTGTAGCATTGAATCCAGCCACTTCATTGCATGCACTGGATTATGTGCTTGATCAGTTGGATATGGTGCTGATTATGAGTGTAAATCCAGGATTTGGCGGACAATCTTTTATTCCATATTCGTTGACTAAGATTCGTCAATTGCGAGAGATGATTAATCAGAGAAACTTAAAAACAGACATTCAGGTAGATGGTGGAATTAAATTGACAAATGCAGAGGAAGTCTTGGATGCAGGAGCTAATATATTAGTAGCAGGAACAGCAGTGTTCGGTGGGGATGCGGCGGCGAATGTGAAAGCATTTAAAGAAATTTTTGCAAAAAAGAAATAAAGATAATACGATGGAGGAATAATACATTATGAAACTAGGAATTGTTGGATTACCAAATGTAGGAAAAAGTACATTATTTAACTCATTGACAAAAGCGGGGGCAGAATCAGCAAACTATCCATTCTGTACAATCGACCCTAATGTGGGTGTGGTTGCAGTACCAGATGAACGCTTAAATAAATTAGATGAAATGTATCATACAAAAAAAGTGGTACCTGCTGTGATTGAGTTTGTTGATATTGCGGGATTAGTAAAAGGAGCATCCAAAGGAGAAGGTCTTGGAAATCAGTTTTTAGCAAACATTCGTGAGACAGATGCGATTGTACATGTGGTACGCTGTTTTGAGGATAGCAATATTGTGCATGTAGATGGTTCGATTGATCCACTTCGTGATATTGAAACTATCAACTTAGAATTGATTTTTTCAGATGTTGAAATTTTGGATCGTCGTTTAACAAAGCTTGGAAAAGGTGCTAGAAGTGATAAGAGCCTTGCTAAAGAATTTGATTTGGTGGATCGTTTAAAGGCACATTTGGAAGCTGGAAAGTTGGCAAAAAGCTTTGAAGTACAAAATGAAGAAGAGGAAGAACTGATTAAAACTTATAATCTGCTTACTATTAAGCCTGTAATTTATGCAGCCAATGTAACAGAGGATGATTTGGCAAATGATGGTGCGGACAACGAATATGTGCAGAAAGTAAGGGAATATGCAGCTTCCGAAAATTCTGAAACTTTTGTCATCTGTGCACAGATCGAGCAGGAAATTGCAGAATTGGAAGAAGATGAAAAGAAAGAATTTTTAGAGGATTTAGGATTACAGGAATCTGGCTTGGAAAAATTAATTCGTGCTAGTTATCATTTGTTAGGACTAATTAGTTTCCTTACAGCAGGAGAAGATGAATGTCGCGCATGGACAATCACAAAAGGAACAAAAGCGCCACAGGCAGCAGGAAAAATTCATACAGATTTCGAGCGTGGATTTATCCGAGCTGAGACGGTAAGCTATGAGCATTTAATGGAATGTGGCTCTATGACAGCAGCCAAAGAAAAAGGGTTGGTTCGTTCGGAAGGAAAAGAATATGTTGTTCAGGATGGTGACATTATTTTATTCCGTTTCAATGTTTAGAAAGTTTATTTTATATATAGGATTGGATATCAAAAAACTTAATTTGAATAAAAAATAAAGTAAAATAGAAAAGTAATACATAGCAGAGGGATATCTGGATGTATTACTTTTTTATTTTCTGGATTGTTTGCATTGGAATTTTACCATCAATTTTGTAACTCTTTTCTGTGAAACTGGTAAAAAAGGTTGAAAGTTTCCCTAAAATGGGATAGAATAGTAACATAAGTGGTGGAAAGTGGGATTATGTGGTGGAAAGTGGTGAGTAAGTGGTTACTTTCCCAAAATAATCAGATAGGTAGGTGCAGGCAATATGTTTATGGGCGAATATAACCATTCCATAGATGCAAAAGGTAGAATTATCGTGCCTGCTAAGTTTAGAGAAGAATTGGGAGACGAATTTGTAGTAACTCTGGGCTTAGATGGGTGTTTGTTTTTGTACCCAAATGCAGAGTGGGAAGAGTTTGTCGCACAATTAAAACAACTACCTGGAAACCGCCAGGCCAGACAGTTACAAAGATATTTCCTTGCTGGTGCAGTAAATTGTGAAGTTGACAAGCAGGGACGTATTTTGATTCCCGCAAAACTAAGAGAACATGCAAAACTGGAAAAAGAAGTTGTGTTTGTAGGTGTGCTGGGAAAGATTGAAATATGGAGCAAAGAGCAGTGGGATGCCAATAATGATTTTGGAGATGTAGAGTCCATTGCGGAGAATATGTCTGAGTTGGGAATTAGTTTCTAACAAAATTGGGAGGAAAAGACATGAAATTTGAACATGTATCCGTACTATTAGAGGAAACGGTTGCACAACTGAATATTCAGCCGGATGGTATATATGTAGATGGAACATTAGGCGGAGCAGGACATGCTTATGAAGTTTGTTCTAGATTAGGAGAAAATGGTAGATTTATAGGCATCGATCAAGATGAAGCTGCTATTATGACAGGAAAAGAGAGGCTGGCACCATTTGGAGATAAAGTGACGATTGTCCGAAATAACTATTGTAATATGCCGACTGTTTTAAAAGAACTCGGCATAGAAAAAGTAAATGGAATTGTGTTAGATTTAGGCGTATCTTCTTATCAGTTAGATACTGCGGAACGAGGATTTTCTTACAAGGAAGATGGGCCATTGGATATGCGGATGGACAATCGCCAGACTTTGACAGCGAAAGATATTGTAAATGGATATAGCGAGATGGAATTATATCGCATTATTCGTGATTATGGAGAAGATAAATTTGCAAAAAATATTGCAAAACACATTGTTCGCATGAGAGCGGAAAAGGAGCTTACGACTACCTATGAGTTAAATGAGGCAATTAAGGCTGCGATTCCTATGAAAATTAGAAAGAACACTGGGCATCCTTCTAAAAAAACATTTCAGGCAATTCGGATTGAATTGAACAAAGAATTAGAGGTGCTTAATAATACATTACAGGATATGATAGATTTGTTGGATGAAGGCGGAAGAATATGTATCATTACCTTTCATTCACTGGAGGATCGGATTGTAAAAAGTATATTTAGGAAAAATGAAAATCCATGTACTTGTCCACCATCTTTCCCTGTGTGTATGTGTGGGAAAAAATCGAAAGGCAAAGTAATTACAAGAAAACCAATTTTACCATCGGAAGAGGAGATGGAGAGAAACCGAAGGTCCAAAAGTGCAAAATTGAGAGTGTTTGAAAAGAGATAACGGAAGGGGAGAATAAAATGCGAACACAAAATAACAGAAGGTATACGAATCATACCTCCTCTGCATACAGCTATGTAGATGGGAATACGGTAAGAAAATTGGAAGTAGCAGAAGAAATTATACCAGAAAGACATAAGGAACCGATACAAAAGGAAAAAGCAAAAACAGCAAATAAAAAAGCAAAAATAGAAAGATTACAGGGAATGGATTTGTTTTCTATTTTATTTTTGTGTGTGGCTCTTATCTTTGCAGGAGCTTCCTGTGTGAAATACTTAAATGCACAGGCAGATGCAACACATATGAAAAATCAAATTGCTTCTTTAGAAACAGATATTATGAATTTGAAAGAAGAAAATAAGACAGCCCAGGAAAGCATAACATCCGAGATTGACTTAGATTATATATATAAGATTGCAACAAAGGAATTGGGAATGGTTCATCCTAGTAAGGATCAGGTTGTAACTTATGAAAGTGGAACAAGCGATTCGGTGAAACAATATGGGGATATTCCAAAGGGAACGGATAAAGGACTTGTAGATAAGATTTTAGGAAAAGAAAAATAAAATGTGAACAGATAACACAAATCAGCTTAGTAGTTGATTTGTGTTATCTGTTATGACGATGGTATCATTTTATTATGGGTGAAAGCAGGTACAAAAATGGAACAGGGAAGACGAAGAAAAAGAACAAAAAAATTTACACCTAGAATGCAGGGAACGTTGTTATCAATACTTGCATTGATATTCATTTGTTTTTTATTTTTGTTGTGGCAGATTGTACATGGAATGGAAAAAAACGGAAATAAATATGCAAAAAAGGTATTAACACAGCAGAGTTATGTAAGTAATGCCATACAATATAAACGTGGAGACATTCTAGACCGAAATAATACGAAATTAGCAACCAGTAAGTTATTATACAATGTAATTATTGATCCAAAGACCATTTTATCTAAGGATGGATATGAGGAAGAGACTGTAAATGCACTTACATCATGCTTTGATGTAAAAGCGGATGAGGTAAAAAAGATTATCAAAGATAGACCAAAATCACAGTATTATGTTCTTCTTAAAAATATAGAAAAATCTTCTGTAGAAAAATTCAATGAACAGTTAGATGCAGAAAAACAACGTGCAAAGAAAAAAAAGGAGCAATGTAGAATTGTTGGTGTCACCTTTGAAAAAGTTTATAAAAGAAATTATCCGCTAAACGAAAAAGCATGTAGTGTAGTTGGTTTTTCCAGCGCAAATAATGAGGGTTTATGGGGATTGGAAAATCAATATAATGATTTACTAAATGGTGTGTGTGGACGTTCTTATGGTTACTATAGTGCAGATGGTGAATTGGTAAAAACAGTAAAATCTGCACAAAATGGAAATTCAATTGTGACAACATTAGATTCCAATATTCAAGCTATTGCAGAGAAAAAGATAAATAAATTTATGAAGGATACTGGAGCAAAAAATGTTGCTGCTCTTGTGATGAATCCGAAAAATGGAGAAATTTATGCAATGGCATCGAATAAACAGTATGACTTAAATAATGCATTTGATTTATCTCAAGTTTACCCAGAGAAGGAAATTAAAAAGTTAAGTGAGAAAGAAAAGACAGAAAAGCTAAATGAAATGTGGAGTAATTTCTGCGTGAGTTATGCGTTTGAGCCAGGATCGACATACAAACCAATGACAGTGGCAGCGGCGTTAGATGAAAATATTGTAAAAGATGGACAGTCTTTTGTGTGTGATGGGGGAGAGACAATAAGCGGTGTTCACATATCTTGCGTAAGTCGATTTGGACATGGGAATCTTACCTTAGAGCAGTCTTTAATGGAATCATGCAATGATGTTATGATGCAGATTTCATCAAAAATGGGAAAGAAAACATTTTATAAGTATCAAAATATTTTCAATATTGGAAGAAAGACTGGAATTGATTTACCAGGGGAAACAAGTGGTTCCTGCTATAATGAGGACACATTGGGACCAACACAACTTGCCACATCAAGTTTTGGGCAGAGTTTAACGACAAATATGGTTCAGATTGCAAGTGCGTTTTCTTCTGTAATAAATGGAGGCTCTTATTATAAGCCGCATTTAGTAAAGCAGGTTTTAGATGATAATGGAAATATTGTTGAAAATATTGAGCCAACACTGGTGAGAAAGACCATTTCGGAGCAGACAAGTGCATATTTGCGAAAATATTTAAAGGCAACAGTTGAAGATGGAACAGGAGCAACTGCTGCAATTGCAGGCTATTCAATTGGAGGAAAAACAGGTACTGCACAGAAAATTCCAAGAGCTGCGAAGAAATATTTGGTTTCCTTTATTGGAGCAGCGCCGATGGATGATCCTGAAGTTGTAGTATATGTGATTGTAGATGAGCCTAATGTAAAAGATCAGGCACATAGTACCTACGCTCAGGAAGTAGTACATAATATTATGAAAGATATTTTACCATTTTTAGGTGTATACAAAGATGAAAAAGCTGCAAAGAATGCAGATAAAAAAGAAAATGGAGATGCTACAACAAGTGCAACAACGGCGCCGGTAAATACAGAAACTCCAGCAAGCAGCACACCAGAAGCAACAAAACAGCCATTAAAGGAAGATGAAACGGAAGGTTATGACCTTCCTGATACAGTAAAAACCGCGCCAACTCCAGAAGCAACGACGATTGTAGCGGTTGAATAAAAAGTAAAAAAGATTTTGTGTTTTTTAATCGTTTTGGAATAGCAGCCTATCTATAATAATACAATAGGTACAAATAGATTATATAGAGGCGGTTTATGAAGAAACAAAGAGAACTCAAAGAACAATGTGCGGACGGCAGGGTGATACATGTCGTCCGCACTTATCATAAAAGAAGCTTGTTCTTTGTGTTGGTTATGATATTAGTGATTTTTTTCTGGTTATTTGGAAGATTACTCTATTTAATGGTAGGAAAGGCAGACCACTTTGGTGTTATGGCAAAAGATATACAAGAGCGTGAAAGGAGTATAAAAGCAGAGAGAGGCCGAATATATGATAGAAATGGGGTAGAACTTGCTTCCAATAAGCCTGTATCTACCATATCTGTTATTTACAGTCAGGTAAAGGAACCAGAGAAAGTGATAGCGATTTTGACAAAAGAATTGGGGATGGAGGAGGCATTTGTTCGCAGACGAGTGGAAAAAAAATCTTCTATCGAGAGAATTAAATCCAATGTTGATAAAGAAGTGGCAGAACGTATTAGAAAATACAAGTTAGACGGTGTTATGATTGATGAAGATTATAAACGATTTTATCCTTATGAGACACTGGCATCGAAGGTAATTGGCTTTACAGGTAGTGATAATCAGGGGGTAATCGGTCTGGAGGTCAAATATGATTCTGTTTTACAAGGGGAAAATGGAAAGATTCTTACATTGACAACTGCAAAAGGGGTTGAAATTGCAAATGTTGCTGAACATAGAGAAGAACCGGTTCCTGGGGATGATTTATATATCAGTTTGGATGTGAATTTGCAAATTTATGCAGAACAGGTGGCAAAAAAGGTTCGGGAAGAAAAGAATGCAAAAAATGTGAAAGTCATTCTAATCAATCCGGAAAGCGGAGAAATTTATGCCATGGTAAATGAGCCGGAATTTAATTTGAATGAACCTTACCAATTGTTAGAAGAGATGAAGGGAGAGAGTGGGAAAAGTGAAAATGATAAATTGAACAATATGTGGAGAAACGCCTGTATTAGTGATACTTATGAACCAGGTTCTACGTTTAAGGTTATAACGGCTACGGCTGCACTTAGTGAAGGAAAGGTAAAGGTAGAAGATTCGTTTTATTGTCCCGGTTATAAAACGGTAGAGGATCGAAGAATTCGATGCCATAAAACAATCGGACATGGAGCGGAAACGTTTCGGGAGGGAATTATGAATTCCTGCAATCCTGTTTTTATAGAAATTGGTGCCCGCACAGGAGTAAACGACATGTATAAATGGTATAAGCGACTCGGTTTGATGGAGAAAACCGGAATAGATATACCAGGTGAGGCAAATTCTATTTTTCATAAACAAAAAGCTGTGGGTGAAGTGGAATTAGCTACCATGTCATTTGGACAGTCGTTTCAGATTACGCCACTACAATTGCTTCGGGCAGTCTGTTCTGTCGTGAATGGAGGAAAAAAGATTACCCCACATTTTGGCATCAAAGTGGTAAGTCGGGATGGCACATCTGTAAAAAAGTTAGAGTATGAAGAGAAGAATGCGGTTGTATCACAGGAAACACAGGAAACCATGAAAGAATTGCTGGAAGCGGTTGTGGCGGAAGGTGGAGGAAAGAATGCATATATTGAGGGATATCGTATAGGTGGTAAGACTGCAACATCAGAAAAATTGCCAAGAAGAAGCGGAAAATATATATCCTCTTTTCTGGGCTTTGCGCCAGCGAATCATCCTAAAATCATGGCATTATTATTAATTGATGAACCAGAAGGCGTATATTATGGGGGAACGATTGCTGCACCGGCAGTTCGCTCCATTTTTGAAAATGCATTACCTTATTTAGGAATCGAGCCTTCTTATAAGTAGATTTTTTGTGTGAAACCTTGCATTCAGCCAGGGAATGGAATATAATGGTTTCGTTATGTATAAAAATGTGTTATATAAAAGTTATGCATAATCAAGTGAAAAAAGTAACCGTGTATTAGAGCTGAGAAGTTGACAATCGACCAATCGCTCTTTTGAATGTTACAAAAAAATATATTTGAGGTGAAAGACATGATGGAAATAAACTCGTCAATGATAAAATTGGTACTTCCTGTATTGATTTCCTTTGCAATTAGTGTAATTTTATGTCCAATTGTAATTCCGTTTTTACACAAATTAAAATTTGGACAGTATGTAAGAGAAGAAGGACCAGAATCCCATTTGAAGAAAGCAGGAACACCAACAATGGGAGGATTGATCTTTCTATTGAGTCTTGTATTAACCTGCATATTTTTTATTAAGGGAAATCAGGAGGTAGTGCCTGTACTCTTTGTTACATTAGGCTTTGGTCTGATTGGTTTTTTAGATGATTATATCAAGGTTGTTATGAAACGTTCTCTTGGGTTACGTGCATGGCAAAAGATGTTGGGACAGTTTTTTGTGACGGGTATATTTGCCTATTATTTATTAAAATATACAGATTTGGGGACGGACACATATATACCATTTTATGGAGAAATAAACATGAGTACACCATTATTTGTAATTATGTTATTCTTTGTGTTTTTAGGAACGGTAAATGGTGTAAACTTTACTGATGGATTAGATGGTTTGGCATCCAGTGTAACAGTGATTGTGGCTACATTCTTTTCAGTTGTAGCAGTTGGCACCAGCAACGGTATAGCACCAATTACATGTGCAGTAGCAGGAAGTCTGTTAGGATTTTTGTTGTATAATGTATATCCAGCAAAAGTGTTTATGGGAGATACAGGTTCCCTTGCATTGGGAGGTTTTGTGGCCGCCGCCGCATATATGTTAAAGATTCCAGTGTTTATTCCAATTATTGGATTTATATATTTGTTTGAAATTGTATCAGTTATGCTTCAAGTAAGCTATTTTAAGCTGACAAAAGGAAAGAGAATTTTCAAAATGGCACCTGTCCATCATCATTTTGAATTGTGTGGATGGTCAGAGACTCGTGTAGTAGCAGTATTTTCATGTGTGACAGCATTGCTTTGTCTAGTTGCATTGGTTGCACTTTAAAATATAGTGAAGAGACAGATAATATTAAAAGAGAAAATTTCTTACGATTATATTTAGAAGGAATTGCTTATAGAGAAAAGAAAGGATAGATGACAGGGGATATGGAATGGAGCGAAAAAAAGGTTCTTGTTGTAGGAACTGGTGTTAGTGGAATTGCGGCAACAGATTTATTGGTTGAGGTTGGTGCAAATGTGGTATTGTTTGATGGAAATAGGGAATTAGTACCAGAAGAGATTAAGGAAAAGTTGAAAAATACAAAGGGTGTAGAAATTGTTCTTGGTGAGTTAGCAAAAGAATGTATTGATTCGTTGGATTGTGTTGTTATTAGTCCAGGAGTTCCTATTGATAATCCGCTTGTAGTTTCTTTGCAGGAAGCTGGTAAAAAAATTTTAGGTGAAGTGGAATTGGCTTATTTGTTGTCAAAAGGAAAAGTAGCAGCTATTACAGGAACCAATGGAAAGACAACTACGACAGCTTTGGTAGGTGAAATCCTAAAAGCACATTTTGCATCTAGTTTTGTTGTGGGAAACATTGGAATTCCATATACACGTATGGCAACGCAGATAAAGGAGAACTCTGTTGTTGCTGCAGAAATCAGTAGTTTTCAGTTAGAGACAATAGATACATTCCAACCTGAAGTTAGTGCCATATTAAATATCACACCAGATCATTTGAATCGACATTATACAATGGAAAATTATGCAAACACAAAATTGAAAATTGCATCCAACCAAACAGCAGATCAGGTTTGTGTTTTAAATTATGAAGATGCGATTTTAAGAGAAAAAGCGAAGGATATTCCAGCTCGAATTTTCTATTTTAGTAGTTTACAGGAATTAGAAGAGGGAATTTATCTGGATGAACAAAAAAATATTATATTTGCATATAACGGAAAAAAGGAATTGGTATGCAATGTAGAGGAGCTTAATCTGCTTGGAAAGCATAACTATGAAAATGTAATGGCTGGTGTTGCCATTGGTTATTTTATGCATGTACCGATGGAATGTATTCGTGAGGTTATAAAGAAATTTAAGGCGGTTGAACATAGAATTGAGTATGTAACAGAAAAGAACGGTGTAAAGTATTATAATGACTCCAAAGGAACGAATCCAGATGCGGCCATTCAGGGGATTCGTGCAATGGTGAGAAAAACCATATTGATTGGTGGAGGATATGATAAAGGTTCTGAGTATGACGAATGGATTGAAGCTTTTGATGGAAAAGTAAAACTTTTAGTTCTGTTGGGACAGACCAGTGATAAAATTGAACAGTGTGCTAGAAAGCATGGATTCAATCAGATTGTAAAGGTGGAAACTTTAGAAGAAGCTGTAGATGTTTGTGCGAAAAATGCAGAGCCGGGCGAGGCTGTGTTATTATCTCCGGCATGTGCAAGTTGGGGAATGTTTAAAAACTATGAGCAACGTGGGGACTTATTTAAGGAATATGTTCATAAGTTATAAGTAACTTCGAAAACATAGTGGAAATGATGCTAGGAAAGCGAGGGAGTACATGGCTGGGAAAAGAAATAGAAAAAAAAGTGAAAAAAAAACAGGCATTTTTTATGATTACAGTATGCTTTTTTTAGTTATTTTTTTAATATTCTTTGGATTGATTATGTTATACAGTACCAGCTACTATTCTGCATCTATACATCAAAATGATGGGATGTATTATTTGAAAAGACAGGGTAGTTTTGCAATATTGGGAATTGCAATTATGTTGATGGTTTCCAAAATAGATTATAGGTTTCTTTTAAAAAAGATACCAAAGACAAATCTATATTGGCCGGGGATGTTCCTATTTATTTCGATTCTATTACAAATATATGTTTTAATAGCAGGTGAAGATATAAATGGTGCTAAGAGATGGATTTCCATTGCAGGAGTGATTACCTTCCAGCCATCCGATTTTGCTAAAATTGCTATTATTATCTATACCGCATATAATATTTACTTAAATCCAAGACTATTAGATAAAGTTGGCGGATTTATAAGAATTGCGATACCAGTAGGGGTTGATATTATTTTAATCGCTGCAGAAAATCTTAGTACGGCAATTGTAATTACACTTGTATTTGGTGGAATGTGTTTTATAGCCAGTAGAAATAAAAGATATTTTGTGTTTGCGATTATTTTGGCAGTCATAGCAGGAGTGTTATTTATACGATTTGGAGAAGGATTTCGTATGAGTCGTGTAATTGCGTGGAAAAATGTAGAAACAGATTCGAAGGCTTATCAAATATTACAAGGGTTATATGCGATTGCTTCTGGAGGTATGTTTGGTAAAGGTTTGGGAAACAGCATGCAAAAGTTAGGATATGTTCCAGAAGCACAAAATGATATGATCTTTACTATTATTTGCGAAGAATTAGGGGTCTTTGGGGCTTGTTGTGTTATGTTACTGTTCATTTTATTGCTTTGCCGCATTTTCCAAATTGCAGTAAATTCACCAGACTTATTTGGAGGTATGCTTTGTGTTGGAGTGTTGATACACGTAGCGGCACAGGTATTATTAAACATAGCAGTTGTAACGAATACGATACCATCCACAGGAGTAGCTTTACCGTTTATTAGTTATGGAGGTACATCCCTAGCAGTATTGCTGATGGAAATGGGATTAGTATTAAGTGTATCCAATCGGGTTACGATATAAGAGCGAGGCAAGTATACATATGTGTATATCACGATTTACAGGATTATATCATATATGTATGGCTTGCCTTGAAATTTAGTCGAAGAAAATAACTAGAAGGATTTCAATGGCACAAAAAAAGAAAAAGTGTTGGAGGACAAGAAAATGGCTGGGAAAAAGAAAAAAATTTTTCTAATAACTATTTTAATACTTGCTATTTTTGTTATTATAGGAGTGGGATTTTTAGGAAGAATTAAGTATGTAAAAGTTGTGGGATGTGAATATTATACCCAAGAAGAAATTGAAAAACAGATTATGGACAGTGAAATTACAAAAAATACGTTTGGATTATATTATACATATGCCACAGGAAAAGGGAAACAACTTCCATTTGTAAATAGTATTTCTGTAGAAGTAAAAGGAATTAACAGGGTTATTATTTATGTAAAAGAAAAGAGTGTGGTGGGGTGCATTAAATATATGGGAGAATATATTTATTTTGACCAAGATGGTGTAGTAGTAGAGAGTACAACCAAGAAGCAAAAAGCAATTCCGTTGATCGAGGGAATTAATTTTAAAAAAATGAATTTAAATGAACAATTAGAAGTAGAAAAAGAGGAAAAAGATATTTTTGAGCGTATTGCAGGGATTTCCCAGCTAATCTCAAAGTATGACGTACAAATAGATAAAATTGTATTTGACAACAAGAAAAAAGTTATGTTGTATATAGGGAAAATTAGAGTTAATTTAGGAAAAAGAAATGATTACGAAGAACAGATTGCGGAACTTTCAAAATTATTGCCAAAGGCAAAGAAAAAGAAATTAAAGGGTGTTTTAGATATGGAGTATTTTGAAGAGGGGCAGGAGCAGATTATATTTAAGGTGGATGAATAAAATATATGAAGTTTAGGTGAGAGTATCGTAGATTCGAAAAAGCCCAGAAGGTGTGTTTTGAGGATGGCTGTGTCGTGTAAAATAATAAGTACAGTAAAAATTTTTATTATATGTTACAAAAAAATGAAGAAAGTTTATAAAACATGCAAAAAAAACTTGATTATTTCCCCAAAAAAAAGTATCATATATGGTAGGACTAAGATAGTCATAATATGAGTAAGTATATATATAAAGGAGGAGACAACCTTGCTTGAAATAAGAACGAATGAGGCTGATGCGGCAGCAAAGATTGTAGTTGTTGGTGTTGGTGGAGCAGGAAATAACGCTGTAAATAGAATGATCGAAGAGAATATTATTGGTGTTGATTTTGTTTGTGTGAATACAGATAGACAGCATTTGCAAACATGTAAGGCACCAACATGCGTACAGATTGGTGAAAAATTAACAAAAGGACTTGGAGCAGGAGCACAGCCTGAAGTTGGGGAAAAGGCTGCGGAAGAGAGTCGCGAAGAACTGACCGACATTATTCGTGGGGCAGATATGGTTTTTGTCACCTGTGGAATGGGTGGAGGAACTGGAACAGGTGCAGCTCCGGTTGTTGCACAAATTTCGAAAGAGTTAGGTATTTTAACTGTAGGAATTGTTACAAAACCTTTCCGTTTTGAAGCAAAGACTCGTATGAACAATGCCATTGGTGGTATTGAGAAATTGAAAGCAAGCGTGGATACTCTTATTGTGATACCGAATGACAAATTATTAGAAATCGTGGATAGAAGAACAACAATGCCAGATGCATTACGCAAAGCTGATGAAGTATTACAGCAAGGTGTGCAGGGAATTACAGATTTGATTAATGTACCTGGATTAATTAACTTGGACTTTGCAGATATTAGTACCGTTATGTCAAATAAGGGAATTGCACATATTGGTATTGGTATTGGTAAAGGAGATGAAAAGTGTGTAGATGCCGTTAAGCAGGCGATTACAAGTCCACTTTTGGAGACAACAATTGAGGGGGCATCTGATGTAATTATCAATATTTCAGGTGATATCAGTTTGATTGAAGCAAATGAGGCAGCTACATATGTTGAGGAGTTAGCTGGCGAAGAAGCGAATATTATTTTTGGTGCTATGTATGATGATACAGCTCCTGATTCTGCTGTAATTACTGTAATTGCTACAGGATTAGAGGAAGGTGATGCACCACAGGCTCGTTCTGCAAGTACATTGATGAATAATGCAATGAAGACGAATTTCAATACACAATCGTCTGTAAAGTCAGTACAGACAGCAAGACCTGTGAGTCCTGTAAAGCCAGTACAGATAGCAAGACCACAGGCAATTAGCAGACCACAGTCTAATATTTCAAGATCAACTTATGAAACACAACGTATCAATGACACATCAGGTATGTCTTCTGGTATGGACAATGGTGGTGGAATTAAGATACCTGATTTCTTACAGAGAAAAAGCACAAAGAAATAAAAAAGAGCAATAAATAAATGAAAGACTACATTATAGAAATATAGTGTAGTCTTTTTTTATTTATAGGAAATAAGAGAGGTGGTTTAAAGTAAAAAAACAACGAATTAGGTCGAAAAGTTTCACTTAAGAACTTCTATATTATGACAAAATTTGCAAAATTTACAAGTTACAATTAGGTCAGTTGAGATAAATGGAGGTGACAATGAAAGAAATTATATATTTGGATGTATTTTTCTTGACAAATTTTATCATTAGTGAAACCTTGCTTATATGGTTACGATTGCTTACTGGTAAGACGAGCAAATATATTCGCATATTTTTAGGTGGATTATGCGGTAGTCTTGGCGCGGTTATAACGCAACTATATCTCTGTACTATATTAAAAAAATATTTTTACATCAGTCTTTTATTGCAACTTTTTTCAATGTTTGGAATTATTTTTCTTATGTTGTGGATTGTATATGGAAAAATGAAGAGTGGAGAATATAAGAGTTTAGTTTTAAAATTTTTTTTAGGAACAATCCTTTATGCTGGTATTATGATGACAGGAATTAGTAGTGTGACAACGATAAAAAAAGTTGGTCGAATTAATGTAGTGCTTTCGTTTCCAGCATTGTGTATAAAATCAGTTCTATTATTGCTTCTTGCCCCTTTTTGTAGACTTTTTCTTGAGAAAACAATACATAATGGAAAACAATATATACCAATTGAATTAGAAAAAAATGGAGTGATTCAAAAAGGGATTGGACTTCTGGACACTGGAAATTGTTTATATCATCCATGGACAAAGCAACCAGTAGTGGTAACGGAACACAGCTTTTTGCGTCCCTTTTTTGATGAGGAGGAATATGGGAAACAGGAAAATTTATTGCGATATGGAGTAAATTGTGCAGTATGTAAGGAAAGGATTATATGGATACCATTTTGTAGTGTGGGAAAGCAAGAAGGGCTTATGCCTGGAATGTATTTTGAACATTTACGGCTACAGCAAGGAAAATCTTGTGTGGATTATTCCAATGCATTAGTGGCATTTTGTAAGGAAAAAATATCGGTCCAAGAAGAATATCAGATGATATTACATAGTAGTTATATTGAGTAGATTTTGTAAATGGAGGAATAAAATGCTATTAAAAGTGTCAATGCAACATAAATTTCAGTTTCGTATGCTTCCGGATTTTCGGAATGTATTATTTCCGCAGAGAGGAGATTTACATTATATAGGGGGTGCAGAGGTACTACCTTCTCCTTTGGAACCGGAAGAAGAAAGAGCATGCGTTTTAGCACTTATGGAAAATACGGAGGAAAGTCAGAGAGCAAGAGCAACGCTGGTAGAACATAATTTGCGTCTTGTAGTTTATATTTCAAAAAAATTTGATAATACAGGTGTAGATGTAGAGGATTTGATTTCTATTGGGACGATTGGACTGATTAAAGCTATTAATACCTTTAATATCGAGAAAAATATTAAACTTGCTACATACGCTTCTCGTTGCATTGAAAATGAAATTTTGATGTATTTGCGTAGAAATAATAAAACAAAATTGGAAGTTTCTATTGATGAACCTTTAAATGTAGATTGGGATGGAAATGAATTACTTTTATCGGATATATTGGGTACGGACGAAAATTTGATTTCGCAGAATATTGAGAGTGAAGTGGACAAGAGTCTGTTAGCTAAGGCACTGGAAAAATTGACAGACAGGGAGCGTTCTATTATAGAAATGCGTTTTGGACTAAACAATAGTGAAGGCTATGAAAAAACACAAAAAGAAGTGGCAGATATGCTTGGCATTTCACAGTCTTATATTTCACGTCTGGAAAAAAAGATTATGAAACGATTACGCCGAGAAATGTTGCGAATGGAGGCATAAAAAAAGAAAAAATGGCAATCCTATTTCAAAAGGAAAATGGAGGAAGATTGCCATGGCGTCATATAAAGTGGAAATATGTGGAGTAAATACATCAAAGTTACCTTTATTAAAAAATCAGGAGAAGGAGGAATTATTTGAAAGGATATTAAAGGGAGATAAAGTTGCAAGAGAAACGTATATTAAGGGAAATCTTAGATTGGTATTAAGTATTATACAACGTTTTTCAAATAACAACGAAAATGTAGATGATTTATTTCAAATTGGTTGTATTGGGCTTATGAAAGCGGTAGACAACTTCGATGTAACGCAGGGAGTGAAATTTAGCACATATGCGGTGCCTATGATTATAGGGGAGATTAGGAGGTATCTAAGAGACAATAATAGTATTCGCGTAAGCCGATCCCTGCGGGATATTGCATATAAAGCAATTTATACAAAAGAGGCTATGATGAAGCAATCAGACCGGGAACCAACTATACAGGAAATTGCAAAAGAACTAGGTGTTAAAAGTGAGGATATTGTGTATGCTATGGATGCTGTACAAAGCCCGGTGTCTCTTTATGAACCTGTATATACGGAAGGTGGAGACACATTGTATATTATGGATCAAATTAGTGATAAAAAGAATAAAGAAGAGAAGTGGGTGCAGGATATATCGGTTAAAGAAGCGTTGGAGCAATTAAATCAAAGAGAATATGATATTATAGCAATGCGCTTTTTTCAGGGGAAGACGCAGATGGAGGTGGCAAAAGAAGTGCATATTTCTCAAGCACAAGTGTCTCGTTTGGAAAAAAATGCTTTAAAAAACATGAGGAAATATCTAAGCTAAATCGATAAAGCTATATTTGGCGTTAAGTTTTATGTATACAGAATGAATAGAATATATAATCCTAGTTCTTGAATGAGTACATTTTTTTGATTAAATTGTCCCTAAAACTTGCTTTAAGTCGAAATAAATGATATACTAAATCGGATAAAAGTAATTTCTTCCTAGTAAGATAGATTGTTTACTATAAGTAGGGAGAAATAGAGAGGTTGATGTAGGATGGGGAGATTTAATCGCGATGCAAGTACAAATTTAGTATATATTGCTTCTGATTGTATCTTTGGCATAATTTCATTTTTTATAGCAGGATTATTTTCTGGTATAGGCTCTATTTTTATGCAGCGAGATTATTTTTTGATTTGTCTGGCATTTTTGTTAATATTCATTTTAGCAAATAAAGAATCAAGATTATATAATGTCACCACTTTCTTTTATGTAGACCGAATTATAAAACGAGTTTCTAAGTCATTTCTGATTTCAGCCAGTGTTACTTCGACCTTGTTATTTTATGTGGGAAGAGCTGCTGTAGATCAGCACTTTTATATTATGTATTTATCTATATCTTACATTTTTTTATTGGGAAATGCGTTTTTTGTTCGATATTATCTGATGAAACATTTTGCTCATGCACCTAGAACGTTAATTATAGGAAAACCAGAACGTTTTCGTAGATTTGAACGATTTGTAAGACAGAGTAACCTTGAGATGGAATTAGTTGGTTATGTTAGTGTGAGTGATGAGGATTACAATGAGGAAGAATATATTGGAAAACTTAGTGAATTGGAACATTTAATACATTCTTATGGTATTGATCAGATGTATATTATGCAGAGGAAAAGTAATCAGATTGATATACAACCATACTTGAATATGTGTATGGAGATGGGAGTGACTGTTCGTATTATTATGAATGCGTTCCATGCAGGTGCGGCACAAACCTATGTTAGCAGTGTGGGAACATATCCGATTTTGACATACCATACAGTTTCATTAAATGCTACAGAACGTTTTTTGAAACGTTTGATAGATATTATTGGAAGTCTAGTTGGAATTATCTTGTCTTCTCCGATTATGTTAATTGCAGCTATTGCAATAAAGCTAGATTCTCCTGGTTCTGTTATTTTTAAGCAGGAGCGTGTGGGATTAAATGGAAGACATTTTTATATGTTTAAATTCCGCAGTATGTGTGTTGATGCAGAGGCAAAAAAGCAGGAATTGATGGAACAAAATGAAATGGAAAGTCAGTTTATGTTCAAAATGCAGAATGATCCTCGCATCACTAGAGTTGGTGGAATTTTGCGAAAAACAAGTATTGATGAATTACCACAATTTTTCAATGTGTTGCGAGGTGAAATGAGTTTGGTAGGTACCAGACCACCTACAGTAGATGAGGTTGAGCTTTATGAAAGAGGACATTGGAGAAGAATGAGTATAAAACCTGGAATTACTGGAATGTGGCAGGTTAGTGGGCGCAGTTCTGTTACGGATTTTGACGAAATTGTAGAGTTGGATACGCAATATATTGACCGTTGGAATGTGTTATTAGATATACAGATTCTATTAAAGACCGTATGGCAGGTATTTTGTAGAAAGGGTGCTTTTTAGCGTTAAAGAAAGGACATTGCACGTATGTGTGATGTCCTTTTTTTGTCTGTAGGTTTTGTGATACAAAATACCTTAATCTTGTGAAATGGATGATTTTTACGATAAAAAATAGAATGTTACCATTGTGCAACAAAGAGATAAGAAATTTTTAAATATCATTACAAAGTTGTTAAAGTGTGAATATTTGTATTGAAATAATCATGAAAGATGATAAACTAGGATACGAATAAAAATAAGGTATTGTAAATGAAGGGTGGATATAACATATGAAACAATATGAAGAAACAATTCTTGTTGAGAGAGAAAAGAAACAGGAGGGAAGAAGCATGCGTAAGAAAGACGCAGAACAAATTTGTCCAAAAGAAAAAAATCGATATGCAGCAGATTGGTCATGCGTAAACTGTCAGCATTGTATTCATCAAGAGGGATGGAGCTGGTTAAATGATCGTTGTAGCATTGCGTAGATGGCATCATTTGGGCAGGGATAGATAGTGCGAAAAACAGCATAGATTGTTTTGCGTACATGTACTTTCACAATCTATGCCTTATAATTATTACATTCCGCCTAGTGGAATTTCCTTAATTTTCTTGTCCTCAATTTTGATTTCCTTATCACAATAATTTAATACGGAGCGACGATGGGTGATTAAAATACAAGTTGGTTTTGGTGTCAGGGAGCGAATGCCTTCTAGGACGCGCAGTTCTGTTTTTTCATCTAATGATGCAGTGGCTTCGTCCAAAACCAAAAAAGGAGCATTACGAACTAAGGCTCTTGCGAGAGAGATACGTTGTGCCTGTCCTTCGGATACTCCATGTCCTTTTTCTCCGATGAAAGTATTCATACCATCTGGTAAATTCTGTACAAAGTCGTAAGCACTGGACGCCTTTAATGCGGTAATGATTTCTTCTTCTGTAGCATTGCGGTTTCCCATTCGTACATTATCTGCAATTGTTCCGCTGAACAATGTATTTCCCTGAGGAACATAGGAAATGAAATGACGGGAAGTTGCAGTGGATTTCTCTGTTTGTCCCATGCTGTTAAAAAAAGAAATGGATCCGGCATCACTGTTTAAAAAAGACATAATTAGTCGAATGAGTGTTGTTTTTCCAATGCCGGATTCACCAACAATAGCAACAAATTCACCGGGTTCGATGTGTAAGGAAGTATCATCAAAGATGGGATCTTCATTATACCCAAACGTGATGTGATCCAGGTCGGCACCGATAGAAATTTGTTCAATTGTTTGCTTCGGACGCTCCTCGGATGGTAAATTCTGAATTTCAATAATACGACCGGCACTGGCAAGAATCGATACAATTTTTGGAATCGTTTGTGCCAATGAAATTAGAGGTGATTGTACTTGTCCAACCAAAGAAAGAAAGAGCGACATAGTTCCGTAAGTAATGCTTCCTTTTGAAATTCCTAAAGCACCCCAAGTAAATGCCAGAATATAGGCAAACTGGAATCCTACATTAATGGCGCTTGAAGTGGCAAGACTCATGCGGTTTTTCTTCAAAATCCAATATAAGCGTTCGTTTCGTAACTCATATAAATGCTCAGATGAATATTCCTCGTCGCAGAAAGATTTTATAATCATAATGTTGCTAAGACTTTCGTGAATGAAAGAACGGTATTTGGATTCGGATTCCTGTACTTTTACTTGTAATTTTTTTAAACGTTTTCCTAAAATAACGCTGGCAAGAAATGCGATAGGTGCGATTAAAAGAGAAGAAAGTGCAAGAAAACGATCAAACACAAACAAAGTAATAAAACTGGAAGTCAATTGCACAATCAAAATAATAATGGAGGGGATGGTTCCTGAGATACCACTGGCAACGGCGTCTGTATCACTGGTAAGTCGAGTCATAAGATCACCTGTGTGGTATTTGCTGACTGAAAGCCAGTTTGTATGTAAAATCTTTTCATATACATTTCTCCGGATTCCAAAGGAAAATTTTTCGCTGATGACAACAGATACCAGAGAAGTAAGGATAGTGATTGTTTGTGAAACGATTAACACAGTAACAAAAGCTGCGATACTGTATGCGATTCCTTTGCCGGCAGTAGCACGATCAATAATATTTTTACTGATTAAGGACATGCCTAGGCTTAACAGACTTGCAGCAATTTGAAAGAGTAACATTAAAGATAGTGATGGGATATAGGGCTTTGTGTAGGAAAAAAGCCATTTTGCATAATTTTTTTGATTTTCTCTATCATTGTAGAAATTTTTATATTTATCGAACAAAAAATAACCTCCTAAATAAGAATAATTTAATTAATATGTACAATATAATTTACAAGGAAACAAGTTCACTGGGGGTAAAGGATTGGACAAGTGGAGTGACCTTGTTTTTTACGAAACTAACGGAAGCGAAAAGGAAAAGGTACTTCCTTTGCCTGGGATACTTTCGCACCATATTTTTCCAGAAAAGGTTTCTACAATTGCCTGGCATATAGAAAGACCCAAACCGGTAGAGGATGTACCAGGAGTGCGAGCCTGTTCAACAATATAGCAGCGATCAAAAATTTTATCTATATGCTCAGGTGCAATTCCTATGCCAGTATCTGTTACGGATATAACAATTTGTGTTTCCTCCTGTTTGGCTTTCAGACAAATGCTATCATTATCTTTGGAATATTTTAACGCATTGCTAAAAAGATTATCTAATACTCGGGTTAATTGATGGGAATCTGCAGCAACGCAGACACTAAGATTTTCAGGTACTTCTAGTAATAGTTTTCTGGAAGCGTAACATTCATCTGCCTGTCTGGAAAAGAAAAAGTCTTCCAAAAAAAATCCAATAGGAAGTTGTTCTATATTCATATTTAGATAATGATTATCCAGTGAAACAAGTAAGAAAATATCATTAATCAGTTGTTCCAGGACAGAAACCCGATTATTGATTATTTTAAGAAGGGGAGATACTTTCTCTACTGGATAAGAATTCATAGTATTTAACATTTCTACCGCATTTTTTATTGCAGTGATAGGAGAACGTAAATCATGTGAGATATTGGAAAACATTTGTGTTCGTGCATTTTCCTCTTCTAAAAGGCGTTTATGTGCTTTGGAAAGTTCCAGATTAGCAATTACTAATTCTGCGGATAATTCTTCTACAGATAAATCTGGTTTTTCAAATTTTTTTTTATTCATAAATTATATCCTTTCTATCCTATCTTTTCTTTATGAAGAATAAGTTTTGACAGGAATTTGTTTTGTGAAAGTATTGTAAAAAATGCCCATGTATAACCTAAAGATGGATATAGTTTATTTGAATTTAAAACAATATCCTTTAGACCATACGCTTTCAATCAACTCAGAGCACCCTGTATAAGTTTCTAATTTTTTTCGAAGACGACTTACATTAACCATGATAGAGCGTCTGTCACTGTCGAAATAGGAACCCCATACTGCTTTTCCGATTTCTTCAAAAGTACAAGTGTTACCAGCATTTTGAGCCAAAAATGAAAGTAAATCAAATTCCTTATTAGACAGTGGTATATCTGTTTCTTGCCAGGTAACTTTGTGGGAAAGCAGATGGATGCAAAGTGGAGGAAATTCTAAGATAGAAGAATTAGTATTTTTTGATTTCATCTGCTGGCTTCTTCTGATATTTACTTCAATACGTGCTGCAAGTTCTCTTAAACTGTATGGTTTTGTCATATAATCATCTGCACCGGATAATAGTCCGGTGATTCGGTCTTCTTCCGTAACCTTTCCGGATAAAAAGATAATAGGAACATCAGAAAAACTGCGGATGGTTTTACAGAAAGTAAATCCATCTGTTTCAGGCAACATAACATCTAGAATAATACAGGAGAAAGTATTATTTTTTATATACCGCATTGCTTCTTTGGTGGAAGCTGCAATTGCCACCAAATATCCAGCATCTTCAAAATAAGACTTGTTCATCTCTAAAACTTCTGTATCATCATCAACTAATAAAATCTTTTGTTTCATACAACCCGCCCCTTAAAAATAAAATATGGTACTTCTTGTTTTATTATATATTATTTTGGTTTTCATTGACAATTGTTTTTGCAAAAATTATAATAAAAAGGATTATAGTTATTTTAGTTTTTAAGAAAAATACATGCCCGTTTGCTTTAAGCGGCAGGGAATATGTAAACTTATGGGGGAATGAAAATGTCTGCTGTGTATGGAATGTGCCATTGGGGAAACTTGGAATATGAATCACAAATAAAAAAGATGGAATCAGCATTGTATCCATATAAAATTGATCGTTATAATATAGAGGAGATGGGAATTGCTGAATTTGGATGTGGTATCCAGCATTTTACACAAGAAGCAGAACGCGAAGTATTGCCATTAAAAGATGAGAGACAGGGAATCCTTATGACAGCCGATGTTGTTTTGGATAATCGTGCAGAGCTAATGCGTCAATTAGGTGTCAATAATCCTGGTGTGGCAGATGGTGAACTGGTATATTTGGCATACTCAAAGTGGGGGGAGGAATTTGTAAAATTACTTCGTGGAGTATTTGCAATTGCTATTTATGATATACAGAAAAATATTTTATTTTTGTATACAGACCATACAGGTAGCAGAGCGGTAAATTATTACAATGGAAAAGAAGGTTTTGCTTTTGCTACAACTTTTTCTTCAATTCTAAAAGTATTTCCTCATATAAGATATAATGAAAAGTGGATTACAGCGTGCGAGGCAACAATTTCACCAGATATGGAGATATTTAGGGAGATTACTCCATATGAGGGGATATTCCAACTGGAAGCAGGGACATATCTGAGAGTATCTGAGCACGAGTGGGAGAAAAAGGTATATTGGGAACCATTGGGTAAAAAAGAAAAATTACCTTTTGATGATACACGGTGCAGGGAAATTTTTCTTTCTACATATGAACAATGCGTAAGAGATGTGCTACGTTCCAGAAAAAATACAGGAATAATGGTTAGTAGTGGATTAGATTCTACTGGAGTGGCATGCATTGCGGCAAAAAGACTGAACAAAGAGGGAAAAAAGCTATATGGATATACTTCGGTTCCGGATGGGGAGTTTCAGAGTAAAGATAATTATTCTATTGCTAATGAAGCTTGGGGAGCAGAAGAAATCAAGAAAAAACATTCTAATTTTCAGATTAATTTAGTGCCTTGTGTAGGAATGGATGGATTGACAAAATTAGAAAAACTGACCCCTTTATTAGAGATTCCTACGAAATCTGCACCCAATGTTATGTGGATTGACGAGATTTATAAAAAGTGTCGGGAACAGGAATGTTACATTTTATTAAAAGGGCAAAACGGTAATGCGACAGTTTCCTATGGAAAAATATTAACGAATTTGTTTTATCAGATGAAACATTTCCATTTTCTTAGAGCGGGAAAAGAGAAAAAAGCATTTTCAAAGACGATGGGAGTGCCTGAAAAGAAGATTATAAAGGCATTATTTAAAGAATGGATACAAAATCATCAAAATGAAGATTATGTGGATAGAACTATATTGTATAATGATTTAATTCAGAAATATGAAATAAATAATGCTATTAATGCTATGGTTCATAACTCTGGAGGGGGAATGTTGGATAGTGAAGTACAGATGCGCAATTTTATGTTCGATTACATCAATTTTGCACAACTGGGACTTTATGATACTCGTTTTTCGCTGATACACGGAGTGTTAGTGAGAGATCCAACAAAAGATAAAAGGATGATAGAGCTTTGTCTTAGCCTTCCAATTGAGTGTTTTGTTCATAATGGAGTAGAGCGCAGACTTTCAAGAGAATATATGCAGGGAATTATTCCAGATAAAATTACAGGCATGCTTCATCATAGAGGAGAACAAAGCGCGGATTTTATGGAACGAATGAAGCGAAATAGAGAGAAAAATAAGGAACAAATTGACAAGTTATGTAAAAATGAGCAATTATTCTCCTATGTAGATAAACAAAAGTTGGAAGTTCTATTGCACAAATATGAACATATGGAAGAACGGAAGGATGAATTTTCGCTGTATGCATTATTGCTCAATGTATGTTCATTATCAATTTTTTTGGAAAAAAGATAAGGATGATAATATATGGGGGAGTGTGTATGAAATATTATAAAATTTTTGGTTATGTAGTGAAAAGTGTATTTGAGATACAGGAGGCCGCAGAAGTTAAAGCGCAAGAGTGTGATGTATTTGTCGAGTTGGGGCTTCCTCCTGCTGATGTAAAAGATGCTCTGATGAAAGGGGAAACTTGCAGAGTCGATCGTAAAATAGCTTGGTTTTATATGCGAAATATAGGGATGTATTATATTGAACAGGGAAAACATATTGTAATATGGAAAGAAAGTGACCAGATGACGACGTTAATTCGAAACTATCATTTATTAGGTTCAGCGTTTTCCTTACTTATGTTTCAAAGAGAAGTGCTTCCAATGCACAGTGGAACTGTAGAGGTTGGTGGAAAGGCAGTTGTGCTACTTGGTGGATCAGGAGCAGGAAAATCAACGACAAGTATGCTGTTAAGGCAGCAGGGAGGAAAATTTGTTTCTGATGATATTACACCTTTGAAATTAGAAGATGGAAAAGTGATGGTATCTCCCGCGTTTCCTGTACAGAGATTATGTAGGGACGCGGCACTTCGCCAGGGGCTTAATTTAGATGAGTTGACTTATATCAATCCAGAGAAAGATAAATATGCCATGTTTTTGAAAAAAGGCTATTGTGTTGATGACATGCCTTTGGGAATGGTTGTAGAATTGACGCTGACTTATGGTAAGGAGCTGCAATTTAGAGAAGTAACTGGAATTGAAAAAGTAAAATTGATTTATCGAAATGTATTTCAAGGGTTTATGCTTGATGTAATGGGAATTACAGAAAAAATGCATAGAATTGTTTATGAAGTGGCACAGCAGATTCCGGTTTATCAGGTAGTTCGGCCTGTAGAGGGATTTTATTCTGATCAGATTGTGGCATGGATAGTAACAATGTTACAAAATTGTTAGAAAGGTTTACAAAATAATAAAAGAGTGTTACTCTATAGAAGAAGAAAAGATGAATAGGAGGAATTGAAATGAAGAAGTGGAATAATCCTGAGGTGGTTTCATTGGATATGAGTTGTACAGCACAGGGAAAACATATTTGTGAGAAATATGATGAGATTAGAGTAGATCAGAATGGTAATTACTGGGCAGGTTTCTGCAGTGGTGAAGACTCTAAGCCTACTCCATCTGGAGAAGTTATTGTTAAATAACTACAAATAACATAGGACTGACACAAAGGACCGCAGCATTTTATGTTGTGGTCTTTCTTTGTACAATTATTGTGGAAAGAAGATATGATTTGTTTGCTGAAAATATTATTTCTAGCAAAAAAGTTTTAATGATTTAATTACTTTTTGGAGAATCTTTACATTTTTCTTGCAATTATTCCAAAAAAAAGTATAATAAAGAGTAGGAGAAGAACGTAGAATAAACATAAGGGTTTAGAGATAAAAAGAATTGAGCAATTGATTTTGAAAGGAAGATGATGGAATGATTAAGAGAGAGGGAAGTGTTAGGATTAAAAATATGCCAAATGTGACAGAGTTGGCGGGGGAAAAAGTTATGGTAGACTTTGCACATGGAAAATATTTTATGCTTAAGGGGGTTGGAAATGATATATGGGAAATGCTTGAAGATGAGGTAAAAGTATCAGCCATAATTGAAAAATTATTGCAGGAATATGAAGTAGAAGAAGAACAATGTGTGAGTTCTACAATTAAATTTTTGGAACAATTAGAAGAATTGGAATTTATAGAGGGATTTGTATGAATCTAGTTAAATACATAAAATACAATAAAAATCGTAAGATTACACTGGAAGCTTGGTTTTTTTGTATGTGGTATCGATTTGTGATATTTCATATTCCAATGAGATTTTTGGAAAAACATTTAGGGGTTCGTGATGGGGAAAGTCCTATGGAGGTGCAAAGACGTGATTATTATTGGGCAACGAGGGTTTCCTATGAGGTGAATCGAATTGCGGATAAGACACCATGGGATAGTAAATGCTTTGTGAGAGCGTTGGCGGCTAGAAGAATACTAAAACGAAGAAATGTAAAAACTACACTATATTTAGGTGTAGGAGTGGAAGATGGAGAGCAGATGATTGCACATGCGTGGCTTAGATGTGGTTCTTTTTATGTAACCGGTGGAACTGGTGAAGAGTTTGCCATGGTCGCAAAGTTTAGAAATTAATTTTGCACCATGGCATTTTTTATATTATAATAGAATGATGAATATGCAGATGCAGTTAGGCTATAAAGAAAGTTGGTTCCTTTAGAAGGAGACTGTTCTGCTATTGTTAATATATTCACGGGTGAAAGGACAGAGGATTTATGAATTTATATATACTTAGGAAAAAAGAAAGAAAAATAGGCATATTTATAGTTTTGTTATTTATGGTAAGTGTATTTGGTGGAAGCAGGTTCTACCCTTCTCATACGACTGCATATGCAGCAGGCAATCGTATTGTTATAGATTCTTATAATATTGAAAAGGGGGATTTTACTCCGGGTTCTACTGCAACGATTGCTTTCAAATTGAAAAATATAGGTGGAAACGTTAATATGAAAAATATTTATATTCAAATGAGTTCTACCAGCGGAATTACGCCTGTATATGGGGAAAGTAATCAAAAATATGTAGATATGCTTGCGGCAGGTCAAACGGTAGAGGTGGTTTTTAAGGTAGATGTACCGACTACTGTTGATGCAGAAAAGGCAGAAGTAATATTAAAAATGGAATATGAAGCTTCAAAAGAAGAAGATAAATCCAATCAGGCAGCGGTATATATACCGATAAAAAATACAGGTGAATTGGAAATAAATAATGTATCTGTTACGGATAGTGCGAAAGTAGGAGCAAAGACATTAATCAGTGTAAGTTATGCTAATGGTAGTGACATAACATTAAAAGATGCAGTAATCAATATAGATGGAAACATAGAGGATGAGGGAACTTCTGTGGAACTTGGAAATATAGAAGCAGGTATCTCTAAATATAAAGATATGTATGTTACTTTTACAAAAACGGGAGAGCAGCCGGTGGAACTGACCTTATCTTACAAAGATGCAGAAGGAAAAACGATTACAAAAGAAGTTTGCAATGAAACTGTAAATGTAATGGCAGCAGATAAGGTGGTAGAGGATACGGACGACAATACCCAGATGCAAACAGATAATAAAATGAAAAAAAATATTATGAAGGTAATTGTTTTATTGGCTATTGTTGGAGTGTGCGTAAGCATTATTAGAGATTGGAAAAAAAAGAGTAATTGATGTGTGATAGTTTGAAATACGACTTAATGCAGTATGTAAAGATAGATAAAGGAGGAATGCTAGTTATGGAGATGAAGATAAATATTAAGCGCTGTTTTTACGAACTATGGAAAAAAAAGAAACTGATTGCATTAATCGTTCTTTTAAGTTTTTTAGTTGGCATATATATGATGTTGGATGTGGAGGAAATAGGAAATTATTCAGCAACAGCATCGGCATATAGTATGCTTAATTATGGTTCAGAGGAGGGTGCAGCTTCAAGTAGTCAAAAGACAGGAATTGATGAGTTTTCTGAAGTAGTTGGAAGTTCTAATGTAGCAAAAAGGGCTGTGGCAATGTTGGATATTGATTGGATTACAGAAGAAAATATACAGTCAATGTATAATATATCTACTAGTGGAAATTTTTTATATGTATCTACATATTCCAATGATAAAAATATTGCAGTAAATGTGGCTAATGCGGTGG
This sequence comes from Lachnospiraceae bacterium, assembly GCA_050875145.1. GTDB lineage: Bacteria > Bacillota > Clostridia > Lachnospirales > Lachnospiraceae > CAG-411. The sequence goes on from JBNMLH010000002.1 coordinate 124,061, forward strand.
CGGAAGCCTTCGTGGTAGAGTATAAAAATTTAACTGGATTAGAGAATGTACAGGTGTTTGAAAAGGCAGATCATGCCACGTATTATAGTGGAGATGCAACAAATCGAAAATTAACATTGATTATTTATACTGGAGTAGGTTTCTTTTTGGTTTGTGTAATTGTGGTACTTCGCACTATATTTTCAGCTAAGGTGCAGGATTATGGAGAATGTACTCTGGATGGAACGATTGAACTTCTGGGTGTGATACCGGAGCAGGAAGAGCAAGGAGGAAATCAGAATGGATAAAAAAACAATTCTAACGGTTTCTCTACCAGAGAACAAGCAGGTGGCAGATGCATATGACAAAGTTGTAGTAAAAATGTATTTACAACATCAGCATAATATACAGCAATGGAAAGAAAAACAACAGGAAAATGGCGTTATTAGTGAACAAAAATGTTCTACGTTCCTAATTTGTGGAACAGATCCTTCTGTCGGAACAAGCAGTGCAGCTTTATATCTAGCAGCAGGATTGGCAAAATCTGGTAAGCATGTACTGCTTTTAGATGCAGATATGAGAAAAGAAAGAGAAAAGAAGTTTGTTGGAAAAGATTGTGAGCATACGTTGGCAAAATATTTGATGGATGAATGTGCATTAGAAGAGAGCATATATGAAACAACGATAAAGCATATGGATTTCGTATCTGGGGGGATTGCGATAGATCCGGTGCAGCTTTTGTGTTCTGCCAAAATGAAAGGATTGTTTGAAATTATTAAGAAGGAATATGATGTGATATTGGTAGATGTTCCTTCTATGGGGGCATCAGCAGATGCTACTGCAGTTTTAAATTATTCCGATCAGATTATTCTTGTAGCAGCACCGTATAAGACATACAAAAAGCAGATAATAGAAAGTTATGAGACTTTTCAAAAATATGGGGGAATTTTACTTGGTGTTGTTGTCAATTGTGTAGATCGGTATGGTTATAAGGATTATATGAGAAATGCAGGATACTATACAGAAAAACATAAGAAAACACTTTTAGAAAAAATAAAGAAAAAGATTGGAAAAAGTCAAAAACAAGAAAAATCAAAAGAAAAAAAGGCAGAAGAAAGAAAAGTAGAAAAGAAAAATAAAAAGGGTCAGAAAAAATAGAATCAAGTATAGGGGTGAGAAAATTTATGAATGCAGATGTGAGATATTTGCTTTGTTTATTAAAGAGCGTTTTGTATAATGAGACGCCACCAGTTCCTACAGAAGAAAATAATTGGGATAACATTTTTGTAGCAGCAGGAGCTGGGGAGATTCTTACTTTATTATATAAAAAGATAGAAGAACTACCATTAGAGAAACGACCAGATGCAGAAAAAATGAATTGGTTAAAAAGTTTTAGTATGCAGACTGGAATGAAAAAACTACAATGTTATGATTTATTAGCACAATTATTACAGGAAGCAGAAAAAAGAGGCATAAAGGTGGTTGTCTTTAAGGGTCCAATTTTAGCAACACTTTATCCAGAGCCATTACTTCGTAATTCCTGTGATTTAGATATTTATGTAGAACCAAAAGATTTATCAGCTATGGAAAATTTATTAGTTTTACTAGGGTATGAGAAGAATATAAAGCATTCAAAAGATTGTGTACCTGTATACTTGTATGGAAATATTCTCATGCTTGAAGTTCATTGCCGTTTGTATGAAGATTATACAGGAAAACGGATTGATTTGTTAGAGAGCATGGATTTGACAAGAAAAGATACCCGCATACAGATTAATGCCTGCGGACTTGATATGGTTACATTAGGTTATGAGCAACAGTTAGTTTTTTTGTTATTTCATTTAGTGAAACATATTTCGTATAATGGTTGCACCCTGAAAACGATTACGGATATTGTATTATATATCAATACATATATAAAGGATATTGACAAATACGATTTTTGGAATAAAATGAAACAGTTGAAGTATGATACATTTTGTAGAACTTTGTTTAGTATAGGTTGCTATTATTTCGGTATGACAAAGGAAATTTTTATTGACGATTCTTATAGCGAGAATATTGCGATATCCATGATGCAACAGTTGTATTATACCGGAATATTAAAATCAAATATAGAAAAAAAGAAAGATGACCGACGGGCGGCATCAATTGCATTTCAATCTGTATATGGAAAAGAAGATAAGAAGGTTAGTAAGGGACGTATTTGGATAAAAACTTTGTTTCCGAGTAGTAAAGACCTATCGTTTCGGTATATGTATGCCAGAAGACATCCTTCGTTAGTGTGGATTGCATGGATTCATCGTGCTTTTAATCAACTGACGATTCGTTTTGGTAATAGGGATGCAGAACAGCTTAATATGGCTGTAGACGTAAGACTTGCCAACCAAAAATTATCTTTATTAAAGGATTTAGATTTAGCACGAAGAGATTAGTGGAGGATAATTATGAAGATTGCAATGTTGGGACATAAGCGTATTCCATCCAGAGAGGGTGGCGTGGAAATTGTTGTAGAAGAGTTGACAACAAGAATGGCTGCATTAGGACATCAGGTTGTAGCATACAATCGAAAAGGAAAGCATGTGTCTGACAAAAGTTGTACTACACTACAAAGAAAAGAATACAAAGGTGTTAAAATCGTACAGGTGCCTACAATTGATAAAAAGGGATTGAATGCACTGATTTACTCTGTACTGGCTAGTGTACATGCTGTTTTTGGCAGATATGATGTATTACATTATCATGCAGAGGGACCTTGTGCAATGATTTGGTTGCCCAAATTATTTGGCATTCGTACAGTGGCAACGATACATGGTCTGGATTGGAAACGGGCAAAGTGGGGAGGCTTTGCAACGAAATATTTGAAGTTTGGTGAAAAGATGGCTGCAAAAAAGGCAGATCAATTGATTGTTTTATCAAGAAATATGCAAAGATACTTTATGGATACTTATGGAAGAGAGACTGTTTATATACCAAATGGATTGACAATGCCCGAAAAAAAAGAGGTTTCTATTATTAGAGAACGATTTGGACTGGAAAAAGATTCTTATATTCTTTTTTTGGCGAGAATTGTACCAGAGAAAGGAATACATTATTTAATAAAAGCGTTTAAGGAGTGTAATACAGATAAGAAACTGGTAATTGCAGGCGGTTCCAGTCATTCAGCCGAATATTATCAGAAGATTACGCAATTGGCAAAAACGGATAACCGTATTCTTATGACTGGTTTTGTGCAGGGAGATGTATTGGAAGAATTATATAGCAATTGTAGTTTATATGTATTGCCGAGTGACGTGGAAGGAATGCCTATCAGTCTTTTAGAAGCGATGGCTTATGGCAGACGTTGCCTTGTTAGTGATATCCCTGAAAATATAGAATTAGCAGGAGAACACGCTGTTAGTTTTCAACAGGGAAATATAGAAGATTTAAGGGAAAAATTACAGCAGTTGGTTGAGCAATCAGATACGGAACGAGCTGAGAATACCACATATGTGGCAAATAACTTTAATTGGGATACTATCGTTGAAAAAACACTTAAATTATATGAAAAAGGATGTTAACGGAATGAAAATTGGAATAATAACGCATCATTATATAAAAAATTACGGAGCTTTTTTACAGACGTATGCATTACAACAGTATCTGGAAGAAACTTATCCAGAGGCGGAAGTAGTTATTGTGAACTATGTGAATCGAAAACATCAGATTATTAATATAGGCGGTTGCTTTCGCTTTTTTTGGAGAAAAGAATCTTTAGCAGCGTATTTAGAAAAGATTAAAATTCCAAGAACATTTTCAAAAGCTGAAAAGGAATATCTTCATATTACAAAAAAAGTCAAAAGTGCGGAGGAAATTAATCAATTAGGGTTAGATGTTATCCTTATTGGGAGTGATGAAGTGTGGCATTATGAGGATAAAGCAGCATCACCAATTAAATTTGCAGTGGGACTATCTGCAAAGCGAATTGCATCTTATGCACCGAGTTGTGGTAGTGTAGATCTGGAACATCCGATTCCTAAATATGTGAGAGAGGGGTTGCAGAGGTTTACACATATTTCAGCTAGAGATGATGTATCTGAAGAATTGGTACAAAAAGTATTGGGATATAGACCTGTTCGTGTATTAGACCCTACATTACTATATGATTTCCCTGTTTATGAAGATGATTTTACAAGAAAATTGAAAAAAGAAAAATATATTTTGATGTATTTTTGCGACAAGTTACCAGAAACAGGAATAGAAATTATAAAAAAGTATGCAAAAGAAAATAATCTCAAAATATATGGAGCGGGAGAATATGCAAAATATTATTCTGCGGTTACCACAAATGTATCCCCTTTTCAATGGATAGAAATGTTTCGCAATGCACAGTTTGTTTTTACAGGAACATTCCATGGAGCTGTTTTTTCATTGATTACACAAAGAAATTTTGCAGCATTTTTAACGAATCCAAGTAGGATAAAAAAAGTAAATTCTTTGCTTGCACAATTTGGAATGTCGGAGCGAATTTTTAAGGATGGAGAATGGACAAAGATGGAAGCATTATTAGATACTTCAATTGATTACTCATCCTTTAATGACAAAAAAGAGAAAATAAGACAGTCAAGTTACGAATATTTAAGACAAGTGGTATCAGAGCAGAATTAGGATGATAATGGAGTGTGAAAGAGATGGGTAAGCATGCTTATTTAATAATGGCACATAATAACTTTTCACTGTTGCAAAAAGAATTGATGCTATTAGATGATGAGAGAAATGATATATTTATTCACATTGACAAAAATACAAAAGATGTGGATACGGCGTATATAGTGAAAAAAGTACGTTATTCCCGCGTGTTTTTTGTGCCGAGAATGAAGATTAAATGGGGAGGGTACTCTATCGCACAGTGTACCATTAATTTATTAAAAGCCGCTATGAAGAAAGGAAAATACCAGTATTATCATTTGTTATCAGGGGCGGATTTGCCAATAAAAACGCAGGATGAGATACACGAATTTTTTCAGAAGGAAAATGGAAAAGAGTTTGTATCATTCGATCGAATACAACCTAGAGAACGAGATATCAGACGAGTGAAGAGATACTATTTTTTTCAAGATCAATATGGAAGAGAATATAAACGTGGAAAGTATTTTTTCCTTTATTTGATTGATATAGTTTCGTTAAAAATACAGGATTTTTTTAAAGTGGATCGTTTTAAAGGGCAACAGATAGAGTTACAGAAAGGACCGGAATGGTTTAGTATTACACATCAATTAGCCAAGATTGTGGTAGAACGTGAAGAATGGATAAAGAAACATTTTATTCATACAAGGTGTTGTGATGAGGTATTTATTCAGACAGTCGTAAATAATTCAGAAAGAAAAGCTTGTTTATATCAGAATGGATTAACAAGGGAGATTCCTGCCTGTCTTAGAAAAATTGACTGGGGAAGAGGAAAGCCTTATACATGGACGGTAAAGGAATATGATGAGCTAATAAATTCAAAATGCTTGTTTGCAAGAAAGTTTGATCCTTCTGTGGACGAAGAAATTATTTTAAAATTGATTGAGCATCTTACGCAGCGGTAGTAAGAAATAGAATGTATATGATATTTTTAGGAAAGGTGTGAAAACATGTTAAAATTGGACGCAAAGTTTACAAAAATAACGTTTACTCTTTTTGCACTTTCCTGGTTTGTAGGTGATTATACAGGAAATTGGCATGATGATTACAAATATGCACTTTGGATTTTATCTTTAATATTAGGTCTTATGCCATTGATTTATTATGCAGTGGGATATAAAAAGGATTCTAAGAAAATAAAATGGGATACTTATACATTTAAATATGTGGCATTGGTTGTGGTAGTATTTGCTTTGGTTTCTATTTGCGCAATTCCTTTTAATGGGCATCATTTGTTTATGTGGAAAGATTTGTTTTATATATTCATGCCTGGTTTGTATATACTAGCAATAGTTAATTTGGATGACAGTGATAATTTTGATTACTACATTAACTTGATATTTTGGGGATTTGTTGCTAACTTTATTTTGATAGCAAAGCCGTCTTCTTTTACGGTTGCAAATTTTTTGAGTATTTCTTTTGCAGATTCCTATTCCCCTTGGGAATCAGGGCTGGCAGATGTTTATATCATTTGTTTTGTGTATTATTATGCAAGGAAGAAGAAACTACATTATATTATAGCTGCAATTTTAAATATATTATCCTTTAAACGTTTAAATTTGGTTTTTATGGGTATTTATATTCTTATTGAACGTTTACTGAAGGACAAACCTGTAAGTAAAGCTGTGGAATTAATTGCAAAAGCAGCATTGATTATTTCACCATTGCTTATTTACGCTGCTATGTCGGATAGTTTTGCAGCTTGGTTTGAAAATCAATTTGGTATGGATTTGAATGGCTTTACCATGGGACGTTTTAATCAGTTAAATCAAATTTGCGATTTGGATGCTAATATGACTGGACTTGGGATGACACATTATATGTTAATAAAGATTGATTTTGATATTCATAGGTTGCATTGTGATATTATGCGAATTTTGATTGAGACTACAGTTATTGGTTTGGTAGTTTTCGTAAATTCCTATATAAACATAGCGAAAAGAAATCAAAAGGGGTTTGCACTTATGGTATTTTTCCTGATTGTTATGGTTTCGTCTACCTGTATAGAAAATACGCTTTATTGGCTATTGATTTTCTTAGTAATAGAAAGTTTTCAACGGATAGAAAAGAGAAGAGAGGAAAGAGAAAATGGAGAATACCCAGCCGGTAGTTAGTATTATAGTACCTATTTATAATGGAGAAAAGACATTGACTCGATGTGTTAAAAGCATCAGTGAGCAGAAGTTTACGGAGTATGAATTGCTTTTGATTAATGATGGCTCAACAGATAAAAGTCTGGAAATTTGTCGTGAATTAGAGAAAAACAATAAAAGAATTCGTATAATTGATAAAGAAAATGAAGGTGTTTCTGCTACTAGGAATTTTGGAATAAAAGAAGCACGAGGCAGATACATCCAGTTTATCGATTGTGATGATTATGTTACAAATGATTATTTGGACTGCTTGGTTCAAATAATGGAAAAGGAACAGTCGGACCTTGTAATTGCCGGTTATACCAGACATAAAAATGGAAAAGTTACAAAAAGGGTGCCGCAACCAATGATTTTTGAAAATCTGAATGCATTTTCAGTGGAGTTTTTTAATTTGTATAATCAATGGTTCCTAAATACACCTTGGAATAAATTGTATAGGAAGGAAAAAATAGTGAATAAATTTCCTTTAAGTATGTCGTTGGGAGAAGATTTACTATTTAATTTGCAATATTTGGGATGTTGTGAGAAAATAATTGTAATAGACCATGCAGGGTATCAATATTGTATTGAAAATGAAAATTCACTGGCAATTCAATATAGAAGGGATAAATTTGAAAATTCTATGTTATTACATAAAAAGGTATTAGCTTTTTCAAAGGAAGTATTAGGTTTGAAAGACGAAAAACAATGGAATGACATAACATTTTTAAAGGAAATTCGTTTTTCTATGAAGCATTTGGCTCAATCAAATACTGTATCGAAAAAAGAGAAGAAAGCGCAGATAAGGGCTTGGATTCAAATGGAAGAAGTTAAGTCTGCTTATGAGAGGTGCAGACATTTGTCTAAACCAGACCGCTTGCTAAAATTTTTGATACGACAGGAATGGGTGGAGTTCATTTATATACTATTATCAATTATGTAAATACAGTTAGAATAAGAGAAAAATTTTCTTGATATTTCAGATAAAAGATAGAATTTGGAGGAATAGAATGATGAAACAAGCAAGGGACAGGGAGAGATGGATTGACTACATAAAAGCAGTAGCATGTTTGTCAGTTCTGACATTTCATGTAATTTATGGATTACAAAATGCAGGTTTGCCATGTGGAGGTTTATTATCAGGGCTAAAGTTGCTTTGTGGTATTTTTCAAATTCCTGCCTTTATGTTTGCAAGTGGTTATTTGTTTGGTAGAAAATCCATGGGAAATTATTTTTATTTTCAAGGAAGAAAAATAGTAAATTTGGGTGTTCCTTATATAGTATTTTCAATTGCCTATTATGTTATAAATGTAACATTTAGCTCATCTGTCAATTTTTCTTATACACCAAAAGACCTGTTAAAAATTTATATAATACCAATTGCACAGTATTGGTATCTTTTGGCAACAATGCTTATTTTTCTGTTTTTACCAATTTTAGAAAAACTAATAAAAAATGAATTTATGGTATTAGCACTCCTGGTTACATGGAAGATTGTGAATACATATCGGTTATCATTGACAAACTACGATTACTATTTTGCACAGTATGCAATGTATTTTTATCTGGGAACATTATATTGTAGGCATCATGACAAGTTATCCCTAAAGAAAGAAAAGGTGCAAAATTCATTGGTTATTTTGCTTGGGTTTATAGCACTCTTTGTATCACTTTACCAATTTGAGTGGGGAGAGATGTATTCAATAATCGAATTTTTTATGGCGGTATTGTCAATTTATTTGTTGATTTGTTTTTTTGAGGGGCGTGAAGACAAACAAAAGAATCCATTTCTTGATATAATTGCAAAGTATTCTTTTCAGATATATCTGTTGCACACAATGGTTACTGCAGCAGTGAGAATTTTGTTATGTAAAATGGGAATTGTTTCACAGATACCACAATTTGTTCTTGGATGGGGATTGGGACTTGGAATTACACTTTTTGTTGCGTGGGTTTGTGAGAAAACAATTGTTTTGAATATTTTCTTTTTCCCGGAGAGGACTATAAGGAAATTAAGAAACAGAAAAAAGGTATGTAAAGAGTAAACTGTGTAGAAAAAAGAGAATGGAGGAAGTTAAATGACCACAGCGAAAAGGATAGAGTGGATTGACGTAGCAAAGGGATTGGGACTATTTTTAGTTGTAATCGGACATTCTATGACCACACCCATACGAGATGCGTCTTTTTTGTGTTATGCAATCTATACTGCCATTTACTTTTTTCATATGCCATTTATGTTTTACTTGTCCGGCAGGACATTTGGTATGGCAGAAAAGCGATATGCTTCTATGAATACAGGGGAGTTTGTAAAAAAGAAAGCAAAGCAATTACTTGTTCCATATGTAATCTATGGCATTCTTGTGTATTTGATTTTTTCTATGGCAAATAGTGTGCCAAATCTAAATAGGATTTTGGAGAATGCAGGATATGGAAAGCAGTCGATAGTTGATTGGAGTTATGGTACTCTGATTGGAGATAATCTATATGCATATCATTTGTGGTTTATTTACGGTTTATTTCTGGCAACTATTTTTTCGTATTTAATTAAGAAATACATAAAAAACAGTAACTGGATATTGTTTATAATAGCTATCATCTTTTTAGTGATACGTGTATATGTAAATACCAGTTATTGGGGAATTGTAAATCTGATTATGAAATGCTATTTATGGTTTGTGCTAGGAACCTATTTTGATTTTTCAAAAGTTACTGGAAAATTATGGAGCATTTTCTGGCAAGGCTTCTCTTTGGTATATTTGTTTTTTGTAGCAATCAATTTTAATGGTTGGAATGGATATAGTGGAACGTTGCTGTATGAAATGATAAAATGGATTGCAGATGTAGGACTTCTAATGCTTTTTGTGCATATTGCAATTTTGTTAAAAGGGCTGTTAAAAGGATTTTTTTCCTATACGGGAAAGCGTTCTTATGGGATTTATTTATTTCATCAGCCATTTTTTGCATCAGGAGGAGGACTTGTATTATATAAAGTCATGGGTATCCCATTGATTATAACGGTACCTTTTACGATAGTTATGTGCTACATTTTCCCTGTTTTGTTTTTGAAAATTCTAGATACAAAATATGGAAACTATTTAAAACCTTACCTATTAGGAACACCAAGAAAGAAACGAGGATAATATGAAAGTATCTGTAATTATACCTGTTTATAAAGCTGAGAAATATTTAGCAGTATGCGTAGATTCTGTTATACAGCAAACATATAAAGATTTAGAGATTATTTTAGTGGAGGATGGTTCGCCAGATCAATGTGGACAAATCTGTGAAGAATATGCAAAAAAAGATTCCAGGGTTAAAGTAATTCATAAAAAAAATCAGGGAGTTTCCATGGCAAGAAATACGGGGCTGGAGATGGCTACTGGGGAATATGTACAATTTGTGGATAGTGATGACTACTTAGATATACATATGATTGAAACTTTAGTAAGTGCGTTGGAAGAGAGTAAAGCAGATTTGGTATTATGTGGTTTTTATGAAAAAAATCTCAATTTTGACAGGATTTCAAAGGCAGAGGAAGATGCTGGAGTTTATGAAAAAGAACAATTTTTAAAGGGTATCATGAAAAATCCGTATTCTTTTCATTATGGTGTATTGTGGAATAAATTATTTAAGCGTGAAAAAATAGGAAAACTTCGTTTTTTAGCTGATATGGATTTTGGAGAAGATTTTATTTTCAATCTGCATTACTTTGGTTGTTGTCATAAAATCAGGGTTATTGATGAGCCATTGTATTATTATATCCGTTATAATATGGATTCACTTATGTATATTCAGGCTGAAGGAAAGCGTGAATTTAACAGCTATTTACGATATTTAGAAAAACGGTTACTGTTGTTTGAGAGATATCAGAATTTTTATAAAGAACAAGGATTATACGAAACATATGCAAATCAGGTGAATGAGTATCTGCTAAAAGTATATGTATCTGAAAAGATTGAAATAAAGAGAAGACATATGACGAGGCAAGAGAAGAAACAGTGTCTTTACCTGTTAAAAGAAAATAAACAGGTAAAAGCCTTAAAACAGGAAATGGCTCCTGATTATTATAGAAAAAAAGTATTAAAATTTCGGTTGGCTAAATATAAAGTTATATTACGTGATACATTTGTAAAAAACTGATTTTGAATAGTAATCAGAAAAGTGACTTTTAGGATAAAAGGAGGCATTTGTGTGAAGCAGGTTACATTGAGTGTTATTGTACCGGTGTTCAATGGAGAAGCTTATATTGATCGTGCAATGGAGGGGATTTTATCTCAAACTTTGTATGATTTGGAAGTTATTGTGGTAAATGATGGTTCTACGGATTATAGCTTACAAAAATTGAAAAAGTGGAGCGAAAAAGATGCAAGGGTCATAATTATTGATAAAGAAAATGAAGGTGTTTCCATTGCTAGAAATTTGGGAATGAATAAGGCGTCTGGTGATTATCTCACATTTTTTGATGTGGATGATTATTTAGAACCAGATGCATATGAAAAAATGATAAAAAGTCTGGAAGAAAGCGATAGTCAGGCGGTATTATGTTCCTTTTTTTCTGAGTATGGTGATGAAACAGAACAGGTATTGCTTCCATGGGAAACGGGTACTGTGCTTACAAGAAAAGAAATTTGGGAACAGTTAATTCCATGGATGATAAAGGTGTATCCAGAAGATGGAATCTCTACCAATATTTTTGGTTCTGTGTGGAGACTTTGTGTAAGCAGAAAAGCATGGAAAACAGTAGGAGTAGAGTTTGACCCTAGATTACATATTGCGGAGGATTTTGACTTTTGTATTCGTTTATATAGTAAACTGGAAAAAATAAGCATTGTAAAAGAACCGTTATATCATTACATTCGATGGGAGAATACGACACTTGCTGTTTATCGAAAAAACCAATTTCAAGAAGGAATTGACAATCAGGTGCGTTTGAAACATTTTTTAGAGGAAGAAGGAAAGTATGAACAGTTAAAGATGCGGTTTGTAGGTAGTTATGTGGATGTGTGTATTGGTAGTCTGGTAAATTTTGTGCGTCCGGGAGCACCACCTAAAAAGCAGGTGCGAAAAGAACTTAAGTGTGTGGTAGAGCAGATTGCATCAAGCCCACTGCAAAGCGAATTTTCAAAACAGCCTCTTACTAGAAATCAAAAATTGGTTTTCTGGCTTATAAAGAAAAAATGGGTGCGTTTGATTTTATTATTTACAGAGATTAGACAGAAAAGAAAAAGATAAAAGTAATAGGTCGCTTTTGTTTAAATTATTATGGATAAAATAAGTAGATAGGATGGTGTTATATGTCTTCTGGAGGAAGAGTAGAAAAAATGAAAAAAAACATTGCCTGGGGTACGCTCAGTCGTATTGTGGTAATGATTTATAGCTTTGTATCACGAACATTTTTTATTAAATATTTAGGATTAGCAAACAATGGTATCAATAGTGTGTTCACTGAAATATTGACTATGCTTTCTTTTGCAGAACTTGGAATTGGTACGGCTATGAATTACAGTCTATATAAGCTTGTAGCGGATAATGATGTGCCAAAAATAAAGTCGTATATGGATTTTTACAAAAAGGCATATCGTGTGATTGCAGCAGTTATTGGTGTGGTTGGTCTTGCCATTATGCCAATTATTCCTCATATGCTTTCAACAGAAGATATCAATGGTGCAGGTGGAAATATTTATTTGATTTATTTTCTATATTTATTTAATACGGTCTGCTCCTATTTTGTGTCTTATAAATATAGCTTATCGAATGCAGAACAAAAAAGCTATATATTTACTAATATTAATCTGATATTCAATTTGGTATGTCAGACCGGACAACTTGTTATATTATTTTTGACAAAGAATTTCTTATGCTATTGTTGCGTAGGAGCGGTAGTGCAGTTAATACAAAATCTGGTTACAAATTGGTATATGAATCGATTATATCCATATTTGAAGGATAAAGATGTAGAGAAGTTATCGAAAAAAGAGATTGGACCAATCATTAAGAATGTAAAGGCACTGGTAATTTCAAGAATTGGTTCTATTTGTGTCAACGCAACAGATAATATCATTATAACCTGGGTTATTAATGCAACAACATCTGGATTAATTGGAAATTATAATACGTTAATTCGGAATATAAATGGGTTTATGACTATTATTATGAATTCTCAAACTGCCAGTTTTGGAAACTTAATTGCATCGGAGGGAAAAGAAAAACAGTATATAGCCTTTAAGAACTTCCGTTTTCTTACATTCTGGATATATGGTTTTGCTTCTATTGTATTATTTACTTTAATGACACCATTTATTGTAATATGGTTAGGAAAAGGATATACAACATTGACGATTACTATATTTCTGATTATGCTTAATTATTATTTAAGCGGCGATAGAAATGCTATTTATAATGTTAAAGTGGCAGGTGGAATTTTTGAACAGGATAAATGGCTTGCTTTGGTTACAGCATTTTCAAATCTAAGTATCTCGATTATTGGAGCAAGGTGTCTTGGTTTACCAGGTATCTATGTGGGAACGGTGATTACAGGGCTAATAGAAACTTTTGTACGTCCTCATATTGTATATCGTGATTTGTTTGAGGTAAAAACATGGGAGTATTATCGAATTGGATTACAGTATCTTGGAGTGGTACTTTTTACAGGGGCGGTATGTCTGGGATTACAAAAAGCTATTTTACCGGCGAGTGTGATTACTGCCACTGTGGGAACTACAATTGTAGCAAGAGCAAAGGAAATCGGTTTGAGATTTTTAGTGCTTGCCATTTTGACAGTGGTAATTCCTAATGTGGTATTTTTCTTGATGTATCGAAAGACGGATGAATTTATTTACTTAAAAAACATTTTTGCAAAAATATTTGCGAAATTTAAAAGGAAAAAGGCATAAGCAGGAGGTTTCATATGGCAGATAATATGATAAAAAAAGTTAGACATTTCTTTTATTGCGTTGTTTGGATTGGAAAAGATAAAATTACAAAACCTTTTATTGGACAGCCGCAAATTAAATCCGTGGAGGAAACATATGAAAAGATTTTAAAAGATCATGTGTCTGTCAGTCGTTTTGGCGATGGAGAATTTAAATGGATGGCGGATTTACCTCAGAATACATTTCAAAATCCATCGAAAGAGATGCAGCGACGTTTGATTGAAATTAGTAAAAGTGATTTAGAAAATCATATTGTTTGCTTATCAGATACGTTTGGAGATTTAAAACAGTTTAATGCTTATGGAAGAGAGTTTTGGGGCTGTTTTATGGGAATGTACCGTAAAAAATGGATGAGCTTTTTAAAACCGGGGAAAGTATATTATAATACTAACATGACACGCCCTTATATGGATTATGTTGATAAATCCCCTTGTGCAATGCGATTTGCCATGTTAAAGAAGATTTGGCAGGACAGAAAAGTAGTGTTAATTGAAGGGGAAAAATCAAGGTTGGGAGTAGGAAATGATTTATTTTCTACTGCAGCATCGGTACAACGAATATTAGCGCCAGCAACGAATGCCTTTGATAAGTATAATGAATTGTTAGAGCGTGCATGTCAGTTGGAGAAAGATACTTTAGTTTTGATTGCGCTTGGGCCAACTGCTACAATTCTGGCATATGATTTGGCAAAGAGCGGCTATCAAGCATTGGACATTGGACATGTGGATGTGGAATACGAATGGTTTCAAATGGGTGCAACAAGCAAAGTACCCATTAAAAATAAGTATGTGAATGAATCTTTACAAGGTCGCAATATTGGTGAGCTTCAGGATGCAGAATATATTTCGCAGATTATTGATAGGATTGAATAAGTTTGAGTGTATTGCAGAGATAGGAGAAAGTATGATTTCAGTGATAGTACCGGTTTTCCGGGTAGAAAAGTTTTTAGACCAGTGTGTAAGGTCGATACAGAATCAGACATATAAAGATTTGGAAATTATATTAGTAGATGATGGGAGTGACGACAATTGTCCTGCCATGTGTGATGCGTATGCAAAAGAGGATAGCAGGATTAAAGTAATACATAAAAGGAATGGTGGCTTATCTGATGCGAGAAATGCAGGGATAGAGATTGCAACTGGAGAGTATATTGCATTTGTAGACAGTGATGATTATATTGCCACTGATATGTATGAGAAAATGGTAGCAGTTATGGATGATATGCAAGCTGTAGATATAGTAGTTTGTCCTTTTCAAAAAGTGGCGGAAGAGGATTCCTATAAAGAAGAAAGTTTCTTAAATTTTGTAAGTAAACATCGCATTTTAGACCATGATATGCTTGTACGGGAAATGTTTTTGGAAAATTATGAGTTATACATAGTTGCGTGGAATAAATTATGTAGAAGAAAAATGTGGGAAGAGGTACGTTTCCCGGTTGGAAAAATACATGAGGATCAATACACAACCTACAAGATATTATATGAGGCGAAAAAGATTGCCTTTATGGAGCAACCGTTTTACTTTTACCGTCAGCGACAGGGAAGTATTATGAGTCGATTTAATGCCAAGGGTTGTATGGATGACATAATGGCATTGCAGGAAAAGATGCAGTTTTTTGAGAAAAAGAAAGAGTGGGAATATGCATGTTGTGCCAGTCGAAGTCTAGAGCATATGATCTATCATTACCATAAGGCAGAAAAGCATGGGGAGAAGGACACAGCAAATGCAATTCGTACATTATTTATAAAAGACTGGAAACAAATAAAAAAGAAGAAAATAAGAGGAATTTCAAAAGAGAGAACGGCGTATTTTAATAGTTTTATGGTTTCTGATGCATGGATGAAATGCTATATGAAATTTTATTGGAAGCTACTTAGCTTAAAACGTAAATTAAGGAAGTAAAAGAGGAGGAATCTGTATGATATCTGTTATTGTGCCTGTTTATCGTGTAGAGCCATATATCGAATATTGTATACAATCAATTCAAAATCAGACATATAAAGATTTAGAAATCATATTAGTGGACGATGGTAGTGATGACAGATGTCCGGAAATTTGTGACAGATATGCGAAAGAGGATAAGCGCATCAAGGTGATTCATAAAAAAAATGAAGGATTAGCAAGTGCAAGAAATGCTGGATTGGAGGCTGCTACAGGAGAATACATTTCTTTTGTGGACAGCGACGATTATATACAAGCGGAAATGTATGAAGTGATGGTAGCATTTTTAGAAAGAAATCCAGATATAAATATTACTATGTGCAGATACAAAAAAGTAGAAGAAGCAGATAATATTGTTTATTTGGATGCAGCGACAAGAGATTTTTATACATTAGATCATGATGCTGTCGTGAAGGAAATGTTTTCAGAGCAGTATGCAATGTATGTAGTTGTATGGAATAAATTATATCGGCGTACAGTATGGGAAAAGTTGCGTTTCCCGATTGGAAAACTTCATGAGGATGAATTTGTTTCGTATAAGTATTTATATGAACAAAATCGTATCGGTATTTATTATGATCGCTTTTATCATTATCGAAAGCGGAAGGGAAGCATTACACAGGAAAATGAAGTAGAAGCGTATTTGGATTGTACAGAAGCACTACAACAGAAAATGGATTTTTTCAGAGGAAAAGAGCAAAGTGAATATGTGTTGTGTGTAAATCGTTCCTTAAGTACCATTATATACTATTTTCAATGTATAAGGAAAAAGAAAGATATGAAGAGTGCGGCCAAAATTCGTAACACGTTTCTGAAAGAGTGGAAAAAAAGTAAAAAGGAAGTATATACGCAACTACCCAAAGAGCGTAGAATATATTTTTCTTCCTTTGCTATTTCTAATTTTGTTTTGAATTTATATATGCCATTGTATTGGAAAGGATTGAGTATATCTAGAAAGATAAAGAGAAAATTGCAGGGAAAGTACTATTTATGGAAGGGAAAAAAACAGGCAACAAGTAAAATGAATCCCACTATTATGTCTATAGAGGAGACGTTGGAAACTATAATTGCAAAAAAATGTTCCGTCAGTCGATATGGGGATGGTGAGTATAAATGGATGGCAGGCTTGCCACAAACTTCTTTTCAACACTTTTCAAAAGAAATGCAGCATAGGTTATTGACTATTTGCAAAAGTGATGAGGAAAATCATTTAATTTGTCTATCAGATGGTTTTGGAAAACTGGACTACTTAAATAAAGAAGCTCAATTTTTCTGGTATACTTTTATGGGTGAAAATAGAGAAAAATGGATTTCTTATTTAAAGCCTGGAAAAGTGTATTATAATACTAATATGACGCGTCCTTATATGGATTATATAGATAAATCTCCTTGTTCACATCGCTTTGCATTATTAAAACAGATTTGGCAGGACAGAGATATTATATTGATAGAGGGAGATAAATCCAGATTGGGAATTGGAAATGATTTGTTTGAAACGGCTCGTTCAGTGAAACGAATACTCGCACCTGCCAGAGATGCATATGATAAGTATGCAGAAATCATGGAAGCAGCTTGTAAACAAGAAAAAGATGCATTGTATCTGATTGCTTTAGGACCAACAGCTACAATACTGGCCTATGATTTACATAAGACGGGGAGACAGGCTATTGATGTAGGGCATGTGGATATTGAGTATGAATGGTTTTTAATGGGAGCAACAAAAAAAGTGGCTATTGAGAATAAATATGTTAATGAGGTTGATGCAGGATTGAATTGTAGAGAAATGTTAGATGAGACATATCAGTCACAAATAATAGAAAAAATAGAGTGGTAGAACATAGATGGAGGAAAAGTATGGACGGCATGGATGAGTTGATTTCGGTTATTGTACCAGTATACGGTGCAGAAAGTTACTTGGAAAAATGTATCCGGGCAATTATGAAACAGACATACCATAATTTGGAAATTATTTTGGTGGATGATAAATCACCAGATGGCAGTGGAGCGTTATGCGATAAATTGGCAGAAGAAGACGAGCGAATTATAGTGATTCACAGAGAAACGAATGGAGGCATTTCTGCAGCAAGAAATACAGGAATTGATATTGCTAAGGGAGAGTACATTGGTTTTTCAGACTGTGATGATTATATGCATGCGAGAAATTTTGAAATTTTACATCGTCTATTAGTGGATAATCAGGTAGATATTGTTGTAGCGGATTATTTAGAAATTGAGGATGATGACAATAATCATCAAGATGCAGATATTGATTATAATCAAATTCAAATAGAGCATTATGGTGGAGTAGAATGTATGAATCATCTGCTGACAGAACGGAATGTAAAGACAATTTTACCTTGGAATAAATTGTACAAACGAAAAGTATTTGATGTAGGAAATCGTTTTCCAGAAGGCATCAATGGGGAGGATGATTTTTGTATTCCTCATTTATTGTGTGCAGCAGAAAAAGTAATCTATACAGATGTATCTTTATATTATTGGAGAAAACGTCCGACTAGTTATAGTCGTTCCTTTAAATTATCAAGAACTACATATCTTTATGTATTAGAAGAACGGGAAGAATTTTTAAAAGACAAAATATCAGATGAATTAAAACATCGCTTTTTAGTTCATTATATGGAAATATTATGGGATTTTTATTACTTGGTAAAAATTAATTACCCAAATGAAAAGGAACGGTATAAGAGTTATCGTAAAAAATTTCAAAATAAATATGAAGAGAACAAAAATATCCTTCATATATCAAAAAAGAAGAAGTTAAAATGGGATGTATTTAGAAAAGCAATTTTTATCAGCGATGTTTGGTATAAAATTGATCAAATAAAAAGAAAGACCATCCGGAAAATGAAGGGAATTGACAATTATTATAATTAAGAACAGGTTCGGAAGAATGTTTTTGATTTAGATTGTATAAATATTTGTATAAGCAACAGATGGGAAAGGAAATTTTGCATGGAAAGCATGATAAGTATCATAATACCGGTTTATAAAGTAGAACAATATGTAGAACGTTGCATAAAGTGCATACAGGCACAGACGTACACAAACTGGGAGGCAATTTTTGTAGATGATGGATCGCCGGATAAAAGTGGAGAAATTTGCGAGCAGTATGCGAAAGAAGATAGCAGAATCAGAGTCGTGCATAAAAAAAATGCAGGCGTAGCAGCGGCAAGAAATACAGGAATAATTAGTGCCAAAGGAGAGTTCATAGCGTTTATAGATAGCGATGATTATGCACATCCACAGTATTTGGAGAGTTTAATGAATTTGCATAAAAGGTATGATGCGGATTTGGTAATTGTGGGATATGAGTTGTCTTATGGAAGTGATATAGGAGATGGAAAGCCACAGGGAGAAGCTGAGTTAATGGATAGTGCAAGTGCTATTGAAAAAATCATTGAAAATCAACAGTTTTGTAGTCCATGGTCTAAGTTATATAAGAAAAAGTTGTTTGACAAGATTAGATATCCGGAGGGTGCAATTTATGAGGATTTAATGACTGCATTTGAAATTTTTCAGGCAGCAGATACCATTGTGTATCAGAATATTCCATTATATTATTATTTTCAAGTATCAGAAAGTATTACAAGAAGTGAGTTTCACTATGGAAAGTTGGATGAAGCAACTGCTTTAAAAAAGCAGTATGAATTTATTGAGCATAATTTTCCAAGTTTGGCAAAACAGGCAAAATACAAGTATTTATATAATGTGTATGGACATATCTTATGCTTGGTAAAGGCGGAAGATGCATATGGAAAACAAAAGTATGAGGAATTTTGTAAGGAATTCAATGAAAATATAGCTTTTTTTAAGCAATATGGTAACTTAGATAAAAAACAGAGATTTCGTTGTGGAATGATAAAACATCCAAAACTATATCACATGTTATATAAATTGACAAAAAAAGTTTAATTTGGAGGAAAGTATGAAGGTTGGAATAATTTCAATGCAGCGAATTATAAATTATGGTTCGTATCTGCAAGCGTATTCATTAAAAAAAACAATTGAGCAACTAGGGCATGAAGTAGAATTTGTAGATTATACAGTGGAGCCACCGATTGTTTCAAGCCAAGAGGTTTATGAGCCAATAAAAAGGAAAAATATTGTTCAAAAGGCAGTAAATTATATATGGGAACATCGAAGTGCAAAGAGCAGAAAAGTACGAAAGTATAATCGATATTTGATGGAATTGGGAAAAGACTTTAGAACAAAGTATTTTTTGGAATTAGGAATAACAGAAGAGAGAAATTGTCGTGCGAAGGAAGATGTTATTGTAATTGGTAGTGATGAAGTATTTAATTGTTTGCAGACAAATCCAGACGTAGGATATTCCAAAGAATTGTTTGGAAAGAATGCAAATGCAGAAAAAGTAATCAGTTATGCAGCTTCCTTTGGAACTACCACTGTGGATGGCTTAGAACAGTATGGCATCAAGGATGAAGTAGCGGAAATGTTGAAAAAAATGGATGCTATTTCTGTTAGAGATAAAAACTCAATAAAAGTAATTGAGCAGTTGGTTGATATAGAACCTGAATACCATGTAGATCCAGTCTTTTTATGTTCATATGAAGGAAAGATACCAGTCAGTGTACCAATGCGTGACTATATTATCGTATATGGATATAAAGACCGTATTACTGAGGAAGAAGCAAAGGTGATAAACCGATTTGCTGAAAAGGAAGGAAAAAAGATTATTACAATTGGACAGAAACAAAGATTGGAGTGGGAACACATACAACCATCTCCTTTTGAGGTGTTAGCATACTTCCAACATGCGGATTATATTATTACAGATACGTTTCATGGCTCTGTATTTTCGATTAAATACGGGAAAAAATTTGCAACGATTATAAGGGATGCAAATGTTCAGAAATTGACTGATTTATTAGAACGTTTTAGCTTGAGTGATAGAATTGTAAAAAAAATACAGGATTTAGAAAGTGTTTTGAAAAAAGACATAGACGTAATATCTGTACAGAAAAAAATTGAGCAAGAAGTTGAAAAGAGTAAGCTATATTTAGAAAAATTTATAAAAAAATAATTTTATAGGTATAAACTTAAACGAAAGTGTGAATCTGTATTTTTTAAATTTTGCAAAGGTAAAAGGAGAGAAAAGTTGGAAATCTGTAAATTACAGCAATGTACAGGATGTTTTGCCTGCAAAGCAATCTGTCCAAAGAATGCTATAAAAATAAAGTTGGATAGATATGGAAGTACGTTTCCAAAGATTGACACAGAAAAATGTGTTAAATGTAATCTTTGCAAAAAGGTATGTCCAAATCAGATAGAAAAGAAATTTACATATCCTAAAAAATGTTTTGCAGCTTGGAGTTTAAATAAAGAGGACAGGGCATCTTGTGCTTCTGGTGGAATTGCAACTGGTTTGGGGCGTTACATTATTGAGCGAGGTGGAGTAGTATTTGGAGCCTCTTTTTTGGATGATAAGGAGTTAGAACTTGCATTTTCTAAAGCGGATGATATGGAAGGTTTAGAAAAGTTTAAGACATCCAAATATGTACAGGCAGATACTTCGCAAGTATATGAAAAAGTAAAACAGGAACTTTTGCAGGATCGACAGGTTCTTTTTATCGGAACTCCATGTCAAGTGGCAGGGTTGCAGGGCTATTTACAGAAGCCATATGAAAAAATTCTGACGGTAGATATTATCTGTCATGGAGTGAATCCAATGCAATACTTAAAGCAGCATGCAAAGACAGTATGTAAAGGAAAACAGGTGTCGTATCCTACCTTTAGAGGCGTGAAAGATTATGCCATGCGTTTTTTTGATAAAAAGGATGAATTAATCTATGAAAAGGATGCTTATGAGGATTACTATTTTCGTGCTTTTCTATGTAGTATTATGTGCAGAGAAAATTGTTATATCTGTCCGTATGCAAGAACAGAGAGAATATCCGATTTAACAATTGGAGATTTTTGGGGATTGGATAAGCAGACATTAAAAGAACGCTATAATGGAAAGGTTTCCGTAATATTGAAAAATACGGAAAAAGGAGAAAAAATTTTATCTGCATGTGCAGAACGACTTTACATGGAAGAGCGTAGTGTAGAAGAGGCACTAAAAGAAAATGA
Source organism: Lachnospiraceae bacterium (assembly GCA_050875145.1). GTDB lineage: Bacteria > Bacillota > Clostridia > Lachnospirales > Lachnospiraceae > CAG-411. Next base: position 145,821 of record JBNMLH010000002.1, read on the forward strand.
GCAACTAAGAAAGCCTGCGTCAAAGTATAAAGACAGAGAAATTTTTTTAAAATATTATCCACAATTGGGATTTGATGGAGCGATGAAGAAAACCTGTCTCAAAAGAGAGATAATGCAGTTAAAGTATAAAAAAACGAAACGAAAAGTAAAGCGTTGTCTGAAAAAAATAATAGGCAAACAGGATAGATAAGATAGAGGTGTCATAGATGAATGTAAATATACTCAGTAAATACCGTTCTCAACTGATGGGCATTGCAATATTGCTGGTTGCATTGTTTCATAGTAATATTGTCAGGACAAATAATGCGTTGGATTATATTTGTTTTACCGGGGATATAGGAGTAGATATATTCTTTTTTCTCTCTGGTTTTGGAATGTTTTACGCTTATTTGAAAAAGCCTACATTAAAGGAGTTTTACTGGAAACGTTTTGCAAGAATTGTGCCTGTTTGGTTTTTGGTGAATTTATATATTCAACTGGATAATGTGGGATTTCAGTTTCATCGTATAAACTTGTTGGAATTTTTCAAGCAAATGACAGGACTAAGTTTTTGGATGGATGGAAATTTATATTTTTGGTATATTCCGGCACAGTTGGCATTCTATTTTATCACACCATTGTTTATGTACTTTTATACTAAAAATAAAAAGAAAGCTTATTTTGCATTTGGAACTACATGGATTTTTCTGTTACTCGTAAGTATATTGGTGCATGATGCCAAATATTTTATCTTTCTATTTCGTTGGCCAGTGTACTTTTTGGGAATTGGAATAGGTGAATTAAGCTATAAACAGAAAAGTATTTCCAAAAGACAGATTGCAGCACTTATGTTCCTTATGCTGGCAGGATTTTTGCTGGTAGATTTTATCAGAAAAAATAATGGACATGGCATTATAAGATATGATTATAAATATTTAGCCTATATATTTATTGTATTTCCATTTGCTATGGTGTTGTCGTGGATTTTTTCAAAAATCAAATATGGAAGGTTCACTATGGGATTTTTAGGTGGTATTACATTGGAAATATACTTATTACATGAGTACATACTTAGAAAGATTTGTGTTGTAGTAGAAAAGATACCATTTGATTCATTTGGAATTATTTTTAATATATTGGTATTTATTGTTGCAGTTGGCATTTCGTGGTTGTTGCATTATTGTATTGACCTTCTAATAAAGAAAATTAGAAGGAAAAGTGAAGGATAGTATGATAGCAATAAAAAAGAGTGATAGAATATTAGAAAAATAATAATTACTTTACGAAATAGTTACAAAGCTGTAGTTGCTCGAAAAAAGCGAGGAATTACTGTGATAAAAGCTGTGTGTGAAATGTCAGTTAGGAGGAGAAGATGGATACAAAAAACAGTAAGATGCAATATAGTATTGTAATCGTCATAATAATGCTACTTTCGGCGGGATTTGTATATTATTTTTCGGGTACAACTTCGCCTGTTATTCCAGACTATTATGGAGATGATTCTGCTGTGTTTCAAGTAGTTGGAAAAGCATGGTCAAATGGAAGAGTTCCATATATACAAACCTTTGATCATAAGGGACCGTTTATTTTTTTTGTGGAGGCATTAGGATATTTGATTGGAAAATATGGTGTACTCCTGATGCAATGGATTTTTATGTGTGTCAATTTTTTGGGAATATTTAAGATTGGGCGGTTGTTTTTACGATATAGTAGTGCAGTAATTGCTACAGTTGTTTCCTTTCTTATTCTCATTCCAAGTTATAGTTTTGGAAATTATACAGAGGAGTATAGTTTGCTATTTATAACATTTTCAATCTACTTGGGAGTAAAATATCTTTTACAGTTGAACTGGAATAAAAAAGAAACTTTGTTTCATCCATGGAAGTATGCAGTTTGGTATGGAATTGCTTTTACTGTAATACTATTTATGAGAGTAACAAGTGCGATTGCAATTGCGTGTTTAGTATTTGTTGTTTTGTGTATTTTGCTTCGCTTTGGCATATGGAAAAATTTATTAGAGAATATAGGTGGATTTTTATTTGGAGTGTCAATTGTTTTCGTACCATTTTCAGTGTATTTCTTTGTAAATGGTGCATGGTATGATATGATTTATGGTACGATTATTCATAATATTATGTATGCATCAAAGTCATCCATTTTTACGCAAATGGGTGCACCATGGAGAAGCGTGTTAATTGCGTTATTTACGACTGCAGTATTATTTGTTGTTTCAATTTTATATTGGATTTATGAAAGACGAAATAATTGGATACTTGGTGCTTATGGAACGTTTGTATCTATTGTTACGATGGGATTATTTTTTAGCATAAATCGGTACTTACATTATTATCTGATTTCAGTACCTTATTTTGTGTTAGCGTTAGGAATGACAGCAAAAATGAGGGAATGTGTGAAAGATAAGATTTATAAAAAAATCTTACTATATTGCTGTTATTTGCTATTGATTGTGCAGGTTGCTTTAGGGATTGAGCGAGGAAAAAGGCAAGAGTATAGCAATGAGATTTTCAGGGGTTATGCAAAGTCGTATAAATCTTGTGAAGAACAGCTTATGGCACATATCCCTGCAAATGAAAAGAATGATTTTCTCGCATTTGGTTCTAATGCATTATCGCAGTGGTACTTACTGGCGAATGTTGATCCAAGTTATAGATTTTGCTTTGTACAAAGCTGGATGGCAAGTTGCAGTGATAAGTTAAAAATGGAAATCTCTGAATATTTAAATGATAAACCTGCAAAATGGATTGTTGTAGATGTGGATTATGATACCGAAGAGATAGCAACAGAATATTGTCCTGAATTTGCCCATATCATACAAAAACGCTATGAGTTGATAGATACGGAAAAGATGCAGGATAACCGTGTTTGTTTTCAATTGTATCAGTTAGTAGAGTAGAAGAATAATGATATAAAAAATAAACAATAAACATAAGAAAAGTGAAAAAGGAGTGAGTATATGAAAAAGTGTTCTGTAGTAGTACCTTGTTATAATGAAGAGGAAACTATACCAATTTTTTATGAGGAAATGCAAAAATATATTCCTAATATGCCAGAGTTAGAGTTTGAATTTATTTTTGTAGATGATGGAAGTAAAGATTCGTCTTTACGAGAAATGAAGACACTTGCAGAGAAAGATAAAAGGGTAAAGTACATATCTTTTTCAAGAAACTTTGGAAAAGAGGCTGGTCTGTTTGCTGGACTGGAGGCAACAACTGGTGATTATATTGTAACTATGGATGTAGATTTACAGGATCCACCTTATTTATTGGAGAAAATGTATCAGGCAGTTGCAGAAGAAGGGTATGATTGTGCAGCAACTAGACGGACAAATCGAAAGGGCGAGGCGAGAATACGATCCTGGTTTGCAAAAAAGTTCTATCAAATTATAAATAAGATTTCAAATGCAGATATTGTAGATGGGGCAAGAGATTATCGCTTTATGACCAGACAAATGGTTGATTCTATTTTATCTATGCGAGAATATAATCGTTTCACAAAAGGAATTTTTGGATGGATTGGATTTAAGACAAAATGGATACCGTTTGAAAATGTAGAGCGGTCAGCAGGAACTACGAAATGGTCATTTTGGAAATTGACCTTATATGCGTTGGAAGGTATTGTTGCTTTTTCTACAACACCATTATGGATATCTTCTTTATTAGGAATATTCTGTTGTTTTGTTTCACTACTTGTACTGGCATTTATCATTATCCGTGCATTGATGTATGGAGATCCTGTTGCTGGTTGGCCATCTATGATTTCAGTGATTATTTTTATTGGCGGGCTTCAATTGTTTTGTATGGGAATTTTAGGAATGTATGTTTCAAAACTTTATTTAGAGGCAAAAAAGAGACCGATTTATATTACAAGAGAAACCAATATCAATACAAAGGAAGATTAGGAGTGTTTAATGTATGAAAGCCGGAAAAGAAAATAAAAAATGGGCAGCTTTGCTGTCAGTTGGTGCAACGCTGCTTTTATTATTAATATGTATAATTGGAATTCCATTTATGTATCAGGTATGTGATGATAAATATTTGATGCAATTTGCATCAGGGCAGTATTTGGGAAGACCTAGTGACTATATGATACATATACGTTTTCCAATTAGTTATTTATATTCTTTTTTCTATAAGATATATGATGGAGTTGATTGGTATGGAACGATTATGATTGGAATGCAATTGCTCTGTTTAACATTACTTGTCTATAAAATATTAAAGAAAATTGAATCCCAAAAAGCAAAAATAGCTATAGTAGTTCTTGTATATGGGATTGTGCTTTCTATGTGGATTACAGAGATTGTAAGTATTACTTATACTACATCAGCGGCTTTTTTAGGAGTGACAGCAATTGTATGGTATGCGATATCAGATAGAAAATGGAAGGACTATTTATTTTGCATTCTTCTTATGTTGATTTGCTATAATATTCGTTACGAAACATTTTATATGGTGGCACCATTTGCAGCCGTTTTATGGTTATATGATTTTATTATGCAGAAAAAGAAACTAGCACCGATTTTATTTGTGCTTGGACTGGGAGTTGGATTATTGGCAGTTATTTTGTTTGACAATCATATGTATGGCTCTGCGGATTGGAAGCATTTATTTGCCTATAATGAAAAACGTATCTTATTGTATGACTATTATCATGATGATTTACTGGATTATAATAAATATGAGGAACAATATAAAAAATTGGGTATGGATGAAACTAGTCGGGATATTATTGAGTCCTATGATGTAACGTTGGTTCCTGAATTGCAGGACCAGATACAGGAATTAGTGGATGTGCATACAGAAAATCGTTCGATAGCAGTGAGATTAAAAGAAGATTTTCATAAAATTATATATAATGTTTTATTAGAAAATAAAATGGTGACGTTACTTTCTGCTATTGTTTGGATAGTGACCTTTACACTACTGATTCGTTACAAAGATTGGATAAGAGTTCGCTTAGCTGCAAGCTTCGTTGGATTGCAGGTGCTGTTATGGTTATATCTGGGATTCCGCGGGCGCATTATGACTAGAGTTTCTAGAAGTATGATGTTTTTATTTACTATAATGGCATTGCTTTGTATATACTTTTTTTGGCAGGATAGAAAAGAAGAAATTAATTGGAAGCACATTCCTAAGAGTTTGATTGCAATTTGTTGTGTAGTTCTGGTGGGAACATCTGGTGTAGCATATGCAAAGCAGAGAAATATAAATATAGATTCTTATGCCAGAACAAGTTATTATGATGTGGAGTCGTATTGTAATTCTCATGAAAATAATTTCTATTTTGTAGATGTATTTTCTATTTCCAATTATGAAGGTGGATACCATTATAATTTCTTCAATAAAAATGAGTACGTGAATTTTGCCATGTTAGGAGACTGGATGGGGTATAGTCCGCTGTTTTGGCAGAAATTAAATGATAAAGGAATTACCAATATTCAAGATGCTATTTTTGAGGAGGACAATATATATGTAATTGCAAGTAGCGATCGGGATATGAGTTTTATAGAGAAGTTGAGAGATAATGTTACTTGTAAAGTGGTAGATACTATTCAGAGTTCAAAGGAAATTACATATAATGTGTATCAGTATCAGATAGCTGAGTGATAAATAGATGTTGTAAAAAGAAGGATGATACAGGTTAAGAAATGAGGAGAATAAGATGGAAAAAAGTGAGAAAAAATGTTTGTTGGAAAATGGAATATTAGTAATTTTTCCGCTGGTTTTATTCGCAGTATGGGTATTGACCTGTTGGGATTTAAACTATCAGGTGCATGATGATCGCTATATGATGGAGTTTGTTTCGGGAAAATTTTTAGGACATCCAGATGCACATTTAGTTTATATCAAATATTTGTTTGGCTTACTATTGAAGTTTATGTATACTACATGGACAGGAATTGATTGGTATGGTACATTTTTGTTTGTTATTCAGTTTGTAACAATAGGAATAATGAATTGGTATTTATTGTGTAGGCAAAAAAAATTAATCTGGAAAGTAGTTACAGTAGCAATGTTTTACGGTTTCTTTTTTCTGTGCTGGTTAAATGAAGTGACTTGCTTTACTTATACAACGGTGGCTGCGTTAGTTGGAGCAGCAATACTAATTGTTTTTGCGTTAGGAAAGGATCAGGTACGAGATTTTGTTATCGTAATCTTACTTTGCTTGTGTTGCTTTAACTTGCGAACGGATGTTTTTTTCATGGTTTTACCCTTTGCAGGAGTTTTATGGTTGTACAAATTTATAAGAACAAAGGATAAAAGATATGTACAATTTTTAATTGGTTTGGGTGTCGCATTGGCAGTATGTTTCGGGCTTGATCAGTATGCTTATAAGGATCAGGAATGGAACGACTATCGAAACTATAATCAGGCACGCACTTTATTTTATGACTATTATTATGATGATATGGTTGAATATGAGAATTATAAGGATATTTATGAAAAAATAGGTCTTACTAAAAATGAATGTGAAATTTTGGAATCCTATGACTTATCGTTGTATGATGATGTACTTTACGAGAAGGTGAAAGAACTTCCTAAATATTATACTGACCATAATAGCATTTTTAATAAAGTGAGCAAAGGCTTTAAAACAGTTGTAACAGATGGTTTATTAGAAAGTAAAGTAATGGCGATAGTATCTATTTTGTTTTGGGGAATTGCAATTTTACTTGCACGAATAAGCGGTGATAAAAAAATTATTCTGATAGAGGCGGTATATATTGTGTGTCATATTATTTTATGGGAATATCTGGGATGTAGAGGAAGAATATTACCAAGAGTCGCACATAGTATGTTGTTGATACAAATGATAAATCCATGTATTTGTGGATTTCTGGCATGGGGAAACAGAAATCCACAAATTGTAAAAAAGAGAGGGAAAATAGTAACAAAAATTGGTTTAGCAGGATGCGGAGCAATTCTTGTTTGTGTATGTTTTTACGATGTGTTACATGCACAAAAATTAATGAACAAAAATCATCGAGAAGCAGAGTGGGGAGATCAGTACATAATCGAAGACTATTGCAATAAAAATACAGATAATTTTTATTTTTTAGATGTTTTTTCGGTAGTGGAATGTAAGTATACTTATAGATTTCATAATCCCAATACATACGAAAACTTTTTATCTCTTGGTGACTGGTTTGGAAATAGTCCGATTTATAAGGAAAAACTTAAATTAGAGCAGATAGACAGTGTTAGGGATGCAGTTTTGCAGGATGATAATGTCTATATAATTGGAATCAAAGGAAAAGATTTAAGTTATATTACGAGGATTACGAAGGACAAGATAGAGCTGAAAGAAGTGGATTATTTGAATGGCGGAATGGATGACTATGTGGTTTATCAAGTGAATTGCAGTATGGAAGGTCAATCATAAATGTGTGAGAAAAGGAGAATGAAATAGTTGGAAGCGTTAACAAGAAATAGATTTACAAAATATATACCATTTGTTGGATTGTTTATTATATTTGCATTGTATCATGTATTGATTTTACCATGCTATGGTGATGATGTTAATTTGTTTCAAGGGGTGTTGGATAATCAGACTGTATTTGAGTATTTGCGTAGTCGGTATCAAACTTGGTCATCGCGAATAGTAATTGAAGCTGTATTAGTTCAGATGGTGAAATATCAGTTTATATGGAAAGTTTTTGATACTTTGATTGTAGTTATGTGTGCTTGGTTGTTAAGCTGGCTTATAGATAAGGAGCATAAATATGCTTGGCATAGCTGTATATTGTTTTTACTATATCCGTTTATTGATATGTCTACAGCTGGGTGGATTAGTACAACATTAAATTACTTATGGCCTCTGTGTGCTATGTTGGTATTGTGCGTAATACTAAAGAAATCAATTTTAGATGAACGGCTAAAAGTGTCAGAGTATATTTTGGGAAGTGTATGTGCTATTTTTGCTTGTAACCATGAACAGGTAGCTGTAGTGGTATTTATATTGTTTGTGGGAATGGGGATTGCTTACTGGTATAAAAACAAAAAATGTAATGTTTTTGCTAGTGTAATTTTAGTTATTGATATGTTGTCCCTATTGTTTATTTTTACTTGCCCCGGAAATAGTACACGAGTAGAACAGAGTGGTGGGCTAGATTACGATAAGTTTTCTCTTATAAAAAAGTTGGAATTAGGATTGTTAAATATAGAGAGAATTTTTATTTCTAATTTTAATTACTTTTTTATTGCTTTTGCTTTGTTGCTTTTCTTTTTGTTATGGAGAACACAAAAGAATAAAAAACAGTGTTTAGCAGCATTACCAATGCTTTTTGTTTTGGGAGGTTATCAAGTATTAAATCGAGTGTTTCCTATATGTGAAAATATTTTTGTGGTTCCACAGCGAAGCTTTGAGATAGCAGAATTTAGTCCATCCACACTTATCAAATTAGGGATGCTGGCAATATTGATGCTTGCTATTTTACTATGTATTTATATCCTTGTAGATAAGAAATGGAATGTGTTTTTTCATCTGTTTTTGGTTTTAGCAGCAGGCTTCGGAAGTGCAGTTATGTTAGGAATTAGTCCTTCTGTCTTTGCGTCAGATACAAGAATATTTATCTTTTTATATGTTTCATTAATTTATACGTTGCTCTTTTGTGTAAAAATTAATTCGCGAAAAGTAAAGATTGGTAAATACGAAAAATATATATTTGGAGCTATTGTATTTTTCTATACAGCGTACAATGTATTATATGTTATATCAAATATTATTGGACGAAGAAGTTGGAGTAACTAATGTACGTGGGTTACTTGATAGGAGTGACACAGTATGCAAGTAAAGGAGCAGTAGACATGTGATAGAAATTATGACTGTAATTGCTCGTTTTGCTTGTTTATTATGGAGGGAGGAAAGTGGAAATGAAAAAGTGGAGTAAAGGCTTAGATATTATGGCAGGGTGGACCGTATACATCCTGTTTGTAATTATGGTTTTCTTTTTAACAGGCATTAGTATATTTGGTAATTGCTATTTGGACAATAATGAATTCACTTATTTTGTATCGGATCGTGCATGTATACATATATTAAGTATAATAGTTTTGTTGGCGATATGTCTTTTTTATCGTAAATTTTTAAAAAATAGAATTTCGGATCAAACAAAGAAAATACTCTTTATGATTGTTATAGCAGTGTATATGATAGTAGTTACGATAGTTGCATTATATTTATCGCTGGAGCCGAGGGCAGACCAGAAATATGTGGTAATGACAGCGAAAGAAATGATAAATGGAAAATATGAAGCTTTTGCAAAAGGCGGATACATGGATATGTATCCGAATCAAACAGGAATCGTATATATATTTTATTGGTTGTTTCGTATTTTTCCTTTTGGATATAAAATGGTAGTTTTATTAAATGTGATTTCATTACTGGGAATTTTTCTTGGAATGACGGGTATTGGAAGAACGTTAATAAAGGAAGGGCAGGAAAGGTATTTAACAGGCATTGTGACAATGTTGTTTTTTCCGTTAGTATGCTATGTAACATTTGTTTATGGTAATCTGATTGGAATGGCATTGTCAACGATTGGATTGTATGCAACGTTAAAATACTTGGAAAATAGAAAAGTATGGTGGATGATCTGGGCTATTTTTTTATCCGCTTTTGCTGTATTGATAAAACAAAATTACTTAATTCCTGTGATTGGCATTATAATATTTATTGTACTGGACTTTTTCCGAACGAAAGCTAAGAAGTCAATCGGCTTTTTCATTGGATTAATATTTATAACAATAGGAATAACAAGCGTAGCTCAGTTACATACAGAACATATTACAGGATATAAAAAATCCTCTGGAATTCCATCTTTGGCATGGGTAGAGATGGGAATGCAGGAAGGATATACAGGATATGGATGGTATAATGAATATAATAAAAAAGTTTATATAAAAAATAATTGTGACACTGAAAAGGCAAGGCAACAGGTTAAAAAAGATATTGCTGTAACAGTAAAGAGTTTTGCTTCAAATCCAGCATATGCACTCAAATTCTTTTATCAGAAAGTATCATCTGAATGGAATAATCCGACTTTTGAAGGTGTGTGGATTAATAATACCTATAGAAGAAAAGTTGAAAAGGTGGAGGTAAAACCGATATCGAAATTTTTTGCTACAATTATAAATGAGCCGGGAAATAAAGGAATAAAAGAATATTGTAACTTATTTCAGACATTACTTTTAGTTGGGGTATGTATGTGGCTTCTCATTGGAAGAAAAAAAATAGAAATTAATCAATTGCTTTTGGCAACTATATTTGTTGGTGGATTTATATTTCATTTTTTCTGGGAGGCAAAGGGACAATATGTGATGCCATATTTTGTTTTGTTATTTCCTTATGCAGTACGAGGATATCAGATGTTACTAGAGCAGATAGATGCTGTATGTAAAAATAAGGGGGAAGCACTGGTCAATAGATGCAAGAAAAATTTGGGAATTGTAACATTGTTGGCAGCTTTTGTGGTTATTATATTGGTTTCGTTAGTGGGGCAAAGGTATGTTGATAAAGCCTTTGGATTTCAAAATGAAATGTATGAAAAATTCATGAAGGAAGGAAAATAAGAAAAAAATGTAGAAAATTGGTAACATAGTCCCATTTCTATCATATGTTAAAGTATGGTAGAATAACAATAAGAAAAAATAAAACTAAACAAACGAAAAGGCAAACCTATCGAAAGGTAGGGGCGCAAAGCCAAGGGTCTAAGGAAGCTATCTATGACAGCCGGTTACCGAATTTTGGTATACGCAAGGACTCTATTGGATTCTATCCAAAAGAGTCCTTTTTTGTTTGTTTGGCATTATAAAGGGGGACTTATATTATGGGGAACAAATCAAAAAAGAAACTAATAGCGGTAATAATGAGTGTAGCAATGGCGTGTGGTATGCTTACAGGGACAAATATACAAGTGAAAGCAGCTACGCAGGCAGATGAGACAACTGGTTATTGGGGGGGATTTTGGATTTTGTATAGAAACGAAGAAAGACCAGAAAGTTTTGATGAATATAGCAATTGTAAATGGTATTGGGGAGATTGGGGAAAGATAAAAAGTGAAGAAACACATTTAAACAATGAAAAAGCTGTTAGTAACATGATTTTACAGGTTCCCAAGGTAACGAAGGCATTATTAAAGGATGGGGAAGAAGTACATTGGTTTAGTTCTAAAAAAAGAGGATATCGTTTTCAAATTTATGGAGAAATAGTAAAAAAGGATACCTCTGATGTAAAGGATGATGAGGAAACGGTGCCAAGTGAGATTGTCACACCAAGTCCAACCGTAGAACCAACGAAGGTGCCAACACCGACACCAACAGTAGAACCAACCAAACAACCAACACCAAGTCCAACCGTGAAACCAACAGAAAAACCAGATTTATCAAAATGTTGTTGGACAGGCTTTCAGGTACTTAAATTAGGAGAAAAATGTCCTGCTTCATTAGCAGAAATTAGCCAGAGTGAGTGGATGTGGGGAGACTTTGGATATTTAACAAAATGTGAAAGTATTTATAATCAACAAACAGTCTCAGAAAGAATTGTATCGGTTCCCAATAAAGTAAAAGAAATGTTAAAAGAGGATGAAGATATACATTGGTTTGCAATAAGACAGCAGGGATATGGATGGAGAGTTTATGGAGAAATTTATAATGTTAATGTGGAAAAAAGTATAGAAAAAGGTGCGGTGCAAAGTAAAGAGAAGGAAGTTGTAGTAGAAAACGTTTCTGATATAGAAAAATTAAATAAGGTTTATGAAAGTGGTACAGTAATCCGTACATTGGGATTTTATAAAAAAGGAGATGGTGGTGCAGCTACATATGAGATTGCGAACAGAAGCAACGAAGCAGACTATGCTAATTTTGTTACCAAAACTGGACAACATGTAAACTATGTAGTAGAAAATAATACCATCAACATGAAACAGTTGGGTGCAGGTGTATGTGAAGAGAACAATAATGGTACAGTGACAAAGACAGACAATGATGATGCGAAGCGTCTCAATGTAGCAATTGAGTTGATTGATGATTATGAGAATGGAACCATTTATTTTCCAGCAGGAGAATATCGATGTGCATCTAAAGTATACATTGGAGGAGATAACTACACAATAAAAGGCTCAGGAAACAAAAGTATTTTATACACAGATAATGGATATCAGGGAGATGAACATTTTCTAACTGTACTTGGAGATAGCATTACATTGGATGGGTTCCGTGTGGAAGCCAGAGAAACAAAATGGGTACCTTATTATCGTCAGTGTAGTGTAATGTTTGCAAGCAATATCAATATTTTAAATTGTGAATTTTCCGTACAGGAAAATGTAATTTCCTATAATAAGAGTAGAGACAGACAGTATACAAATATCACACTATATACAGGTTGGCATAATGTAACGATTGATAACTGTGTAATGGAACAGATGGGATGTGTGGAACGTGGAGCATGTCTTGGTATTATTGATATGTGGAGCAATGGATGTTCTGGAGCATCTGTAACAAATTGTACGATGAGACAGAATGCACATGATGAGATGATTGGAATATTTACAAAGACAGGAGCCAATGCTTCTATCTCTGATATATATATTGCAAATAATAAAATGTATACCGCATCTGCATCAAATGTAAGTAAGAAAACTATGGCAATAACGATGGCATATGACGAGTCAAAACAGATTTCTAATATTCGTTTTGTAAACAATTATGTGAAGGCAGAAGTACCATCTAACTTTATGACATTTGGTTCTTTGGCAGATTGTGTCATTAAAGATAACGTATTTGACATTGTGCATACAGGTTCCAGCTACGGCGGCGTTATGTTTGATGCAAGAACAGGTGTAACCGTTGAGAATAATAAGATTAACATTTCATCAGATGTAAAGAATGGTGGCATTATGCAAATATTCAAACGAGATGGTGTTTTTAAGAACAATGATGTAAACTGCGAATGTTATGTATATGCAGGCTCTTACATGGGTGGAAAATTGATCGGAAACAATATAAAATTAGAAAAAGGTTGTCATGCAGTTGCCATAACACCAGAGGAATTTAAAGAAAATAATGTTACCGTTACAGGTAAGGTAGACAATTTTATTCATTATGATGGACTAGAGTATGATTCTATTATTTCTGGAAACGAATTTGATTATGACTATGATGATTCAAAAGATGAAATTTATCCAAGCAATGGAGGCAGTTTTATTTATGCTGGTTTTCATGCTGGAATTAATGGACATACAGTTACAGTTACCTCGAATAAAATTCAGACCTCCAATCAGGTAACTTCAAAAAATAAAAGCTTGCTTTGTTATGGAGTTGGCAACACAGAACCACAGACGTTTAGGTTCAAAGATAATCAGGTCGGTTTGTATAGATGGGTTAGAAGTTTATATGGACAGAATATGGAAAAAGTTACGCTTGAAAATAATTATGATAAGGCGGGCAACTCAATCACAAAAGACGAATATACGGTATTTTTTAATAATACAACATACTAAGAAGAAAAGAATCTTACGGTCAACAAAAGCGCAAGATTCTTTTTTTGTGTAAAGAGGCAAAATTTTATAGGAAAGTACTTTATTCTTGCTTGTGATATGTCCCATATGATAAAATAATAAAATGAGATAAAATATAATTACTGTTTCTGAATACATTTATGTCTGTAAAATGAGTGCAGACAAGAGAATAGGACAGTTTACAAGGAAATGGAGGATTAGTGAATGATACGAGTGTTACATTCCGTCAGTAATATGGATCGTGCGGGATTGGAGACTATGTTGATGAATTATTATCGTCATATAGATCGGGAATTGATTCAGTTTGATTTTTTGGCAAATAAGCCAAAACCGGGAGCTTACGAAGAAGAAGTGAAACAGTTAGGTGGACGAATTTTTGTTTCGCCTGGATTTAACCCTGCTAAATTACCACAGTATAGAAGCTTTATGAAGCAGTTGTTTCAAGAACATCCAGAGATACAGATTGTACATGCACATAATGGAGCGTTGGCTTATTATGCATTGCGGGAAGCACAGAGAAATCAAATTCCACATAGAATTGCACATAGTCATAATTCGAAGATTAATTTTGATTTGAAATGGCCAATCAAACAGTATTGTAGGGCGCATATGAAAAAAGCGGCAACAGATTTTTGGGGCTGTGGAGAATTGGCTGTGGAATTTTACTTTGGAAAAGAAATTGCAGAAAAAAAGCAGTATACATTAATTCGAAATGCTATTGAGGAAGAACGGTTTGTATATCAAAGAGAAGTTAGAGAGAAGTTAAGAAAACAGTATCAGGTAGAAGATAAATTTGTAGTCGGTCATGTGGGACGGTTTATGTATCAGAAGAATCATACCTTTTTAATTGATATTTTTGCAGAAATATATAAGCAAAATCAAAATACGGTATTACTATTGATTGGGGAAGGAGAACTGGAACAGAAAGTTCGAGAAAAGATTTCTAAGCTAGGGCTGACGCAGGCGGTTATTTTTACAGGTTCCATTCCAAATGTAAATGAAATGTATCAGATGATGGATGTGTTTCTTTTGCCATCCTTGTATGAGGGATTACCTGTGGTTGGGGTGGAGGCTCAGGCATCAGGTGTGCGTACCATTTTTTCAGATACGATTACAAGAGAAGTATCGGTTACAGATACAACGGAATTTGTTCCTTTGGCAGCATCCGCTCAAAAATGGGCCGATGCAGTCCTGAAATATGCCAATGGGTATGAAAGGAAAGATATGACAAAGGAGATTATAAAAGCTGGGTACAGTATTCATACAGAAGCAGAAAAATTGCAAAATTTATATATTAAAATGATGGAGGAGTAAAGTACGTGCAGGAAAAAGAGAAAAAAAAGAATCATTTTCTTGACCTATTAAAAGGAATTGCGTGTATAGGAGTTGTGTTTGGACATGCGTTGTTTCCTGGGCAGTTTGGGTATTTTGTATTGACTGCTGCTACAGGAATGGTTCCTATATTCTTTTTAATATCAGGATACTATTCTTATCAGGCATCACAAGAGAAGTTACTATTAAAAACTAAGAGAAAAGAAAAACACATAGCAATGATAACAGGTGGTGTGTTGGGGCTATATTTGCTTTGGATGTTGCTAAGGGTTCTTTTGAGAAAAAAAGCATTTTCCACAATAGTACATGTAATCAATGTTCGTTCTGTCGTTAAGTTTTTGGTGCTGAACGATACGACCATGTTCGATGGTGGACATTTATGGTTTTTGCTGGCGTTATTATATTGCTATATTGCGTTGTACATAATAGGTCGTTTTCAACTTATGAAGTTTACTTATCCAGTTATAGCGATTGCATTTGTTTTGCGTATCTTTGCTGTATCTTGTGGAAATTGGCACTATAGTCAGAATTTTTGGGTGGATGGATTTCCTTACTTTTTTCTGGGCTATTATTTGAGAGAGCATTCGGAACGGTATGCTAAAGTGAAAAGTAACCTATGCGTAGGTTTGGCAATTGGTGGTTTCTTATTTAGTGAAATTGCAAATATGGGAGGTGTGTTCCTGTTTCGACTAAATATTTATGAAATAGGTACGATTTTAATGGCAATCTCTCTTTTTGTTTATGCCATCAAAAATCCTGAAATTGGAAAAAATTCATTTCTGGAGAAGATAGGAAGAAACTATTCTATGTTTGTTTATATTGTTCATGTTATAGTTTTACAGACGATTACAGATTATGAAGGTATTATTCTAAAAAGTATTCCTACTTGGTATTTGTGGATAAAACCGATTTTAGTGGTATGTATTACATTATTGTTTGCCATACTTTTTGACAAGATAAAAAGAAAAAAGGGAAAATAGCAGTTAGGATTTCTAAATTTTTACAAATAAATAAGTAGAGGATAATTGAAGATGGAGAAAAAAAGAGTTTATTGGATTGATGGATTAAAGTTAATTGCCTGTGTATGTGTATTTTTTTCGCACTATCAGGGCGTGTTTTTTGAAAAATGTCAGATAAAGCCAGAGTATCATTGGATGTTACGGTCTTTTTTAGCAAGTTCATTTAATATATTCAAAAATGGAAACTTGTGGATGTGCATGTTTTGTGTAATTAGTGGCTATTTTGCAGCTAAGAAACAAATTAAGGATTTGAAGGCATTAGGAAAAGCTATTGTTATGCGATATTTACGCTTCCTATTGCCTTTGCTAGTGGTAAACGTTTCCGCGTTGCTTATCGCATATACGATTGGATTTCCAAATCAGCAATACGGTGAATTATTAACAAATACCTGGGTTAGTGGCTATTACAATTTTAAAGTTACACTTTGGATTGCAGTTCGGGCATCTATAAAGTTATCCAGTGAATTAAATTCACCTTTGTGGATGATTTATCCATTGTTTATTGGAACTTGTTTGATTTATGTGTACAAGTATTTATGTAATAAATGTAATGCTAAGCTCATAAATATAATAGTGTGTGTAATTTGGGTTGTATTGATTGCTGTATTTCCAAGTATTCATGCATGCTATTTGTATACAATTATTACAATGTTTGGCTGTGTATTAAAAATGATTTGGGATAATTGTTCTATACAATTGCGAAATCCGCTGGTTCACATTCTGGTTTTAGCTGCATTGTTATTTATGATTGGATATGGGCAAAATTATATATTGAAACAAATAGAAAACTATATTTCTGTTCCGGATTATATTATAAACTATATGAATGGTGTTTATGCGATCATCTTCTTAACGGTTGTCCATAATTTTGATGGAATAAAAAGATTTTTAGAAACAAAATGGATGAGGAAGGGAAAAGATTTATCTTTTGGAATTTATGTTATACACTGGCTTGTGATTTTTTCCGTTTCTTTATATGTGTATGGTTGGTTAATAAAAAGAGTAAGTGCTACAATGGCATTTTTTACAGATTTGTTAATCACAAGTGTGATTGTTTTTGGGGTGGCATATATTTTTAATAAAGTAGTAGAAAAAAGAATTGAGTGGTTATTACAGAAAGTGCAGAAATAGTATAAAAATTGGGAAGAGAAGGAGAGGTTAATAGTGAGACAGCTTATTCAGAAAATAAAAATGAGCTATATTTTGGGAGTATGTGTAGCAACTGTATTATTTGGTGGAAAGGTCATTCATGCAGCAGTAAATCAACAGGATACAGAGACTGCTAAGGTGACAGTGGACAAGACAGTGTCTATTGCTGATACACAAGAGTATAAGAATATGGATTATTCTTTTATGAAAACATTTAAATATGGTAGTGTCGTGAAGGCTTCAGAGGAATTTGAAACGGTAGAAGATATGAAAAAAGCTTCTATAAAAAAAGGAAGCTATGTTCGTACAAAAGGGTATTATTTAGCAGGAGATAATGGGGCGGCCTGTTATTTAATTGCAGAAAAGCAGGAAGCAGGAGGTATCGAGTTAGATAATGGTTTGTATGCCAATATTCAACCGGATACTTATACAGATAATAACGGAAACAAATGGGTAGTTGGAAATGTTCTTCAGTACGGAGCCAAGGGGGATGGCAAACAGGAAGATGAGAGCGCTATCAATAATGCGATTAAAAGTATTGGTACATTTACAAATGAAAAAGATTCAACAGGTTATGAATGTGAACGGGGACTTATTTACATGCCTGCAGGTGAATATAAATGTGCCAATACAATTCGACTGGGATACAGTAACGTAAATCTGGTGGGAGATGGAGATGATACGGTACTGTTTACCGATAATGATTATAGAGATAAAGAAGGTTATGCAGAGTTCTTTTTTGAGGTTTGGGGTGCTAATAATACCTTTATAGCAAATTTTCAAATAGAAGCAAGAGAAGTGGATTTGTATCATTATATGCGACAATTTGTAGTGCTTTATAGTGAACAGGTGTATATCTATCAGGTTAATTTGTTGATTCCACAGAGCACCTATTCTTCTTATTATTTTGAAGATAAACAATATTCAAACTTTTGTTGTTATACAGGAAATAAGTTTATCACGGTAGATGGTTGTAAAATGGAACAAATGAGTGGTACTTATCGAGGTGCCAATGTTGGGGTGTTGGATATATGGTCTGGCGGAGAAGAAAACATTACTATTATGAATTGTGATTTCTATGGAAATGCCAGAGATGAGCAGTTTGGTTTTTTTAGTAAGGATGATGAAAAAGCATCGGTAAAACATATCAATTTCATCAACAACACTATTCACTCTGTACAGTTAAAGTATCCGGATATTATTGGAACAAGAACTATGTGCTTTTCAGTGGCATATGCGGATTCTAAAAATGTAGAGGATATTCGAATTGCGGGAAACCATTTTATTTGTGAAACAGATTCCAAATTTATGACATTTGGAACCGTAAAAAAGTGTGTGGTGGAAAATAATATAATTGAAGTAAAATGTACCTATCAGACATGGTCTATGGTATTTGATTCCAGTGATGAGAATGCAGATGACATTTTAATACAAAAGAATCAATTCTTTCTAACAAGTGATTATGGTATTGGAAAGGGAAATCTTACAGGCGGGAATCTTACATTAAAAAACAACCGTATTTTTTCAGATGTGGAATTGGCATTTGGTATTTTAGGACCTGAGATACATGGAAACGAGATTATTTTCTTGAAGAATATGAGTAAACTGGCAACCAATGCCAACTGTACGGATAATAAGATTTATTTGTATAAAGGGCTTGGTAATATTGGGACAAACAAAAAGCAAATTGTCAATTATGGAGGAGATAAAACTGCAAGTTATAATTTTAGTGGAAATGAGATTTATGATTATGAGCGTACAGACAAGCTTATGATATTTCAATCTCTTATTATGCTTGATGGAGATTTAAAAACATTAAATGTTAAAAATAACAAATATTATATGCCAAATTCCAGATTTTTGTCGAGTGAGTATAGTGAATCTATCCTGTATAAGGATACAAAAGGTGGGTATTATAAAAATAATATTTTCCGAAAAAGGTCAGGAAGTTATGGAAAGATTAATGTATTGAATAATGTATTTCAAATGGTAGAATTGGAAAAGTCGGATAGCATATTTACATATTCAGGTAATCGGAGTTTGGAACCTGAAGCAGATTTGACGGAACAATTATGTAGTACAGTGAAAATATTAAAAGATGGGGAAGAGGTTACTAATTTTACAGTAACAGGAGATAGTGTGGATTTAAGTGCCGAAACATTTGTTGTTGCCAAGCAGGATTCGGAAGGAAAGGTGATAGAGGAGAAGAAGATTTCGGGAAAGAAGATACGTTGGTATACGTCTGTAGAAGAAATTGCTACTGTTTCTACATCTGGAAAGGTATCAAGAAAGATGTATGGAGATGTATCTGTTTATGCGGTTCCGTTAGATGGCAGTGGAGTATATGGAAAGTGTGTTATACATTTTACAAGGCAGAAGGCCGCTTCTATTGTTTTTGACCAAAAGGAAATCGAACTACAATCTGGACTAAAATATTATATGGAATATACAGTATTGCCCAAAGGAGCAACACAGGAATTGATTTGGACATCTTCAGATAAAGCAGTTGCTACAGTGGATCAAAATGGAACAATTACTGCCGTAAGTGAGGGAAATGCAACTGTGGAAGGAACTTCTGTAGAAAATCCAGAATTAAAAGCAAGTATTAATGTTAAAGTGTCTAAAGTAACAGTTAAGAAGATTTCGTTAAATGAAACGGTATTAGATGTGGAATATTCTAAAATCGGAACAACGAAACAGTTGAAGGTATCAAAGTATATACCCGAAAATGCAACAAATCAGGGAATAAAACAATGGAAATCCAGTGATGAAGAGGTTGCAAAAGTAGATCAGAATGGTGTTGTAACTTTTGTTGGAGGAGGAAAAGCAACGATTTCAGCATATTCTATGGATATGAGTTGTGCGGGAACTTGCAAAATATATGTGCATCTTCCTGCGGTTTCTAATTTGAAGGTGAAGGAATATACGAATGACAGAGTTGTGCTGAACTGGGACGAAACGAAAAAGGCAGATGGGTATTATGTATATCAATGGAAGCAAAGTACAGCAGAATGGGTTGTGTTAAATGATGGAAATCGAGTAACAGAGACCTCTTTTGAAATAAACAATTTAACCGCCAATACAGATTATACATTTTCTGTCAGGGCATATAATGCAGGATGGGAAACGGGAGAGCGCGTTGTCTATGAAAGTCAGGATAAAAAAGTATCTGTAAAGACGTTAGCATATACGCCGGTTACAAAAGTATGGAGCAGTCATGAAATTGTAGGGATTCCGTTAAATACTACCGTTACATTAACTTGCACGTATAGCCCTAACACTGCAAACTATAATAATTTAAAAGCATCCTTTACAATAAAGAATAAGGCAGTTGCATCAATTGAAGAGATAAAGGAAGTAGAAAAAGGAAAGTATTCTATTACTATAAAGGGCCTTGCCTATGGAACTACTACATTGACTTATGCAATAAATGATGCATGGGGATTAAAGAAAGAAATTCCTATTGGTGTGTTGACAAAGCAGTCGCTTCCAGATGATTATATCACTGTGACAGGAGCAGCAATAAAAGCGACTGTTCATTTTAAAGGATTTGATAATGAGAAGAATTTGCTGCAGGAAAAGGCGATTACCGGATATATGATTAGAAGAACAGAATCAATTGAGTTTCAAGATGTACAATATATACCAGCGGATGGTTCTAAAGAGTATACATGGGAAGATATGGAAATTGTGCAGGGAAAAAAATATTCTTATACGGTGACTCCTTGTTTGAAAGTTGGTGATGAGTATTTTCTTGGATATGGAAATGGGTATTATGGAGTGGCTATTCCGCAGGCTGTAGAGGCAGAAAAACTTTCTATGGAAAAGGAGATTTATGTAATACCATTAGGTGAAAAGAGGGAAATTCATGCTAAAATGGAACCAGCAGATGCGATGATTGATAGTTTAAATTGGTATTCTGAAAATGAAGGGATTGCTATGGTTACACATTTACAAAAAGAACAGGCAGTTTCAGGAACAGATTATGCTACAATAACAGGTCGTATAACTGGTGTAACAAAGGTATATGCGGAACTGAAAGAATCCTCTAAATTACAGACAGCGGCTACAGTAATCGTTACACCGGGAAAAGTAAAGAATGTGCAGAAGGCATCGGATACGGATTCTGTAAGTTTGCTTTGGAATGCAGTAGATAATGCAGATGGATATTATGTATATCGTTGGAACAAATCAGCACATTCTTGGGAATTAGTTGGAGATGTACAGGAAAACAGTTTTACGGATAAAAAGTTGGAAAGTAGTACTATGTATCAATATAAAATTTCAGCGTATTATCAATACAATGCTAGCAAATATGAAGGAACTGTGAGCGAAGAGGTGATTGTAACAACAGAATCGCTGTTAGCAGATGATTTTAAGGTAAAGGCAATTGGTTATGAAGGAATATATGATGGAAAGACGCATAGTGCAGTTGCTATTACTGGTACAACTGAGGGTGACAGTGTTAGTTACAGTGTAGACGGAAAGGTTTGGGATCGCTATGTACCGACAGTAAAAGATGTATTGGATAGTAAGGTGATTTATGTATCAATCACAAGAGATGAAAAAAGCTATTATATGAGTGTCATATGCAGGGTGGCTCCTAAATCTATGAAAGATGCACAGCTTCGGCTAGAGAAGACACAATATAATTGGGATGGAAAAGAACATCGTCCAAAGGTAATGATGGAAGAAAACATAAATACAGAGGATTATAAAGTGACTTATCAGGGTGAATGTAAGAATATTGGAAAGGGAACGGTTATTGTACAGGGACAGGGAAATTATAAAGACAGTTGTATATTAAATTACGAAATTAAACTTGTGCGAGGAAATACATACATACAGTCTGGTTATAAGTACAAAATCACAGGTAAAAATACCGTTAAGATTATTGGGGCAACAAACACACGTAAAACTACCATTATAGTTCCTAATGTAGTTAATTTTGGTGGCAAAAAGTTAAAAGTAACAGAAATTGGAGTAGCTGCCTTTAAAAAATATAAAAAACTTACTTCCATCAAAATAGGAAGTAATGTAACAAAGATTGGAGTACAGGCCTTTGCTGGAAATAGCAGATTAAAAAAATGTGTATTTTTAAACCATACAATTAAAACAGTGGGAAAAAATGCATGGAAAGGAATTAATAAGAAGGCATGCTTCTTTGTGCCAAAAAAAGGAATAAAATGTTATCAAAAGAAATTAACGAAAAAGACGGGTTTTACAAAAAAAATGAAGATTAAAAGAAATTAGTTGTGCGTTTGTGAAAAAATATGATATAATTAGCGTTAGTGAGTGTATGCGAAGAACAAGTATTACATCTAAAATAGGACTAGGAGGTCTAGAGATGAGCGATATTTTATATATGGTTTTACCATGTTATAATGAAGAAGAGGTGTTGCCTGAGACATCCAGACAATTGAAAGAAAAATATGAGGCATTGATAGCCGCAGATAAGATTAGCGACAAGAGTCGAATTGTATTTGTAAATGATGGTTCTAAAGACCGTACTTGGAGTATTATTCAAGAACTACATGAACAAAATCCAATGTTTAGTGGAGTAAATTTGAGTCGAAATCGTGGACATCAGAACGCTTTATTAGCGGGACTTATGACTGCAAAAGAGTGTGCGGATATGGTTATTTCTATGGATGCGGATTTACAGGATGATATTGGTGTCATTGATGATATGCTGAAGGAATATTACAATGGAAATGATATTGTATATGGAGCAAGAAGTAAACGTGAGACAGATACCTTTTTTAAACGTTTTACAGCAGAAAGCTTTTATAAATTAACCAATGCGTTGGGTGGCGAAGTCGTATTTAATCATGCAGATTGTAGATTAATGAGTAAACGTGCATTAAACGGTTTAGAGCAATACAAAGAAGTGAACTTATTCCTTCGTGGTATTGTTCCAATGATAGGGTATCCATCTACAGTTGTTACTTATGAAAGAAACGAAAGATTTGCAGGAGAAAGCAAATATCCATTGAAAAAAATGTTGTCATTTGCTATGGAAGGTATTACATCTCTAAGTACAAAACCAATTCGTTTTGTCACAACTGGCGGAGTTGTATTCTTTGTTGTGGCGTTAATTATGATGATTTATACTGTGGTGCGTTATTGTATGGGAGCTACTGTTGCAGGGTGGTCTAGTATATTGATTTCAGTCTGGTTTATAGGTGGAGTTCAGATGATTGCACTGGGTGTAATTGGAGAATATATTGGAAAGATTTATATGGAGACAAAACAGCGTCCAAGATACATAGTAGAAAGATTTTTAAATGATCAGGAATATCGTGCAAAATAATTAAATTTGATACTGTGCAAAAGAGCTTGTCGTATATTATGCGGCAAGCTCTTTTTGAATCTGTATAATGAGCCAAAGTTCTGGGGTTACGGGAGAACTTGGCAATTATTGTGGCGATTTGAAAAAAACAAAAAGTGTAGGTCAATCTTTTAAGAAACATTGTTTGGTCTGCAATCCTCATAGGTGCATCCAACAATATGATAACTTCCAGAGGTATCAATAGCACCACCACTATAATTAGAGGTACAGCGCTGGAAATGACAATCTACAATTTTTCCTCTGGCACCATACATAAGAATGCCACCACCACTTCTTGCATGGCAATTGATGAATTGAGAATTGGTGATAGTACCTGCATGGCAGTAAACAGCGCCTTCTTGACAGTAGGAAAATACACATTCATCTATAATAGGAAGAAAGGCGTTATAAATTGCACGACCATTTGCGGTATTTCGGAAGATACAGCCACTGATGTGTAATCTGGCACGAACTGCACGAAAAATACCGTATTGTTCCATTCCGTCAAATTCACAACCAGAGAAGTGACAGTTTTTAGGAGTTTCAAATGAAAATAAATCTCGTCCTTCTAAGTTCCAGGCCAATGCTTTACTACTTTTCATAAGAAGTGTACCTTTGCAGAGAAGTGTATAACGTAAATAAATAGTAGCGTTTTGAATTTCTAAAATACCAAATTCGCTTACAATTACAGGACAATCAAATATGGTAGAATAGCGTATTAAAGTTTCCTTGGAAATAACATAATCTTTTTTACTATTGATATATTGAATGATGACATCATCTTTTGGATAGCAATGTGAGTAATCGCACTTTTCAATATTAGATCGAATTGGTCCGTTGTAGTAAATTGCACTTCCAAATTCTACCGCACAACAGTTATCAAAATAGCAGTTGGAAATAACCGTATGTTTGTTTGCAAAAATGGCACCACCATTGTGAGAATTGCAGTTAATGAAGGTACAGTGTTGTATTTGAGCGTTTCCAAACTGAATGAAAATGGCACCACCATTTTGAGTGGAAAAACAATTTTTGAAAGTACAATATTGAATATGTGAAGTATCTCCGTTTATCACAAGTGCAGAAATAAAACTGGTGTCTTTGATTGTACAATCGGTAATAGTGACGGTGCTGTGGCTTGCGGATAATAAACCACCATTATGACTACATTGAAAAGTGCTGTTTTTTAAGGTGATGGTAGAATGGCGGTGGCTGTGGATAAACGCATGTTGAAAAAGACTGCTATTTACATTTTTTGAAAATTCTAACCAACTGTTCTCTATGATTAAAGTACCACCTTGCACATCAAAGTTTTGTTCCACATTTACAATTGCATTGGAAATATGTACAACGGTATTTTTAGGGATGACAATAGTATCATGGAAAATACAGTTGCCACGGAAATGATAGGTGCTATCACTTTGTATATCTTCAGGATGAATATTTTCTGTATAAGCATAATTAAGCATATAGTAGGAAAGGTCTGTCATAGTAACAGGCCAGCCGTTTACCTGCATTTTATCATAAAGAGTAAGACAATTCTGATATTCCTTACAATATGCAGAAGAAACAAATTGAAGAATAGTGTTTCTTTCATCATCGTTAAATTCTAGTAAATCTGCAAATAAATCTAGGGATTTTTGCTCATTTAAAGAAATATTATATTCAGACATAGAAACATTATACAAATCGAGGAGAAAGAAAATTTTCTTTTCTCTTGTTTCTAGTGCAGCAACAATTTCGTCAATTAAAACTTGAACATCTTTTGAAAGATTCATTATTGTAATCGTATCTTTTGAGGACAAAGAGAATCCTTTTGTAATTAGTCGTTCCAATTCAAAGTTGCTAAAAGGATTGGCTTTGTTGTTTAAGCGTGTATGCATTAAAATAGCGGCTGCATACAAAGTTTTAAAACCAATCGGTTCCATATATAGTGGATGTTTTCTGGAAATCCACAGGTTCTTTTTTTTATTAAATTTTGTTAAGGTACCAACACGCATAAAGCTACTCCTTTCTTGCGTAAAGTTATTTTTTATTTTTGTATATACATCGGATTAGGATTTGTATATACATTAAATAAGGTGCTATCTGTTGGTGTGCAATTTTCAAAGTTACATTGGATTACACTTTGACCATATTTTAAGTTTGCAAAGTAGATAGCACCGCCTAAATACTTTGCGTGGCAATTCTGAAAATTGCAGTTATATATCGTTGTATTGGCTAATGAATGGGAATGAATAGCTCCCCCATGCATGTTGTGACAATTTGAAAAAGAACAGGAACCAATAAATAGTTCCTTTTTGGAAGTATTAAGGAAGGCACCGCTTTCACAATTGTCAAAGCTTGATTTACTAATATCTGCTGAATTACCAGAAAAGTCAATAGCTGGCTTTTGAATGGTATTTTTAATATGAGAATTTCTTAATTTTAATTGTCCGCTGTTTTGTTGTAAAAAAGAAGTCTGGTTATTGCAATCAATAGTAGAATGTTCAATGCGAATATTTGGTGTATCTTCAATCGAAAGTAAATATGGAGCATTGCATTGTTCCACAAAGAGTTCGGAATTGCGGATGATAATTTTTCCGTTTTTAATAGAAATTGTTCCATCAATTTTAACTTTTGCATGATCTAATACGATTGTACTGCAATTGGAAATAACCAAATTCCCGTGTATTTTCAAATTTGATTCAAATTTTTTAATAGAACCATCATCTAAGAACAAATCTTCAATTTCATTTGTTAATGAAAAGGATGGGAAAATATATTCCAAAACAGGAGTAGGAATATCATATCCCGAAAGTTTAAAATTTTCATATAACTGAACAGCAGAATCTAATTTGGTATCATAATAAGAAATTGTTTGCTTTTTTAGTTCATCTGTGGTTTGGTAACCAAGATTTGTAAATTCTTTTAAGAAGGAGGTTTCTGTGTCAGTGAAGTTAAAAACCTGACAGTATCCTTCAATAATATCATGACAATAGGTTGGTGAAATCAGACCGAAAAAAGAAAGTCGATATAGGTCTGCGATAAAACAATATTGTTCTTGCTTTGCTGCAACGGTACGAAAAACCTCTGTTATTTTTAAATCAAAGTGATTTTTTACCTGTAGAGGTAATTTTTTTTGCTGTTCGCTATCCAGATGTAAACTATTTAATATAGAAGAAAAACAATCCAGAGTGGCTGGAAGTTGATCTTTGTAACCGTATACAAGTACCGCAAGTCCAAAGCAATAGATATACTTAAAGTTTGCAGAATTTTGCGCAAGAGGATGTGAGGGGATACTCATATCGTTTCTTTTTTGCGCTAAATATTCTAACATATTCATTTTGTTGCCTCCCAAATTATAAAATACACTATATGATGCCCAAAAGGCTAATGCTCATTATATTATATATCGTACCGATTTTTAATATTAGATAGTGCAAATAAAAAATAAATTCAAATGAGTAGTATTAGTTATAGAAGAAAGTAAAAGAAGTAAGGATAAAAAAGGGATATGGTTGACAAGCTTTTGTTTATTCAGTACATTGTAATAAGAAAATAGAATAGAAAGCTATTATATAGAAGAAAAATTTTAGGAGGAAGAAAAATGGAATTTAGACCATGTATTGATATTCATAATGGAAAGGTGAAACAAATTGTTGGAGGAAGTTTAAAAGATCAGGGAAATCATGCGGAAGAAAATTTTGTATCAGAGCAGGATGGAGCATTTTATGCGGATATGTACCAAAGGGATGGATTAAAAGGAGGACATATTATTTTATTAAATCCTGTAGGGAGTGAGTATTATGAAGCTGATGTAGAACAGGCAAGGCGTGCATTATCGGCATATCCAGGAGGACTGCAGGTCGGAGGAGGTATTAATGATACCAATGCAACCTATTTTTTGGAGCAGGGAGCTTCTCACGTCGTAGTTACCTCTTTTGTATTTAAAGATGGAAAAATTAATTATAGGAATTTAGAAAGTCTTGTAAAAGAAGTAGGAAAGGAACACCTTGTTTTAGATTTGAGTTGTAGAAAACGTATTTCAGAGCAGGGGGAGGAACAGTATTTTGTTGTAACAGATCGATGGCAAAAGTTTACAGATATGATTTTGGATGAAAAGGCATTGAAAGAGCTGTCTTTTTATTGCGACGAATTTCTTATTCATGCTGTAGATGTGGAAGGAAAAGCGAGTGGTGTTGAGAAAAATTTAGTATCTCTTTTGTCGAAAAGTGAGGAAAGTACCATTACATATGCAGGTGGAGTGGGTTCTTTTTCTGATTTAGAGGAACTAAAACAATTGGGAAAAAATAGAATTAATGTAACAATTGGTAGTGCTTTAGACCTATTTGGTGGTACTATGAATTATGCAAAAGTTCTAAAAAAGTGTCGTGAATAATCAAGAAGTATTGTGTTATATTTATGGTTGCGAAAAAAAACTTACAAACTTAACAAAAATGTTTCATAGATTTTAAGGGGTTCACATATTAGAAAAAAATTACAGCAGAATACAATGTTAAAAATGACTGAAAAATATAAAAAATTAAATTAGAATTTGGTTAAAAATTACACAAAAAAATTTTGCAAATAAAAAAATGTAAAAAAATGTCTCCTGAAACAGGGTTGATTTTGACACAAACTACCGTTATACTCTAATGCGTAGTGAGCAACTGTTACTGACCAAAGGAATAAAAAGTAATTTGAAAACAGAGATATGTGTTTTATGTTAGAGATTACATATTGCACGGAGGCAGGAAAAGGAGATTAACTATGAAACTAAATAAGATTATTACAGTCGGTTTGTTATGTGGACTTTGTTTTGCAAAACAAAATATGGTCGTTGCAAATGCGGCAACTGTAGATACAACTGTAATAAGCAACAACATGATGACACAAGAGGATGACGTAAATCAGTTACATCAGGAAGCTGTTACCGGCTCTGCGATTGTTGCAGTGTCACAAGGAGCAATAGCTGTAGAACCAAATGTAGTTACAAATGAAGCAATCAATGGTTCACAGACAGTTACTGGAGAGTCGATTTCGGGTGGAAATTCTATATTGCCATCTGCAGCTACCAAAGTTACAGAAACTACGATTACTAAAAATAATGCAGTTAAAATGTCGGGTGTAAAGGCAACAGCGCAAAAGACAAAGAAGAAGTACACTGCAACAGAATTAAAACTTATGTCGTGTATTATTTACTGTGAAGCTGGTTGTGAACCATATGCAGGAAAAAAGGCAGTTGGTATTGTAGTTATGAACAGAAAGCGTTCTAGTTCATTCCCAAACACTATAAAAGGTGTAATTTACCAGAAGCATCAATTTGGGCCGGCATCAAATGGTTCATTAAAGCGCGCACTACAAAGATATGAATCAGGTAAATTTAATTCCGCAACGGAAAAAGCTTGTATTAAAGCAGCTAAAGCTACACTAAATGGAGATAAAATGGTCAAGTACAATAATAGAAGTTATAACATGAAAAATTATTACTTCTTTAGTAGGAGAGTAGCGGGAGCAAGATTGACGATTAAACATCATCAGTTTAAATAGGATTTAGAATAGAGAGTATTGCACAAAGGTGTGATACTCTTTTTCGTATATAGTAGAAAACTTGAAAAATAGCAAGTTGTGTGCTATAATAAATTATTGATTTGGTGTGCGGTTTGAAATGTCTAGAATAAAATTTTGACTGATACCAAAGGGAATACAATGGATACTTAAGGAGGAGACATGGTGGATAATGTTTCAGAAAAAAGCGAAGTGATTTCAAAAAACTTTATTGAGCAGATTATTGAGAAGGATTTGGCAGAGGGCGTTTACAAGGAAGTTGTAACGAGATTTCCACCGGAGCCAAATGGTTATCTTCATATAGGACATGCAAAATCAATTTTATTAAATGCAGGACTGGCAAAGAAGTATAATGGTAGATGGAATTTACGATTTGATGATACAAACCCTACAAAGGAAAAAACAGAGTTTGTCCAGTCTATTCGGGAAGATGTGGAGTGGCTTACTGGCGAAAAGAAGGATGAGATATTTTATGCATCAAATTATTTTGATCAGATGTATGAATCTGCTGTTAAGCTTATCAAAAAAGGAAAGGCTTATGTGTGTGAATTAACACCAGAACAGATTCGGGAATACAGAGGTACACTTACAGAACCTGGAAAGAACAGCCCTTATAGAGATAGGAATATAGAAGAAAATCTTCGACTTTTTGAGGAAATGAAGGACGGGAAGTATCCGGATGGTTCTATGGTGCTTCGTGCAAAGATTGATATGGCATCACCCAATATTAATATGCGTGATCCAATTTTGTATCGTGTGGCACGTATGACGCATCACAATACAGGAGATAAATGGTGTGTATATCCAATGTACGATTTCGCACATCCGATTGAGGATGCTATTGAGGGAGTGACACATTCTATTTGTACACTGGAATTTGAAGATCACAGACCATTGTATGATTGGGTTTTACGTGAATTAGAGTGGGAGAACCCACCAAAGCAGATTGAGTTTTCAAAATTGTATTTGCAGAATGTAGTTACTGGAAAACGTTATATTAAAAAACTTGTGGAAGACGGCATTGTAGATGGTTGGGATGATCCAAGACTTGTATCAATTGCTGCATTAAGACGACGTGGATTTACACCGGAATCTTTAAAGAAATTTATGGAATTGTGTGGTGTTTCAAAGAGCCAGAGTTCTGTTGATTATGCTATGTTAGAATATTGTATTCGTGAGGATTTGAAATTGAAGCGTAGTCGTATGATGGCGGTATTGGATCCAATTAAGCTTGTAATTACGAATTATCCAGAAGGACAGATTGAGTATTTGGATGTTGTAAATAACCAGGAAAATGATCAGCTCGGTACAAGAAAAGTTCCGTTTGGCAGGGAATTGTATATCGAGCGGGAGGATTTTAAGATTGAACCACCTAAAAAATATTTCCGTTTGTTCCCTGGAAATGAAGTACGTTTGATGAATGCGTATTTTGTTAAATGCGAAGAATATATTACGGACGAAACAGGAAAAGTGACAGAAATACATTGCACATATGATCCAGAAACAAAATGTGGAACAGGATTTACAGGTAGAAAAGTAAAGGGTACAATCCACTGGGTAGAAGCATCTACAGCAAAACCAGCAACAGTAAGACTTTATGAAAATATTGTTGATGAGGAAAAGGGTGTTTATGATGAAGAGGGAAATATTAATCTTAATCCTAATTCATTACAGATATTGGAAGAATGTTGGGTTGAACCTGAATTAGCAAATGCACAGGCTCTTGATAGTTTCCAGTTTGTCAGACAGGGATATTTTTGTGTAGATGCTAAAGATAGCAAAGATGGTAAACTGGTATTTAATCGAATTGTTTCTTTGAAGAGTTCGTATAAGCCAGCTTAATATAAAAGGGGGAAGAATTATGGGGTTATTATCAGGATTAGAGTCGTTGGGACTTGGCAAGATGCAAGAGACGGAAGTATTTGAAAAGGAGAAACCGAAAGAAGAAAAGGGCGAGGTAGCAGCTGCACATAAAAAAACGGAATTAGACGTGTTATTCGATAAGACATTTAAGTGTCCTGTATGCGATAATGAGTTTACTTCAAAAATGATACGAGCAGGAAAGAATAAACTTGTAAAACAGGAATTAGATTTGCGAGCAATATATGATACTGCGGATGCAGTAAAGTATGAGCCTGTTGTGTGTCCTAAGTGTGGCTTCGCTGCATTAAATCGATTTTTCAAACCGATGGCTGTTGCACAGGAAAAACTGATAAAAGAAAAGATTTCTGCTAATTTCAAAGGAATTGGGCAGCCTGAGGGAGAATATTCCTATGATGATGCGATTCTTCGGTATAAACTTGTGCTTGCAAGTACAGTTGTTAAAGGTGGAAAGAATAGTGAAAAGGCTTATGTTTGTTTGAAGATGGGATGGACCTATCGTGGAAAGGCAGAAAATTTGCCAGAGGATACACCAAATCGAGAGGCAGTATTAAAAGAATTAAAAGCGGCAGAACTAGAATGTCTTCAAAATGCCTATGGTGGATTTGTATCCGCTTTTTCACAGGAGTCATTTCCTATGTGTGGCATGGATGAAATGACAGTCACATATTTAGCAGCAGAATTAGCAAGAAGAATAGGAAAAACGGAAGAGGCGGCTAGATTAGCATCTACGATTATTACAAGTCGTTCTGCTAGTGAGCGTATTAAAGATCGTGCGAGAGAGATTAAAGATTTGATTAAAAAACAAAAGGGAGAATAGCCATATCTTTATCTGAGATATAAATCGTATGGAATTAACGTATTGCATATAAAAAAGGTATATGAACAGTGATTGTTCATATACCTTTTTTGGGTTACGCAAGTAGCGAGCCAAAGTCCTCACTAGTGAGCGCTTGGTGAATATCGAAATTATGGAAGCTTGCAAAGTATTACATCATAGTTAGAGCTGTTATGCTCTTAAATCAAAAGAATAACGAGAAATCCCTTGGGTAGCATGTTCTG
The DNA here is from genome assembly GCA_050875145.1 of Lachnospiraceae bacterium. Lineage (GTDB taxonomy): Bacteria > Bacillota > Clostridia > Lachnospirales > Lachnospiraceae > CAG-411. The sequence goes on from JBNMLH010000002.1 coordinate 177,658, forward strand.
GTTCGATAAAATCTTTTACAATATCTATTTCTTTTTCTAACTTGGATACGGTACTATTGCATAAATAACCCTTCTCTAGTAGGGCATCATTTAAAAGAGAAAGATTGTTTTCTAATAATTTTTTTGATTTTTCATCACTTATACAGAAGTTAGCAGTAATTGTTTTGTTTTTCAGTTTTACATCAACATTTAAAGAGCCAAGGTAATCCATATCTAAATGCAATAAAATATGGATTGGATTTTGTTGTTTTGACAATTGTTTTTTTCTTGTGTAAACATACAAATCTGCATGTGTATAGGCATCTTGCATCTTTGTAGGTAGTTGCACAAAAGAAAAAAAATGATTTAATAGTTTCATAAAATCCAAATTGTCTTTTAGTTGCCCTATGGATTCTTTTGCGTTTGTTTGCATATTATTTGTTAATATGGAATTTTCAATTTGTTGTCGGGAAAGCAATTGTTTGTCAAAAATATCATTTAGTTCGTGTATTTGCTTTTCTAATTTACGATAATAATGGTCAACACCACCTTGTTCAAAAATATCTTTTGGTGTTAGCAATAGGGAATGAAGCAATTCCTTTTCTAGCAGTCTGGAAAAGATAGGAGAGGCAAGCAATTGTGCGGCTGGTGTTTCCTCTGTAAAAGGTAAAACTGTTTTGATGGTTCGCATTAATTCGTTTGTATTGATTTCACCAGTTATAATTTTATCTTTTACCTGCTCGTCTAATGGAAATTGTTTTAAAATCTGGTTAAATTCCATACGCTCCATATTATTTAATTGTCCGCCTAATTCATTGTTTTCTGTTTGTAATTGTGTAAATTGCTGTTCAATCTGATTGACAACTGGTGTATCGAATAAACTGGTACGGAGCATCTGTGCCTTGTTTTCTACCGTTTGGTTTGTAGTTGCATTCTCCTCTGTGTTAGTTGCATCCATATTTGCGTTTTCCATATCTAATGCAAATGCCTGTTCAAAGTCTTTGTGTATTAGATGAATGACCTGTCGCAAAGAAGCATTTCCAGAAAGAATGGCTTCTTTTGTGTTTTCAGGTAGGTCAAAATTTTCTAAAATAGATAACAGTTCCTTTTGTTCTGGTTCCGTAAGTTGCAAGGTAGTATCTGGGAGAACTGTTTTGTTGATTGATGAGGCAGAAAGGGCAGTATCGTATATACAAGACATAATTCTGGCTGCTATGGATTGAAAAGGACTTGCAGTTTGGGCGTTCGTAGTTGGTGTGTTTTGTGAAGAGACCTGTGCTTCCTGGTTTGGTATAAGAGCATCTTGTTTTGAAGAAGTGGCAAAAGTAGTGGGAATCTCTTCTTGCAAATAAGGTTCTGCCATTTCACGTATAAAAGCAGTTAAATCTGTTGTTAAGTCTTTTAATTGAGCTGTTATACAGTTGGCATTGTTTTCATAGCGTTCCAATTGAACTGCATTATTTTCTGTCAGAGGAATCTGTAGTTTATTCATTAATACAAGGGTTGGAATTTGAATATCCTTGTGTTGATAAGCTAACTGCAACATTTGTTGTATTCCTTGTCTGTGAATAGGAAGTTGATTGTTCATTAATTCCAGTACAATTTGTTGGTTTTTATCTGTTTTAGGAAGACCTGCTTCCTCTAACGCTTTTTGAATGGTACTATTTGCCAGTGCCATATCTGTACGTGGAAGAGCTTCTAAAACAATATTTTCCTGAGATGCGGAAGTTACTTTGAACGCTGCTGTTTCCCCGATAGCAAGCCAGCTTCCGTTCTGTAATTTTCCTGCAACGGTAGTATTATTTTCTAATGTAACTACTACTTCGGTATTTCTAAGATCCGTTACCTCGCCTTTTAATATTTGTCCAGGATAGAGGGAACGGATGCGTGTAGTTGTTCCGTAATTGCTCAATGTATTTGCTTGTTGCACCTGTGGGCGAGATGGTGTTGGCTGTGCAGATGCACGATTTGGGAGTGGTCTGCCACCTCGATTTCTGGGCGCATTTTGATTGATGCGATTGCTGGATAAGTTCATAAAATTTCCCCTTTTCTATATAAATGTTACGCTAAACTTGTATATTCAGTGAATTAGAGTCGAATTTATATTTTATATTATATCTTCTTTGTTTGAAAAAGGAAAGGTTTTTAAGTGGGTGGATATAGTGTTTTGATTATCAGCTAATTACGTTGCTTCTCTATATATGATATAATGTTGAGGGAAGAAGAATTAAAGGTTGTTCCTGTTCACATGATAAGACTTTTGATTTTGTTACATAAAAAATAGGAGAAGGAGATTTATAATGAGAATAGATATAATGAAAAATGAAGTAGTGGTTAATGAAAAGAGTATAAAAATTGGTGGTAAAATTGACTCGGCGAATGTAGTTTTGGATGATAAAACATGCTATGATAGTGATTTTTATTATGAAAATGGAGATGTTTTAATTAATATGGAGAATGGCTGTATTTCTTACATAGAAATACGAAATGGATATAATAGCGAAAAATATGTCTATTTTGATGATTTTGAAGTGTTGCATGAAAATAAAAAAAGTGTTTTAGCATTTTTGGAAAATAGAAACAAAGCACCACTAATACATGAGGATGAACAAACTGTAGTGGCACAAAACTTAGGAATTGTGATAGGACTTGGAATAAGTGAAGAAGATGTACAAGAATTAATACGTGAATCGAAAGCAGATGGTATGTATGAAACAATGAAGGAAGATATTGAAAAGGATATTTATCGTTCTACGCATATAGAATGCATTGGTATTAGAAAAGTATGACTAGGCTAGAATTCGTTTAGTTAGATTATTACAGTGCCCTTTAAGAAGGAGTTAGGTTGTTTGCAAAATAAAAATATGGTATACTGTTACATATATGTACAAACACTTTGCATGGTATAGAAAAAGGATATTGTGTAAGGTGTTTCTATCATGTTTTGATAAAGTTTTGGAAACAAGAGTAAGGAGAGAATTTAGTGATAGAGCAGAGTAAAATTAGAAATTTTTGTATTGTAGCACATATTGACCATGGAAAATCAACCTTAGCGGACCGTATCATAGAAAAGACAGGATTGTTGACCAGTCGTGAAATGCAGGCACAGGTCCTTGATAATATGGAGTTAGAGCGTGAACGTGGAATTACAATCAAGGCACAGACTGTTCGTATTGTTTACAAGGCAAAGGATGGAGAGGAATATATTTTCAATTTGATTGATACACCGGGACATGTGGATTTTAATTATGAAGTTTCCAGAAGTCTTGCGGCCTGTGAAGGGGCTATCCTAATCGTGGATGCGGCACAGGGAATTGAAGCACAGACGTTGGCAAACTGTTATCTGGCGTTAGATCATGATTTGGAGATTTTGCCAGTCATCAATAAGATTGACCTTCCGAGTGCGGATCCAGATCGTGTAAAAGCGGAAATTGAGGATATTATTGGATTAGACACAGAAAATGCCCCTTTAATATCCGCTAAATTAGGTTTGAATATTGAGGATGTATTGGAACAAATTGTAGCACAGATTCCTGCTCCAAATGGAGATTTGAATGCGCCATTTAAAGCATTGATTTTTGATTCTTTATATGATGCTTACAAAGGTGTTATTGTATTTTGTCGTGTGTTTGACGGACGAGTGAAAAAAGGAACAAAGATGCGGATGATTGCGACACAAGCAGAAGCAGAAGTAGTAGAAGTAGGAACGTTTGGTGCAGGACAATTTATTCCATGTGAAGAATTGACAGCAGGTATGGTAGGCTATATTACTGCCAGTCTTAAAAATGTAAAAGATACCCGAGTTGGTGATACGATTACAGATGCAGAACGTCCATGCGAAGAAGCACTTCCTGGTTATAAGAAAGTAAATCCTATGGTATATTGTGGATTGTATCCTGCGGATGGCTCTAAATATCCAGATTTGCGTGATGCATTGGAAAAATTACAATTAAATGATGCTTCCTTACAGTATGAACCTGAGACATCAATTGCATTGGGATTTGGATTCCGATGCGGATTTTTAGGGTTACTACATTTGGAAATCATACAGGAGCGTTTAGAGAGAGAGTACAATCTGGATATTGTAACAACTGCACCAAGTGTAATTTATAAGGTGTATAAGACCGATGGAGAAATGATAGAAATTACAAATCCATCTAATTTACCAGACCCATCTGAAATTGACCATATGGAAGAGCCTATTGTATCAGCAGAGATTATGGTTACAACGGAATTTGTTGGTCCAATCATGAATTTATGTCAGGAGAGAAGAGGCGTTTACCTTGGCATGGAATATATTGAGACGACAAGAGCATTATTAAAGTATGATTTACCACTAAATGAAATCATTTATGATTTCTTTGATGCCTTAAAATCCCGTTCCAGAGGATATGCTTCGTTTGATTATGATATGAAAGGATATGTACCATCTGAATTGGTAAAACTTGATATTCTTGTTAATAAAGAAGAAGTAGATGCGTTGTCTTTTATTGTTCATGCAGATACGGCATATGAGAGAGGACGTAAGATGTGTGAAAAATTAAAAACAGAAATTCCAAGACATTTATTTGAAATACCAATTCAGGCAGCTATTGGTGGTAAAGTCATTGCCAGAGAAACCGTAAGAGCCATGCGTAAAGATGTATTGGCGAAATGTTATGGTGGAGATATTTCTCGAAAGAAAAAGCTTCTTGAAAAACAGAAAGAAGGAAAGAAGCGAATGCGTCAGGTTGGAAACGTAGAAATTCCACAGCAGGCATTTATGAGTGTATTAAAATTGGATGATGAATAATAGGATACTAGGTGCAAAAGGGAGGAAATGTGTGTAATGGGGTATACATGGTATGAATGGTGTAGTGTATTTCTGATTTACGCTATATTGGGGTGGTGTGCTGAGGTATGTTATGCAACAGTACATACTGGTAAATTTGTAAACAGAGGATTTTTAAATGGGCCCGTATGTCCGATTTATGGCTGTGGCGGTACTGTTGTAGTGGCATGCTTATATCCTTATCGTAAGAGCACAATACTTGTATTTGTTGGGGCGATTCTTTTGAGTTCGGTGATCGAGTATATCACTGGTTATATTTTAGAAAAAATATTTCATGAGCATTGGTGGGACTATTCGGAAAAACCATTTAATATCAAGGGATATGTGTGTCTGGAATTTTCTATTCTTTGGGGAATTGTATGCTTGCTTGTTATAAATGTTGTGCATCCGCCGATAGAAAAACTTGTTATGTGGATACCATATAGAATAGAGATTGGGGTGTTAGGTCTTTCCTTTCTCATTTTTGTAGCGGATATGTATGTGACGGTATCCAACATTGTTAAATGGAAGAAACAGATGCGCCTGATGAACGAAATCGTAGATATTATCCGCGGATTTTCAGATGGTGTTGGTGACAGTATGAGTAGCATTGTTTTAAAAGCTATGGACAAGAAAACAGAATGGACGGATATTTTCACACAGGATGAGCGTTATTTGGAGTTTAAAGAAGAATTAGAAAAGAGAAAACAGGAAACAGAAAGTTTAAAAGAAAAATATAATCGTCTCATAAAACAAAAGAATATGGGATACAAGCGATTGGAAAAGGCATTCCCAAGATTATCCGGTGTAAGTCCGGTGCGTATGAAGGAAATGTGGCAGGGAATAAAAGAGAAGGGCAAACAATATGGAAAAAAAGAAAAATAGAAAAGAAGTGGGCATTTATGTACACATTCCTTTTTGTTTGAAAAAATGCAGATATTGTGACTTTTTATCAGCACCGACAGATGAAGCGGAAAAAGAGCGGTATGTGCAGGCGGTTTTGCAAGAAATTGAAAGCTATCAGGAAGTGGCGAAGGCATATCAGGTGAGAACGATTTACTTTGGTGGTGGAACGCCCTCGCTGCTAAAGCCTTCTCTTATCTGCAATATTCTTGAAAAAATTGCAAAGGTATTTTCTATTTTTGACAGAGGTTCTTTAGAAATTACATTGGAGGTAAACCCTAAAACTGCAAATAGAGAAAAATGGAAACAGTATAAAGCTATGGGAATCAATCGTATTAGCATTGGTTTGCAGTCTACGCATGATGATGAATTGAGATTGCTTGGACGAGCGCATAGTTATGCAGATTTTTTAGAAACCTATACACAGGCAAGAGAATGTGGGTTTCGTAATATCAGTATTGATGTGATGTCAGCATTACCGGGACAGACATTAGAAAAATACGAGGAAACCTTGCAAAGAATTGTAGAGCTAAATCCGGAACACATTTCTTCCTATAGTTTGATTATTGAGGAACACACCCCCTTTTGGGAGTTTTATGGGGAAGGAAAAGCTTGTGAGAAGGACCTTCCGGATGAGGCGTTAGACCGAAAGATGTATGAGAGAACAAAAGAAATGTTTTCTATGCATGGTTATGAAAGATATGAAATTTCCAATTATGCAAAGAAAGGATTTGAATCAAAGCACAATTCGTCCTATTGGCAAAGAATTCCGTATATTGGTATAGGATTGGGAGCATCTTCCTTTTTCGAGGATCAACGTTTTCATAATCCTTTGCAGATGCAGGAATATATCAGTGTGGCTAGTAATAGAGAGGGAAGAAAACGAGATGTAGAATATATTGGCATCAGAGAAGCAATGGAAGAATTTATGTTTTTAGGTCTGCGGATGCAATGTGGCATCGAAAAAGCAGTATTTTATAAAAATTTTGGAAGGCAGATAGAGCAGGTATATGGAGAAGTTCTAAAAAAATTGGAAAAGCAGGGTGTATTAAAACAGAACGAATTTCGTGTATTTCTTACGGATTATGGAATTGATGTGAGTAATCTTGTTTTAAGTGAGTTTTTATTGGAGTAGGAGAGAGCATATGAAGACGATAGCGGCACATATAAAGGAAGGAAAGTTTTCTCCTGTATACTTATTATATGGACAGGAGGATTATCTGAGACTTCTTTATCGTGATAAATTAAGGGAGGCAATATTGCCCCCAGAAGATACGATGAATTATTCTTATTTTGAAGGAAAGGATATAGACTTGGGTGAGGTAGAGTCTATAGCAGATACCGTTCCTTTTTTTAGTGAGCAAAGATTGATTTTGATTGAAAACAGTGGACTGTTTAAAAAACAGAATGACTTAGCTGATTATTTGAAAACCATGCCAGATACCACAAAAATTATATTTGTCGAAGCGGAAGTAGATAAAAGAAACAAGTTATTTAAAGCGGTAAAAAAACTTGGGACGGTTGCTGAATTAAATGGATTGCCAGAAAAAGATTTAAAAGTCTGGGCGGCGGCATATTTGAAGAAAAATGGGAAGAATATAACAGAACAAAATCTTCTTTATTTATTTCAAAAGGTTGGAGTCGATATGAAAGGCTTGGAGAATGAGATGGACAAACTCATTGCTTATAGCATGGATGAATCGATTATTACAAGAGAAATGTTAGATGAAGTTTGCGTAGAACAAACAGAGGGAAAAATCTTTCAAATGATAGATGCAATTGGTATGAAAGACCAGGACCAGGCATTGAGACTTTATTATGATTTACTGGAAGTACGAGAAAAACCAATGTCAATTTTATTTTTAATTATCCGTCACTTTACAATTTTAAATCAGTTAAAAGATTTGTCACGTTTGGGGCTAGCTGCTGGAGAGGTTGCATCAAAAGTAGGCATACCGCCGTTTACAGTGAGAAAGTATCAATCGCAGGTGAAAAACTTCAAGGGAAAAGAAATTATTAGAAATTTGGAGCGTTGTGCACAGGTAGAGCAGGAAATCAAAACAGGTTTACTTTTAGATCAAATCGGTGTAGAATTGTTAATAGTAGAATTTAGTGGAACAGTTTAGCAGGCAGAAAAGTCTGTTACAATTTAGTGAATCGGACCATGCTAAAATGGCGTAGAATGGAGGCTTTATGAAAACAATAATAAAAAATGGACATGTTTTAAACCCATCTACTAATATGGATGGAGTGTTTGATGTGGCAATTGAGGACGGCATTATTTCAGAAATTGCTGCAACGATTGCAACGGATGGAGCAGATCAGGTAATTGATGCATCCGGAAAGTATGTTATGCCAGGATTTATTGACTTACATGTACATTTTAGAGAGCCGGGGTTTGAGTATAAAGAGACGATTAAAACGGGAGCTATGTCATCTGCAAAGGGTGGTTATACATCTGTTTGTCCAATGCCAAATACAAAGCCTGCCATTGACAGCAAAGAGATGGTAGAATGGGTAAAAGAAAAAGAACGTACGGATTCTGTCGTGCATATTTTACCAGTTGGTGCAGTGACGAAGGGACAGACCGGTGTGGAAGTAACGGACATGAAAGGTATGAAAGAAGCTGGAGCAGTAGCTGTCAGTGAGGACGGCAAATCAGTTATGGATATTTTAGTCTATGTCGATGGAATGAAAGAAGCCGCAAAGAATGGTTTGGTTGTAATGGCACATTGTGAAGACAAACAGCTTGTTCGTGGCGGTGTAATGAATGCAGGAAAAAGAGCGGAAGAATTAGGATTAAAAGGAATTACAAATTCGGTAGAAGATGTCATTACTGCAAGAGATATTTTTTTGGCAAATGAAACAGGTGCACAGTTACACTTGTGCCATTGTTCGACAAAGGATAGTGTTTCATTAGTGAAGATGGCGAAAGATGCAGGGTATAAAGTTTCAGGAGAAGTTTGCCCGCATCATTTTACTTTGGCAGATGAAGATATTCCTTGTGATGATGCGAATTATAAGATGAATCCACCTCTTAGGAGCAGACGAGATGTACAGGCTTTGAAAGAGGGACTACGGGATGGCATTATGGATGTAATTTCTACAGACCATGCACCTCATAGTGCAGAAGAAAAAGCAAAGTCCATGGCACAGGCACCGTTTGGTATAGTAGGAGAAGAGACCGCATTTGCATTAACGGTTACGGAACTGGTTGAACAGGGATATTTAACAAAAATGCAGTTGGTAGAAAAGATGAGTTATAATCCTGCCAGAATACTTGGGATTGAAAAGGGACGTTTGGAACCCGGAAAAGCAGCAGATATTGTAATTGCAGATTTTGATGAAACCTATACGATTGATACGAGTACATTTGTATCCAAGGGAAAAAATACACCTTTTAACGGAAAACAAGTAAAAGGAAGAGTGTATCAGACACTTGTAGACGGTAAGATTGTATATGATTTTACAAAATAAAAAAGTTTCCATAGGATTGGTTAGTAAGACTGTTAAGTAAAATAAATGCTTTGCTTACCGTAAGGATGGGTTTAGCAAGCATTTTGTGATAGAAAGGAAAACAGAGATGATTAATAAACTATGTAAAAAAATTACAGATTTGAAAGCACCGATTGTAGTTGGCTTGGACCCAATGTTAAATTATGTACCAGAAGAAATAAAGAAGGCGGCATTTGAACAATTCGGAGAAACATTGGAAGGTGCAGGAGAAGCAATCTGGCAGTTTAATAAAGCAATCGTAGACGCTACAGCCGATTTGATTCCAGCAGTAAAGCCTCAGATTGCTATGTACGAGCAGTTTGGAATACCTGGGTTAGTTGCCTTTAAAAAGACCGTTGATTATTGTAAGGAAAAGGACTTAGTTGTAATCGGTGATATTAAGCGTGGAGATATTGGTTCTACATCGGCAGCCTACGCAGTAGGACATGTGGGAAAAGTGCAGGTGGGAAGCAAGCGTTATGCGGCATTTGATGAAGATTTTGTAACAGTAAATCCATATTTAGGTTCAGATGGAATAAAACCATTTATAGATGTTTGCAAAGAAGAAAACAAAGGAATATTTGTATTGGTTAAGACATCTAATCCATCCAGTGGAGAATTTCAGGATCAGTTAGTAGATGGAAAACCATTATACGAATTGGTAGGAAAAAAAGTTGCTGAGTGGGGCGAATTACATATGGGAGAAACGTACAGTTATGTAGGCTGTGTTGTGGGAGCTACTTATCCAGAAATGGGAAAGGTACTTCGCAAGATTATGCCAAAAACATTTATTCTTGTGCCGGGATATGGAGCACAGGGAGGTAAGGCAGAAGATTTAGTACCATATTTTAATAAGGATGGGCTAGGTGCAATCATCAACTCTTCCAGAGGTATTATTGCAGCTTATAAGCAGGAAAAATACAGTAAATTTGGTAGTGAAAACTTTGCAGATGCATCCAGACAGGCAGTTTTGGATATGAGAGAAGATATTAATTCTGCATTGGCAGGAAAGTAGGAGGAGCCTTTATGTCGGATAAAGTGATAAAAAATGTTGTGATTACCAGTATGGTAAAAGTAACAGATGGTATTTACAGCATGTGGATAAAAGATAAAGATTTGGCATGTAATGCAAAACCAGGGCAGTTTGTTTCTCTTTATTGTAAAGAGGGTAGTCAATTATTGCCAAGACCGATTAGTATTTGCGAAATTGACCGAGACAATGAGACACTTCGTTTGGTATATCGTGTAGTAGGAAAAGGAACAGAAGAGTTTTCTAAAATGAATGCAGGAGATACGATTCGCGTGATGGGTCCTTTGGGAAATGGATTTACATTGGAAGGGAAAAAGGCGATTTTGATTGGTGGTGGAATTGGAATACCACCAATGCTTGAACTGGCAAAAAGTTTAGATTGTGAGGTTCAGGTCGTACTTGGTTATAGAAATAATGATTTGTTTCTAAAGGATGAATTTACATCCTATGGAAATGTTATTGTATCTACGGAAGATGGAAGTGTAGGAACAAAAGGAAACGTTATTGATGCAATACGTGAAAATGATGTACAAGGAGATATTATTTTTGCCTGTGGTCCTACGCCGATGCTTCGTGGTATAAAGGCTTATGCTCAGGAAAAGGGCATAAAAGCACAATTATCGTTGGAAGAAAAGATGGCATGTGGAATTGGTGCCTGTCTTGCATGTGTCTGTCAGTCCAAAGAAGTAGATTCTCATACACATGTAAAAAATAAACGTATATGTAAAGATGGTCCTGTATTTTATGCAGAAGAAGTAGAATTATAGAATGCCTTACAATGGAGGAAAACAATGAGTGTAAATATGAAAGTAAATATTGCTGGAGTAGAGTGGAATAATCCGGTAACCGTAGCATCCGGAACATTTGGTTCAGGAGCAGAATATAGTGACTTTGTTGATTTGAATCAGCTTGGGGCAGTGACAACAAAAGGAGTGGCAAATATTCCATGGCAAGGAAATCCAACGCCGCGAATTGCAGAGACATATGGAGGGATGATTAATGCGATTGGTCTCCAAAATCCTGGCATTGATGTATTTGCAAAAAGAGATATTCCATATTTAAAGCAATTTCCCGACACACGTATTATTGTAAATGTTTGTGGAAGAAGTACAGAAGATTATTGTGAAGTTGTAGAACGACTGGCAGATGAACCAGTGGATATGCTAGAAATCAATATATCCTGTCCAAATGTAAAAGAGGGCGGAATTGCTTTTGGACAAGATCCGAAAGCAGTAGAGGCAATCACAAAGGAAATGAAACAGCGTGCAAAACAGCCAGTGATTATGAAACTTAGTCCGAATGTAACAGATATTACAGAAATGGCAAAAGCAGCACAAGCTGGTGGTGCGGATGCCATTTCTCTAATCAATACATTGACAGGTATGAAGATTGATGTGAATCGAAAAACATTTGCATTGGCAAATAAGACAGGAGGATTATCTGGTCCTGCAATAAAGCCAGTGGCAGTGCGTATGGTATATCAGGTGGCACAAGCAGTACAGATTCCGATTATTGGAATGGGAGGCATTATGTGTGCGGAAGATGCACTTGAATTTATTATGGCAGGTGCTAGTGCTGTTTCCATCGGAACCGCGAATTTTCATAATCCAAACGTTACCTTAGAAGTGATAGATGGTATGAAACAGTTCTGCGAAAAGAATGGCGTGAAAGATATTAATGATTTAGTTGGATGTGTAAAATAAAGAATAAAAAAGCTTAAGGATGCGGAAATGTAGACTTAAGCTTTTTGGATTCTATAGGAAAGTTTGTTTTTATAGGAAATGCATTCTATATTGAAAAAAATTCGCAACTTTTTTATTGAAAAAAAATCACCATTAAACTTGTTGATATGAACATATAAACATGCAATAATTGATATGAAAAAATTTTATGAAGAAACAGGAGGATGAATATGCAACGTAATAAAGCATTTAGAGCATGTGCAGTAATTGCGGCAACTGCTATGATGGCTGGAAATTTCCAGATGCCAGTATCTGCACAGGAAACAAGTAACATTATTGCACAGCAACAGAATCAGGAAGAATATGAATATGTTTATGCTGGTATTAGTTGGGCACAGTATTGGGAATCAGAAGGAATTTATTTATCTGGAACGAATATGGTAGCTTCTTCCAGTGCTGTAGATGCCAGAGGTGAATCAGATAAGGGAGCGTTTGATGCAGTATCAAGAGCAACTACAAATCATGGTATTCATCGTGGAAGTTTTCAGTGTAATACAACGATTTATGGAGAAGACGGAAAGACATTCGATGTATCAACTTGGAAGTCAGCATCCGAACTTGTATTAACAGATGGAAGTACAGTAGGTTTCAATAAAGGTACGATTACTTACACAGAAAATGGACAAGAGAAAACCACTACTATGAAGAATTATAATGTAACAGGTATTAAATATGTGCCAGTTGCAGTAAAGAAAAGTGATTATGAAGCCTTTGCAGCGCAATATCCAGTTGTAAGTAATGCAGGTATCCTTGTGGGTGGATATAGTGAGACAAATTTAGCATCTTATCAAAAAACTGCTGCAGTTACAGCAAATACAAATGGATTAAAGATTGCTGAAAAGCAGGCAGATGGTACATTCAAATTTGGAAAAAGAGCCACAGGAACGGATTCTGGTATTGCAGATCAGGCACAAAAGGAAGTTTCTAAGGATATTGTTGTGAAGGTACAGGAAGCAAATGGTTCATATGGAGAGTTCTTACGTGTGGATTTGGTAAATCCGGAAAATGGAACAAATGCATATGGTGAGTTAGGTGCAAATATGCAGGCAGTTCGTTGGGATTACTATGGAACAAAGGATGCAGAAAAAGAGCAGCCACTTGTATCCTTTGGAACAAAATTTGCAGCAGATAACTGGATGCATAAGAGCAACGGAATACAGCTAGGACTTACAAATTCGCTTCGTTGTCAGTTGCCTGAAGGAACAGACGGTACAGGAACATGGAAGATTACAGTTTATGCATTAGGCCTTAAAGACTTTACAACTACAATTAATGTTACCGATGCAAATATTGTAAAGGAAAGTAATGAAGAAATTAGTACGACTGCACTTTCAGAAGCAATTGAAAAGGCAAAAGCATTAGTAGAGAAAGAGTATACCGCTACTTCATGGAGCAATTTAAAAACAGAGCTTGCAGAGGCAGAAGATGAATTAAAAGCACCACATACACAAGCAACTGTGGATGAGGCAACTTCTCACTTGAATGAAGCAATCAATAATTTAGTAAAGGCAACTGCGGAAGAAAAAACAACAGTTGTACTTGAAAAAGACAAAGCTACTGTATATGTAAAAGGAACTACAAATGTAAAAGCAACTGTGAAAAATGCAGTAGGAAAAACTACATACAAGAGCAGCAATACAAAAGTTGCTACAGTTTCATCTACTGGAAAAGTAACTGCTTTGAAAAAGGGTACAGCAAAGATTACAGTAATCAATAATGGAGTTTCTAAAGTATTTACTTTGACTGTAAAAAATCCAAGTTTAAATAGTGCAAAAGTAAAACTTGCCAAGAATAAGACCTTTACATTGAGGGTAATTGGTGCAGTTGGTACAGTCAAGTATACTTCCTCAAACAAAAAGGTTGCTACTGTAAATACAAAGGGAAAAATTACAGCAAAAAAGAAAGGTAAGGCTGTAATTACTGTAAAATCGAATGGTATGACATTAAAATGTAAAGTGACTGTTAAGTAAAAATTCTGAAAGTGGTTTCTCTTTATGCAGTCTATAAAAGCCTTCCGTAAGTTAAAAAACTTTACTTGCGGAAGGTTTTTTATACTTTTTCACTATCATATCTAAATGTTTCGTGATATAATGAGCGTTAGCGGGTAAAAAATATAGGATAAGAAAAAATATATTGATTGCTCCATGTTAGGTTGAGAGGATGAAAAAAATTGAGAAGGATTCGAATGAAAAAGGTAAAACGAAGAAGTGTAAGGAGAAGAAATGTAAAAACGAGAAGAGAATACTTGTTAGAAAATTTGGGGGTAAAACAAAAGGAAGTTTTAGTTTTGGTGTTAGTGATTACGATTATACTGGCACCACTTTTATGTTATCAATTAATTCTAAATGAAAAAAAGAATACAAAACCTCCAAAAGTAACTATATTTGGAGAAGGTGTAGTGGAATTAAATGAAGGAGAAGAATATAAAGAACCCGGTTATTCTGCATGCGATGCAAAAGGAAAAGACTTAACAAAACAGGTAGTAATAAGTGGGAATGTTAATACAGATAGACCGGGGGAGTATGAGATACGTTATAAAGTGACAGATAAACATAATCAAACGGTGATTGTACAGAGAAAAGTTCTTGTGCATGAGAAAAAAAAGAAGAATCCACCATCTCCTGTGCCAGAACCTACAGATGAAAAAATAATTTATCTGACTTTTGATGATGGTCCGGGACCGTATACGGAGGATTTATTGAAGATACTGGAACAGTATAATGCACATGCTACATTTTTTGTAACAAATCAGTATGAAGAATACCAGTATATGATTGCAAAAGAGTATGAAATGGGGAATGCAGTAGGGATACATTCCTATTCACATCAATATGCTCTAGTTTATCAAAATAAGAAGAATTTTTATAAAGATATCGAAAAAATGAATGCTATTATTGAAAAGCAGATTGGAAGCAAAAGTAAGTTATTGCGTTTTCCTGGCGGAAGTTCTAACACGATTAGCAGAGAGTATTGCAAAGGTATTATGAGTGAACTTACAAAATCAGTGGAAGCAGATGGATATCATTACTATGATTGGAATGTAGACAGCGATGATGCAGGGGCTGCAAGAACAGCAGAGCAAGTAGCAACCAACGTGATTTCTGGTGTAAAAGGAAAAAGAAAAGCGGTTGTTTTGCAACATGATGTGAAAGACTATAGTGTGGCAGCTGTAGAAAAGATATTGAAATGGGGAATTAAAAATGGATATAATTTTTTAGCATTGACAGAGGAGAGTTATGAAGCGCATCATGGAGTAAACAATTAAAGATAAAGGAAAATAAACCTATGAGAAACCAATTTAGGAAGCTTCTCATAGGTTTAGGTGAACGGTAATCAGGTCTTGCTTATAAATGAAAAATTTGTTTTAATTTATCGTCTTCGTGTAAAAGTTTTTTTGCATGAAGGCGATATTTTTCTTCATGTAAGTAGGTGTGACGAAATGGTTTTATAGTTGGAGCTAAATCAATGGCCTGCTCGTAATCGCCTATTTTTAAATCTAAAGTTTCTACATAATCAAAAAAACCAGTATCCGTAAAAATTGTGTTTACTCGTTTCCAACGATGATCATGTACTAAACTCATCAGATAAGTCGCAACTCCAACCTGAATGCCATGAAGTTGTGGAACAGGTAAAAATTTATCTAGAGCATGAGAAATTAAGTGTTCACTTCCACTGGTTGGTGCACTGCTTCCGGCAATTTCATTGGCGATACCACTCATGGCAAGGGAATCTACTAATTCTTTTAGGAATAAATCTTCTTTTATATTTGTAAATGGTGTGCGAACAAAACTATTTACCGCTTTTTTGGCAATCATTACCGCAAAGTCGTTTACTTTTGTATAACCATTTGCTTCTTCAAATTGCCAATCGTAAATGGCAGTAATTTTAGATACCATATCACCAATTCCAGAGTATAAAAAGCGTTCAGGAGCACTTTTTATAACATTCAAATCCACGATAATGCTGTGTGCCATTCTGGCAGGAACAGAATTTCTTCTGCCTTCTACTAAAAGAGATGCACTTGCGCTGGAAAAACCGTCGCTAGATGCAGATGTAGGAATGCTGATAAATGGAAGTTTTCTAAGAAATCCACTATATTTTGCTGCATCGATTACTTTTCCACCACCAAGCCCAATGATTGCCTGTGTTTTATTTGGAAGACCAAATGCAAGGCTGGTAATATCCTCTAGGCGAACTGTGTCTAATTCGGAGTACTCAAGTACCTCTATATCCGCATCTTTTAGTGATTGCATTACGGTTGTTCCAAACATGTCAATTAGCCCATTTCCAAAGAAAATAACAACTTTTTGAAAACCACTGTCTTTTAAATAAATGCCTATTTTGGATAAAGCATCCTTTTCTACTTTTAAAAGAGAAGGAATTGCGATATAACTGTTAGTTTGACTCATATTTTATATAACCCCCTTTTTGTGTAGTTTATATAACCACAAAAATGATTGCTTATTTCATTGTAACTTATTTTGTACAGAATGACAACTTGTATTCATTGCAGTCGAATAGGAAGTATGGTATAATTTGCAAGTGGATTGTCAAAATTTACTTTTGAGTATCTTATAATTAGAACGGAGGAAAAGAAATGTATATTACTTGTCTTGACTTAGAGGGTGTATTGGTACCGGAAATCTGGATTGCGTTTGCAGAGGAAACAGGAATTCCTGAATTAAAAAAGACAACGCGTGATGAGCCGGATTATGATAAGCTTATGAAATATCGTTTGGATATTTTAAAGGAACATGGATTAGGATTAAAGGAAATTCAGGAAACAATTGCAAAGATTGATCCAATGCCTGGTGCAAAAGAATTTTTGGATGAATTACGTTCTATTTGTCAGGTTATTATTATTAGTGATACGTTTTCACAGTTTGCAACACCTCTTATGAAAAAGCTTGGTTGGCCTACGATTTTCTGCAATTCTTTGGAAGTAGCAGAAAATGGAGAAATCACAGGATTTAAAATGCGATGTGAACAATCAAAGTTGACAACTGTTAAGGCGTTACAGTCTATTGGATACGAAACAATTGCCAGTGGAGATAGTTATAATGATTTAGGAATGATTAAAGCTAGTAAAGCTGGATTTTTATTTAAGAGCACAGATCAGATTAAAGCGGATAATCCGGAACTGCCTGCGTTTGAAACATACGATGAATTGTTAAATGCAATCAAGCAGGCAATGTAATTATTAAAAGCATGGTAGAAATGAAAAGCCTGGGGATAATAAGTATTATTTCCAGGTTTTTGTCTTTATAGGGTAGGATATATAAATAAAAATAGAGGATAGTAATAGTTTTATAAATACCTGATATAGAGCGTGATAGAAGGGAGTGGCTAAAATGCAAAGTAATGTGTTAGAAAAGTTTTTAAGATATGTAAAAGTGGATACGCAATCCAGTGAAGAGACAACGCAGTTTCCGAGTACAGAAAAGCAAAAAGAATTAGGAAGGATGCTGTATGAAGAACTAGAAAAAATGGGAGCTTTGGATGTATTTTTTGATGAGAAGTATGGATATGTGTATGCAAAGATTCCAGCAACCTGTGAGGACTATGATAAAAAGGTTCTTGGTTTTATTTCGCATATGGATACTTCACCAGAAACATCGGGTGCGGGAGTAAATCCTAGAATAGTGAATGATTACGATGGAGAAGATATTTGCTTAAATGAAAAACAAAATATTATTTTGAGTCCGAAAGAATATCCAGAATTAAAGGAATATGTAGGAAAAACGTTGATTGTAACGGATGGAACAACCTTATTAGGTGCAGACGATAAAGCTGGAGTGGCTGAAATTATGGCTATGGCAGAATATCTTTTAACACATCCAGAAGTAAAGCACAGAGAAATTGCCATTGCGTTTACACCGGATGAAGAAATCGGGGCGGGAGTAGATTATTTTGATTTGAAACGTTTTGGAGCGGATTATGCATATACGGTAGACGGTGGAGCGATTGGAGAATTGGAATACGAAAATTTTAATGCTGCATCGGCTAGTATAAAGGTACAGGGCATTACCGTACATCCAGGAGAGGCAAAAAATAAAATGAAGCATGCATCGCGGATTGCGATGGAGTTTGACAGAAATCTTCCAGAACAGCAGAAGCCAGAATATACACAAGGATATGAAGGCTTTTTTCATCTGACTCATATGGAAGGAGAGGTAGAACATGCAATATTGCAATATATTATTCGAGATCATGACAGGAAACAATTTGAAGAAAAGAAATTGTTGTTTGAAAAGAATGTGGATTATCTGAATGCAAAATATGGAGAGGGAACAGTGCAGTGTTGTATAAAGGACTCCTATTATAATATGAAAGAAAAAATAGAGCCTACCCATTTATTTTTAATAGAGCGGGCAAAGACTTGTATGGAAGAACTTTCAATTGTGCCTAAGAATCAACCAATTCGTGGTGGTACAGATGGGGCAAGGTTGTCGTTTATGGGACTGCCATGTCCGAATTTATGTACTGGAGGACACAATTTTCATGGAAGATTTGAATATTGTTGTGTAGAGTCCATGGAACAGATTGTTAAACTATTAATCAGTTTAACGCAAAAGTAGAAATAAGTTTTATTGTATTGCAGTCTAGAATACTTCTGTATCAGACTGCAATACGATAGAGTTATTGTCTTTTAGAAAGCTATTTATATAGGAAGAGAGTAGACTGGTATTTGAAAGAAAGTTTTCTTCTAAGGCAATATAGTTTTTTTCACTATGCAAAGCTTCTTTAAAGACAGGAGCAAGTGTTGTTGCATAAACAGGGATAAATTTCCCTGTTTTTTTTATATAACAGTTTTCTTTCTTGGCACGTTCCCGATGTGCTTTGTCCACATAAGAGGCTACACTCTTATGAATTGCAGTATCTTCTATAGGGAGATAGTAATAATTTTTATAATCTTCATAAAAGTATTTTAATTCTGTTTCATAGATGGAAACAAGTATGGTGAGTGTGTTTTGCTCTACTTGAATTGCGGAATCTTCTCCTGTCCAGAATAATTTTTCTGAGGAAAAGGGAAGGGTAGCACGCAGCATAAGAAGGTTTTCGTTTATAAAGTGTTTTATATTTGTAAGAGAAATTGTTCCGTTCAATAAGTCTGCAAGAAAAAGAATATTGGAGAATTGTAGCATACCTACTAAATCGTCATGATTGTGAAGTAATAAGAGGTTTTCAATTTCAGAGGCTTCCTTCAAAGCGTTTTCGGAACGTGCTTTATGATAGTTTTGATAAAAGGCAATTAATTCTCCACCTGTATAAATATCTGTTCGATTGATATGAAGGAATTGTTCCAAAGTTTTTTGTTTTAGATTTGAAGTTTGCATGCGTTTGCGATGGGGAAAAATTATTTTGTAGATATCTATACTTTCAATTGAAGAAAAGTTATATTGTTCAGTTGAAAGATTGTGCTGCTTACATTTTTTCTCAATAAACGGGATATCAAAGCCAGTTCCATTAAAATGAATAAGGCAGTGAAAAGATTTCATAAAGGAGAAAAATGCTTTTAATAAAGCGTCTTCACTTTGATAATCATCAGCAAACCATTGTAACGTATTCCAATGGCCGTTTGTGTAGAATAAGACTCCAATTAAATAAAGAGCGCTGGTTTTTGCTGAAAATCCGGTTGTTTCTATATCGAAAAAAAGTAATTCCTCTTTGGGATAGGAAAAAGGGTAGGAAAGATCACCTTGACAAACTGTTTGAATTGTTTTCATGCTTCTAAATCGCCTTTCTGTTTTGTAAAAATATTTAGATAATAGCATCTATTTATTGGGTGACATCTAAAAATATGTTTCTATTTCTAGTTTATTAACTGATTTTTTGTAGTAGCATTTTGCAAAGATAAAGTCAAATGTATTGTAACATACTTTGGATTAAATGGGTGAGAAAAACAGATGAATGAATAGATTTTTCTATAAAATTGACACAATTATCTCAATTATTTGTCTACATATCAATAGAAAAGTTTGATAAAATACAATTGGGAGGTGCAGGGCATGCTTCGAATGGAAATTGCATTGTTACTTGTTTTAGGTTTTATTGCTTATGTTTATTTTTCCGCAGGTAGGAAATATACATTATTACATAAAACATTTTCTATTTTACTGATTACCATGTTAGTTAATTTATTGTTTGATACAGTTACTCTATATACAGTAAACCATTTGGATACTGTACCGCGATTGTGGAATGACATTTTACATCGCTTTTTTATTGGAAGTATGGTTCTGGTTGTCTATCTGTTTTATCGCTACATTGCAGTTTTAGTGAAAGAAGGAATTGGAAAATGTAGAAACCTGGATATACCTGCAAGAATTTTTTTGGTAATTGCAGAAGTAGCAGTTATTTTATTGCCAGTGCATTATGCAGTGACAGCGAAAGGCAATTATTCGGATGGGGTCCATGCTAGTGTATGTTATATCAGTATGGCATTTTATTTGATTCTTTGCGTTTGGCTTTTGTTGAACAATTGGAAACAGATTGAAGAAAAAAAGAAGATAGCTATTGGTGTGGCACTTGTGATTGAGTTGGTTGTATCCGTATTGCAGGCAATCAATCCGACTTGGCTGATTAGTGGTATGGGAATGACGTTGATGACATTATCATTTTATCTGACACTGGAAAATCCAGATAGCATACGAGCAGAGTTGACAGAACAGAAAATGTCTATGTTGTACTTGAAAAGTCAGGTAAATCCTCATTTTTTATATAATACACTGGATACCATTCGTATTCAGGCACAGTTGAATGGAGATAAAAAAGTAGCAGAGTTACTAATGCAGTTAGTGGATTTCTTTCGTCTTAGTGTGAAAGTGGATCAAGCTATGATTGCGTTGGACGACGAAATAGAACTTTTGGAAAATTATATGGAATTGATGTGTTACCGTTATCCAAATTTAAAATGTACCTATGAGATTGATCCGGATTTGGGAGGGATACAAGTACCCAATTTTATACTACAGCCTATTGTGGAGAACAGTTTACTTCATGGATTGAAAAATAAGGGGTATCGTGGTGAGATACAGATTACAGTTCGAAAAACGGCAGATGAGTGTATGGAGATTTTGGTTTGTGATACAGGTAGTGGTTTTGAAGAAGGAAAAAAAGAGGCAATTGACCAAATGTTGTTACATTATGCTAGTCATCCTGCAAAACTGGAGGGAAACAGTATTGGTATTTTAAATGTGCAAAAACGGATTAAAATGCTTTGTGGTCGGGAATACGGACTTTGGTATACAGAAAATATTAACGGTGGTGTGACCGCACATTTGTTATTACCGTTAAAGGAGGATGTTTGATGAGAAAATTGGGAGTGCTTTTGGTAGATGATGAAATTATGATACGAGAGGGATTTAAACGACTATTTGATTGGGAATTACATGATTGTGAAGTAGTTGGAGAGGCAGCAGATGGTATGGATGCATTGAACCAAATAGATACATTAAATCCAGATATTGTTATTATGGATATTAATATTCCGATTATAAATGGTTTGAAAGTGATTAAACTTAGTCGAATGAAACATCCAGAGATTGCCTTTGTAATCGTATCTGGATATGATGACTTTTCGTATTGCAGAGAAGCACTTCGATTGCAGATTACAGATTATATTTTAAAACCTGTAAATTATGATGAATTTGGAAAATGCATTGATAATTTGAAGATTTCGTTGTTTCAAAAGAGAATATCGAAAGACAAGGAAGCAGAAAAGCAAGATTTGAGAATGATTTCCGGTATTACACGTTACCTACAGGAACATCTTTCGGAAGAGATTAGTCTTTCTATTCTGGCAAAGGAATTTCACCTAAATCCCCAATATATTAGTCAGTTATTTAAGATTGAAATTGGTGTGGGTTTTTTAACCTATTTAACCAATGTTCGTTTGGAAAAGGCAAAAAAATTATTGGTTTCCACTTCACTTTCTGTGGCAGAGGTAGCGGAACAGTGTGGGTATAGTGATTACCGGGTATTTACCAAAGTATTTAAAAAGACAGAAGGAATTACGCCATCGCAATTTAGAAAGGAGTTTGTAGTTATTTAGTGTGGGGCTGAAAATTACAGAAGTTTTTGGAAATAGAGCATTTGAGCTAAAAAGAAAATGTAAGAGAAAGGAAGTAGAAAGGCAATGCCGTTTTGGAACAGACTGTTTGGAAAAAAAGAAAAAAACGATGTGGAATTGTATATGGAAGAAAGAATAAGGGGGCATGATACATACCCAGATACAAGGAAGAAGGAAAAGAAAGAAGAAAATGCATCATTGGCGGAAACAGAGGTTACCAAGCAGGAAGAATCTTTATTACAAGGAGATTTATCAGTAATCCCAGAACAATATTATTTTTGGAAAGATGATGAAATGTGTTTATTTATGGATTATTTTCAGGAAGGAATTTTTTATGCAAATGATTGCGTAATAGATAGAAAAAGAGCGGGAAGATTGTATGCGTATTTTCAGAATCCAGAAAAGATACTAGAATTGTGGTATCGGGAATTTTTAGAAGAACAAAAAGGAGCAGAAAGAAATAAAACGGTAAAGGAAAATATAATATATGATATTGATGAACTATTGCGTACCGTTTGTGCGTTTGGTTTGCAGGATTGTGAGAAATACATATTGCCAATAGCTAAGAAAAGGCAGTTTTTGGATTATTGGTTTTCCACAGAAAAAATGCACTACAATAGTATGCTTGCATTTGTAGAAAAATTATTCTTTTTGGGAGAAGAAAAGCTTGGCGTTGAATTGTTAGTAAAACTGTTTGAACTGAAAAAAGAGCCGTTTTATCAGGATTTATTGCAAGAGGATTTTATGAATATCTATTGTAAAATGAGAAGGATGATACCCAAACAGGTGGAACAGATGCGGGAAACTTTGCAACAGAGCGTAGCAGAAGCTGGATATAAAGACTTTGTCCAGCAGTTAAAGCAAAAAGATGATGAAATTTTAGAAAACAATTATGTAAATGTATATGAGATTGCGGAGGCTTTTTTGGAAAATCCTGAGAAAACGTTGGAAATATGGCTAGAACTATTAAGAGAGCATGAGGAAGAAATGCAGAAGGAACTGGAAAATGGAACTTTGAATAAAGAAAATAGTATAGGAAAGCAGTTGACAGAATATGTGTTAGAAGCGATTGGAACCATAGGAAAATATAGATTTGCCGGCATTCCAAAATGCCTTGGAGAGAACGAAGAATGGTGTCATTTTATGATTTATTCAGGTGGTGGAGAAAACTTAAATAAGTATCTTAATACAATGTTTCAATCTAATCATGTGGAAATAGTAGAACGGATTCTAAAGTTGCTAAAGCCAGTTATAGGAAAAGAAAAAGACCATTGGAATTATTTTTGTACTATGTTAGGGGAATATTCTGGGCAACTTTTTGAAAGGTGGGATATGCCTGAAAATGAGGAAGATTTTACGCAACTTGCAGATGATTTTACGGATCGTTGGTTTGTAGAGTAAGAGGTATTGTTACAAAGTACAAGAAACAAAAGAGAGAAGATAGTATGAAAAATGTGAAAAAGTGTTTTATAGCTGTTGCGGTAATCGCAGGTGTGTTGGTAATGGATGTGATTGTTCAAAATTGCATAAATTTTTGCATACCAGATACGATACTGAGTATGTGTAGTGCGATGATTGGAATCGGATTATATGAAATATTGTTGAAAAAAGTAAGTTAATTGTATTAAGGTTAGTGAGGAAAAAATGAAATTTGAAAAACCTACGGAAGAGATGAAGGAGTTGTTGTATAAAAACTATAAGTGGAGTGTTAGGGGAGAACTCTTTTTTTATGGAATAATAGCAACTCCACTAACAGGAGTGTTTATAATAGGATTGCTATTTTGTAAAGAGTTATCGGTCATACAGATTATTATCACAGGCATAACTGTAGTTATATTTCTTTCTACACTAGTATCGTATAAATCCACATTAAAAAAGATGAAAAGTGGAGATTTTATGATTTCTAAGGTGATTTTTAAAGGATTTCATAAAAAATTGCATTCTCCATTGGAGATGGAATTTGAATATGAAAATGCGGAAGGAAGTAGGATAACAGAAAGACATCAAGTAGATGTATTTAAGGGTAAAAGACCACCAGTAGCAGGAGAGGAGATTGTTATTACAATGATGCCTAATCAGACTATATATTTTGTCGAGTAAAATGTGAATACTATTTTAGAATGAATGAGTGAAAAAAGGATGAAAAGATTTTATGGAACGAATTGAAAAAAGGACGAAAAAATATACAATAACAACTGTATTTGGAGTGATTGGGATATTTTCCTGGATGCTTACGCTTTTATTGCGTGAAAGGTCCTGGAATGGCATGGAAACTATGCAATTTATATTAGGGGTTATGCCCAATATATCTGCATGCTGGTTGTTTCTATGGTTTGGGGAAACTATAGTTACGAGAAAAAAGCAAATGTTTACGTTTAAAGTTGCAACGATTGTATCTGTGGTGATTTTCTTATTGGCAGTTGCATCTGAAGTGGTACATGATTTATTTTTAAACAGCCCATTTGATAAAAATGATATAATTGCTACGATATTGGCAATAGTGGTGTATTTAATAAGCATGTTTGTGTTTACACGTTTACAGAAACAATAGAAGAGGCTATATTTTAGCAATATGTTAGGAGGAAAAGTAGATGGAAAAGAGGATAAAAACGTTAATAAGTACATTTGCTGTAGTTCTTGTTTTGGTGATAGGTGCAACTGGATGTACATTCAGCCATTTCCAAAAGAAGGAGAAAACAGAAGTAACTATGACGCAAACAAAGGACAAGAAGGAGGTAAAGCAAACAAAAAACATAGAAAAAGAAAGAGCAATAACGTCTGTTTCGGCAGCATTGGAAACAAAAATAGAGGATGTACCGGAAGGTGTATATTGTTTATGTTTTTTCCCAGATGCAATATGTTTTGATAAAAATTTTGTAGATGGAGTAAATAGCCTGGACGGAGTGTATTACGTACCAGATGAGAAGGTTCAGAAAAAAATCCAAGAACTTTTAGAGCATCCGAAGAAAATGGAGAAAGAAACAACAAAATGGAGAAAAAAATATATAGACTATGAATCTCAATGGTTAAAAAAACATAATCAAACGATAGAGGCAGCATATTCTTTATTATATAAAGAGGGAGAAGAAAATGTTACAAGATATAATATAAATGTGGACGGCATTATAGAAAATGAAGATACTATTATGAACAATCCTAAATTATATAAATATTTGTCAAGCGTTTTAAAGAACAAATTTCAGTACGAACCAATATCTGTATCTAGCATAAAAAATATAGAGTCTGCAACGATGGAGTATGTGAATCCAGAGGATAAAAAGCAATACAGACAGACAATTAAGAAGAAAGAGGTTTTAGAAAAATTTGAAGATTGGTTTTCTCATGCGAAGGCTTGTTATAGTGGGGATCGACCTTATTTTAATGGATTGTTGACCTTGAAGTTAAAAAATGGAAAAAATATTAAATTAACAATGGCTAGTACTGGTGTTTCCTATTTTTCGGTGAATGGTGACCTTTACGATTATGAACCGAAAAACAAATTGGAAGGATTTAATGCGTATGCTGTTTTTGAATGTTTTGATAAAATTCCATATTATAATTACGCAGATTAAGGGGACTGGTTATGCACTACCCAAACTTTAAAACTTTTTGGAAAATATTTTTATGCATTATGTTTCTTATATTTTTTGTTATTGCTGTATTGAATATTTTTGCATGGAGCAACTACAGCCATACGTGGAGCAGATTTTGTAGTGAACAAGCAAAAGCCAAAAAGGAAGGATATGAAAAAAGTTTTTTCATTTGCAATCGCGAAGAAAACATAACATTAAACGGAGAAAACTATATTCATTTCCATGCATATCGTCCTGCATTTTTAGATGGTGCTTACGAGGAGGAACTCCTTATGCCGACTTCTCTTACTTATTTGGATAAGGTACCTGCACAACGTGATAGACTGGTTATTTTCGCTAAAGAGGTATCTAATTTTGATATGGGGCAGGGAGAAAAATACAAAATTATAAGCATATACTCTGTATGTGATTATGCTTTACTCAAAAGTAAAAAATTTATAAGCATTGCTTTGAATGTTACTGTAATTGCAGGAGGTTTGGACATTACGATGGTATTTATATTTGTAATACATAGAACTAGGAGAAAAAATTAAAGATACAGCAAATTTATTGATGGAGATAATTATAAAATACTTTATTTTAGTAAGATTTAGTAAAAATTTGAAGGAAAACCAGATGGAAGAATAGATTTTTCAATTACTTCATAGAATGGTATAAAGATTTGAACCTGAGGGGTAGTTATGAAAAACTATATTGAAGAACGGGCAGTAGGAATTGCTAAATATATTATTCATGAAAATGCCACTGTTCGTCAGGCTGCCAAGCAGTTTGGTATTAGTAAAAGTACTGCACATAAAGATTGTGTTGAACGGTTACAGTACATTAATCCATCATTGGCAAAAGAGGTTCGTAAGGTATTGGATGTGAATAAACTGGAGAGACATATTCGAGGGGGAATGGCTACAAAAGAAAAATATTTGAATCATAAAGAGGAAAAGATTTCTTCCTAAAAAAGAAAAGGCACATTTGTGCCTTTCTCTTTTAGTCTTCTACTGTTAAAGAAACAGTAGTAGTATTAGCCTCGCTCTTTAAACGGAAGAATCGAACACTGGACGAACGTACTGTACGGTTTACAACACACTGTGTTGAACTGCTTTGTGTCCATTTCCAATTCTGCTCAATCAAGGTTACTGTTCCATTTGAATTGATTTTTTTTGCAATTGCCCAATGGGTTGTACCATGATTGGTGTTCATAGCAACGATATCTCCAACTTGTGGCTTTGATACACGAACAAAGCTGTCACCACTTGTAATTGGAGTGCGGTTATATAACAAATTTGATACGTTTTTTCCGTATACTTTCTTGTAGTATCTTTTTACATAAGCTGCACAAGAATAAAATTTGCTGCTTCCGTCATTTCCACCCTTACGGTAGTAAGCCTTTACGCCATTGAATTTATCAACAACCTGACGAGATGATTTTGTAACTCGTATTTGTTTTGACTTATAAATGGAAGAAGCGTCTGTTGTGATTCCGCTTGGTACGACTATTGTTGCAATAATTGCGGCTGCCATAAAAAACAAAAACAACCGTTTAACTGTTAATTTCATAAAAGTAGTTCCTTTCCTGCCTTTTAGATAGTTAAGCATTGTAGTTTTTCCTTGTTTCCTCTAATTGTTCAAGTAAGTTTGAACAACACAACATGACTAGTATAACAAAAAATATGGCATTTTGCAATGAAAATAGGAATTATCTGTAAATCTTAGTACATAATTACAAAAATATTACGAAAACTTGTATAAAATTACAATCCAATTAAGTAAAAAAGAAAAAAATTGTACAATTTTACTTTTGGAAAATTGATTGTTTATTTTGTCGATAAAATACGATAAAATAGAAGAGGAAATAAATAAATGTAACAAAAATTGGAAATGGAAACGTTTCGGGAAGGAGATTAGCATGAGAGGTGCAACATTTAAAGGTGGAACGCATCCTTTTGACGGAAAGGATATGTCAAAGGATTTACCTGTGAAAAAAGTAATGCCTACTGGAGAGATGGTTTATCCGGTATCTCAACATATAGGTGCACCTGCAAAACCAATTGTAGAGCCGGGGGACCATGTTTTGGTTGGACAGACAATTGCAGAAGCAGGAGGTTTTGTTTCCACAGATATTTGCAGTTCAGTATCCGGAACTGTAAAGAAAATAGAGCCAAGACTTACAGTGTCAGGTTCTAAGGTAAATTCTATTATTATTGAAGATGATAAAGAATATGCCAAAGTGGAGGGATTTGGAGAGGAAAGAGATTATCATACACTTTCCAAAGATGAGATCAGAGAGTGTATAAAAAAAGCAGGAATTGTTGGTATGGGTGGAGCCGGTTTTCCTACCCATGTTAAATTAGCTCCAAAAGATGATGCCGCTATAGATTATGTATTAGTAAATGGTGCGGAGTGTGAACCATATTTAACTTCGGATTATCGTATGATGTTGGAATGTCCAGAAGAGATTATAGGTGGCTTAAAAGTAATATTGTCTTTATTTCCAAATGCCAAGGGTTATATTTGTATAGAAGATAATAAACCAGAGGCTATTAAGGTTTTAGAAAAGCAAGTAGCAAAAGAAGAAAGAATTTCTGTAAAAGTCTTAAAGACAAAATACCCACAGGGAGCAGAAAGAACGCTTATTTATGCCGCGACAGGAAGAACGATCAACTCAAAAATGCTTCCTGCTGATGCAGGATGTGTGGTAAATAATATTGACACAGTTATTTCTGTATATAAGGCAGTATGTCAAAATATACCACTGATTCGACGTATTGTTACAGTTACAGGTGAGGGTGCAAATCATCCGCAGAATTTTGAGGTGCCAACAGGAATGAGTTATAAGGACGTGTTAGAACAGGCAGGCGGATGTAGTGAGAAAACGGTGAAGATTATTTCTGGTGGTCCAATGATGGGAATGGCATTATATGATATTGATGTACCTGTTATGAAAACATCTTCTGCACTTCTTTGTCTTACAAATGATGAAGTTGCAGAGTATGAGCCGACTGCATGTATTCGTTGTGGGCGTTGTGTTTCTGTCTGTCCAAGTAAACTTGTTCCGCAGAAAATGCTTGCGTATGCGGAGAAGTTTGATAACGATGGTTTTGTACAGATTAATGGCATGGAATGTTATGAATGTGGTTCCTGCACATATGTTTGCCCTGCAAAGAGAAGATTGACACAGTCTTTCAAGCAGACAAGGCGTAGTGTGATGGATAGTAGAAGAAAGTAATTAGGAGGAAATAGATGTGAGTAATTTATATAATGTATCTGCTTCTCCACATGTCAGATCCAAAGATTCGACAAAGACAATCATGCGTGATGTGGTAATTGCACTGTTACCTGCATGTTTGGCTGGTATCTGGGTGTTTAAAATAGAAGCATTATTAGTTTTGTTGACAACATCAGTAACTTGTTTGCTGACAGAGTATATATATGAAAGATTGATGAAGAGAAGAATAACTACAGGTGACTATAGTGCTCTTGTAACAGGTCTATTGTTAGGTATGAATTTACCACCTTCCATTCCTTTATGGATTGCGGTACTTGGTAGTGTATTTGCAATTTTGGTTGTAAAACAGTTATTTGGTGGCCTTGGTCAAAATTTTATGAATCCGGCATTAGGAGCAAGATGTTTTCTGATGATTTCCTTTACTGGAAGAATGACCAGTTTTACCTTAGATGGGGTAAGTTCTGCTACACCATTAGCAATAATTAAAAATGCAGGAGGTTCCGCTTCTGTAGTAGATACTTTATCAGAAAATGGAACAAGCCTGTTAAATATGTTTTTAGGTAATATAGGTGGAACAATAGGAGAAACCTCTGCGCTTGCTATTCTTATTGGAGCAGCATACCTGTTTCTTCGCAAAATAATTAGTTGGGAGATACCAGTCTGTTATATCGCTGTTTTTTCTGTCTTTATGCTAGTATTTGGTGGACATGGATTTGATCCAATCTATCTGGCAGCAGAATTGTGTGGTGGCGGATTGTTGCTTGGTGCATTCTTTATGGCTACGGATTATGTTACAAGTCCGATTACGAAGAATGGAAAGATTATTTTTGGTGTTTGTCTGGGAATTTTAACAGGAATTTTCCGTGTTTATGGAGGTTCTGCGGAAGGTGTATCATATGCAATCATTTTCTGTAATCTGTTAGTTCCATTGATTGAAAAGGTGACAATACCAAAACCATTTGGATATGTAAAAGAAAAGAAAGAAAACTAAATGCGCATGTATAGAACATGCAGAGGGAGGTAATGATGGCTGAACCAAAAAAACAAAAATCAGGCATTATCAAAGATGCGGTTGCCTTGTTTGTGATCACTTTAATTGCAGGCGCTTTGTTAGGTTTGGTAAATCAGATTACAAAGGAGCCAATTGCAAAGGCTGAGCTTACGGCAAAAGAGGAAGCGTATAAAGTTGTTTTTGCAGATGGAAAAGAATTTGCAGAGAATAAAGACATTGACAAAAAATTAAAAGGTGCCACATTTGACGGTGCAGAGATTTCAGAAATATTAGAAGTACATGATAAAAAAGGAGAGACGGTTGGATATGTCTGTAGCCTGGTAGCAAAAGAAGGGTATGGTGGAGATATCAATTTTACAATTGGTGTTAGTACAGATGGAAAAATGACCGGACTTTCCGTATTATCCCACAGCGAGACAGCAGGGCTTGGAGCTAATTGTACAGAAAAAGAATTTACAAAGCAGTTTGTGGGACTACAAGGACCTGAAGTAGCATATACAAAAGAAGGAAAAAGTGCAGATAATGAATTTGATGCTCTAAGTGGAGCGACGATTACTACAAAGGCACTGACTAAGGCAATCAATGCAGGACTTGGTTTCCTCAATGAAAATGGCTACATAACGGGCAAGTAATCTATGAGGAGGTTTAATATGAACAAGTATGCAGAACGTTTATATAACGGTATTGTGAAAGAAAATCCAACATTTGTGTTGATGCTTGGAATGTGTCCGACTTTGGCAGTAACCTCATCGGCGGTCAATGGCTGTGGAATGGGGCTGACAACAACGGTAGTATTGGCAGCATCCAATATGGTAATATCAGCCCTAAGAAAGGTTATTCCAGATAAAGTTCGTATTCCTGCATTTATTGTAATTGTAGCATCGTTGGTTACAATTGTGCAGCAGTTATTACATGCGTATGTACCTAGCTTATATGACGCATTGGGAATTTATATTCCTTTGATTGTTGTAAACTGTATCATTCTAGGACGTGCAGAGGCTTATGCATCTAAAAATAAAGTGTTGCTTTCCGCATGTGATGGAATTGGTATGGGACTGGGATTTACCATTGGTTTAACTCTAATTGGTATTTTTAGAGAGCTTTTAGGAGCTGGAACGATATTTAGTAAGGGAATCTTACCAGACAGCTACGAGCCGATTACCATCTTTGTATTAGCACCGGGAGCTTTTTTCGTGTTGGCATGTCTGACAGCTTTGCAAAATAAATTTAAGATGCCATCGGCAACGAATAAAGGTGGAACATCTAACCTATCTTGTGGTGGAAACTGTGCTACTTGTGCAGGAGATGTATATGTAGCAAATCACGGATTGATTGAAGCAGAAAAGGCTGCAAAAAAAGCGGAAGCCGCTGCAAGGGCGAAAGAGTTGGCAAAAAGAAAAGCAGAGGAAGCAGCAAAGGCGAAGGAAGAACAAGCAAAAGAAGAGGAAAAGAAACAACCTGAAAAGATGGAAAAAAAGGAGGATTGATCTAAATGCAGGAATTAGCACTTATTTTAGTTGGATCAGCACTGGTAAATAATGTTGTATTGAGTCAGTTCCTTGGAATTTGTCCATTTTTGGGAGTTTCTAAAAAAATCAATACAGCAGCCGGAATGGGTGCAGCAGTTATATTTGTTATAACATTGGCATCAGCAATTACAAGTTGTATTTATCAATTTTTGCTTTTGCCAAATAATTTAACCTACTTAAATACGATTGTCTTTATTTTGGTAATTGCAGCATTGGTACAATTTGTTGAGATGGTTATGAAAAAAACGATGAAAGGTTTATACAATGCCTTGGGTGTGTATTTACCATTGATTACGACCAACTGTGCCGTATTGGGAATTGCCTTGATTAACGTACAAAAGGACTATTCTATTCTTACCAGTATTGTAAATGGATTGGGAACTGCAATTGGTTTTACTATTGCAATTGTAATTTTAGCAGGTATTCGTGAAAGATGTGAGGACAATGATATTCCGGAATCGTTTAAAGGAACACCAATTGTGTTAATTACATCAGGATTAATGGCAATCGCATTTTGTGGATTTGCTGGTTTGATTTAAAAGGAGGATGAGAACATGGATATAGTCGCAGTTATTGCAGCAGCAGCCATGATTGGTATTACTGGTTTATTAATTGGTCTCCTTCTGGGAATTGCCGGCAAAAAGTTTGCAGTAGAAGTAGATGAAAGAGAAGCGCAGGTAAGAGAAATACTTCCGGGAAATAATTGCGGTGGTTGTGGTTATGCAGGATGTGATGCTATGGCACAGGCAATAGCAAAAGGGGAGGCACCTACTAATGGTTGTCCAGTTGCTGGCGCAGAAGTTGCCAAAAAGATTGCTGCAATTATGGGAGAAAGTGCAGAAGAAACAGAACGCCAGATTGCATTTGTAAAATGTCATGGAACTTGTGACAAAACAAAAGTAAAATATAATTATTACGGTGTGCAGGATTGTAGAAAAGCGTCTATGGTACCTGGAAAGGGTGACAAAGCATGCAACTATGGTTGTATGGGATTTGGTTCTTGTGTGAAGGTATGTCCATTTGATGCAATTCATATTTTAGATGGTGTGGCAGTGGTAGACAGAGAAAAATGTAAGGCATGTAAAAAGTGTATTGCAGTCTGTCCAAATCATTTAATTGAATTAGTGCCATATAATTCAAAATATAATGTGGCTTGTAGCTCAAAGGATAAAGGAAAAGATGTGAAGGCTGCATGCGATACAGGATGTATTGGTTGCAAGATTTGTGAAAAACAGTGTCACTTTGATGCAATTCATGTAGAGGATAATGTAGCTAAAATTGACTACAGTAAATGTAAAAATTGTGGATTGTGTGCAAAAAAATGTCCATCAGGAATTATTTTAAACGGACAAAATAAATAAAGATACAATAAAAATTGGCTGTGCAGAACTCACAAATATGGGTATGCATGGCTAATTCTTTTAAAGATACGTTATATAGGGAGGAAGAAGATATGGCTGATAAAATAGGGGATCATAATTATAAAATTATGCTAGTTACGGAACCAGAGGATTGGAGTTTATTAGACCGAGAAATAAAAGAGCAATTTTATAAAAAGGTTCGTATATTTAAGTGGAAAAAGGAACAGGCTATACAGGAATATGTACAACAAATAAGACCAGATGCCATTATTCTATCTTTTTCCTGTGTATCATCAAATTATATTGATGTGGTTCGACAAATAAAAGAAAAACACCCACAAATGTGCGTATGTGTATGTACTACATTTCATTCACAGGAATTGGTTAGTGAGCTAGTGTTGCAAGGAATTGATGGATACCTGATACATCCATTTCGCAAAGCACAGCTAAAATTAGCGGTTGGAAAAATCAGAAGTATATTATTGGAAAAATATAAGCAAAAACAAAAAGAAATGGAGCAAAAGCGGTATTTAGACAAGATACGATTGACATTGGAAAATGGATTTGTTTATTCTGTTCTTTATGGTGGAGGAGATTTAGAACAATTAAAAGCGTATAGAGATGCACTGGGGGTGTCTGGTTATGGGGCTATTCTCACTGTAGAATGTGGAAAACAAATGCTTGATTCTAGTAAGGAAGAGTTATATCGAAAACGAATCCGAATTGCGCTGATCGAGTTTGATGCAGTTGGCAAAAATGTACTTGTCGGACCGCGTATTTTTAACCGATTTATTTTATATGTTCCAGAAAAAAAAGGGAGTCCAACACCCGAAGAGGTTAGAATCAAAAACCAAAAACGTTTAGAGGATACCTTGCGAAAAATGATTTCAGATGACGTAAGAGTTTTTCTTGGGGATGTATATCCGTTGGAGGAAGTGTATAAGTCATATCAGGATGCTTTGAAAAAGCAGTATAGAAAAAAAGAAAACAGAAGAAGCTTATTTTTTAAAAGTGAAAAATATATTGGACATAAAGAATATACAAAACTTGTAAATAAATTGCTAGATTCTGTTAAATTTGGACGTTCCGATGCAGGGGAAACTTTTCAGGAATTACTAGAAAATATGGATGGCTTAACGTATCGGGCAAAAGTAAATAAGATTGTACAGATATTGGTTTTGTGTTGTCATGCAGCTTATATCGAGGGGGATAATGAGTTACCATTTTGGGATTGCGGTAAAATGATTAAAGAATTGGAAGAGCCTGTAGAGGATTTAGAAAAATGGGCAAATCAAAAATTTGAACAAATTTTAAGTATTATATTGCAACATCAGGAAAGAAATACATCCCAGACGGTAAAACAGGCGATTGAATATATAGAACATCAGTATGCATCAGAAATATCTTTAGAAGAAGTTGCAAAATATGTAGGGGTGACGCCACAACATTTTAGCAAAATATTTAAAATGGAAACAGGTATCAAGTATGTGGACTGGTTATCAGAACTTCGAATTGAACGGGCAAAAGAATATTTATTAGAGGAAAAATATACGGTCAAGGAAGTCTGTTTTTTGGTGGGATATAAAGATCCTAATTATTTTAGCCGCATTTTTAGAAAAATGGTAGGAGTACCACCAAGTGAATATAGAGAAGGCATGTAAAAAGGTGCATATCGTGTTTTGATATGCACCTTTTAGCTAACAATAAGAATTGAAAAGCATTCCGGAATAAATAGAAGTCATATAAGGATTTGCAAAATGTTCCTTTGTTGGGTTAGGATAGGTAACTATTATTTTATTTTGAATATATTTCATCGGATTTAGAGAAAAAGTTTGTGATTGTTTATAGGCAGTTGTACTTAACTGATTATTTTTTCTGAAAATTGTTTCAAACTGTCCTTTTTTTGCGGCTTCTGTAGCTAGTTCGTTGGAAATTTCCATATATCCTTTTGCATTAAAGGTGATACCACAGTTCTTTAATTCGGAGTGTGCAGACGAAAAAATATTTTTTAGGTCATGAAGCATTAACGAGGCAAGACGCGGAGGATCTTCCTGACTGTAGGAAAAGTCCACTAATTGATTGTAAGTAGTTGCCAGATTATTTACTTCTTCCAGAATTTTAGCAGTATCACTTTCGAAAGAAATCTGAACAGGTTTAGCAGTTTCTTCCTTAAAAGTAATATGTAAGGAATTGTTTAATGTAAATTCATTTGCCATGGTAGATTTCGGTTGTCCATTAATTTGGAAGGATGAATTTTCGGGTAATTGCGTTGTATGGTTTATACCGGAAAATGCTATACAACCAGAAGATTTATTTGGGGTCATTAAATCTTCGCAGATAAAAATAGGAGAACCATCAGGGGTTCCTGTACATTCAGATTGCAGAATCAATCTAATTTCCTTTTTTGATGAATTTAATTCTGTCTGTGCCGAAATTGGCGCAGAGGAATTATTGATTGTTTGAGCAATATGGCGAATTGCGGTTTCGTTTGTTGGCTTTTTCTTAAAATTTATGTTGAATTGATAAGTTTGGTCCTCTGTTTGAATTTGAAATTGATAGTTGCCTTCTGATAACAGACTTTGGGTACGTGGAATATAATTTCCCGTATTGATTTGAGGTGTTGCCAGTTTACTGATCTGCAAAGAAAAGGGTTCAGGCAAAGCGGAGTAATCATCCGTAGTGATTGTTGCAGTTACAGCATCCTCATTATCTGATCGCGCTTCTTTATAAGAAAAAGCGGAAGACAGACCATCACTTTTTAATGCGGCTAACGTGTTTTGTAGACCTAAGGAACTTTCTTTTAATTGTAAAGCAAAGGATTGTGCTTCTATAGAAGGATGAATTAAATAAGAAGGAGTATCCTTGCTTATTTTGACAATATCACCGTATATTTTCTTTAATTCTGATTTTTTGTGTGCGAAAGAGTTAGAACGGGTGTGCTCTCTGTTCACATAATCAGAAATCAAATAATTATAAATCATAAAAACCCCTCCAATTCCTTTGTAAATAGTTATGTTAATTTACTATAGATAATAGGCAGTATAGCATAGTAAGCTTATGATAATATCATTATAACACATTTTGAATGAAAAATTAGAAAAAATTGTAAATTTGGACAACGTAAATAAATATCAGAGCAAGTTATCCTATTTTATGGTGATATTTCCTTAAAACAGGTAAAGACTATTAAGAAAAGGAAATGCAAAGGGACATTTAAAAGCTTTACTTAGTAGAAATCAGGAGGAAATTCAAGAAAAAGGTTGACGGGGAAAATAGAATATGGTATAGTAAAACGGCAATGGAATAGGTCTTTTTTTTATGCCTAAAATTAAAATTAAGCGGAGGTGCAAGTTATGCGCGTAAAGATTACATTAGCATGTACAGAGTGTAAGCAACGTAATTATAATACGACAAAAGAGAAGAAAACTCATCCAGATAGAATGGAAACAAAGAAGTATTGTAAATTCTGTCGTACACACACATTACACAAAGAAACAAAATAATTCTGATTTACTGCATGAAAGGGAAGTGAAAATATGGGAAACACTGAAAATAAAGCAGAAAAGACCCAAAAGAAAAGCTTTTTTAAAGGCGTTAAATCTGAATTTAAGAAAATCATTTGGCCGACAAAGGAGAACCTTACAAAGGAAACAGTACAAGTTGTTGTTGTTTCCGTTATACTAGGTATCCTTATTGCTATTATAGATGTTGGAGTGAAGTTTGGATTTGATAAGCTCCTGCAGTTAGGATAAGGGTGATGATATGTCAGAAGCAAAATGGTATGTAGTTCATACTTATTCAGGGTATGAAAATAAGGTGAAAGCAGATATTGAAAAGACGATTGAGAATAGAAAACTTCAGGATTTGATTTTAGAAGTTTCTATTCCGATGCAAAATGTAATGGAAGAAAAAGCGGATGGAGAAGAAAAACTTGTCCAGAAGAAATTATTTCCAGCATATGTTTTAATCAATATGGTTATGAATGATGAAACATGGTATGTCGTAAGAAATACCAGAGGAGTGACAGGTTTTGTTGGTCCTGGATCAAAGCCGGTGCCTTTGACTGAGCAAGAGATGTTGAACATGGGTCTTGACACTGTTGTAAAGGCAAGTATTGATCTTGAACTTGGAGAAACTATTATGGTTACGAAGGGTGTATGGGAAGATACAACAGGTGTGATTACAGCCATCAACGAAAAGAGTCAGACCGTTACAATTAACATTGATGTGTTTGGACGTGAGACACCAGTCGAGATCAGTTTCACAGATATTAAAAAGCTTTAAAATAATTTTAAATAAGGTAAGTAAAGTGGGAGAATATTATAGAGTACGTTCTATAATCTTTCGCTAAACCACAAATTTCAGGAGGTATGCTATCATGGCAAAGAAAGTAGAAGGATACATTAAATTACAAATTCCTGCAGCTAAAGCTACACCAGCTCCACCAGTTGGACCAGCTTTAGGTCAGCACGGTGTTAATATTGTACAATTTACAAAGGAGTTTAATGCTAGAACAGCAGGACAGGAAGGAATGATTATTCCAGTTGTTATTACTGTTTATTCTGATAGAAGTTTTAGTTTTGTTACAAAGACTCCACCAGCTGCAGTTCTTTTAAAGAAAGCTTGTAATATTCAGTCTGGTTCAGGTGAACCAAATAAAAATAAAGTTGCAACAATCTCTAAAGACAAAGTTAGAGAAATCGCAGAAACAAAGATGCCTGACTTAAATGCTGCAAGCATTGAAGCTGCAATGAGCATGATTGCTGGTACAGCTAGAAGTATGGGTATCGTTGTAGAAGACTAAGAAAAACGAGGCTAAAAAGACATTATTCCGCAAGAACGTAATAAGTGGGAGGCATTGCATTCGATGGAATGAATGCTGTTGAATACTTATTCAACAAATTAACCGATAATACCACAGGAGGTTTTCGAAATGAAAAGAGGAAAGAAATATGTAGAATCTGCA
Source organism: Lachnospiraceae bacterium (assembly GCA_050875145.1). GTDB lineage: Bacteria > Bacillota > Clostridia > Lachnospirales > Lachnospiraceae > CAG-411. The sequence goes on from JBNMLH010000002.1 coordinate 215,370, forward strand.
AAGAATATTGACAGAACAAAGTTATATGATGCAGATGAAGCAATTAGTTTAGTTAAAAAGTCAGCTGTTGCAAAATTTGATGAAACAGTAGAAGCACATATTAGACTTGGTGTTGATGGACGTCATGCAGACCAGCAGGTTCGTGGTGCAGTTGTATTACCACATGGAACAGGTAAGACTGTAAAGGTTCTTGTTTTTGCAAAGGGAGAAAAGGTTGCAGAAGCAGAAGCAGCAGGTGCAGATTATGTTGGTGGAGATGAATTAATTCCTAAGATTCAGAATGAAGGATGGTTAGACTTTGACGTTGTAGTTGCAACTCCAGATATGATGGGTGTTGTAGGTCGTTTGGGACGTGTACTTGGACCTAAGGGCTTAATGCCAAACCCTAAAGCTGGTACTGTTACAATGGATGTTACAAAAGCTGTTGCAGATATTAAAGCAGGTAAGATCGAATATAGATTGGATAAGGCAAATATTATCCATGTTCCAGTTGGAAAGGCATCTTTCACAGAGGAACAGTTAAATGAAAATTTTGCTACATTGATGGAAGCAATCAATAAAGCAAAGCCAGCTTCATGCAAGGGGCAGTATTTAAGAAGTGTTACATTAGCTTCTACAATGGGACCTGGTGTAAAGTTAAATACAGTTAAGCTTGCTTAATTATGTTTATAAGGCCACTACTAAGGTAGTGGCTTTTTTTTCGTGCAATTCTTGTATCTGCTATTAAACTGTGATATACTAAAACGAATAGGTATGGATTTTATAAGAAGCCAATACCAGAGAGGTAAGAGAAAGATGGTTAAGATAGAACAAAAGATTGACATTATAATAGTAGGAACTGGAGCGGCTGGATTGTATTGTGCATTGCAGTTTCCAGAGGATAAGAACATTTTAATGATTACTAAAGAAAAAGTGGAATTAAGTGATTCGTTTTTGGCGCAAGGCGGAATATGTGTGTTGAAAGATGAAGCTGATTATGATTCGTATTTTGAAGATACGATGCGAGCAGGACATTATGAAAATAATAAAGAGTCTGTAGATTTGATGATTCGTAAATCACAGGAAATAATCCATGATTTAATTGGATTTGGTGTAGACTTTGAAAAGGAAAATGGTAAGTTAGTATATACAAGAGAGGGTGCTCATTCTACGGCACGTATTCTTTATCATGAAGATTTGACTGGAAAAGAAATCAGTACAAAATTATGGAATCGAGTAGAAGAAAGAAAGAATGTAACTATTTCTGAATATACGACAATGATTGACTTGATATGTAAAGATAATACTTGCTACGGTGTTATTGCGAAAGACAAAGAAGGAAATTTGCAGGAAATTACGGCAGACTATGTGATTTTGGCTAGTGGAGGAGTTGGTGGACTATTTGAACATTCTACTAATTTCCCACATTTGACAGGGGATGCACTAGCAATTGCATTAAAGAATAAAATAAAATTAAAAGATATAAATTATATTCAAATACATCCAACTACTTTGTATTCTAAGAAGCCAGGGCGAAGATTTTTAATTTCAGAGTCGGTAAGAGGCGAGGGTGCTAAATTATACAATAAAAATATGGAGCGTTTTGTAGATGAGTTATTACCAAGAGATGTTTTAACAGCAAAAATTCGTGAACAGATGAAAAAAGATGGAACAGATTTTGTATGGTTATCAATGCAGGATATGGGTGAAGAAGAAATTAAAAAGCGTTTTCCAAATATTTATAAAAAATGTATGGAAGAGGGATTTGACCCGACGAAAGAATGCATACCTGTAACGCCGGCACAACATTATTTTATGGGTGGAATATGGGTTGATATTGATAGTAAGACATCTATGGAACATTTGTATGCAATTGGTGAAAATAGTTGTAATGGGGTACACGGGGCCAATCGTCTTGCAAGTAATTCTCTATTGGAAAGTTTGGTATTTGCAAAGGCAGCGGCTACTCAGATTAAAGAACAATATACAGAAATATACATAGAGCAGAATATGGATTTGACAAAGTATGAGAATTTTGAACAGTTAGAGGCTGAATACAAGCAGATGGTTTTGGAAGAAATGGAAAGGATGAAAAGACATGTATAATAGGACTACTATGAAAATAAATGTAGATGAATTAATTTGGATGGCATTAAAAGAGGATATTACAAGTGAAGATATTACGACGAATGCTATTATGAGAGAGGACAAACAAGGTCAGGCACAACTTCTTTGTAAACAGGATGGTGTGATTGCAGGGTTAGAGGTGTTTGAGAGAGTATTTCAGTTATTAGATGAAAATACGCAGGTTGAATTTTATTTTAAAGACGGAGACAGAGTGAAAAATGGAGAGTTGCTTGCAACGGTGACAGGAGATATTCGTACTATTTTGTCAGGTGAGCGTGTGGCACTGAATTACTTGCAGAGAATGAGTGGAATTGCAACACATACTAGACAATTAGTGGATTTACTTGGAGATGCGAGAACAAAACTTTTAGATACGAGAAAAACTACTCCTAATATGCGTATTTTTGAAAAGTATGCGGTTAAAGTCGGAGGAGGAACAAATCATAGATATAACTTATCAGATGGTATTTTAATTAAAGACAATCATATTGGTGCGGCAGGTGGAATTAAGAAAGCGGTAGAAATGGCGAAAGAATATGCACCATTTGTTCGTAAAATTGAGGTAGAGGTAGAGAGTCTTGAACAGGTACAGGAGGCACTGGATGCAGGTGCGGATATCATTATGCTTGATAACATGGATAATGCTACTATGAAAAAGGCTGTATGTTTAATCGATGGCAGAGCGGAGACAGAATGTTCAGGAAATGTAACTGCGGAAAGAGTTAAAGATATTATAGAAACTGGAGTAGATTATGTGTCTTGTGGTGCGTTGACACATTCTTCGCCAATTATGGATGTATCGTTGAAGAATTTACATGCAATTTAATTGTTAGTTTTTCAGGTTTAATATTAATATAGGTAACGTTCTGATTTAAGAAATAAAGACGCTAGAGACACATAGAAACATTAGTTTTGGTTGTTTTTAGCGTTTTTATTATAGGAATACCAAATGGCATGGCAATTTATATGGAAACGATACCGATTGTAATAAAATTCAGATATACAATAAAAGATAGTTCTAATAGAAGTGAGTTTATTTCATTTCTTTTTTGCCGATATAGATAGAATATTTACAGAAAAAGAGACATATAGTATTTATAATGCAAAATGGTGATTTTATGAATCAAAATGAAGAAATGTCAAAATGTATCAGAGTGGGGCTGATTGGACTTTCAGCGTTTTTACTTGTAGTTATAGGTGTGTATTCCTTGTCAGATGCGGTATCTGTATATGTTGCATCGCAGGAGAAAAAACTACCGATTTATTGTGTGGAAAAAGAAAAACCACAGGTTAGTTTAAGCTTTGATGCGGCATGGGGAAATGAAGACACACAGGCAATTTTGGACGTTTTAGATAAATACAAAATAAAGGTTACCTTTTTCATGACTGGTGGATGGGTGGATCAATATCCAGAGGATGTCAAAAATATTGCAAAGGCTGGACATGATTTGGGAAATCACAGTCAGAATCATAAACAGATGTCACAACTTTCAGCTACACAATGCGAAGAGGAGATTACAGTGGTGAATGACAAAGTAAGAGAACTTACCCAAAAAACACCACAATTATTCCGTCCACCATATGGTGATTATAATGATACTTTGGTAGAAACTGTTGAAAAATGTGGATGTTATTGTATTCAATGGGATGTGGACAGTTTAGATTGGAAAAATTATGGTGTAGATTCGATTGTATCTACAGTGTTGAATCATAAGGCGCTTGGAAATGGTTCTATCATCCTAATGCATAATGGTGCGAAATATACGAAAGATGCATTACCAGCTGTCATTGAGGGATTGCAGAAAAAAGGGTACGAAATTGTACCGATATCAAAACTGATTTATAAGGAAAACTATGAAATAAATCATGAAGGTCGTCAAGTATCATTAGGCGAAAAGGAAAAGAAAGCAGATGTAACGCCTGAAGCAACAGAGTAGAGTTAAAATGAGATATGTTGAGGAATACATACAAATATTGTATAATCATAGATAAATGTAAAATATATGAATAAAACGAAAGAGGGAAAACTATGCTTGGTGCCAAAATACAGAAGAAGATTATTGGGTTAGGGAGTACAATAATCATAGTTATGTTACTAATTTTTAATATACCTGTATATGCAGCGGAACGGAAGGAGAGTTCTGAAGGTGCAGTGGAAATGGCAGAGGAAGCCGAAACATTGGATATTATAAATTTTACATTAAGTGAAGCTGCACCCTTAGCGGTTGGTAAGCCGATTCTAATGAGTGCAAAAGGGATTGGTGGATGTGGCAATTATCGATACAAATTTTATGTATTGGATAAGCAGAGTGGGATTTCTGTTTTTTATCAAAATTTTTCCGTGGATAATGTGGCAAAGTGGACACCCAAAAGACCGGGAAATTATGCTATTTACGTTTTGATACAGGATTGTGTTTCGGGTAATGTGATAAGTAGTGTAAAAGAGTTTCAGATAGTAAAAAGAATTGTAGTAAAAAGTTTTAAAATTACAAAAATAAAGAGTAGAAAAGTAAAATTTAAGATAAAGGCTACAGGATATGGAACTTTGCGGTACAAAATAGCAGTAAAGAAAGTGAAAGGAAAACGGACTACGATAAAAAAATATGGAAAAAGCAAGACTAAAATATACACATTTAGAAAAAAAGGAAAATATATCATATATTTATATGTAAAAGATGCAAATGGAACAGAAAAGATTATAAAGAAGAGCATTATTCTTCATTAAAAGGAAGATATTTATTATTGAATAGAATTATAAAGGAAAACAAGCATTTCATTCATTATATGGAATGCTTGTTCTTCTTATACGTATTTTATGTTCCATGCTAAAAGATTGAAAAAACTCTGTAAAATATACATATATTTTTTGAAATTCGGTTGATAAAATTGTGAAAAAATGTTAAAATAAATTAGTTAATGTAGTTTAAAATAGTGAAAGTGCCTAGAAGGAGGAAAAACTATGGTAAATGAGAAACTAAAAAAGTCGTTGGCTGTTGCAATGGCTGCGAGTTTAGTTGCTACTAGCTTTCCGGTTGCTAGTTATACTAAGGTCTTGCAGGCGCATGCAAAAACAGCAAATAAAAATGAGACAAGTACCCTAGCAGGAGATACAGGTGTCTCAAAGGATGATGATGGTGTGTATAAAGTGACAATGGATGACACTGGATATATCACTGCGGATGGCGCGAAGTATGATCCAGATGGAGATTATGCAGCAAATGAAAATACACCATTTTCATGGGATAATGCAAGTGTATATTTTGTTATTACAGACCGCTTTAACAATGGAGATAAGAGCAATGACCATTCCTATGGACGTTCAGGTAATTCCTCTACAGTGCCAAGTGCATATAAAAGTACATTTGAAAGTGTCGCAGGAAGCTACGCTTCTACTGGTGAAGCGGATGCAGCAAATTATGAATCGCGTGTAGGAACATTTCATGGTGGTGATTTGAAGGGACTGACCGAATATATTGATAATGGATATTTTGATTCATTGGGAATGAATGCCATTTGGATTACAGCACCTTATGAACAGGTACATGGAGCTGTGTTTGCGGATGGATTAAAGCATTATGCATATCATGGATATTATGCTCTCGATTATACCGAAGTAGATGCGAATATGGGTACCGAAGAGGATTTACATAAATTTATTGATACTGCACATGAACATGGTATCCGTGTTATCTTTGATGTAGTAATGAATCACAGTGGATATCCAGATGCCTATACAATTGCAGAGTATTATGGAGCGAATAGTTCTTTATTAACCTCTAAGTGGCAAAATTCATATTTTGGTATTGGTGAAGACAAATATCATTGGGAATGGGATTATGCAACAAAGGATGCAGAGCATGGTGCTTTGAATTACACGAATGATTGGAATAATAGTTGGTATACTACGGCTTGGGAAAGAATGGTGGCTGGAAGATATTCAGATGGATATACTGCCGGAGAAGGAACAGGACTTGAGTTATGTAGTGCAGGCCTTCCAGACTTTAAGACGGAAGATTCTTCTGGCAAAGGATTACCAGATATTTTAAGTAAGAAATGGGCAAAAGAAGGTCAATTGTCAGAGAAAACAGCAGAGACCAATAAAATGTTAAAAGCATGTGGATATGGAGAAATTGGTTCTGCTTCAGTAAAACAGTATTTAGTTGCATGGTTAGCAAATTGGGTACGAGAATATGGAGTAGATGGTTTCCGTTGCGATACAGCAAAGCATGTATCAATAGATTGTTGGAAGGATTTGAATACAGAGTGTAAAAAGGCATTAAAAGAATGGAGAAGTAACAATTCCGATAAGGCTTGCTCTAAGTGGACAGACGACTTCTGGATGACAGGTGAGGTTTATGATCAAGGATTATCAATGAATTTTGGTGGTACAGATTATTCACAGGCATTTGATTCTCTTATTAACTTTACTTTCCAAGGAGTTGCAGGACAAAAGGGTAGTGCATTAGAGTCTACATATTCTTCTTATGCACAATATTGTAATAGTAGTGCAAAACAAAATGCATTAAGTTATGTTTCTTCTCATGATAAGGGAATTGGAGCAAGAGGAGCAAGTGTAGGAACTGCATTGTTACTTTGCCCTGGAGGTGTTCAGACTTACTATGGTGATGAAACATCAAGACAAGCAGGTGGAGGTAGTGGAGATCAGCCTTCACGTTCGCAAATGACGTGGAATGATACCGCAAGCCTCGCTAACTGGCAAAAAGTGGGACGTTTCAGAAGAAATCATATAGCAGTAGGTGCAGGACAGCATAATAAACTTGCTGACAGTCCATATACATTCAGTAGAACATATAAAGGAAAAGCTACAGTAGGTGCAGAAGCAAAATCAGATTACGAAGATAAAGTTGTAGTTTCACTTCCTGGCAGCGCTGGAAGCTATGATGTATCAGTAGGAGATGTATTTGCAGATGGAACTACAGTTGTAGATGAGTATTCAGGAGAACAATACACAGTAAGTGGCGGAAAAGTAGCAGGTGTTACTTGTGATAACAATGGTGTTATTCTTTTAGCAGAACCAACAGAAGATCCAACACCAAAGGCAAAGGTTACAGCTAGTGTAGGAGATAAGAGTGCTTATACAGAAGACAAATTTACAACAACAATTAAGACTGAGAATGTGACAGATGCAACTTACCAGATTAATGACTGTACACCTGTTTCCTTTACAGATAGTGCAGATATTACAATTGGAGAAGATACGGCATATGAAGAGACAACAACAGTTAAAGTAACAGGAAAATCAAGCATTGATTCGTCAGAAGTAAGCAAAACATTTACTTATAAACGTAGTAAAGAGCCAACAGTTGGACAGGCAAGTGAAGGTTTCTATCTTCGTATGAGTAAAGCAGCATATGAGAAGGCAAGTGGACAGACTGGAGTACCTTTGGTATGGATTTATGATGATAAAGCCTCTTATTCTGGTGCAAGTTGGGATTCTAGAGATAAGATGACTTTAGACGAAACGGGAGAATACTATGTTTGGCAGAAGGATACATTGACTTCTGAGGTATATGTTATTGTAACAGCACCGGATGCAGATACATGGCGTTCTGTTCCGGATAAAAAGAATGGTGGAGCTGTAAAGGGAACCTTAGAATTAGATCCTTCTAAGGAATATACAGATGCAGATCAGATTAAGACAATTACACTTGCAACGGGTGAAAAGGCAACTGTAACGGTTAAATATGTAGATAGCCAAGACAAGGAATTAAAGACTATTACGCGTGTAGGAGCAGTGGATGCTAATTATACGGTATATGCACCAAAGACATTATCTACAGTTTCAGGATATGAGTTGGCAGAAGGACAGGATACTTCTAAGACAGGAAAGTTTACAGCAGAAGAGCAGACCGTTACGTTTACTTATACTAAGGTGGGTGAAGTTATAACACCAACCCCTGAAGTAAAAACACCGGACCCAACGGTAACACCAACAGATGATGTTACACCAACACCAACAGAGGTTGTTACAACCGTAGAGCCAACACAAGAACCAACAGAGGCACCAACAGAAGGACCAACACAAGAACCAACACAAGAACCAACGCAAGCACCAACACAGGAGCCAACCGCAGTGCCAACAGAAACACCAAAGACATTGGAGGCTAAGGTTTCTACAAATCCAGCTACAAAACAGATTGCAGGATATGCAGTAAAGATTACTGGATATGCAGCAAATGGTTCTGGAGATTATAAGTATCGCTTTATAGTAGAAGATGCATATGGAAACTTTGTTTATACAAAGGCATATACTTCAACTGCATCAGGTACATGGAAACCAAGAAGTGCAGGTGAGTATGTGATTACGGTATATGTAAAAGATGAAAAGAGTGGAAAGATTACAACCGCTTCTAAAGATTACAAAGTAACTTCAGCACTTTCTGTTAAGAAATTTGATGTAAAGCGTTTGAAGAAATTACAGTATCAGTTAGAGTCTTTAGCATCTGGTGGAGCAGGAACTTATAAATATCAATTCTCTTATACTTACAAAGGAAAAACAAAGATTATTAAGAAATATTCAAGTAAGAGAATTTGCAAGAATGCGTTTACAAAAGCAGGTGTTTATAAAATAACAGTTTCAGTTAAAGATAAAAAGGGAAAAGTAGTGAAAAAGACAAAAACTGTTAAAGTGAAATAGTGAAAAAATAGCTTCATTCATTTGAATGGAGCTATTTTGATTCATAAAAGAAGAGTTAGATAGATATGATAGAATAGAGGATAAGTTATGAAAATTGTGTATATTTTTAGGTTTTGGAATAGAAGCTAGAAATTAAAATAGTTCTATTGAAAAACTGAAAAGGAATTAGAATTGCTTGTTAAAAATAGTCCTTTTGATTAAAATTATAGAAAAAATTAGTTAAAATTAACAAAAAAGCATGCATAAAAAGAAAAAATATGGTATTATAGTATAAAGGGATGAATGTATGATTGGATTCTAAATAAGTTAGGCTAGATAAATAGAGGTCTATTAATATTTTAGGGTAGATTTATAAAGAGGAGGGATTACTATGAATAAAGTAGTAACAATCAGCAGACAGTATGGTAGTGGAGGACGAGAAATAGGAAAGAAGTTGGCAGAACATTATGGGATTCCTTTTTATGACAATGAGATTATTTCTAATGCAGCAAAAGAAAGTGGTTTTGCAGAAGTTGCGTTTGAACGTGCAGAAGAAAAAGCTACAAATAGCCTTTTATACACGCTTGCGATGGGAATGAGTGCATATGGAAACATGGATATGGGGTTTAGTACCATGTCGGTGGATGATCAATTATATTTAGCAGAAACGAAGGTGACAAGACGTTTTGCACAGCAAGGTCCATGTGTTATTGTAGGAAGGTGCGCGGACTATGTATTGCGAGATCAAACAAATGTTGTAAATGTATTTGTTACAGCGGATGTTACGGCAAGAGTAGAACGGGCAATTGAAGAGTATGGGTTGCCTAAGCCAAAGGCAGAAGAAAACATTATTAAGTTTGATAAGAGGCGTAATAACTATTACAATTTTCATACAGGACAAAAGTGGGGAGATATAAACAATTATCATTTGGTAATTCGCAGTGATTTTGGAGGAATTGACCATGCAGTGGATACTTTGATTACATATCTTGAATAGTGATTTTTGTATATGTCTAATATACATTGGTTGAAAAAAAACAAAATATGTTATATAGTAGTAGATAGTGTGTTTGCACTATCTACTATTTTTGTGCAGGCAGCGATTCAGAGTTTTCTATTATATGGAAAATTGGAAATTGCTTTGGCTAATTTGAAAAATTAGCAAATATATGTTTCGTAGTTAATATATGGTTGCCTTTGGTATGAAAGTATTTTAACGTTTTATATGAATGGAATAATATGGAATAATATTGTGGTTTGATTATTATGCTTTTATGAAAATGGTACGATAGTTAGGTGAAAAACAGTTTTGATAACAGAACGGAGGAAATTATGAAAACAGTAAGAACAAGATTTGCACCAAGTCCTACAGGAAAAATGCATGTAGGAAATTTGAGAACTGCGTTATATGCATATTTAGTTGCAAAACATGAAGGTGGAGATTTTATTTTAAGAATCGAAGATACAGATCAAGAGAGATTTGTAGAGGGTGCAATTGAGATTATCAATCGTACTTTGCAGGAAACAGGGCTGATTCATGATGAAGGACCAGATAAAGATGGAGGAGTAGGCCCTTATGTGCAGAGTGAGAGACAAAAACAGGGAATCTATTTACAGTATGCAAAGCAGCTTGTAGAAAAAGGTGAGGCATATTATTGCTTTTGTACAAAAGAAAGATTAGCCGGATTGTCAAGTAAAGTTGGTGATAATGCAGAAGGAAAAGAAATTGTACAATACGATAAGCATTGTTTGCATTTAACGAAGGAAGAAGTAGAAGAAAACCTTGCAAAAGGATTGCCATATGTAATTCGCCAGAATAACCCGACAGAAGGAACTACTACATTTCATGATATTATTTATGGAGATATTACGGTAGATAATTCGGAATTGGATGATATGATTTTGATTAAATCAGATGGATACCCAACTTACAATTTTGCAAATGTGGTGGATGATCATTTGATGGGAATTACACATGTTGTTCGTGGTAATGAATATTTATCATCTTCTCCAAAATATAATCGCTTATATGAAGCATTTGGATGGGAGGTACCAGAATATATTCATTGTCCTCTTATTACAGATGAGACGCACAAAAAATTAAGTAAAAGATGTGGACATTCTTCATTTGAAGATTTATTGGAGCAGGGATTTTTACGTGAAGCAATTGTAAACTTTGTTGCATTATTAGGTTGGAGTCCAGAAGAGGATCGAGAGATTTTTTCATTGGAGGAATTGGTGCAGGCATTTGATTATCATCGTATTAATAAAGCACCTGCCGTATTTGATATGGTGAAATTAAAGTGGATGAATGGCGAATACATGAAAGCCATGGACTTTGATACATTTTATGATATGGCATTGCCTTATATAAAAGATGTAATCAAAAAGGATATGGATTTTAAACGGATTGCAGAAATGGTAAAAACACGTATAGAAGTATTTCCGGACATTGCAGGTCATATTGATTTCTTACAGGAAATGCCAGAATATAGTGTAGATATGTATACACATAAGAAGATGAAAACAAATCCAGAAAATTCGTTGGAGTTACTAAAAGAAGTATTACCAGTATTGGAACAACAGGAGGATTACTCCAATGATGCATTATTTGAACGTTTGAGTGCATTTGGAAAAGAAAAAGGATATAAGACTGGTTTTGTTATGTGGCCAATTAGAACGGCAGTTTCTGGTAAGCAAATGACACCAGGAGGTGCTACAGAGTTAATGGAACTATTAGGCAAAGAGGAAACGTTAGTGCGAATTAGAGCTGCAATTGAGAAATTGTCTTAAAATAAAAAGAAGGGTTTTGTTTGGTTGCAAAGCCCTTTTTTTCATGCTATAGTTAGATATTGTAGTGCAATAGGAATAATACAGTTTGGGAATGGAAAGAAATGATGTCGGAAATGAGAAGTATGCCAAAATTTAATAAAGCACAAAAACAGGCGGTAGAACATAACAAAGGACCAATGATGGTATTAGCTGGACCTGGGGCGGGAAAAACGTTGGTAATTACATATAGGACCAAAACTTTAATTGAAAAATATGGAGTGGAGCCTGGAAAAATTTTAGTTATTACTTTTACAAAGGCGGCTGCGGAGGAAATGAAAGTACGTTTTCAAAACATTATGGATGGTAAGTATGTACCTGTTCGTTTTGGAACCTTTCATGCTGTATTTTTTTCTATTTTGAAATATGCGTATCACTATACAGCATCCAATATTATTCGAGAGAGCGAGAAAAAAAGGATATTATTGGAAATTATAGAAAATATGGAACTGGATATAGAGGACTTGAATGAATTTATTCAGGATATGGAAAACGAAATTAGTCTGGTAAAAGGAGAAATGCTTTCATTGGAACATTATTTTCCAATGAATTGTGCAAAGGATGTGTTCCAAAAAGTATATACAAGATATAATCAGGTGCTACAAAGACGAAAATTGATTGATTTTGATGATATGCTTGTATATTGTTATGAATTATTAACCCAGCGTCCAGATATATTGAAAATGTGGCAGCAGCAGTTTCAATATATCTTAATAGATGAATTTCAGGATATTAATAAAGTACAGTACGATATTATTCGATTGTTGGCTCGTCCTAATAATAACCTGTTTATTGTCGGTGATGATGACCAGTCTATTTATCGTTTCAGAGGGGCAAAACCAGAGATTATGCTTCAGTTTGAGGATGTGTATCCATCGGCAAAGAAAGTCCTTTTAGATGTCAATTATCGTTCGACTGCCTGTATTGTAGAGACGGCCTCGATGGTTATTGCACATAATAAAACAAGATTTCCGAAAGATATACGAACAAACAATGAACGGGGACAGGAAGTAGCAATTCGAGAATTTGAGGATTTGAAACAACAGAACGAGAAAATTATTGAGAAAGTACGGGAATATCAAAAGAAGGGTGTGCCTTTATCACAAATTGCAATATTATTTCGAACCAATACGCAACCAAGGGCTTTGATTGGAAAATTTATGGAATATAATATTCCTTTTTGTGTCAGAGAACAGATTCCTAATATTTATGAACATTGGATAGCAAAAGATATTATCGCCTATGTAAAATTGGCACAAGGAAAGCGAGATAGAAGTCTGTTTTTAAAAGTGGCAAATCGCCCCAAACGTTATTTAAGTCGTCAAATTTTTGATACACAGGAAATTTCCTTTGAACGGTTACATTTATTTTTTGCAGATAAGAAGTGGATGCAGGAACGGTTAGATCAGTTTGAGGATGACTTGTCAGCATTGAACCATATGACACCTTATGCAGCAATCAATTATATACGAAAAGCAATTGGGTATGATGAATTTTTAGAAGAGTATGCACAGTTTCGTCATATAAAAGTGGAAGAACTTTATGAAATACTGGATGAATTATCAGACCTTGCCAAACCTTTTCAAAACTATGAAGAATGGTTTGAAAATATGGAACAGTATGCATTAGAGTTGGAAAAGCAGGTAAAGAAAAAGAAAGATGTACAGGAGGATGCAGTAGCATTTGTAACGATGCATGGCTCTAAGGGATTGGAATATGATATTGTGTTTATTGTAGATGTAAACGAAGGAATTATTCCGCATCAAAAAGCTGTATTGGAAGAGGATATTGAAGAGGAAAGACGTATGTTTTATGTTGCAATGACCAGAGCAAAGAGAGAACTGTATATTTATTTTGCAAAGGAACGTTTTGGTAAGGAGTTTACTATATCGCGATTTTTAGTAGAATTGTTAGAAAATGCGGATATAAACTGAAAAAGAAGTAAATTAAGAAGTCCCCTCGATGCTGGATATAGTATCTGGCATAGGAGGGGACCTTTGTTATGCAAGTAGTGAGAATCTTATTCTTCTTCTGCTTCTTCCTCTAGTAAACTCTCAAAAGCTGCTTGAACGATTTGAATCTCGTTTTCATCTTCAATAGCTTCTAAGCTGATGTCATCATCTTCAAGTTCTTTATAACGATATAATAGGATTTCGCTTTCAACTTCTTCGTTTTCTTCCACAGCATCTTCGATTCCCTCTGGAATAGAAAGTAGTGCAATGTATTCTTGTTCTCCAAGTTCTTCAATTGTAAATATATCCATAACGATACATTCTTCTTCAGTACCATCATCATATGTTAAAGTGACAGTCATTGCTTCATCATCATCATTCATAATATTCATTTCTTCACTCATGTTATATGTCCTCGACTTTCTTAAAAAATGTGTATAGTTGTAAGAATAAAATAAAAAACTCTATCCTCATACTATTAAAAATGTAACAGAAATCACAAAAAAAAGCAAGCAAAATTACTAAAAAATAGAATAAAAATTTGATTTGTTTGTCGAAAAGTAATAATTATGCTTAATACATGCCTTGGATTTCATTGCTACGGTATTCTACGGTACTAGATGGTGCATAGTTACTCGTTTGGAATAATTTCTCATGCCATTTACTTACATTTGAGGAGAGAGTTACTGCGGTAACTACATCAGCCCCATTGATTCTTGGGGTTTCCTTCTCAAAAGGAAATCCGTAATTTTCTGTAATTTTATAGGAAAAAATTCCTGTAGAAAATTTGAGGATATCTTTTGTATTCAGGCTTGTGTATACCTGTGGTAAAATTTCACTCATGACATTATAAAGAGTAATTGGATTTGCAGCTTTTGCTTTTTTTACAATTTGCTCTAAGACTGTTCTTTGTCTTTGCGCTCTTGTAAAATCTCCACCTGCAGTATATCGTACACGGCAATAGCCGGTTGCTTGCACACCACTCAAGGTTTGTAATCCTGGCTTTTTGATTTTTTTTACGGTTGTACCATTGATTTTAGCAACATCTTTTGCATAAGCATTCACATAGTGAAGTTCATCTTTTGTAATTTTAATATCTACCCCACCTAAAGCATCAATTACATTACTTAAAGCACTGAAATTAACAGTAATAAAATCCTTTACGTTTAAATCAAAATTTTTGTTAATTGTACTTAATGCCAATTCGGGTCCACCATATGCATAGGCATGATTTAATTTGGTGTAACCGTGATCTGCAATATATACAAAAGTATCGCGGTAAATGGAAGAAAGTTGTACTTCTTTGGTTTTGTTATTAATACTTGCGAGAATAATACTATCTGTTCGTGTCTTTTTGGTGAGCTCATTTGCTCTGGAATCTACACCAAATAGAACGATGTTTGTGTAGTTGTTTATATTGGAGTCATTATATTCATTTTGTTGAATTACGCTTTTATCCATTGAGTAAGTTTGAATTTGACTGATTTTGTAAACAATAAATCCAATGGGAATAAGAATAAGCAGTATGAGCAATTCGACTGCATAAATCCAATACCGTTTTTTCATTTTTTGTGTTTTGGGATGTTTCTTTTTCTTTGTTGCCATAGTAAAATTCCCCCTTAATACGCATTTTTATTAATAAATCCTTTTACAAATGTCAAAATTAAAATTTTGAAATCCAGTCCTAAAGTCCAGTTTTCAATATAATATAAGTCACAATCAATACGGCGTTTAATAGAAGTATCACCACGGTAGCCATTTACCTGTGCCCAACCAGTAAGTCCTGGACGAACCTGATGTTTGATCATATATCGTGGAATGGTTTCTTTGAATTGTTCTACAAAATATGGGCGTTCTGGTCTTGGTCCAATCAGACTCATTTCTCCTTTTAAAACATTAAAGAGTTGTGGAAGTTCATCAATACTGGTTTTTCGGATAAAACGTCCAATTGGGGTTACACGAGGATCATCTTTAACGGTCCAGGCTTTCTTTTCAGCGGCCTCTGTTTGCTCGCACATGGAACGGAATTTATACATTTTAAATTTTTTATTGTGTAACCCTACACGTTCCTGACAAAAAATCAACGGACCCGGTGAAGTTGCTTTTATGATAATAGAAATAATAATCATTGGTATTGAAAAAATTAGTAAAGCAAAGGTTGCTCCAAAAATGTCAATTGCTCTTTTAATACTTCGGTTTACCCAATTGCTCAAAGGAACTTTTCTGATGTTAATGACTGCAAGACCATTTACATCTTCAATATAAGGTTTAGTTGGAATAATACGATTGTAATCTGGTAGGAATTTCGTATGCACACCAGATTTTTCACAACTACTTACAATATATTCCAAGTTTTGATAATCGTGTAATCCAAGTGTAATCGCAATTTCATCTAAACTTTCGTATTTTGCCAGAAGTGTATTAAGCTGTTCTGTTTTACCGATAACCGGAATGTCGCGGTAGGTGTATCCAATTTCCTTGTGGTCATCAATAATTCCATGAATATGATAGCCCCAGGAACGATTTGCCAGCATTTCATCAATATAACGTTCGCATATATCACTATATCCAACCAAAACAATGTGTTTTAAGTTCATTCCGTTTTTTCGGAAGTATTTTAACATAATGCGAAGTGTAATCCGAAAGAAAACAGATAACACAATATTTAAAATAAAGAAGTACATAGTAAACCATCTGGAATATTGCACAGAAATCTTCTTAAAATAAAGGACTGCAATAAAGTACAGGATGGCAAAACAATTTGCTTTGATAATGCTCCAGCATTCATATCGTTTGCTTGAAACCCGTCTTGGAGAATAGAGATTGCAGGCATTGTAAATGAGCAAGTATCCTGGTACAATAAACCAAAGGGCAGAAGCATATCCATTATATGGGAAAAAATAGCCGAATTTTGGTACTAAAAATCCCATCTTAATTAATGGGCTAAATTTGCTGAACTTTAAAAAATAAGATAGTGAAAATGCCAAAACGATAAGCAAGGCATCAGTCACTATGAGAAATCGGTTTAAAAGTTTCTGATTATTTTTTATCATTGGTTTCTCCTCCCCTGATTTGTTTCAATTATTTATAGTGGCACCTGTATGGCAGGTATGTCCGTTTAATATAAGAAAGAAACACTCATATTATAATACAGTATTGCCAATTTTTGTGCAAGTTAAAATGAAAAAAAGGATGCTATAATTTCCTTTATCTGAAAAAGTTGATAACAAAAGAAACGCATTCTCTTCACAAACTCAACACAAATTACTGCTATACTAGCAAATGTAAAAAAGAAACACGAAAATTTATACAAATTTTGTATATAAAATAGGTAAGACAATAGGGATGAAAGGAGAATTATTATGAGTGAAAAAAACGAATTTGATTTTGAAAAGGATCATAATACAAATATAGATGTGACAGGGGGAATTGGTATGGATACAAATGAAAAAGAAAATAGCGTACAAGATACAGTACAACAGACTGGAGAAAATGGTTTTGTTATGTCTGTTCAACCTCAACCTCAGAACCAGAATAATAACCCAAACAATAACCAATATAATTTCTGGCAACAGCAGTCTGGAGGAATGGGACAACAGCAGTATGGATATAACAATGCAAATTATTTTACGAATCAACAGCAGCAACCAACACCTCCACAGAAGAAAAAGAAAGAATATAAATTATTAAAAAATGTTGGAAAAGCAGCTTTAGTTGGCATTGTAGCAGGTGTTGGATTTTGTGGAGTGGTACTTGGCTCCAATAAACTTGGTATTATAGACAAACAGAATAATACCGTTTTAACAAAATCAAGTAATAATACGATTGAAGCAACGGTTGTATCGTCTGGAGGAGCAGTGAATGCACCAAATAATTTGACAGAAGTTGTAAATAAATGTATGCCTTCTATCGTCTCCATTAACAGCACGATTACATCTACTTATAATTCTTACTTTGGCAGTTACAATCAGGATGAAACAGGCAGTGGTTCTGGAATTATTTTGAAAATATCGGATGATGAAATTTTGATTGTGACAAATAATCATGTAATTTCAGATGCAAAGAAAATTATGGTAGGATTTAATGGAGCATCAGAAGATGATATGGTTCAGGCAACCGTAAAAGGAACGGACAGTACAAGAGATTTGGCTGTAGTGCTTGTTAAGACAAAGGATGTACCTAAGAATATACTGAAGAATATTACAGCGGCAGAGATTGGAAATTCAGATGACATGAAAGTTGGTCAAATGGCGATTGCCATAGGTAATGCATTAGGATATGGACAATCAATGACAGTGGGGTATATTAGTGCAAAGGATAGAACAGTTGCAGTAGATGAAGGTACAAACATGACTTTATTACAAACAGATGCAGCAATTAATCCTGGTAATAGTGGTGGAGCACTTTTAAATTCAGATGGACAGGTAATTGGAATTAACTCAGCAAAATATGCGGATACTTCTGTAGAAGGTATGGGATTTGCCATCCCTATTTCGGATGCGATTTCGGTCATCAATGATTTGATGGATCGTGAGGTATTGACAGATGATGAGAAGGGATATCTGGGAATATCTGGTATCAATATTACAGAATCGGATCAACAACAGATGCCAAATATACCTGTTGGAATTTATGTGCGTGAAGTCAGCGATGATGGAGCTGCAAAGGATGCAGGAATTGTAGCAGGAGATATTATTGTGGGTATTGGAGATGAGGAGATTACTACAATTGAAGAATTATCAGAGAAAGTGAACTCTTATCGTGTTGGAACAAAAATTACCTTAAAGGTAAAGCGAAGTGAAAACGGAAAATATAAAGAAAAGAAGATAAAGGTTACATTAAAGGGAAAAGACACATTAAATTCTATTAGTGGAAATGATTCAAATAGCAATAATAGTAAAGGCAATTCTTCTGACAACAATAACAGTAATAATGGAAGTAATGGTAACAATGGAAATAATGGCAATAGCGGAAATAACGGAAACAATGGTAGCCAGAGTAGTCCAAGTGAAGAGGATATGCAGAACTTTTATAATTACTTCTTTGGCGGAAGTGGAAATTAATTTTTGCTACATGAACAAATAATAGAAAATAATAGAATAAGATAGAGAAGAAAACTTTCTTTGCATGGCAGGGAAAGTTTTTCTTTCTATACTTTACAGATAGGGGAGAAAATGGCATAATGAAAGAAAACAGATGGTAATTGGAAAACTTGTGAGACACAAAAACTTAATAGGGAAGAAAAGAGGTAAACGATGAGCGAAGAAAAAGATGATTTGAATAAGAAGCAAGATTATGAGGATGTTTGTTATATATGTCATAGAACGGAGAGTAGAGCGGGGAAAATGATACACATTCCTAATAATATATGTATTTGCAGTGATTGTATGCAAAAAACTTTTGATAGTATGAATAATACTGGTTTTGGGAATATGGGACCTTATATGGATATGATGAATTTTTCTCCAAACTTTAATATGCCACCACAGAATGAAATGCCAAAGAGGCAGAAAGTAAAAAAGAAAAAAGAAGATGCACAACCAATATTAGATATAAAAAATATTCCTTCTCCACATATAATAAAAGGAAATCTTGATGAATTTGTTGTAGGTCAGGAATATGCAAAAAAAGTTATTTCAGTAGCTGTTTACAATCATTATAAACGTGTTGCTACAAATACAATGGATGATATTGAAATTGAAAAATCTAATATGTTAATGATTGGACCAACTGGTAGTGGAAAGACGTTTCTCGTAAAAACACTTGCAAGAATTTTACAGGTACCATTGGCAATAACAGATGCGACTTCTTTGACTGAAGCAGGGTATATTGGTGACGATGTGGAAAGTGTGCTTTCGAAACTGTTGGCAGCCGCAGATAACGATGTGGAACGGGCAGAAAAAGGGATTATCTTTATTGATGAAATTGATAAGATAGCAAAAAAGCAAAGCACTACTAATCGTGATGTAAGTGGAGAATCAGTTCAGCAGGGATTATTGAAATTGTTAGAAGGTAGTGATGTGGAAGTACCAGTTGGTGCTACCAATAAAAATGCAATGGTTCCTATGACAACTATAAATACAAGAAATATTTTATTTATTTGTGGCGGTGCATTTCCAAAGCTGGAAGGTATCATAAAAAAAAGATTAACAAAACAGAGTAATATCGGCTTTAGTGGTGAATTAAAAGATAGATATGATAAGGATAAAGATATCTTAGGAAAGGTAACATCAGAAGATTTAAGAGAATATGGCATGATACCTGAATTTTTAGGAAGACTTCCGATTGTATTTGCCTTACAAGAATTAGACAAAGATGCATTGATCCGGGTATTGATTGAACCAAAGAATGCAATCATTAAACAATATCAGAAATTATTAGCTTTGGATGAGGTTAATTTACAATTTGACCGCGGAGCATATGAAGCAATAGCAGAAAAGGCAATTGAGAAGAAAACAGGCGCTCGTGCACTTCGAGCGATTATTGAGGACTTTATGCTTGACATTATGTACGAGATTCCAAAAGACGATAATATTGGAACCGTTACGATTACTAGAGAGTATATTGAAGGAACTGGTGCTCCTAAGATTGAGATGAGAAGTTCGGATAGGATTGCCATAGCAAAACAAGAAACAAAGAGTGAAGAATAAATGTAAAACTCATTATAGTATCAGTTTACACAGATACTGTAATGGGTTTTGTACAGTAATGCAGGAAACAGTTTGGCACAAGTCTTGTATTCGGGCGATATGGAGGAGAAGAGATGCAGGAACATAAACTGGAACAATTGCAGGAAAAGGTACAGCATGGAGACATTATGTTACCATTTGTGCAATATGTGACGCTTCTACCTATGAATTTTACTTCTTTTGCCATGCATTGGCACAAAGAACTGGAAATTATATATATGCAAAGTGGTTATTGTGAAATCAATGTAGATTTACAACATTATGTGCTCCAGCAGGGGGATATTGTTTTTATAAAGCCACAGGCCATACATTCTTTGCAGCAGTATCAAGGCGAAAATGGTTGTTTGTTTTCTTGGCTGTTGGATATTAATATGCTAAGTTACGGGGCTACAGATGCTTGCTATGTCAAATATCTGAAGCCTTTTTTGGATGGGAAAATAGAATATCCACAAGTTATTTCAAAAATGCATCCGTCACATGAACAGTTAGAAAAACAATTGCTGGAGATTCATGAGGTATGTGATGAAAAAGCACCAGTATTAGAATTAAACATAAAGTGGAGATTAGAAAGATTATTTTATACGCTATTTAAAGAAATTTTTGTATATAAAAAATTGCCAAATGAGCAGAAACAGGATACCTTGCAGGCAATCTGCAGTGTATTGGAATACATACAGGAAAATTATCAAAAGACACTGACAATTGGTGAACTTGCAGAGTTGTTACATTTTAGTGATACTTATTTTATGCGCTTTTTTAAGAAATGCACAGGAGTCACTTGTGTGGAATATATTAATGAATACCGCATGAATAAGGCGGTGGAATTATTGCAAAATACAGAGTTGACAATTATGGATATTGCTATGCAGGTGGGGATGCACAATATTTCGTATTTTAATCGAATGTTTAAAAAGAAATATCAGATGACACCGAAGGAATATAGAAAACGGGTAACGGCACAGAAAGAGAATGGTGGGTCTTAATTAGAAAAAAAAGCATATTTATATATAAAAAGAAGGTATTGTGGGATTATAATGGATGATTTTTTGACATGTCAGGAGGCTGTTTACTCAGATCAATTTGTGGATTATATTTTGGATGTAGGAGGAGATGTTCGATTAGCACAGTGGACATATAATACGAATTGTGTTCAAAATATTGATGGAAGTTTTGCTATTATTTATATGAATAGAGAAAGTAATGGAGATGTCTCTTTTGAAAAATACGGATATGCAGCAGTTCCCAAATGTTTTGGCTTATTAGATACATCTAGTGTAGAGGCAACGGGGGGCTTAAAACTTCGGAGAAGACCTAATTTTGATTTGAGTGGAAATGGCGTACTTGTAGGTTTTATAGATACAGGAATTGATTATTTAAACCCATTGTTTCAATATGGTGATGGGAGTACAAGAATAGCAGCTATTTGGGATCAGACAGAGCGAGAGGGAACACCACCTGCCAATATTTATTATGGTGCCGAATATGAGCGTGACAGTATTAACTTAGCTTTACAGAGTGAAAATCCATTGCAGATTGTTCCAGAACAGGATGAAATCTATCATGGAACATATTTGGCGGCAATAGCAGCGGGAAATGTGAATCAGGAACAAGATTTTACAGGTATGGTACCGGAAGCTGAATTATTGGTAGTAAAGGTAAAACAGGCAAAAAAACATTTACGGGAGTTTTATGGAATACCAGAGGGAGTACCCTGTTATCAGGAAAATGATATCATGATGGCGATCCGTTATTTGTGGGTTAAATCTGCAATTTTAAGAAAGCCAATTGTTATTTGTATAGGGATGGGTTCTAACGCAGGAGGGCATAATGGATTTTCGCCAATAGGTACTATGATTAACAGGGTAGGAAATTTGAATGGTATATGTGTTGTTTGCGGAGCTGGCAATGAGACAAATATGGGACATCATTTTGCATCCGTCATTTCGCCCAATAATGAAGAAATTGCAGAGATAAATGTAGATAAAAGACAGGGGATGACTGTTGAATTATGGACCAATGCGGCTATTTTGCTAAGTGTCGGAATTACTACACCCCAAGGCGAATATTCAGAACGAATTGCAATACGTTCTTATGAACAGTTAATTGATTATATTTTTTCAAATACCAAAGTTTATGTGTATTATCAAAGGATTGAGGAGTATTCTGGTGATGAAGTCGTAATAATGCGTTTTCAGGATATGGATGAAGGAATTTGGAAAATTCACATATATAATTTGGAGGAAGAAGAATCGGGGTATCATATATGGCTTCCCATGCGTGAATTTGTAGCAGATAGGACACGTTTTTTGGAACCATCTCCAGATACGATTATTTGCAATCCGGGAAATACATATCAAGTGATTACTGCAGGGGCATATAACCATAGAAACGATAGTATTTTTGTAAATTCCAGCAGAGGGTTTACCGCAAATCATGCAATAAAGCCTGATTTAGTTGCCCCAGGTGTTTCTGTCTATGGACCGGTATCCAGAGAGCGATATGGGGAAAGAAGTGGAACCAGTGTGGCAGCAGCACACACAGCAGGTGCAGTTGCTATGTTATTACAATGGGCATTTGTAAAAAGAAATAATTTAGGCATGAATACAACCATTGCAAAAAATTATTTGATAAGAGGGGCGAGAAAAGAAAATCTGGTAGTGCCAGATCGTTCGTTTGGGTGGGGAATATTAGATGTATACAATACGTTTAATCGACTTACCATTTATTGAAATAGCAGAATGTAATTTGAAAGGATAACGTAGAAAAACGATGCCCCTGTTGTGGGGCAATAGTTATATTTTGAACATAAAATCATGTATTTTCTTCTCCGCATATGGTATCATAGAATGCAAAAGATAAAAATGAAAAGGAGGTTATTGCTTAGAAAAAATGACAAAAGAAGAATGGTATAAACAGCTTTTTGAACGTCTTTCAGTATCGAAATTCCGAAGTAGTTTTCATCTGAAAGAGAATGACTTTGCATATATTGAGAAAAAGGGGCTAGTCGTTATAGAGGAACATGCAAGGGATTTTATTGCGAAGAGAGAAGCTCCTGCATGGATAACCAACGACGGAAAACAAACTCCGATGAAAGGGCATCCTGTATTTATTGCGCAACATGCCACTGCAACTTGTTGTAGAGAATGTATCAAAAAGTGGCATAAAATAAAGCCTGGAAGAGAGTTAAGTACCATCCAGCAGGAGTATTTGGTTGAGGTTATTATGACCTGGATAAAAAATGAGATTACAAGAAAGTAGAATTAGAAAAAGTGTACTATTGTAGTATGTGTGATGAGACATTCATGGAAGAATTAGAAAAGAATGGAATAGAGGTTGAGTAGATCATTAGTTCCTACGGTTGCGTTTGATATAGGAATTGGCTATAATAAAAGAGAACAAATGTGAAAGGTCGGTAGGATTATGACGGAGGAAGCAAAGAAAAAGTTAGATTCTATTTTTGACGAAAGTTTAGAATACGAGATAGTAGAACGAAAAATACTACCAGAAAAGATTATTTGTAAAGATTGCGGAGGAATTACCTTTGAGGGATTGGATTTGTGCCATCTTTGTGGAGGTATGCTAATTAATATATAAGAATAGATCGGAGGAGCAAAAGTTATGAGACCTTGGGAAAAATACTTTAGAAAAGTGGAGCCGTATGTTCCGGGGGAGCAGCCAAAGTTTGAAAAAATGATTAAGCTAAATACCAATGAGAATCCATATCCACCATCACCAGAAGTGGAAAAGGTTCTTCGTGAGGTAAATTGTGATAAGTTAAAAATGTATCCAGACCCAACCAGTGAGGTACTTGTGAAAGCTTTGGCAGAGCGATACCAGGTAAAGGAAGATCAGGTTTTTGTTGGAGTTGGATCAGATGATGTACTTGGAATGGCATTTTTAACCTTTTTTGGTTCGGATAAACCGATTTTATTTCCGGATATTACATACTCTTTTTATGATGTGTGGGCAGAATTATTTCAAATACCATATGAAAGACCAGCGTTAGATGCAAACTTTCGTATAAAGAAGGAAGATTATTATAAGGAAAATGGTGGTGTAGTCATTACAAATCCTAATGCGCCGACTTCCATCTGCGAAGGTATTGACTTTTTGCGTGATATTTTGGAACATAATCAGGATGTTGTTGTGATTGTAGATGAAGCGTATATTGATTTTGGAGGTGAGTCTGCCTTACCATTGCTAAAAGAATACGAGAATCTATTGGTTGTACAGACCTTTTCTAAATCTCGTTCTATGGCGGGCATGCGAATTGGATATGCGTTTGGTCATCCAGCACTGATTCAAGCAATGAATGATGTGAAATATTCCTATAACTCGTATACAATGGATTATCTGACGTTGGTAACAGGAGTTGCAGCTTTAGAAGATGAAGCGTATTTCAAGGAAAATTGTGATAAAATTATTGCTACAAGACAGCGCACAATGGAAAGATTAAGACAATTAGGCTTTTCATTCCCTGATTCAAAGACTAATTTCTTATTTGCAACACATAAAACAGTTCCAGCAAAAGAATTGTTTGAGGCATTGAGAAAAGAAAAAATATTTGTACGATATTTTGATAAGCCACGTATCGATAATTATTTGCGTATCACAATTGGTACAGATGAGGAAATGGATGCACTGATTCAATTTTTAGAGGAATATTTAAAATAGAACCAGACTTGTTGTTAGAGCAAGTGTAGTGTTTCTATGAATACTTAGAGAAGTCTAAAAGGTTAAGCAGAGTAAAAAAGAGATAAAGGAAACGTTATGTTTTGAACTTTGGTTCTTTAAATTAGAAAAAAAACTGGAAAATTCCATACAAAACAGATATAATAATCTTATATAGATTCTGTTGTGTGTGGGGTGGATAGAGTACGGACAGAAGGAAAGGGAGAGGTAATAAAATATGAAGATTTTAATTGCTGAGGATGATTTTGCAAGTAGAAAATTTATGCTTCGATTTTTATCAAAATATGGAGAGTGTGATGTAACAGTAGACGGCATGGAAGCAGTAGATGCGTTTACTATGGCGTTAGATGCGGATGAAGGATATGATTTAGTATGTCTGGATATTATGATGCCAGAATTAGACGGATATCAGGCATTAAAGCAGATTCGAGAATATGAGAAGGAAAAAGGAATCTCCGAAGAAGATGGTGCAAAGATTATTATGACAACTGCATTAAATGAAGGAAGAAATGTTACGAAGGCATTTGAATTAGGATGCGTTGCATATGCTGGAAAACCAATTGATCAGGATAAGTTTGAAAATGTCCTTCGTAAATTAAATTTAATTGAGTAGATTAGGACTCATGCAGAGAACGTTGGAGTTGAAAATGGTTTGACTTTGACAGTAATACATTGAGAAATAGTAACAGTTCAGTTCTTGTGACTGAACTGTATTTTTTTGAAAAAAAAGTTGACAAATAGAAGGGGATTGTATATAATAATTAATGTCTTTTGACGAATGGGATCATAGCTCAGCTGGGAGAGCATCTGCCTTACAAGCAGAGGGTCATAGGTTCGAGTCCTATTGGTCCCATTTATGGCGGGATAGCTCAGTTGGCTAGAGCACACGGTTCATACCCGTGGTGTCGCTGGTTCAAATCCAGTTCCCGCTATTTTATATTTATAATTTAGTAAACAATAGGAGTCTTCAGAGTTTCTGAAGGCTTTTTTTAATCTTATAGATTAAAGTGTCAAAACATCTCAATGGATGATAAAATATATGTAAACTTCTGTTTTGCTATGGAGAAGTAAAGTAAAGAGGGAGGAGAATTGAAATTGAAAGAAAAACGTATTTGTTTCTTTCCGACATTAAAAGGGTATCAAGCTTCCTATTTTATGTCGGATGTAATTGCAGGATTAATAGTGGCTGCGGTATCAATACCTATCTCTATGGGATATGCACAAATCGCAGGATTACCGGCTTATTATGGATTATATGGCTCTGTTTTACCTATTTTGTTGTTTGCTATGTTATCTACATCAAAACAATTTGTAATAGGCGTGGATGCAGCACCTGCAGCCTTGGTAGGTTCGGCGCTGGCTTCTATGGGGATAACGGCGGGTTCAAAGGAAGCTTTGGCTATTGTTCCGTGTATTACGTTGTGTGTCGCTTTTTGGCTGATCCTTTTTTCTGTTTTGAGAGTAGGAAAATTGGTGAATTATATTTCGAAACCTGTTATGGGAGGTTTTATTAGTGGTATCTCCTTTACTATTATATTGATGCAGGTTCCAAAACTTATGGGGCATGGGACGGTAACAGGAGAATTATTTGAAATGTTGTATGGAATCGGTCAGGTATTGGACAAAATTAATTGGTTTTCGTTGTTTCTAGGAATTACCACAATTGTTGTTCTTCTGATCTCGAAAAGAATTATGCCTAAATTTCCAATGTCTGTAATAGCTATGGTGATTGGCGTTATTTTAACAACAGTATTTCATATTGATGAAAAATATAATGTAGCTTTGTTAGCTTCGGTAAAGTCAGGGTTCCCTAAGTTACATCATTTTCAATTTTACGATTGGGATTATCTGTCAATTCTAGAGAATAGTTTCTCCATTGCGCTAGTGATTACAGCAGGTTCTTTATTGGCAGAAAATAATTTTGCAAATAAAAATGGATATGAAATTTCGCGTAACCGGGAATTATTTGGATTTGGAATGGGAAATCTGGGGGCAGCATTGTTAGGATGTTGTCCCGTCAATGGAAGTGTATCAAGAACCTCTATGACAGAGCAATTTGGTAGTAAAAGTCAAATGGCTTCTATTGTGGCAGGAACCAGTATGTTAGCACTGCTTTTGGTTGGAACTGGATTTATTCAGTATTTGCCAGTACCTATCCTGACTGGTATCGTAATTGCAGCGTTACTTGGAGTAATGGAAATTAAACTTGCGAAACGTTTGTTTCGAGAAAGTAAAGTGGAGCTTGGAATATTTCTAAGTGCCTTTTTTGGTGTTTTGATTTTTGGAACCGTTGAGGGTGTTATTATTGGCATTTGTTTATCTTTTATTGACGTATTGATTAGAACAACTAAAACACCAAGATGTTTTGTGGGAGTAATACCGGGAAAGAGTGGATTTCATAGTCTGGAACGTAGTAGTGGAGCCAGAGAGATTAAAGAGACCGTTATTTATCGTTTCCAGGGAAATCTATTTTTTGCGAATATAGATCGATTTGAACAGGATATTTTGGGTAATATAAAAGAGGATACAAAATATGTAATTATTGATGCTGGAGGAATAAATGATATTGATATGTCTGCTGCAGATATGCTAGTTTCCTTAAATTTGAAATTACGAAATAAAGGGATTCAGTTCTTTCTTACAGAGCATAAGGGAGAAGTAAACGATAAGCTTCGTCAGTATGGTGCGCAGGCTTTGATTGAAGAAGGTGTTGCGAGAAGAACTATTTCAGCAGCTTTGCGTGATGTACATATGTATCCTCCATATCCTTTGGTGGAAAATACAAAGGAACATATGCAATTGGTAATGCATGCGCAGAATCGCAGCATAAATGAGTTTGAATGGGCATATGGAAGTGATGCACAAAAGTATATGGTAGAATATACGGAAAAGGTTATTGAGAATCTTTCCAGTGAGGATATTCAAAACTTGTCAAAGGGATGGTATTTAGAGCATAATAAAACTAGACTTTGGCATAAGCTTGGTCATGCAGACGAGGAAGTTTTATTATACTATTTAGAATTACATCTACATGAAATAGCAGAAAAGCTTGGAAAAAGAAAGCAAGATATAGAAAAAACATTAGAAAAAAGACGTGCGATAATTACAGAACGCCTGAAAAAAGAAAATTGGGAGGAATATAGTCATTTACAGACACGTTTGAAGAAGTTAGAACAAAAAATGATGAAGGATAAGCCAGAGTTATATCAGGAAATTTTAAAGGTACGAGAACAGATACAAGAAGAGAATAAAGAGAAGGAGGATTCATAGATGCGAGTTGGTATGGGATATGATGTGCATAAATTGGCAGATAATAGAAAATTGATTATTGGAGGCGTAGAGATTGCACATGAACAGGGACTTTTAGGGCATTCTGATGCGGATGTATTGCTGCATGCGATTATGGATGCTTTGCTAGGAGCAGCAGCCTTGGGGGATATTGGAAAACATTTTCCGGATACAGATGCAAGATATAAAGGAATATCCAGTTTGAAGTTGCTGGAGCAGGTTGGAAAATTATTAGAAGAAAAATTATATGTAATTGGGAATATTGATGCTACTATTATTGCGCAGGCACCTAAGATGTTACCGCATATTCCTAAAATGCGAGAAAATATCGCAAATACATTAGGGATAGAGTTAGATCAGATAAATATTAAAGCAACAACGGAAGAGGGATTAGGTTTTACTGGTGAAAAAAAGGGAATATCTTCTCAGGCAATTTGTTTAATTGAAGAAATGAAGGATTTTATGGTAGCAGATTCAGAGATGCCTCCATGTGGCGGTTGTGGAGGTTGTAAGCGTTAAAGACAGACGTATTTTACATTACAAAAAGGGAGATATCAAAAGATGATGTCTCCCTTTTTGTATACGAGCGACGAGAAAAGATGTCGCTCTGTCGGTGCATAGATGGTTGAGTTTTCAACGACTATGACAAACGTATATTTTTATCAAGGTTTCATTCTTGTTAGAATATACTCTTCAAATTCAGTTGCAGACATAGGGTTGTGGAATAAAAATCCTTGTGCAAAATCGCAACCGAAGTTTTTTAGTTGCTCTGCTTGTAAAGTTGTTTCTACACCTTCGGATGAAACAGATAGTTTTAGTTCCTTTGCCATTTCAATTATTTTTTTGAAAATAATCCGTTCCTTCTCTTTGCGAATCTTTCCGTTGAAGAAGGCGGTGTCAAGCTTTACGCCGTCGATATCTAAATCCTTTAAACTATTAATGGCTGAAAATTCTCTACCAAAGTCATCCAAAATAATTTTGAAACCTAAATCTTTCAATTCCTGTACAAGAAATACAGTTGTTTCTGGTGATGTAACAAATACTTTTTCAGAAATCTCTAATTCCAGATAGTTAATCGGAACGGAATACTGCGTCATAAGTGCTACCAAACGTTCTACAAAGTTTGTTGTAAGAAGATGGGAACCAGATATATTAAAGGATACTGGGAATAAAGATAATCCTTTTTCCATCCAACTTTTGAAAATTTTCAAGGTCTGTTCAATGATGTAAAAGTCCAGTTCTACAATAAAACCATTTTCCTCTAAAACAGGGAAAAAATCCTCTGGTAAAAGAGAAGTACCGTCTGTTGTTTTCCAACGTGCCAATGCTTCGATACCGACCATTTGCTCTGTATGTAAAGAATATTGTGGCTGGAAATATGGGACAATTTCTTCATTTTTCATTGCTTGTTCAATGGAGGCTTCAATAGCAAGTTGTTTTTTGGCTTTTTTCTCTGTATCTCCATTGTATACAGCATAATGACTGACCTCTGTGACTCCCTTGGTAGCTTTTCTTGCGTAGTTTGCTTTATCAATCATGGAAGCTAAGTCTTCTCTTTCTCCAGTTGAAAAGTAAACACCACAAGTAAAGTTTAATCGGAAATAGTCTTCAATATTCATGTTTGTAGCACTAAAATGTGTTTTCATGTCTGTAAAACGTAGAGCTAAATCCTGGGCTGTATCATAGTAAAGCATACATACGAATTCGTCTTTTTCCACATGACAGCACATTTCATTTTCGTGTTTTTCCTCTTCCAAAACGCGGGCGAAATATTTTAATATTTTATTTCCAATTGTAAATCCATAATTCGCATTAAAAATGCGGAAAGAGTTAATGTCAAAATAAACAATAGCAATTTTTTTACCTTGATTTTGATCAATCTGTGTTTCTCCTTCTAAGATAAAAGCAGGTAAAGAATACAAACCAGTTAAGCGGTCGTAATAATTTCTTTTTTGTTCATCAATTGCTTCATTGGTAATAGAATAACTATGCTTTAAACTTCCGTACAGTTCACAGCCATTACCACCCTTTGATTTCATCGTTCTTACGGCTACATTTGCACGAAGCAGCATAATCTCAAATGTAAAATCAGAGGCCTTGGTAGAAAAATAGCCAATACTGCAGGTAACATGGACATCATCTACGGCATCAATTTTCATCTCGCGGACATGTTGGCAAATAGTTTCAGCTTTTTTGTCGATTTCTTCTAGATTATTTGTGTCGGAAATGAAAACAACGAATTGGTCATTTCCAACTCGCCCAATAATTTGTCCTGGGAAGGTATCATGTAAAAGTAAAGCGGTTTTTGATAATATTTCATCGGCTGCCAATTGACCGTAATGGTCTACTAGGATTTTAAAACGGTCTAAATCAAGGAAAAGAAGAGTAGCTTCTTGGTTAGGTGATTTTTCCTGTAAAATTGCGTTTACTTTTGTAGATAAAGCATTTGTATTAAATAATTGAGTAAGATTATCGTGGGTAGTTTCCTCCTGCAGTTTTAAATATTGCTGCTTGGAAGCATCGATGTCGATGGTCTTTCCAATAACCTGATAAGGATTCCCAGTATCATCATACATGACAATACCTTGCATACGATACCAGATGTAAATACCAATATTATTTTTCATTCGGATTTCCAGTTTAATATTTTTTTTCGTATTACGAGAAAATTGAAATGCATTTAAAAAGGTATTTTGGTCATCTATATGAATTACTTTGCTGTCTCGAATGTAATTTAAGAAGTCAGGTATTGTTTCGTCAAGGCTGAAAGATGCATCTAGTTTGCCAGAACGTTGCATTACGTTCGTGCGTACATCGTATTCCCATAAACGTTCATTTGTAAGTTCTGCCAGAATTTGTGATTTCTCATGAAAAAATTCAAGTTCTCTCTGATATTGCTTTTGAATGGTATTGTTAATGATGACACACAAAAAAATAGGTGAACCATCTGTATCCTCCATAAGTGTTGCGTGCAAGTGAGACCAGCGAATCTGACCAGATTTGTGCATAATACGATATTCAGCAGTAAAAGGACTATGTTCGCGTAAGGCTTTTTGTACTTTTTCCTGTAATTTAGTTGCATCTTCGGGAAGAACTAAACCAATGCAGATATTATCAAACTTTTCTTCGTACTCAAGGCGGGAGTAACCTGCAATTTCAAAATAAGTATTGTTTGCATAAAGTAGTTTGAAATCGGTAGCTCGGATTTTTGCAACACCGCCAGGGACGCTATTTGAGATAACATCTAATTCTTGTTTGGATTTGGCCAAATCCTGATAGGATACTTTCATGGAAGTAATATCAATACAGGAACATAGATATGCAATTCGTTGTTCTGTAGCAGTCATTTGTCCTTTAATAAGTAACCAACTGATTGTTCCATCTTTTTTTATAATACGGTATTCAAATCGTAATGCAGTTCCCATATTTAATTGACGTGCAACGGAAGCTTTAAAGCGTTGTGCATCATCTGGATGAATACGTGCTAAAGCGTTGGTACCAAATAATTTTGTATATTCTTCCTGAGTGTAACCATGTAATGTATAAAAATATGGATTTGCATATAAGAGTGTCATTTCACTATTGTATGCAATTTTTATTAAACCGCATTCTGCCTTATTAGCAAGAATGCTAAGCTGTTCTTCCTGTTTTTCTAATTCTGTTGTCAAAATAAATTCACCTCACTAGATTGATCGTTGAAAAAATTAAATAAACATATTTATTTTAATGTATAAATAAAGTTTCGTAATTATCTTGTTTCCTATTCTATTATAGTATTTTTTTTGCTTTTTTTCAATAAATATATAGGAAATACATAAAAAGAAAAAACAAAACTTCAAAAAAGGAAGAGAACGATAAAAAGTATAGATATGCTGAATATTTGTTATGAAAAGAAAAGAAGGAAAGTAACAGCTATGAGCGAAGAGAGAGGTTTTGAAAATAAAAAGCAAAAACCTCTTGTCAATGAAAATAGGGATATGATACTATAAAAGGTAGTATCCAAAATGGATGAATTAGCAAATAGAAGGGAAATGATTATGGAAATGAGGCTCTATAATACTTTAACCAGAAAAAAAGAAGAGTTTGTACCGATTGAAAAAGGAAAAGTTCGTATGTATGTGTGCGGTCCTACTGTATATAACTATATTCATATTGGAAATGCACGTCCTATGATTATATTTGATACAGTGCGCCGCTTTTTTGAGTATAAAGGTTATGAGGTAAATTATGTATCAAATTTTACAGATGTAGATGACAAGATTATAAAAAAGGCAGTCGAAGAGGGGGTGAGTGCCCAGGAAATTTCTGAGCGTTATATTAAGGCTGTATTGGAGGATATGCAGGCACTTAATATAAAACCAGCAACAAAAAATCCAAAGGCAACAGAAGAAATTGACGGAATGATTGACATGATTTCCACTTTAATTAAGAAAGGGCATGCCTACGAAAAGAATGGTACTGTTTATTTTAAAACAAGAAGTTTTAAAGAGTATGGAAAGCTTTCTAAAAAAAATATTGATGATTTAGAGGCTGGGCATAGAGAAATTAAAGTTGCAGGAGAGGAAGAAAAAGAAGATTCTTTGGATTTTGTTCTTTGGAAACCGAAAAAAGAAGGAGAACCATCATGGACATCTCCTTGGAGTGAGGGGCGTCCGGGATGGCATATTGAATGCTCCGTTATGAGTAAGAAATACTTGGGAGAACAGATTGATATCCATGCTGGTGGAGAAGATTTAATTTTTCCACATCATGAAAATGAGATTGCACAGAGTGAAGCAGCCAATGGAAAGGAATTTGCTCATTATTGGCTACATAACGGTTTTTTAAATATCAATAACGAAAAGATGTCGAAATCAAAAGGAAACTTCTTTACAGTTCGTGATATTGGTGAGAAATATCCGTATGATGTACTTCGTTTCTTTATGTTAAGTGGGGCTCATTATCGTATGCCGCTTAATTTTAGCGAAGATTTGATGGAAGCTGCTAAAAATGGTTTAGAGAGAATTAAAGTTGCGGTAGAGCGTTTGGATGATATTGCTAAAAAGAAGAAAGATTCAGAAGTTTCTGTTCAGGAAAAACAGGTGATAGAAGATTTAAAGAAGCTACAGGTTAAATTTGACACAGCAATGGAGGATGACTTTAATACAGCAGATGCGATTTCGGCAGTATTTGAGATGGTTAAATTGGTTAATGTTGGTATTACGGAAGACTCGGATTCTACATTGGCAGAGGAAGCAAAAAACATTATTGTTACCCTTATGGATGTACTTGGAGTGCCAGTGGAGCCAGTCAAAGAAATATTAGATACAGAAATAGAACAATTGATTGAAGAACGTCAGAATGCCAGAAAAAATAAAAATTTCCAACGTGCAGATGAGATTCGTGATATTTTGTTAGAAAAAGGAATTGTGTTAAAAGATACAAGAGAGGGCGTAAAATGGACGAGAGCATAAAATGGCAGAAAGAAGATTTGGTTACGCAAATACAGGAAGCCTTTTCTTTAAAAGAACATTCAGCTGATCAGTATTCTCCGTTGGCATTGGCATATATTGGAGATGGAATTTATGATTTGATTATTCGTACTATGGTTGTAGAACGTGGAAATGCTAGAGCTAATAAGCTTCATCATACGGTAAGTAGTATGGTGAAGGCTTCTGCCCAGGCAGAGATGATACACAAAATCGAACCCATTTTGTCAGAAGAGGAGAAAGCAGTGTATCATAGAGGTAGAAATGCAAAGTCTTATACAAAAGCTAAAAATGCAAGCATGATTGATTATCGTCATGCAACGGGATTTGAAGCTTTGATGGGATATTTGTACTTGGAACATCGGATGGAGCGAATTATCGAATTGGTAAAATATAGCTTGGAGGATAGAGAAGAACATGCATAGTGAAGAATTGACAATAGAAGGAAGAAATGCAGTGATTGAAGCGTTTCGGTCAGGAAAAACAATAGATAAGATATTTGTTTTGGATGGCTGTCAGGATGGTCCAATTCGGACAATAACAAGAGAAGCAAGAAAACATGATACGATTATCCAGTATGTAAAAAAAGAAAGACTGGATCAGATGTCACAGACGGGAAAGCATCAGGGAGTAATTGCACATGCAGCAGCATATGAATACGCAGAAATTGATGATATGTTTGCATTGGCAGAGAAAAAAGGAGAGGCTCCATTTATTATTTTGCTAGATAATATTGAGGACCCACATAATTTGGGTGCAATTATACGAACCGCAAATCAGGCGGGTGCACATGGAGTGATTATTCCAAAACGACATGCGGTAGGACTTACGGCAACAGTTGCCCGAACATCAGCAGGAGCACTCAACTATACGCCAGTTGCTAAGGTTACCAATATGGCTGCTACGATTGAACAGTTAAAAGAACGCGGTATGTGGTTTGTTTGTGCAGATATGGATGGTGAGGTCATGTACAATCTGGACTTAAAAGGACCAATGGGAGTTGTAATTGGAAACGAAGGAGAAGGCGTAGGACGTTTGGTGAAAGAAAAGTGTGATTTTGTAGCACAAATACCAATGAAGGGGGACATTGATTCTTTAAATGCATCGGTTGCAATGGGAATATTGTCCTTTGAGATTGTTCGTCAGAGAGGCGATTGGAAGAAATAAACATAGAATGATTTAAAGTAATAGAATATACAAAGAAACAAAACCTTCCTCCAATATATAGTTGGAGGAAGGTTTTGTTTCTTTTACAAGTTCGTTTAAAATCTTTTAAATTATAAGGATTCTTTAGAAAAGCTGGTTTTTCCACATACAATTGTAAGATTTCCATTTCTTGTGCGGATGGCATCAATCATTTCCTTTTCTTTTGATGCATCTTTGATTACAATGTGGTATTGTAATTCGTACATACTTCCAAGATTTGTTGTTTTAACAGACATTAAATCGATAGAAGAAGTATACTGTGAAAAAATGTCATCAAACAAACCAGTATAATCTAAATTTTCAGGGATGGTAATTCTTAATTCCTTCTTTTCTGCTTTTGGTTGTCCGTAATTACTGTAGGATAATCCGAATAAAACAAGGCATACAAGAACAGTTAAAATTGTAGCAAATAATGCGTACCCCATACCTGTAGATAGTCCTAATGTCATAGCAAACAAGATGTAAGCTAAATCCTTTGAAGTTCCCTGGATGCTTCGGAAACGAATTAAACTGAATGCACCTAAAACGGCAATAGATGCAGCAGAATTACCATTTACTAAAGTAATTACCACACCGATTAAAGCGGGAATAATAACTAAAGAATAGGCAAAATTCTTTGAATAGCTTGTGTTTGTTTTCATATAAGTAAAGGAAATAACAAGCCCAAGTACAAATGCAATAACAATGGAAAGAATTCCTTCCTGCATGGTAATACCGTTTGTAGTGTCGAAAATAGATGTAAACATAATAGTTATCCTCCTTGTGATTTTGTTTTGTATTATAAATGTATGTATCTTGTTTTCTCGTCTGTTATCCTGCGATAAAATCGTATTCTGCTTCTGGAACAAATACAGGATTGTTTGAAGTATTAACTTTGGCTTTGCTGCTATTGAGATTAGCAAGTTCCTGTTGCTGTTTTTTATAAACACTGCCATACTTTGAAAATGAAGAATTATAAATTTCATATTCTGATAACAATTTTGAAAACCATAAAGGTGTGGAATTTGTTATTTTTACTTCCATTAGATGTGTTTGGTCATCAAATAATAATTTACCATGACTGCCATGTTCTAAGTGTAAATCTTCTGTTCTGCTTCGGATATTGGTATCAAAGGTAACACGAAATTCCGAGTCCTCTTTTCCGAATAGAGCAATTCTTTCATAAGCCAGAAGAAGTTTAGGGGAAAGATCGTAGAGTGATAAGAAATAATCCATCTCGTTTAGAATCTGTGTGGATTCAAAAGGGTGGATACCAGAATTTAAATAATTGTAAGCGAGTTGAAGCGGAAGTTCGATACGTCGCTTGTTTACGATACCGTCATATTTTTTCTTTATTTCAAGAAAAACAGAATCGGAAATACTTGGAGTTCCATAGCTTCTTAGACGTAGTTTTTCTTTGTATGCAGGTTTTTCGATTGAACGTCTTATAAGCACGTTATCTGCTGTATCATAATAAATATTACTTATAGTGTGTTTTCCAAATTGATCAATTTCCATATAATTTAGTAATTTCTCCAGAAATTGGTCATATTTTTCTTTTGTAAGTTTGTACTTTTTTTCCACTCGATTAAATACTGTTTGTGCCATAAAATCCTCCTTGTTTGTCATGAGCGGTTCTCTTGTGTGCTATTCTAGATATACCGCTGTTAATTTTTTCTAGTGTTTGAGTGTATATTGTCTTTGTGTATTGTGCCTCAATAACAAATTCCAATGTTCTTTCTGATTTAAAAATCAAAAATTATGTTAAATCATTACATTAGGTAGCATGGAGAAATGAAAAAGGGTGTTTTCTCCTAAAAAAAAATACCAATGTTGTTATCTGCATTGATATTAATACGACCATTCAAATGTATGTAATAGTTTGACTTTTTATCGGATAATAAAAAACAGCTGCTAACGGGAGTCGAACCCGTGACCTCCGCATTACCAATGCGACGCTCTACCACCTGAGCTATAGCAGCAATTAATTAATGTCCAAGAAAGAACTACTCGAACAACTAAAAGTATACATTAATATTATACAATATGCAAGCTTTTTTTAAGAAAATTTTACGCATTTATTTGATTGATTTAAAATAATTTACATGAATTTGAAAAAACTTATTATAGAAGGTGGAGTATACATGTATTGGTTTTTCGAGAAAAGTGTGTTAAAATAAAAATAGTATGGGTAAATAGGAAAATTACTGAACGAGAACTAAAAGGGGAAATGACAAAATGGCAAATGAAATTAAAGCAGAATTTGAAGCTTATGTAAAACAACTAGCAGAGACAATTTCAAAAGAAATTTATCTAAAGGACTTGGAAGAACTTTGCAAGCAATATATGGAACAACTAGAGAATTGCAAAGACTTATATAAAACACATACGGAACAGGAAACGCAGGTGTTAGAACAAACACAGAATACGATAGAGCGAATGGATAGTTTAAAAGAGAATTTAAGCGAGAGACTTGGAACGATTGATTTGGAGTTGAAAAAGTTTCAAGATGAGTGTGAAGTCATATTAGGAAAGTATTCCACACAAGTGACGGAAGTAAACGAAGAGATAAAAAAAGATTTTATGCATGAACTATCAGGAACGGTTGACTTTGCTAAAGAAGAGTTAGTGGCAGAACTTACTACACTAAATGATTCGCTCAAAGAAACATTGCAGGAAACGATTACTGTAGAAAATTTGCAAGATTATATCGAACAAATGGAAAAAAGCACTGCTAAAATTTCAGAAGGGCTTTCGTTGATACATAATGGATACAAGGATGTGTTCAAGCAGTATACCGCAGAGATGCTGGAGCATGGAACAGAGGAGTGGAGGAACTTTCAGACAGCGGT
This sequence comes from Lachnospiraceae bacterium, assembly GCA_050875145.1. Lineage (GTDB taxonomy): Bacteria > Bacillota > Clostridia > Lachnospirales > Lachnospiraceae > CAG-411. The sequence continues at coordinate 253,068 of JBNMLH010000002.1, forward strand.
AGAAAAGCAAGTCAATATGGCGTTAGAAAATGTTTCAGACAAATTCGATCATATGCTTGAAGAACAAGGGAAAATGGTTGAACAGAAATTGCCGGACAAACAATCGCTGGATCAAATGTGTGAGCAGGTTACGGATATGTGCGTAAAAATAGAAACGATGCAAAATGGATATGAGAAGAAGTTGAATCGTTTGGTTAAATTGCTGGAGCGACAAGAAAAAATTCGTTTACGTTCAGAAGTAGAAAATCGTTGGCAAAGAAAGTATATATATCTTTTAACTGTATCTAACGCAATTTCTATGTTAATGCTTCTTTTATTAATTTGTTCAGCAAAACCTTGGAAGTCAGATGTTTTAGGAGTTGGAGGAACTGCAATATTTGTTTTGCTGGCAGTTATTTTCATTCTTATATGTATTGCTCGAAAGTATAAAAATGTAAAGAAGAACAGCACAGAGGATAAACATCAATAGAGGGTAATAAAATGGAAGATAAAACAATAAAAAAACTTACATCTATGACGGAAAAGATGTATACTTCTCTGACCGGGCAGATGAAATATGGGTATTATGCAATTTGGAATCCAAGATTTCAAGAACTTAAGATGATAATGGAGGCAATGCTTGAAGACTATAGTCATTGCAAAAAAGGAAAGATATTACAAAATCAGTATGATGAATTATTAAGATGTCAAAAACGTGCTTTAGAGCTTCCTACTGAAGTGTTCGAGGTTGGAAATTTAGAGGCTATGACATATGTTCAGGAAGAAGTGCCAAAAGTATTTACAGAAATTCGTGATGCACTTAGGACAGGATTAGATAAGTATGACCGGGTAGAGGGAAGAATAGAAGAATTTTATGTTTATGAAAAAAGATTTATTAGTGCAAGTAGTACATTGGTAGATGATTATAAACACAAACTTCAAAACCGCATAAAACAAAATATTGAAAAGGTACGTCAATTTGAAGGTCTGTCAGAAGATGAAAGACGATATTTCATGACACATGTATTATTTTTCGATGAGGGAAAAATTGAAAATACCATTTTGGAATATTTAAATGAGGCAGAGCAAAAGGTTGTGGCAGAGGCATTAGAGATAGAACAGGATGCGATTGTTTTTCCGAATATGATTGAACAAGAAGAGAGTAGAGAATATGTGCACCAATATCGTTTGGAAAATGCAAAGTCCAATCCGAAGGAGCTGAGTATTAGTAGAAAAATACTAAAGCAGGGTGAAATTGAGAATAAATTTGAAACTTGGTTTAACAATTTATTAGGAGAGGAATCTTCGGTTGGAAGATTGATAAATGAAGGGCATAAGATTTATGGGCGGCCTATTGAAGAACAAATGTTTACTGCAATGGAAAATGTAATAGACGGAAATCTAGGAAATTTGAAAATGACAGAAATGATTGAGGCATATAAGGAGGAATGTATTGCAATAAGAGAAAAATCATTTCTAGAGTTTTATGGGGATTATAAAGAAGTCGAAAATTTATTATTTATTGTAGAAAAGGCATTGCAGATTTTTCCTGAATGGGAAACGCGTGATGTCAGTATTGCAGATATTATTTTAGGGGAATATTAAAGAGGGATGCAGGAAGAGTAAGTTACTGTTATAGTGGCTGTTTTTCCTGCATCCTTTTTACTCTATGGGAGGGCATTTTATAGAGCTTAATTATCTGGTTTATTCTAAAAGGAGATGAAAGAAGATGAAACTAATCCATTGTGCAGACTTGCATCTAGGATCAAATTTAACCACGAATTTAACGGCAGAACAGGCTCAAAAAAGAAATTACGAGTTGATTGAGAATTTTGAAAATATGATTCAATACGGAATAAAAGAACAGGTACATGCCATTTTGCTTTCTGGAGATGTGTTTGATACAACACAGCCGCCCATGTGGGCTGCAACAGCATGTTTGGAGTTGGTTCAGAGATATTCGGAAATAGAATTTTTTTATTTGCGTGGAAATCATGATCGTCATTTATGGGAAAAGGAAAGAAAAGAGGGAGGATTGCCTACGAATCTTCATATGTTTGATAGGAATTGGGTCAGTTATGAATGTGGCGATATTGTTATAACGGGAGTAGAATGTAAAGGGGAGTCCTTATATGAACAGGTGAAAACACTTGATTTAAAAGAGGAGCAACTCAATATTGTTATGTTGCATGGTGCAATTATAGAGAATAGTCATACTATAATCACAGAGGATGTAGTACCCATTGAATTATTCAGAAATAGGAACATTGATTATTTGGCTTTGGGGCATATCCATTCTTTTTTTGAAGGATACCTTGATCAGAGAGGTCGATATTGTTATAGCGGATGTCTGGAGGGAAGGGGATTTGATGAATGTGGACAGAAGGGTTTTGTGCTTCTTGACTTAAAGGAAAGTCAGATTACAACTAGCTTTGTGCCTTGGGGAAAACGAAAACTGTATGAAATAGAAGTGCCTGTGGATGGTTGCATGACAACGTTGGAAATTGCAAGAAAAATAGATGATAGTTTGAAAGATAGCAAGGTATCTAGGGAAGATTACATAAAGATATGTTTAGTTGGACAGGTTGACGTAGAATGTGAAAAAAATATTTTGTATTTGCAGCAAAAGTGGAGTGAACAGTTTTTTTGTTTTCAATTAGAGGATAGTACAAAACTTATAATAGATTACAATGATTTTTTGTTTGATGAAAGTCTAAAGGGCGAATTTGTAAGAAAGATTCAAAGGATGGAGTTGCCGGAAGATGATAAAATTGCGATGATTCGATACGGAATATTGGCACTTTCCGGAGAGGAGATAACAGAATGCGATTGATTAGTTGTCATATTGAAAATTTTGGAAAATTGAAAAATGTGGATATAAATTTTCAACAGGGACTTAACCAGATTTGTGAAAAAAATGGTTGGGGGAAAAGTACTTTTACAGCATTTTTAAAAGTAATGTTCTATGGTTTTGCAAAAGAAAGAAAGCGTTCCAAAGGAATACGAGAAAGAAAAAAATTTAAGCCATGGCAGGGGGGAGTATATGGAGGAAGTATCCTTTTTGAAACAAATGGACAATACTATCAGATAGAGAGAAACTTTGGAGAAAGTCCAAGAGAGGATCAGTTTGTTTTAAGAGATGCAAAAACAGGAATGTTGTCTACGGCGTTTGATAATAATATAGGAAAGGAATTATTTCAATTAGATGAGGATTCTTTTCAAAAGACAATTTATGTATCTCAACTAGATTGTGTCACATTGGCGACTGATAATATACATGCAAAAATAGGAAATCTTACACAGCAGATGTATGATTTGAATCATTATTCGGAGGCAAGTGAATTACTACAAAAAAAAATAAATCAACTGACACCAAAGCGCAAGACAGGGTTACTAGCAAAGTTACAAATACAGGTCTACCAATATCAAAATATGATTTTGGATAGAGAACGAAAAAGAAGTGAACGCGAAGAATTGCAGGGACAGTATATAGAAAGCAAACGGGAACATGAACTTGTTTTAGCAAAACATGAGAAGTTGAAAAAACAAATTTTGGAGTATGGAGATAGAAAAGAGAGAGAAGCTAACTTACTGCTATATAAGGAATTAACTGGACGGGAACAAGAAAAGGAGAGAGAATTAGAAAAAATTGAGGAAAATTTTACGGCAGGATTTCCAGAACTGGAGGAAATAAAACATATCATTTCTTTTGCGGAACAGGAACAATTAGAGCAAGTAAAAATAGAACAGAATCCTGTGACGGAACAGGAAGAAAAGCTATGGAATTTTGTGCAGGAAAATTGGGATGGTCTACCAGATAGAGAAAATATTAATAAATGTATGGAACAGTTGGAATATGCGGAAGAGGAGGCGATATCTTATCTGTTGTGGGTCGGTGTAGGAATGGCAGTGGCAGGCATTGTTGTTTGCTTTTGGAAACCACTATTTGGAATCATATTATTTTTGGCAGGAATTATATTAAGTATAATGGTGAAAAAGAAAATAATATTTATGGAAGATGAAGAACAAAAAAAAGATGAAAGCGATAGTCATACAAATGATATAGATATAGAAGCGTTTTTACAGGCATATCCGATTATGGAAGAAAAGGAAGTGCAGGAACATTTATATACGTTGCAGGGAATGTTGGGGGAATTGCAGAGTTTAAAAAAGCGGATTGAAGCACGAGAGAATGGGGAAAAAGTGAGAGAAATGTGCGAAAAGGAAATAAACAAATTTTTTGAAACCTATCATTTGCCCCAAGAAGAAAATAAATTAAAACAGTTGAGAAAATTGGAAAATTTATTGGAAAAATATTATTCTGTTATGGAGGAATATGAAATTGCCCGGGGGAAAAGAGAAAGTTTTGAAAGACAGAATAAAATAAGAAAAAATATTTCCAATTCAGATAGCGTATGTATGGACATTCAAGATATGCAAAGAAATATGCAGGAGTGTGAGAAAAAATTAGAACAGATACAAGAAAAACTTACGGCGTTAGAGAAACAAATTGCATTATTAGATGAGGCTGCAGAAGAGGAATTTGAATTAAAACAAAAATTGGAAAGGTTATTTCAAAATATAGAAAAACGACAGCATCAATATGACTTACTAAAAATGACAAAAGACACCTTACAGCAGGCAAAAGAGTCTTTAACTGCAAAATATAAAAATCCATTGCAACAATCCTTTGATAAATATATATCAGTTGTTGATGAGAGGATGTCGGGTACATTGTCCATGGATGTTAATATGCAGGTGTATATGCAAGAATATGGGATGGGAAGGGATAGTCAAACGTTGAGTGCGGGATATCAGGATTTGATTGGAATATGTCTTCGATTGGCTATGGTAGATGCGATGTATCAACGGGATGTGCCGTTTTTGATTTTAGATGATCCTTTTGTTAATTTGGATGATGATAAATTAGAGGGGGCAAAAAGACTATTGAAAAAAACAGCAGAACAATATCAGATTATTTATTGCTGCTGTCAAGAGAGCAGGTGTTTAGAATAAATTTTTGGAGGTGTCAGAACTTTTGTTTTGGCACCTCTGTTTTTACTTTATAAGGAAATTTGCTTTTATAGAGTAAAAAATATTTTGCAACAAAACCGTTATTCATTGTTTGGCGTATTGTTCGATAAGAAGTGATTTTTCATGGCTTCAAAAGTTTCTTCGCTGATATAATGCTCCACGCGGCAGGCATCTTTTCGTGCAACATCTTCAGATACACCAAGTTGCATGAAAATAGAAGAAATAACCTGATGACGTTCATACATGCGTTCTGCAATTTCTAATCCTTTACTTGTTAAAGAAATACGATTGTTTTCATCAACTGTTACATAGCCGTCTTGTCGAAAACGTTTAATGACAACAGATACACTTGCACGAGCATAGCCAAAATAGTTACAAATATCTGTTGCACGTACACTTTCTTGTTTTTTAGATAATACTAATATCGATTCTAAATAATCTTCTCCAGATTCTTTTATTTGCATTGTATTAACACCTTTCTTTTATTTTCCTTCATTTGTTTATGATGACTTTCAAAAATTAAAAACTAACCTGTTTGGTGTTGAAAGTATGACCTATTTTATTGTAACAGACTTTAAAAAAAATATCAAAAGAAAAAAGCTTTTTGATAAAAAACGCTTGACAAAATAGTTAGTTTATTCTAACATATGGAGTGGGTGTTAGAAGTCGCTAACACCTATAAAAAAGTGGAAGGGTTAGTATAGACTAATTTTTTCAGAAACGGAGGTGCACCATGATGCCATTAACTATGTGTAATGTTGGAGAAAGTAACACAATTAAAAAAATTGGTGGAAAAGAAGAGACTAGAAAATTTTTAGAAAGCTTAGGCTTTGTTGTTGGTTCACCAGTTATGATTGTTTCAGATATTGGTGGTAACTTAATTGTAAATATTAAGGAATCTAGAGTTGCTGTAAGTAAAGAGATGGCAATTAAGATAATGATTTAAAGTAGGAGGAAATTGCACATGAGTACATTGCGAAATGCCAAGGTAGGAGACACTGTAAAGGTAAAAAAAATACAGGGTGCAGGTGCAGTAAAGAAGAGAATTATGGATATGGGCATTACAAAAGGAGTAGAGATCTTTGTCCGTAAGGTTGCACCATTGGGTGATCCTGTAGAAATTACAGTTAGAGGTTACGAATTATCTCTTCGTAAAGTAGACGCTGAGATGATTGAAGTAGAATAAAGAGTGTCTTTAAAGAATAAAAGAAATAAAAAGAAAGGAAAGAAGCAAACAAATATCTTTTATTCTTCCGTTTGCGTCTTAAATTTTTAAGACAGGGTGGTAAAAATGGGAATTAAAATTGCATTGGCAGGAAATCCAAACTGTGGAAAGACTACATTGTTTAACGCATTAACAGGTTCTAATCAGTTCGTAGGTAACTGGCCAGGAGTAACAGTAGAAAAAAAGGAAGGTAAATTAAAATATGACAAGGATGTAACAATTACTGACTTGCCAGGTATTTATTCCTTATCTCCTTATACTCTGGAGGAAGTAGTTGCTAGAAACTATTTGATTGATGAAAGACCAGAAGCAATATTAAATATTGTGGACGGAAGTAACTTGGAGCGTAACTTGTATTTGACTACGCAGTTAGTTGAACTTGGAATTCCGGTTGTATTAGCCATCAATATGATGGATATTGTAAAAAAGAATGGGGATAAAATTAATACATCAAAGCTTGCAGAAGAACTTGGGGTTGATGTTTTTGAAATCTCAGCTTTAAAGGGACAGGGAATTGAAGAGGCAGCAAAAAAGGCAGTTGAGGTTGCAAAGAAGGCAAATCATATAGAACCAAGACATCGTTTTGAAGGCTCTGTAGAGCATGCATTGGCACATATCGAGGAGTTACTTCTTCACAATATGCCTGCAGAACAGCAGCGCTGGTATGCGATTAAGCTGTTTGAACGTGATGAAAAGATTATTGAAAAATTAAAAGTTACAGAGGAACAGATAAAACATATTGAACAGGACATTGCTTCCTGCGAAAAAGAGATGGATGATGATGCGGAAAGTATTATCACATCAGAGCGTTATATATATATTGGAAGTATTATTGACAAGTGCTTAAAGAAAAATAAAAAAGGTAGCATGACAACTTCAGATAAGATTGACCGAATTGTTACAAATCGTTTCTTAGCACTTCCAATTTTTGCAGTTATCATGTTTATTGTTTATTACATATCTGTAACTACAGTTGGTACGGTTGCAACGGACTGGGCAAATGATGGAGTGTTTGGTGATGGATGGTATCTGTGTGGAATTGGTAGAAGTGATTATAATGACGATGCAGAACCATATGATGAAGCACTTGCATTAGTAGAAGGTTATATTGCAGGTAGTGCAGATCAAGGTGTAGATACAGCAGATGTAGAAGATGCAATCGACAGCGAAGCAGAAGATTATTCTGGAGATAATGCTGTGCAGGCATTAAAAGAATTTGCAGCAACAGCACCAGATGAAGTTACTTACGAATCAGAAGATGAAGAAACTTTGGAGACTACAGAGGAAAAAGCTTCAAAATCTGATTTAGAAGATGCAATTGGTGTACTTGAGAAGTACAAAGGTGAAGCACCAGACCCAGCAGATTATGGAATTTGGATTCCAGGTATCCCAGTATTTATAGAAGCAGGTCTTGATAAGATTGGTTGTGCTGACTGGCTTAGTGGATTGATTTTAGATGGTATTGTTGCCGGTGTTGGAGCTGTACTTGGTTTCGTTCCACAGATGTTAGTGTTATTTATTTTCCTTGCATTCTTGGAGGCTTGTGGTTATATGGCTCGTATTGCATTTATCATGGACCGTATTTTCCGCAAATTTGGATTGTCAGGTAAGTCCTTTATTCCAATCTTGATTGGTACAGGATGTGGTGTTCCAGGTATTATGGCATCAAGAACAATTGAAAATGAGAAGGATCGTCGTATGACAATTATGACAACTACATTTATTCCTTGTGGTGCAAAACTTCCATTTATTGCGTTGATTGCAGGAGCAATCTTTGGTGGAGCTGCATGGGTAGCACCATGTGCATATTTCATCGGTATTATAGCAATTATTTGTTCTGGTATTATTTTGAAGAAAACAAAGATGTTTGAAGGAGATCCAGCACCATTCGTTATGGAACTTCCAGCATATCATATGCCTACAGTTGGTAACGTTCTTAGAAGTATGTGGGAGCGTGGATGGAGTTTCATCAAAAAGGCAGGAACCATTATCTTGTTATCTACAATCGTAGTTTGGTACTTATCATACTTTGGTTTTGTAGATGGACATTATCAGATGTTAGCAGAAGATCAGATGGATATGAGTATTTTGGCAGCAATCGGTAGAGCTATTGCTTGGATTTTCGCACCATTAGGATGGGGAAATTGGCAGGCAGCGGTAGGTGCTGTAACAGGTTTAGTAGCAAAAGAAAATATCGTTGCTACTCTTGGAATTTTGTATACAACAGAAGATGCTAGTGCGATTTCAAATATTGCAACATCATTTGGAGCAAGCACATGCGTTGCAGCAGGTTTCTCATTCCTTGTATTTAACTTATTATGCGCACCATGTTTCGCAGCAATGGGTGCCATTAAACGTGAAATGAACAATGGTAAATGGACTGCATTTGCTATTGCATATCAGTGTATTTTTGCTTACTTAGTAGCATTATGTATTTATAACATTGGCGAATTAGTATTAGCAGGTACATTCCATATTGGATTTATTGTAGCAATTATAATAATTATAGCATTCTTATACTTGCTTTTCCGTCCTGCGAAAAAGAAAGCGTAAGTTTTCAAAAAGAAAGGTGGCAGAAATATGGGATCTATTTTAGGAACTTTAGTTGTATTTTTGATACTGTTGGTTGTAGTGGGAGCTATTATATGGTCAATGGTAAAGGATAAAAAGAACGGAAAGAGTAGTTGTGGTGGAAATTGCAGTGCTTGTGGTGGACATTGCCATAAATAAAATAGAAGATTTGTGCTCACTGGAAAGTGTCAGTTATCGAAAGATAATTGGCACTTTTTATGTTTCAGATGTATCAGTTGTTTCTATTTTGAAGAAGGGTAGATTATTTTGACATCCCTAGAAAAAATTAGTATAATAGCAACGCTGAATAAATTGCAAAGGAGAATATTATGTATAAAAATTATGTGTTTGATTTATATGGAACTTTAGTGGATATTCGTACAAATGAAAATAAAGCGTATTTGTGGGATAAGATGACGGAAATAATGGGATTTTATGGTGCTGTCTATGAAAGACAGGAATTAAAACAAAAATATCAGCTTTACAGTAAAGAATTGGAGGAAAAAATGAAAGAAACAGAGCCATATCCAGAAATAGATTTGGCAAAAGTATTTCAGAGATTATTCGAAGAAAAACAGGTGAATGTTGAAGAAGAAAAAATAGAATTTATTATGAATATGTTTCGAGTTGTGTCAACTAAGTTCATTCGATTGTACGATGGTGTTATTCCGTTTTTAGAGGAATTAAAAAGAAAAGGAAAGAAGATATATTTACTATCCAATGCACAAAGAAACTTTACCAGACCAGAATTAGCGTATTTAGGCATTGAAAAATATTTTGATGGCATTTTGATTTCTTCAGAGGAAGGATGTAAGAAACCAGGAAAATCTTTTTATGCAAAATTATTAGAGCGTTATCATTTGAATCCCAAGGAAAGCATTATGATTGGAAATGATTCTGTTTCTGATATCCGTGGTTCTTATGAAATGGGAATGGATTCTCTTTATATTCATACAGAAATTTCTCCAGAATGTGTAGACGATTTAAAAAGCAAATATACAATTATGGATGGAGATTTTATGAAGGTTTCCGGTATGATATTAAAATAGGAAGGAAGAAATAAAATGTGCACAGAAAACAGATATAGGAAAGGAATGATAATTTGTATCATTGCAGTTGTTATTGGTGTTGCAGTCGGTGCGATAGATGCAGTGTTTGGAAGGGTTTTATTACTGATAACAGATGTAAGAGATGCACATCCTAGATATTTCATTCCGTTTCTGGCATTTGCTGGTCTGTTTATTGTTTTTGTTTATGAACGTTATGGGGGAAAAAGTAGTAGAGGAATGGGGCTTATTTTTGATGTTGCACATGGCAAAGAGAAGGAAATACCACTGCGTTTAATTCCGTTTGTAACAATTGGTACATGGATTACACATTTATTTGGAGGAAGTGCAGGTAGAGAAGGGGTTGCTGTGCAAATCGGTGGAACGCTTTCTTATGAGATTGCTAGAAAACTTCCTATAAAAAATGTGTCTAACATTCTTTTGATTGTTGGAATGGCAGCGGGATTTGGGGGCTTGTTCCGAACACCTGTGGCAGCAACTTTTTTCGCGGTAGAAGTATTAACCGCGGGAATTATAGCATATGAGGCAATCTTTCCGTCCTTTTTAGCGGCCTATACGGCAAGTGTTGTTTCTGGAAAATTAGGATTGGAAAAGTTTGCATGTACAGTGAATGTTAAAATTTCTTTTAACGAAAAAACAATGATCCAATTAATCTTATTGGGTGTACTTTTTGGAATCGTAGGATACATTTTTTCAAAGGGATTACAATGGGGAAAGAAACAATTTTCTAAATGGTTTCCTAATAAATATGTACGGATTGGCATAACAGGGCTTTTTTTGAGTATATTTCTTCTTGTAATTTATTGGGGAAGATATGCAGGACTTGGGACAAATTTAATACATGCAAGTTTTTACGGTGAACGGATTTATTTGTATGATTGGGTGTTGAAGCTTGTTTTTACTATTATAACCTTAGCAGCCGGTTTTCAGGGAGGAGAAGTGACGCCATTATTCTCTATTGGCGCAAGTTTAGGAGTTGTATTATCCGGAGTATTTGGATTACCTGTGGAGTTCGTTGCAGCACTTGGTTATGCGGCTGTTTTTGGTAGTGCAACGAATACTATGCTAGCACCGATTTTTATTGGTGGAGAAGTGTTTGGGTTTGAGAACACTCCTTACTTTGTGCTAGTATGTATGGTAGCCTTTGCAATAAATAGAAATTCGTCAATTTATGCAGGACAAGAATTATATGTGAAAGAGCAGGCATAAACGATGGGAGAAAACATATAGTAAAATAGGCTTGATTTGCAAGGGGAGAAATATATGCGAATTTGTCAATTGAGACAAAAAGAAGTTATCAATATCTGTACAGGAACAAGAATGGGATTTATTTCGGATTTAGAATTTGATTTAGAAACAGGAAGAATTATTGCGATTATTGTTCCAGGACCGTGTAAATTATGGGGAATCTTAGGGAGGGACCATGAGTTTGTGATACCGTTTCAATGTATAACAAATGTTGGACCAGACATTGTACTTGTGGAAATAGATGAGAAAGAATGTCTTAAAAAAATTATATAATTTAATATTGCTTATTTGTAAATAGTAAGAGAGGTTTTGATTGACGGGGAAAGCAAGATTGCATATAATTATTTTAGTGGATTAATAGGTTTAGACATTGTTTATGAAAGATTGAGGATGAGAGTATGAAATGTCCATTTTGTGGAAAAGAAAATACAAAAGTAATTGATTCCAGACCGTCAGATGATGATACATCCATCAGAAGACGTCGTCAATGCGAAATTTGTAAGAGGCGTTTTACGACCTATGAGAATGTAGAAATGTTACCACTTGTCGTAATAAAAAAGGATCTTACCAGAGAACCTTATGACAGGGCAAAGTTAAAAGAGGGGATATTTCGTTCTTGTATTAAACGTCCTATTTCCATGGAAGAGCAGAGTGAATTGTTAGATGGTATTGAAGCTGCTATTTTTGAACGCGAAGAAAAGGAAATATCTACAACGGAAATTGGGGAAATGGTATTAAATCGTTTAGAGCATTTAGATGCAGTAGCATATATTCGTTTTGCATCTGTATATCGGGATTTTGAGGATATGGATAGTTTTCGCCGAGAAATTGAAAAATTACAGAGTAAAAATATAGTAAAGTAAACTATTTGTAATTATAGATATTTGAAATTCTTGAATTATATATGGAAAGTTGCAATGTAATGTTGTTTGGTTGAGTAGATTTACATTAATAGTTGCGATTTGGTGATAGAAAAGCACTTGAAAAAAGTGCTTTTTTTGATATAATAAAACAAGGTAATATACTTTCATCGCTGTGGTGAAAGGAGTTTCTATGTATTTTCATAGTTATTGTGCAGCAATACAAGGGATTGATGCACATATCATTTCTGTGGAAGTCGATGTTTGTGATGGACTTCCCATGTTTTCTTTAGTTGGTCTGCTAAGTTCAGAGACAAAGGAGGCCAAAGATCGAGTTCGTATTTCTGTACGAAATTCCGGATATCGTATCCCAACGAAACATATAACAGTAAATTTATCACCTGCGGATATAAGAAAAGAAGGGACTGCGTTTGACCTTGCTATTGCGGTAGCATTGTTAGCTGCATTTGGAAGAATACCACAAGAGTGTTTGGAAAATGTAATGTTTATTGGAGAATTAAGCCTAAATGGTGAAATTAAGCGGGTAAATGGTGTGCTTCCTATGGTGTATGCAGCTAAAAAGAAGCAAATGAAATATTGTTTTGTAGCCAGAGAAAATATGGCAGAAGCTGCAATGGTTGAGGGAATTGAAGTGAAAGGTGTCAAAAATTTAAAAGAAGTGGTGGAATATTTTACATTAAACCGAGAAATAGCAACTACAACAGTAACTGCATTTGCGGAGCAGATAGAAGAAAGAATGGAAGATTTTTCAGAAGTTTCTGGGCAGGAAATGGTAAAGAGGGCATTAGAAATTGGTGTTTGCGGGATGCATAATGTATTGATGATAGGTCCTCCTGGTGCGGGAAAGACTATGTTGGCTAAGAGGATTCCATCTATTATGCCTGAATTGACGTTTGAGGAGAGTTTGGAAATATCCAAAATTTATAGTATTTCTGGTTTGTTAGATGAAAATTATGCTTACATTAAAAAAAGACCTTTTCGGAGTCCACATCATTCCATAACATCCACTTCTTTAATCGGAGGAGGGTATCGTGTAAAACCCGGTGAAGTATGTCTGGCAGATGGAGGTGT
>JBNMLH010000029.1:0-21084 GCA_050875145.1 Lachnospiraceae bacterium
GATACACTTACATTTACAGCAAGCAATAAGAAAATTGCATTAAACAAGAAATCAGCTAAGGTTGCTAAGAACGCAGCAGCAGTAAAAGTTACAGCAAAGACTGCCGGAACAGCAAAGATTACAGCTACTTCTAAAATTACAGGAAAGAAAGCAACCGTAAAGGTTACTGTAAAGAATGCTACACCTGTAACAACAGCAACTCCAGTAGTTACAGAAACACCAGTGGTTACAGGTGGAGCAACAACTACTCCTGACGTAACAGCTACTCCAGTAGCAACAGGCGGAGCAACAACTACTCCTGACGTAACAGCTACTCCAGTAGCAACAGGCGGAGCAACAACTACTCCTGACGTAACAGCTACTCCAGTAGCAACAGGCGGAGCAACAACTACTCCTGACGTAACAGCTACTCCAGAAGTAGTAACAGCTTCTGCAGTTTCTGCAAGTGCTGTAAATGCAAAGACAATTGCCGTTACATTCAATAAAGAATTAACAAAGGACGAACAGAATGCCGTTAAAGTATCTGTAACAAGAGAAAAAGCAACTCAGGCAGTAAAGGTTGCATTTAAGGATGCAAAGACTTTATATATCACAAGAGATACAGAGTTGAACTTTGTTGCAGGCACATATACAGTAGAATTATCTGGTTTAACAGCATACAAGACAGATGTTGCAGTAGAGGCACCAGTTGCTACTTCTCTTAAGATTACATCTACAGTATTGCAAAAAGGATTAGAGAAAGCTGCTATTAAAGTTTCTGTAAAAGATCAGTATGGTGAAGAAATCGCTATTACAGGGTCTGATTTTGAAACAGCTACTTATAATGGGGCTAATATGAAAACAGCATACAATGCACAAACAAAGGCATTTGAAATTAATACACAAACAGACACACTTAAGGTAGATGATAGTGTAAATGTAGTATTATTATACAAAACTGGTTTAACAGCTACAGCAACATTAAAAGTTGTACAGCAGACTTATGTACAGAATATTGCATTAGGTGATTATGTATTACCAGTTGGAACAACAAGATTAACAGAAGATGTTAAAAATGTTTTAATCCCTTACACAGCAACAAACAACTATGATGAAGTTGTTACATTAGCATCTGGAGAGTATTCACTTATTTCAACAAATACTGCTGTTTTAGATGCCGCTAAAGTTTCTTTAGATAAAGATACTAATGGTAAAACATACTTCAAGATTGCTAGCTTTGAAAGTGCTGGAAAGACATCTATTATTGTTATGAATAACAAAAATGGTCAGACTACAAAAGTTGACTTAGATGTACAGGAAAAGGCTGGAAAACCATATGCTATTCAGTTAGATGCATCTTCTATAGAAGTGGCTCAAGGAAGTATTGCATATGTTGGATTAACTATTACTGACAAATATGGTGACAAGGTTGCAGCAAAAGATTTAGCTAGTCCAGATAATAAATTAGTAGTTGGAACTTCTAATGGAGAATATCTTGGTGCAGATGATGTTAAGGTTATAACAGATGAAAATAATACAAATTATGGAAAATTAGCTATTGAAGCTAGCAAAAATGTAGAAAATAAAACTGCTGTAATTACAATTACTTTACCAAATGGTACAAATACAACTTTACAGGTTAAGATTGGAGCAAAAGCAGTTCCTACAACACTTACAGCAAAAGCAGACAAAACTACAATGGTTGCTGGTGCTACAGCTAAAGTAGCCGTTTCCGTAAAGGATCAGTATTTAAGTGATGTTTCTGCATTAGGTGATTATACTGTTGTAGCTACAGTTGCTGATACAGATAAGGATATTGTAAGTGTTACAACAAAAGCAGCAGTTAGCGTAGTGCCAGAAATTACAGTTACTGCTAAAAAGGCTGGTACAGCTAAGGTAAAAGTTGATTTACAGGATAAAGATAAGAAAGTTATTGATACAAAGACTGTAACATTTACTGTTGAAGCAAATACTGCAACAAACTTAACTTATAGTGTGGATGCTATTCCTACATTATATAAGAATTCAAGTACTGTTACATTGGGTGCTATAACGAATACTTATGCAAAAGAAGTTACTGTAACAGCTAAGAAAGCAGATGGAACTACAGTTGCTATTCCAGCAGACAAGATTTTATCTGTAACATCTGATAATACGGTAATTGCTGCAGGTAAGGATACTGATACTTCTAAATGGTATGTTTATGGTAAGGATGGAAGCATTAAAGAAGATCAGACAGCTAAGCTTACAATTGTAGTTGCTACAGATGATGGAAGTGTTATTGTAAATCAAAATGTAACTGTATCAAAAGAAGAGGTAAAGACAGTTGCAATCAAGCTTTATGATAAGGCTAAGAGTGATCAGGCTAAAGAAATTAGTTCTGTTAGTGTAACAACATATGGTGCTATTCAATTCAATAGTAATAAGAACAACTACTTATATACTGTAGACCAATTTGGAAACGAAGTTTTATTTGAGAATGCAGATGCAGTTAGCTTATCTTCATTTAATAAAATTACAGATGCAACTGGTGACAAGGCTAAATATGAGAACAATGAATTAAGCTTTACAGTTCAAAATGGTAAGGCAGAGGCTGGTTCCTCATATAAGGTTACTTTAGTAGAAAAAGGTGTAACAGCTAGCTTTACAGTTAATGTAACAGGAGCTACTAAGTAATTGTTTGCAAATACAATTTTACAAGTAAATACTTAATTTTCATTTGCTACATGGCAGACAATATTCATTGTCTGCCATGTTATTTATGTTATAAAAAAGTGGATTTAAAATGTAAAAGCCAATACAAAAAAGAAAGGATTATAAATAGGAATGAAACATATTTCAAAAAAAAATTTGGCATTTTTTCTAAGTATTTTGTGTCTTACAAGCAGCCTTTTTATAGGCTGTAGTACAAAACCTGTTGAGATAAATTATACAGAAGTATCGAATCGTACTACAAAAAAAGAACTAGTTAAGCAACTTGGTGGAAAAGCAGATAAAAAAGAAGAAAAAGATGGTCTGGTTTCCTATAGTTATACTAAGAGTAAATATTTAGATTACGAAGGAACCATGACATATTATCTTTCAGATGATGTAGTTACTTTTTCTAGATGGGAATACAAGACAGATGATAAAGAGGAATGTAAAAAGGCGTATAATGCTATATTAAGTAATTTAGAGAAGAAAAATAAGAAGGGTACGCAAACAAAGGATAAAACAGGTGTAACGACCACCTGGAATATTAATCAAAAAACCACTACATTAGTATACACCAATGGCAAAGACCTTGGAAATACAATTTCTATTATAAATATTGATAACACAGAAAAATAAAAAAGGAAATTTAAAAATTTTCCCTTCACTATCGTATTAATAAAAGTTGCCAGATACCAAGAGCTTTTGGGAAATAGACACTTATTCAAGAGGTGGTTCTTAGGAACTGCCTCTTGTTTAATTCTCAACGACTTTTTTGCTTTGCAAATAGCAGTTCTGCCTTATCGTATGGTCTATTTCCATGTATAATAAAAATAAGAACTCAGAATAATATTTTAGATGAATAGGATGATGCCATTTAAAATATTGCGGTAAGGTATAGTTGTTTTGAAGTGTTTAGAAGGAGGATTTTAGATGGAACACAAAGCATTTGTGAATTCATGGCTTCAATCCAAAAGCCAAAAAGCCAAAGTAGAAAGAAAACAAAACAATATTCAAAATGAAAAAGTTCAGTTATTTAAAGAAAAAGTTACTACAATTAGAGAAAGTGTATATCAAGCCTTGGAAGGGTTGGTTGCTGAAATGAACAATTCTCTATCTAAACTGGAGGATGATACGATATGGCAACAAAAAGTTCAAATCACACCATTCAAATACCCAAAAAATCGGTATATTTCATTCGGTGTTATTGACGAGAAAAGTTTTCTTAACTTTCAATTTGAGGTAATTTTACCAGAAAATTACAATGTTGCTACCTGCAAACGCTTAAATTTAGATCTGGACTATGTAAATGCAAGAGATTACAATGTATACCCAAAATATAGAACAGATAACATTGTCTGGTGGGGGAGCGTTTCTGGTAATGCAGTTATCGGATTGAATATCTTATACTGTACAAAGAAAGATACAGAACAAGGATATTTACAAATAATAAAAAAAGAAGTTACAAATGATGATGGTAAGCCTCAAAATTTTCAGACTTTTGATGAGTTGTATAAAAAGGCAATGTATGGTTGGAAATATACTAAATCTAAGGATTACACCTTAGAGGAAATCAAGATATTGATAAATATGAATAATTTTTGGCTAAAGGCTTAAAAATAATATGTATCATAAGGAGAACTAAATGAAAAAGTAACACAGAAACTACCACCTATGAAGATGTGGAATACTGTGGTCACAAAGGTACCATGACCTACTATTATTCCAATGATACATTGACACTTTCCCAGTGGAACAGTACTGCTGACAAAGAGGAAGATGCATTGAAAGCAATAAAGCATCTTGAAAATGGCTGGCATTTTGATGATAAAGATGAAGAACTGTCTGAAAATCAGATAAAGTTAAAGAACGTCGAATTAGGAGCAGAGATTGTCTTTAACAGAGAAAGTGAATATATATTTACCTCTATCAATGTTCTTCCGATTGATTGTAGCAACCTAAATAATCCAGAGTATAACAAAGGATTTGATTCGGCTGAAAATCAAATGAAGGATATTCGTGATGACATTCTTTTTAATCTATGTTGCAGAATTAATAATGTAATAGAGAATAACGATTTGAAAGCATTTTGTGGAATAAAGCCAGCAGAATACGACAAAAAAAGATGTTTCAAAAAGGATTAGTGTTAAAAAGGATTTGACTTAAGAGTTTCAATCTACCTTATGATTTGTGATATGTAAAGGGGCAATGTTCTGATTTTTTGATGGACATTGTCTTTTTCATTCTGCCAAACTCACTGAAAAAATCCACATCAATCTCGCTGAAAAAGTTTTCTATACACAATCCACTTCTAGCTTTCCACAATTTTCAACCATTCCCGAAAATCTATTCAAAAATATCTTTCTAAAGTATTGTGATTTTCCAGCCAGTAATCCCAAAACATCCCATCCCCACTTCTTTCTCATCCGTAATCAATCCAATTTCAAACATATACTATTTTACTAATAGCAAATGATGAATAGGTTGAATACATCCTAGAAATGATGTATACTATAAAAAAAGAAATGGAGGCGATCATATGACGATAGATACAAATACACTGGTATCCATTACCGAAGCAAACCAAAATTTTTCTAAAGTAGCAAGGTTAGTGGATGAAAAAGGTTCTGCTATTATTCTCAAGAATAATGTACCCAGATATCTTGTCATTGATTTTAGCAAGGCAGATGAAATCACAGAAGCGGATGATGCAGATGTAATGGCAATCTCTCAAAAGTTGCTTGAAGAAAACAAAGAAGCATATGAGGTACTTGCAAAATGATTAAGCTATCCAAAGAACAGATTATAATGATGCATAGTCAATTGATTGAGCAGACAGGTGGTATTGATGGCATCAGAGATGAAGGTCTATTGGAATCTGCTATATCAGCACCTTTTCAAAGTTACGGAGACGAAGAGCTTTATCCAACCATTCAGAGAAAGGCTGCAAGATTAGGATATGGTCTGATTAAAAATCATTCTATGCTAGATGGCAACAAGAGAATTGGAGCACACGCAATGCTGGTGTTTTTAGCAATTAACGGTGTTGAATTACAATATACACAAAAATCTTTATATTCCATCATTCTTGATATAGCATCCAGCGAAAAGGATGAACAGAACTTATGGAAATGGATTTTAGAACATCAAAAATAGAACCAATTGTTATCCACACCTACTATGCATTTTGTGTAGTAGGTTTTTTGCCCTTTCATCAATTACCACATTTGCACCCCACCAAATTTCAAACGGAAACCCACCAAAACGGCTTCCATTCCCGAATCCCATCATTCCCTAACCTACCACTCATCCAAGCCGTTCTCGTTTCTATTAGCCCCTTTTCTACATCCTTCCACTCTTCTACCTCTTCTTACATCCATTTTCTCAACCATTCCTCAAAAGCTCCAATCCACATGGTCCCCAAATATCCTAATACGGGCATTCTTGTATTTGGCAACTACCTATCAGAAATATATTGATGATAGGAAACTGGATACCTACGACTCTAAGAAAGTAGAGATTCCAAAGCCTGAATTATATGTAATTTACACAGGAAATCGAAAGACCAGACCAAAAGAGTTACAGTTGTCCCAAGAATTCTTTTCAGATGCAACAGACCTTGCGTTAGATGTGAAAGTCAAGATGATTTACGGAGACAATGAGGATGATATCTTAGGTCAGTATGTGCTGTTTACTAAGGTTTATGATGAACAGTGAAAGCTGTACGGAAGAACACGAAAAGCAACAGCTGAAAAGGGAAAATCAAGAACTAAAGGGTATAGTAAAAAGTATACAGAATACTATGAATGAATCGGAAAGCGAAAAGCAATCCCTGCAAACTCAAAACGAAAATTTACAAAATGAATTAGATAAAAATATTCATGAAAAAATCTTTTCTATGGTGCAGATGGCATTGGAATTCGGGATGGATGAGGCATCTGCAATACAAAAAACAGCAGAGAACTGCAATATGAGTGTAGAAGATGTAAAGAAAGTATGGGAAGAAAAGGAATAACATGTATTTCTTGTAAATTGTATTTTCAAGAGGTGGTCCTTAGGAACTGCCTCTTGTTTTATTTTCTTATAAATGAGTATACTATGTAACAAAGCTACCATTACGAAAATAAAATAAAACTGGACATTTTATCGGAATCAATGTAAAATTGTATAGAATAGAACAATTTTTAGTTCAATGAAGGGGCATTATATGAAGGAAAAATATTTAGTTAGAATAGTGGAGTCAGAATTGCAAAACTTTAAAAATGTTACGTATGGTGACATAAAATATGTTAACTATGCAAATGCTGAATATCGTGCAGAATTACAGGGTTCTGATATCAATGGAATTTATGGTCAAAATGGCTCTGGAAAAACTGCGGTAATTGAAGCCCTTGACATATTACAACATGTCATGAGCGGAAAACCTATAGCTTATGGTGAATACGAAGGAATGTTCAGTAATGATATACCAATGAAACTTTCTACGTTATTTTATATAGAATGTGGTGAAAAGAAATATAAAGCTAGATATGAATTATTTCTAGAACGGAATATAGAGGAAAAGAAAATACAAATTCATTCCGAAAACCTCCTATATTACCAAAGTGGAAAGTCTTGGAAAAGTAAGAGACAAGTATATTTTTCCAATCCATTTTATGATATGCAATCTATTTTGGAAAATATTCAAGCAAAGATATATTCCGAAACAGAAAAGGCAACTGATAAAATAAGATTTTTTAAATCAGTACAAAACCTTGCTGTGTTTTGTGCACAGCGAAATGTATCTTTATTTTTTAATGATGTAATTAATAAATCTTTTGCTGTGGAGAATCCAAATGAGGAAGAAATTGCCTTTACCAATGTGATAAATGCCTTATTTGATTTTGCCAGATGGCAATTTCAAGTTGTTAAAGTAAATCAACTTGGTGCAAACTACTCTAATGATTTTATTCCTGTGAATGTTCATACGGAATCCGAAAATGAAATGCTAAAAGGGTGTATTCCTTTATTTATTAATGGACGTGGAGAATTTCCAGAAGAAATCTTTGATAAATTAGAAAATATCGTAGCTGCAATCAATATTGCATTGAAAGCGATTGTTCCTAATTTATCGATTGAGCTGTTAAAGCTGAATGAAGAAAAAAATACAGACGGGGTTACTGTTATCCAAGTTGAAGTATATTCTAATCGAGAAGGAAAACGTTTCCTCATTAAGTACGAATCAGAAGGTATAAAAAGAATCATTTCTCTATTAAATTATTTGGTTTCATTGTACAACCATCCTGGAATATGTCTTGTGGTTGATGAATTGGATGCAGGAATTTTTGAGTATTTATTAGGCGAGTTAATCGGTGTTTTGGCAGAGGAAGCAAAAGGACAGTTAATATTTACCTCACATAATTTAAGAATAATGGAAAAATTAGATAAGAAAAATATTATCTGTTCTACTACCAATCCACGAAATAGATATATTTCTCTCAAAGGAATTGAAAAAACACATAATCGTAGAGATTTTTATATTAGAACTATTGTTTTAGGTGGACAGAAAGAAAAACTTTATGATGATACTGATCTTTATGATATAGGATATGCATTAAAAGAGGCTGGTAATCCAGAGGAAAATGATGTGCAAATTGAATTTTCAAAACAATTTTTACAATTTTTAAAAGAAAATAAATCATCGAAACAGGATAAATAAGGAGAGGATACATTTCACATGGATAAAGCAGTAATTTTTATTGTGGAAGGTGCTACGGATAAAAAAGCATTAGAAAATATATTTAAAAAGATATATAGAAATAAAGAAATTCATTTTGAGTTTACGCGTGGTGATATTACATCCGATGAAAACATCGATATAAACAATGTGGAAACCGAAATTTATAAATACGTGAATCGATATCGAAAGGATAAAAAGTTAGAACTTAAGAATATCTGGCAAATTGTACAGGTGTTTGATACGGACGGCGCATATATTGATAACTCACATATTATTTCAGGTGATAGCAATAAATTTGTTTATTCCACGGAAAATATCTGCTGTAAGAATATTCAAAAGATAATTACAAGAAATGAACATAAAAGTAAGCTAATGAACTATCTTTTATCGTGTGATAAGATCAAAGGAATTCCTTATAGATGCTATTATCTATCCAGTAATCTAGACCATGCATTATATAATAAACTGAATTTAACTGAGGAACAAAAAAACAAGTATGCTCATAGCTTTTATAAGCAATTTATGGGGAATGAAAAACTTTTTATTGATTTCTTAAATATGGATGTAGTAAATGGCGTTCCTAATAACTTTGCAGCTTCTTGGAAATACATTAAAGAAGGTTGCCATTCCTTAGAACGACATACGAATCTGAATCTTTATTTCGAGGAAAATCCTATTCTATAAAAGTTTAGTTGTGTGTAGTAAACTAAATCAGGAAAATCAATTAAATATCATAGAACAAAAGCCATTATCCCAAGCGTAAACACCAGCTTGGATAATGGCTTTTCTCTTACCGAAACTACTTAAAACCTCATACTCATTGGTTCTATTTTACAGTTTGAATATATGTACATTTTCCTTTAAGTTATCGGATACAGTTTTTAATTGATTTGCATTTTCTGAAACCTTTTGTATCTTTGTATTCATTTCTGTGGTAGAAGCACTGGTTTCTTCTGTGCTTGCTGCATATCTTTCTGAAACATCTGAGATATTTCGTACCATATCAACAACCTTTTCTCTTGCTTTATCCAGTTCCTCACTGTTTTCAGCAATACGTCCAATTTCTTTACGGGAGGCATTGATATCTTCTGCCACTATATCAAATACATTTTTGGTATCTTGCAACATCTGATTTTGTCTGTTCATGACTTCCTTCACACGTTCCATCGTAATTACTGCATTTTCAGAATCTTTCATTAATGCGGTAATGGATTCTCCAATTTGCTGTGCAGATTCGTTGGATTGTTCTGCCAGTTTTTGAATCTGGGATGCAACTACTGCAAAACCTCGTCCCTGTTCTCCTGCTCTGGCAGCCTCAATGCTGGCATTTAGAGATAGCAGGTTGGTTTCTTCGGCTATGGAGGTGATAAGGTTAATTGCCTCCTCAATTCGTTGTGCAGACTCGTTCGTTGTATCTGTCTGCTGTGAAATTACTTGAATAGACTGTTTTACCTCTGTATTGATTTCTTCCAATTCCTGCAAAGTATTTTTTGCACGAAGGCTATTCTTTTCCATATGGTCGGCCACAATATGTATTTTTTCTATATTTTCATTAGTTTCCTGAATTCTTTCTCCCATGAAAATAACATCATTATTCATAATTTGGGCATCCGCTGCCTGAGAAGTAGCACCATCTGCAATTTCTGCTACTGCCTGTTCGATTTGTTCTAGCGTATCTTTTGTCTGTATTAACTCAGTATCCATAATCTGGGCTGATTCTTGAACGACATCACTTTCTGATGAGATATTACCGACAATCTCAGATAATTTTTTCTGTAAATTTACAACACTTCGTACAAGCTCTCCAGTTTCGTCTGTAGATTTTGCATATTTGTTGTCAATTGGACTGGACAGGTTGCCATCTGCAATCTCTCCCAAGTTTTTTACACCATATGCAATACGCTCTGTAATTCGTCCAGAGAGTATCCAAATACAAATAGATGAAAGAATTACTAATATCAGCATAATCAATGCAATAACTGCCGTAATATCTGTAACCATTTTACGGATTGCAGCACTCTTCATACCTGCAAATACCATACCTACTGGTTTTTCTGAATTGTCATCATAATAAGGGATATATATACCGTAGTATTTTTTGCCCGAAATAATAGTGTTCTTAAAAAAACCATCCTTTCCCTTATCTAAAACAACGTCTGTTACCTTTTTATCTGCTTTACTTCCTGTTGTATCTTTGGAAGAATCTTGCAATGTAGTAATACACATGGTGTCTCCATAAAAAATGGATGTTTCTATTTTATTATTATTTTTAATGGTATCAATTATTTCGGTATCTTCCGAAATATTATAATGATCTCCATTCCACAGGTTCCCATTTTCATCCATTCGGTAACTGTTCCCCTCTGATAGCGATATATTATCTCGCTCCATTACTGCTACATCATAAAGATTGTTTTTCACCAACGTTTCCAAATGACCGCTGATGCGATAGTCCATTATAATAGCAATGATAATTGTTGCCAAAATTAATGGTAGCATTGACATAGCCCAAAATTTTCCCTTTAATTTTAGTTTCATAAATATTCCCCCTTCTGTTATCTTAGGTCCCCCTAAAACTTACTTTTATTATAATACTTTATAGGACAAAATTCTATTAATTTGTTGCATAAGGGAAAATTTACACATTATAAGAAAAAAATCACCTACTACGCCAGAATCAGCATAGTAGGTTAGATAGCATTTTAGTATATTTGTTTTATATTTCTATTTTCCCTCATTTGCAGAAATGATTTCTGTCAGTGTAACAACAGTAGTATCTTCATTTGTAATACGCTTGAACCACTTTTCACTTCACTATAGGTATATGTCTTTCCGCATGAACTCAACAAATCTATGTTAATAGCATAACACAAACAGTAGTATTTTTCTCGAATTATTCACCTCAATCTATATTCTATAATGTTTGGGGCAAAAAGTATTTTGCCCCAAACATACACTTACACTTAAAATCAGAAAAGAGTATTGCAAAGAAATACTTTCCCCGCAATACTCTTATTCGTTTTCATGCCTATTTTTCGACAATCCTCAAAAATCCTCAAAATCATCCACCCACATTTAAAGAAGCTCATGTGCCTTCAGACCTTTCAAATTTGATATTATTCGAAAGTTAAGCTAAAGTTTACATCATTAGTAAAGTTAGTTGTATCTGCCGCTGTCTTCTGTTCAATTACCAATGAACTTCCATTATTACTAGCTTTGTAAGTTGCACTAAATTTTGTATCTTTATTTAATGCAGCAGCAATATTCTCAGCAATTTTTGCAGCAGTATCTGCATTAGCAACTCCAACTGTTGCATCTGCAGAAAGTAAAGAAGATTTAACTGTTGCAGTACCAGCAACATTATTTGTTACAATAGCAGTTGTGTATGAAGCTTTTTTAGCGGCTACAAGAGCTATACCAGGTCTTGTGTTTGTATAGCTAATCTTATCGTCATCAGCACTGCTAGCAACTGTAGTTCCAGCCATGTTTGTTGCTGTTAATTCTACATTAGCCGCTTTTTCCTTTGCTGTAAAGGTAATTACAGCGTCACTAATACTAGTTGTCCAAGTCGCATTATTAGCAAATTTTTCAACGATAGCTGTAGCAACCTCAGAAGCATTGCTCTTGCCAGTAATTTCGCTTACATCTACACCTAAAATTTTATCGTCTGAAGCAGTTTCTGTTACGCTACTACCTACTGTAACTGTAACAACCTGATTTTGACCTGTTACTTCAGTTACACCTTCTACTACAGTTGGCTCGCCTGCAGCAACACCAACAACAACCTTGATTGTTAAGTTTCCAGATAAAGTAACTGTAAATGTATTACCCTTACCGTCTTCTACGACAACAGATTTTAATACAATAGCATCATCATTCTTTACCTCACCAGCAGAAGTAATTGCTGTACTATCCGTTGATACAAAGTCTAAATTCTTTAATGTGCAACCCTCAGCAACACTTAACACTTTTGCAGTCTGTAATGCTACTGCTAATTTATCTTTGTCTGTAATAGCTGTTGCTGCAGTCTTTGTAATTGTTGCAGATTGTTTTGCAACGATTACAGCAGGTGCCTTACGTGTATCAATCGTGTTGAACTGGAATGTTTTCACTTCCATGTTACCAACTTTTACAGTAACGGTGTATGTTTTATTTGCTGCAATACCCTTAGTACCAATCTTAATTTTAGCTGTATTAGCTGCGTCACCTGCTGCAATAACTTCGTCTGTACCAGAAGTGACAGGAAATGACAAAATTTTTAGCTGGTATTGCTACCAGCTAATATAAAAAAATATTTGTTAATTCATTATTCATAGCATCTGCCATAAATATTATTTTATTTGAAATAAGTAATCCTTTACATGTTCTTTATCGTCCATGGAAATGTGATAGGTATGCATAATTGAGGTATAATATTTCATAATTTCTTCTTTACTAATTTTTTCCGTACTCGGCTCATCCTTTTCAACATAGGTTCGTGCCTTGATATACGGTGTTTCCGCATGACAAATCGTTTCCAGCATTTTGGCATTGTATACGTCAAAATAATATTTTTTTACAAATTCTAATAACACAATTTCGTTACTATCAAAGGACTCTTTGGTCTCTACTTTGGGTAATGAATGGTATTTGAATTGCTTAAAGGTATTGTATACTTCAGGATAAACCGCACCGTGTATCCATGCCTGACATTCATTTTCAAATATCCACTTATGATTAAATGAAATACTCCAACACTGAACGAAATACAATATTTTTTGCAATGCTAAATGTGTTATAGGTGTTTCTTCCGTCGTTTGCGCTAGAAACCAATTAATTACACTATATATTTTCCCATTTGTTTTTGCAAAATTCTCTATTTCTTTGTTTGCTTTTTTATAAGCCTTGATAAAAGCCTTATCTTTTCGAATTTCGTTGTTGGTTTTTTCACTCATAGAATTTAACAAATCTATAAAATTATACGGATTGTCTAAGCCGCGCAATCTATCACTATTTTCCTTACTTGGCGTATAATTCTTGTTAATATAACGTGTAAGTGTGATTTCACCCCAACCCAGTAGTTTGCTTAAAAACTTTTGACTGATTTTGTATTTTTCTAAAATCATCAGCATTTCTTCTTTTGAAATGATATTTCGTTGTTTCCGAATTTCTTCATTTGCCTCTTCCATAATTTTAGTTTCTAATTCTTCATCATATAATGGAGCACCACAATTTTCGCAAAATGGGACTTGTACATTCTTATAAAAATGATACCCCTCTCCCTCATACAAACGCTTAATTTTTCTTGTTTCATAATTATTGCTGCATCCGCACTCAAAACAAACTAAATTTTCCATTTTGCATGCTCCTTTCTTTTAATTGTCATAATTTCTCCTTAATTGATCCTATTTATAATTTACTCATGTTATTTAGTGTAATTTTCGTAGCTTAATTCATTACTTTTTACACGTATATTTACTAAACTATATTCAATATATGTACTATTCACAGATAGGTATTTGTGATACTGAAAATACCGTATGAAAGGTATTGTGTCACAGGTTTACAAGGTAGAACAAATCAAAAAACCTTTGGAAAACTATCGGGATATTGATGCATTCAAGATTTATGTTTCAGATTTAGGATTGCTATGTGCCAAGAAAGAGCTGGCAGCTAATGACATTCTTTATATGGTCGAGGAACTGAACGATTTTAAAGGCGGCATGGCTGAAAATTATGTCAACGTACAGCTTTCCATTAACGGATATCATACTTACTATTGGGAATCCAAACGTGGAGCGGAAATTGATTTTGTTATTCAACGTGACGGTCAGCTTATCCCTATCGAGTTCAAATCTGCCGATAATACGAGAGCCAAAAGCCTGAAGGTCTATATGGACACTTACAAACCTTCTTATGCGATTAAACTTTCTACTAAAAATTTTGCGTTTGAGGATAATAAAAAGATTGTTCCGCTATATGCGGCATTTTGTATTTAAGAAGTTAAGGTGGATAAATCTGTAGCTTGAGACGCCGATATATATGCATTCGCACCTAAAGATGCTAACTTTTTAAAAAATTCTACTGCATCTGCATATTTATTTCTTTTTTAAATAATATCCAGTAAAACATTGGTATCAACCATCAATTCCATATTTTTCAGAAATCCTTTCTTCTTTATATTCTTCTAAAGTTTTGCCCTGATTAGGTATAATTCCAATAAGCGAATCCAAAATGTCATCTACCGATTTCGTACTTTTTTCTTTTTCAGACTGTGTTTTTAAAAAAGCCACATAAGAATACACAATCCTTCAAAACAACTATACCTTATTGCAATATTTTAAATAGAATTATCATATTCATCTAAAATATCATTCTAAGTTCTCATTTTTATTATACATGGAAATAGACCATACGACAAGACAGAACTGCTACACAAATTATAAAACAAATAGTTACAGCTCACTGACCTGTGGACTGTAACAAACAAAATTACCTACTACACAACACTTGCATAGTAGGTGGGATAGTATTTCTAATTGTTTTCTATAAATTGTATCGTTCACAGAATTCCTTTGCTGTAATAATATCAATGTCCTCATAGTTTTCAAGGACTAGCAAATCTGTATTACCGCTGACAATGTATAATGCTTTGGCATCCTTTGCACATCCTAAAAATTTATTATCATCTGGATCACGGCACATATCTACAATGGATTTTGCTTCAATCAGTTCCAAATTTTGAAGAACAGGAGTTAAAATATTTGCATTTAAATGACCCTGTTTCTTCTGAATCATTCTTTCGACAATCTCCTCATATTCATCTATAATCTCCGTAGTTGCACATGCAGTAATTTCACCCGAAACAATTGCTCTCAACACTTTTTGAGGAAATCCACCAAAGAAAATTCCCGAAATCATAACATTTGTATCTACAACTATTTTCATGGGCGTTTACTCTTTCTTGTTTCTTTAATAATATCATTTACATCACTTTCCACGTAACCAACATCTTTAGCCCATTCCTGAGCTTCGTTTAATGCCTGTTCAAATTCGTCTAACTTTGGTATCTTTAAGACTTTTAACATGATCACATCACCCGATGTATAGGCTACTAATTTGTCACCGGCATCAATATCTAAATCTCTGCGCATACTAACAGGGAGCGCAATCTGACCTTTTGTAGAAACTGTCACAACTTGTGCGTTCATAATCAACACCTCTTTCAATGTAAGATTTTCTTACTTATATAGTATCATAGGTTTGAAAATAAAACAACAGAAATCATTTTTATTATACATGGAAATAGACCATACGACAAGGCAGAACTGCTACACAAATTATAAAACAAATAGTTACAGCTCACTGACCTGTGGACTGTAACAAACAAAATTACCTACTACACAACACTTGCATAGTAGGTAATATATTTTTGCCTTTTCACCATTTTAACACTATCAAGAAAGCCCACCACTTCTATTGCGTAGAAGCATGGTAGGTGGGAATTTTCTTGTATCAGGAGGAGTACAAACCCCTTCTGATATGCTGCGATAGCAGCTAATCGTGTTAAGAGCAAGTAGCAAAGCGGATTGCGAATATCCGCTTGACTCTATATTTAGAGAAAATGACTTGCTCTAGGTCTGCATAAGAAGCAGCTTCCAGAATTTCACATAATTGTTTTGATACTAAGTTTTCTTTTTACCACGATTAAATCCCTTTTACGCTCTGGGCATACTTGGTTTTTGTTTCCTGCACTTTCTTTTCATCTGCTCCCGGTGTAGGATAAAGCCCTCTCTCGTGCATCATAATAAATACATCGTTTTGAATTGCATGTTCCTGTGATAAAATTTTTAACATGACATCTCGTACCTGCTCATGCACACATTCATTAGAATAGGTATTATAATTGCAAGTGGATGTTTTAGATGCTGTTAATGCATCCCCTAAAATTTCTTTTTCTGAATAAATAGCTTCCATTTTTACTTTACCGCCTTTCTTTTTTGCACATAACTATAGCATAATGCCAAGAACACTATCCAAGCTGATCAAATAACATATTGAAATGTCCCTGATGTTTCGTAGCAATCTTTTCAAATTCATTTTTAATTGCTGGGTCTGTAGTTTGTTGTGCAAGCATCTGGAACTTTTTCACAAGAAGTTCCTCCTCATTAAGCAATTCATTTAGTGCGGATAATTCTTTTTCTGATAATTGACTCATAGTCTACCTCCATTCTAAATGCCAATTTTCTTATTGCTTGTAAAGTTTGCAGTTTCTTTCACAAGCGACTTTGTAGGCATTTCTGCTATGTAGTATGCACAACTATAAAAAGTTTTATTCTATGGAGACAGAGTTTTGTCTATATGTTTTTTCTTTGGGTATTTACATGATACAGAAGCCAAATTGGACAGAATAGAGCAGTAGCAATATAATAAAAGCAAAAAAGTTGTTGAGAATGAACTTTGTCACAAGGTAGAAATGTTCTCCATAAAGGTATTTTTAGGTTTGCATTTTTGCAGCAAATGTGGTTGCTTTTTTGTGTTTCTACATAATAAAAATGCCAACAGAAAATGATATCTTTCCTGTTGGCATTCTACTATTTTATTATTTACCTTATCTATTAGACAGGATATGCAAGCTTTTGTATTCTCTTATAATTAATTGCTTATTACATAACATAATTTCCTAAAATATATATGAATTAAGGCATTTTCCCTCTGTTTCTATTTTTGAAAATTCAGTTTTGCTAACCAAGCTTGTATTTTCTGCTTGAACAAAATTAGAAATAGAAGAAGCTTCAACTTCCATGTTAATACTAATCAAAGAATTTTCCTTTACTGCATTAGGAAGAAGAATTTGATAACATTGTTCTTCTTCGCCCTTTTTATCTTTGTTCACATCTGTTTTATTATTGTTTCCTGAGATATTTTTCGCAACAGGAGATAATAATTTCATCGCTGTATCACCCGCACCACGAATATTTAAAAGTGAAATTCCTAAAATAGTGTAGCTGCCAATAGCAAAAATTCTTGCTACATTTTCACTAATCTCAATTTCAAAGTAAGAACCAAGTGAAATGCGAGTATTAGGGGTTACGGTTACATTGTTTGATTTAGCTGAAATAGTAACATGGGAAGCAGCCTTATCATTTGATTTTGTATCAGTTATTACAGAAGATAAATTTAGCTCATTTACATCTCCAATAGAATGCTTCTGTAATAACCCTGTTACATCTGTTTTAGAACATCTTGGCACAATCAATGTTTCTGCTGCAAGTCCATTTTGGTCAGGAAATGACAAGGAAAGATCATAATCTGCAGACGAATTATATAGGATAATTTGCTCATCCTCCTTGCGAAATATGGCACTGTCAAAAGATGCATCATCTTTGTTCATTGTCATGGAAGTATGAAATTCCAAGTAGTCGTTATTATTTGCTCCAAGAAGACTACCTGCAATCTTTCCAATAGTAGATACAATAGATAATGCACTGGTGAACCAAGAACCTAATTCTGTTGAATTTTTAACGGTTACAGACTGAGTTTTTTCTAATTTTTCCGTCATAAAAACAACCTCCTTCACACATGATACATAGCCTCGCAATATTTACTTGACCTGTACCCATCACTATTAACAACTTGTCCATTCTCATGAGAAGTATATTCCATTTCCGCCTTGCCTATTATACAAGTGGAAATGGGATATACTATAATATATGTGTATTCAAAGTTGTTTAGAACTAAGGAGGAAAAAAATTCTATAAATAATAGTATTATATATCTATCTAGTTATTCACATATACCCGAAAAAACAATACGTACTTTTTTCAAACAGCTTTATTGTTTCACTTCGTCTCCGCTATGGTTTAAATAACCTAAGTGTACTCGTACTGTAACCTCTCGTCTGTTGCTTCGAAAATTGACAAATTATTTCATCATTTCTGTAATGCACACCTCATATTTATCATTTTGTAATGCATAAGCAGCAATGATATATTTATTATCCTCTTCATAGGTGGTAGTATTGTTTGTCTTGTCCTCTGTTCCATTTCCATATTGTTTTTTTAAAGCAGTACAGATATTTTTATATACCTTTTCTGCCTTTTTTTCCTTCTTTTCTATATGTGTCCATTTAGAGTAATAAAGCATATTGTCATAATATTGGTAACTCATAGAACCTGTATAGCGGTCATATACACTCTTTGTGTAAGTATATGCAACTCCACCATCATCCGTTTTCTTTGTTTCATTTGGCTCACTGCCAATGGTTTCTGTCATGTCTTTTTGCGTGGTTGTGCGTTCAAGTGATTTGTAATCAACCTTCTTAACACCACAAGCTACAAATAAAAGACAGAAGCTGGTTAATAATATGGTTAAATATAGTTTTCTTTTCATTTTTGTCTTCCTATTTTCTATTTAAACTACAAAAAATATTTTTTAATTTCTCAAGATTGTCACAATCCAAAACATCATATAAAACATGAAATACAAATTATTATTATTGTTAGCAAAAATTTATAAGAAAAGCTAAGGATTGTTAAACCCTTAGCTTTTCTATATATTTATTAAGATAATTTTAATTTATTTAAAATAATCTTATCGTGATTTTCATCTGCTTATGCAACAGTACCTGTATAGCTTACACCATCAACAACAACTGTTACAATTACACCTGTAGCAAGTTCAGTATTCTTTGCTACATCTGTTAATGTAATTACACCATTTGCTACTGTAGCAAGAACTGTACCTTCAGCATCAATTCCATCACCCTGTAAATCTACAGTTTTTCCTGCTGCTGTCTTAGCTGTAACTTTAACTACCTTGCTAGTTGGAGCTTTAGTTTCAACAGTATTGCCATAAGCATCTTTAGCTGTCAAAGTAACATTTGTAGTAGCTACACTAACTTCATATGTACTGAATGCTGCTGGAGCTACCTTTGTAACAGTAAGTTCATCAATAGAAACACCATTTACGATTTCAGTAACAGTAATCTTAACATCAGTACCAGCTGTTACAACAGGAACCTTAACAGTTGCTACACCAGCCTTAAATTCAATGTTTCTTGTATATTTCTTGTCACCAACTTTAACAGTTGCATACTCACTATTGTTGTAAGATGTGTTAATTTCTGATGTCTGCCAAGCACTTCCGTTTGTAGGAGTCGCATTCTTATATGCAGTTAATGTAACTGTAGCTTCATCACCTGCTGTATAAGTTGTCTTATCAGCTTTAGCAACCATTGCCTTTACAGCATCGATTACAGTAAAGTTTGTAGTTAATGTAGAATCTCCAAGCTTATAAGTAACCTTTTCTGTTCCACCAAATACTGCATGTACATAGCTAGCAGCTTCTAATGGAGTAGTTACTGTATCTGTTACAGTAGCATTAGTAGCATCAAAAGTATCACCAGTAGATAAAACAACTGCACCCTGAGCATCAGAAGTTGTTGCAGCAGCATCTACCTTTGTAGCCTTAGTATCTTTTACAGTTAATCCAGTAGAAGGAGCTGTTGTAATTGCTTTTCCATACTGATCTGCATAAGTAAAGTCAGCATAATTTACCTGTACCTTATCACCTGCTGTTAATGTCTTTTCTGCTGCTAACTTACTGTCTTTAGCAAAACCTGTAATAGCAGAAGCTACTCTTTCAGCATATACTTTTACTACATATGTAGCAACCTTACCAGTAGAAGGAGCTGTTACTGTAAGAGTTACCTCTTTACCTGCGTTTGTACCAGTACCAGCTTCAGCTGTAAATACTAATCCTTTTTTAGCATCTACAGTTACTTTTGTAAGATCAATTACGCTACTGTCTGAACTTGTAATAATAGCACCATTTGCTAATGTTACTTTTCCTGCGGTAGCACCTGAGAAATTGTCATCTGCAAATGTATATGTATCATTGTACTGATCTTTTACTGTAATTGGTAAATAAAATTCATTGCTCTTATCTGTTGCAACTGAAATTACACGGTCTTCTTTTTCATTGACTAAAGAAAGTGTTCCAAATGAAACATTTTCTGCAACCTTATCCTTTACTACAGTAACTGTTTCTGAAACGCTTAATGTACCACTTGTTAATGTAATACGTAAAACATCACCGACAGCAGTACCAACTGTTGCATCATCAGTCTTAATAGCAAGTTTACCTTGTGTTCCATAAGGAGTTGTATCTGCTAATGCTACATCTTTAGACTTTGTAACATTGTATACAGTAGCTGTGATACCAGTTGTTGTATTCATCTCTTCACCAAAATTGTTCTGTAAAGAAATATCAACAGTAGCTGCAGCGTCAAGTTCTACTCTAGCACTCTTAACAGCAAGCTTAGAAGCTACTGCTACAATACCCTTGAATGATGTTGTTAATTCAACGCCATCTTTTTCTTTTGCAGCAACATTATAAGTATCAGCAGTAATTGCATCAGATAATGTCAATACTGCACTCTTATTATCTAACCATGTAACTGTTGTAATAGTAGGTTTTGCAGTTCCTTTTGTTACAGTAAATGTAACTGCATCACCTGTAGCTGTTACAGGCTGGTTAAATGTAACCTGAACCTTGTTTGCACCAACTGCTGCACCTGTAATAGCTGTTGCAGAAACAACTTCTGGAGTAGCTGTTACTTCTGGAGTAGCTGTTACTTCTGGAGTAGCTGTTACTGCTGGTGTTGTAACTGGTGTTGCTGTTACTGCTGGTGTTGTAACTGGTGTTGCTGTTAC
>JBNMLH010000007.1:0-143405 GCA_050875145.1 Lachnospiraceae bacterium
CAAATTAAAATTTGTCCTTGCTAGAAACTTGCTAGCTTTTTATCCTTTACTGATAAAGGTTTTTGTTCGTGAACATCTTTGATGTCCCATGAAATTCTTTTGAATTTTCAAGGTTGTTTCACTGTTTAATTGTCAATGTCCTTTTTGCTGTATCAACAAGCAGCTTTAATATGTTATCATACATTTTTCTGTTTGTCAACAACTTTTTTTAAGTTTTTTTCAAAACTTAACGGAGAAGGAGGGATTTGAACCCTCGCGCCGCGCAAACGACCTATACCCTTAGCAGGGGCACCTCTTCAGCCTCTTGAGTACTTCTCCGAACTGAACTTATTGTTCAATATTTATTTCTGCGTCAAACGCATTTACAAGTTTAGCACAGCACTATATGTTTGTCAATAAGTTTTTTTAACTTTTTTTATATTTTTCTGTTGCAGTTTCATATAGGTTGTTTCCGTCCTTGTCAACTACAACAATTACAGGCAAATCTTCCACTTCTAACCTTCTAATTGCTTCCGTTCCTAAATCATCATATGCAATTACTTCTGATTTTTTTATACATTTGGATAGTAAAGCCCCTGCTCCTCCAACTGCTGCAAAATAAACTGCATGATTCTTTTTAATTGCTTCAATTACTTCTGAACTCCTTTTTCCTTTTCCTATCATACCTTTCAATCCATTTTTCAACATTAAAGGTGTGTATTTATCCATTCGGCTACTGGTTGTAGGTCCTGCTGAACCAATTACCTGCCCCTCTTTAGCAGGCGATGGTCCAAGATAATATACAATATTGTTCTGTAGTGAAAATACTGGTGCTTCCCCACTGTTCATTGCTTCAAACATTCTTTTATGTGCTGCATCTCTTGCAGTATATATTACTCCTGATATATATACATAATCTCCCGCTGCTAAATCATTTATAATTTCATCATTAAGTGGTGCTACAATATGCTTTTCCATATTTTATCTCCATTCTTTTTCTTTATTGTTACTGTTCAGAATGTATTTTATTTCTTACAACAGAATTTTTTTAATAGTAATATTCCTGATTTGTTTTGACTAGATAATTCTTTTTATATGTCTGTTTACATGGCAACAGATATTGATTGCCACTGGTAACCCTGCTATATGTGTAGGATACGTTTCTACATTTACACCAAGTGCAGTATTTCTTCCACCTAAACCTCCTGGACCAAATCCTAATGCGTTTATTTTTTCAAGAAGTTCAGCTTCCAGTTTTGCTACATATGGTATTTCAGATGCTTCTGTCAAATCTCTTGTAAGTGCCTTTTTGGCTAGAATTGCACATTTCTCAAACGTTCCTCCAATACCAACTCCAACGACCATTGGTGGACAGGCATTTGGTCCTGCTAATCGTACTGTTTCTACTACCGCTTCCTTTACACCCTCTATACCATCTGCTGGTTTTAACATACAGATACGGCTCATATTTTCACTTCCGAATCCTTTTGGAGCTACCGTAATTTCTACTTGTTCTCCAGGTACAATCTCATAATGAATAATTCCAGGCGTATTGTCTTTTGTATTCTCCCGTAGCAATGGATCTTTTACTACTGATTTTCTAAGATAACCATCAACATATCCCTGTCTTATTCCTTCATTTATGGCATCTTCCAGATTTTCACCTTCAATATGCACATCCTGACCAATTTTTATAAATACAACAGCCATTCCTGTATCTTGGCATATAGGAATACTCTCCTGTTTAGCAATTTGCATATTTTCCTGAAGTTGTCCTAATATTTTTTGGCCTATTTCAGACTCCTCGGTATTTTCCGCATTAGAAATTGCACCTACTACATCATCTGCTAACTGCAAATTTGCCTCAATACACATTTCTTTAATATTTGATGTTATTTCATTTGTATGTATTGTTCTCATATTTTTCCTCCATGCTAATCTTGGTTTTATTTTATTAAAAAACGGAAAAGACCTCTGTTTGGTCTGTCCCGCATAGAAGTCTTTTGTCTTACCTATTTGTTATTTACAAAACTACATGATACCAAAGCCAAATGCCCGTTTATGCTTACACAAGCAGGCATTTGACTTTAGTACATCTCAAACATGAGAAAATAGCAATTTACACAGTAAATTAACAAATTTCAAATGTTTGCAAAATTGCAGATGTTATATAATCCACCAAAACAATTCTCATTATTCAATACCAAGGTCAAATACATAAAACCGCAATGTGTTTACATTATTCTTGCGTATTGTTTTCTTCTAATAATTCAGCCTCTAAACGTTCTAATACCTGATCTTGTGTTGTTGCATCATTACTTTCTCTTACCTTTGCAATACTTGCAACTTTAATATCTGAATCTCGATCAATATTCATCAATTTTACTCCTGATGTGATTCTTCCTAATTCAGAAATTTGATTACACATTGTACGAATGATAATACCCTCTGTAGTAATCAGCATAATTTCGTTATCCTCATTTACAGCCTTTACACCTACTATATTTCCTGTCTTTTCTGTAATTTTATAACATTTTACACCTTTTCCGCCTCTGTGCTGTAATGAAAATTCCTCCAATGCAGTTCGTTTACCCAGTCCATTTTCAGAAACAATCAACAAATGGCTTCCTTGGGTCTGTAGCTGCATGCCAACTACTTCATCCTGATCTGTCAAGTTAATTCCAATTACACCCATTGATGTTCTACCTGTTGGACGAACGTCATTTTCGCTAAAGCGTATACACATTCCATATTTTGTTACTAAGAAGATGTCCTTTTTACCGTTGGTAACTTTTACTTCGATTAATTCATCATCATCACGTAAATTGATTGCCTGCAATCCTGATTTTCTTACTTTCGAGTAATCTGTAAGAGCTGTTTTCTTAACAATACCCTTTTTCGTAGTCATAAATAAGTATTTATGATCTGGATAATCCCTAATTGGAATTACTGCAGTAATTCGCTCATTTGGCTGTAACTGTAAGAGATTTACTAATGCAGTTCCTCTTGCAGTTCTACTTGCCTCTGGAATTTCATATGCCTTAATTCGATAGACTCTTCCCATATTAGTAAAGAAGTTTACATAATGATGCGTTGTTGTCATCAAAAGATCTTCAATATAGTCTTCTTCTAAGGTCTGCATTCCTTTGATACCCTTTCCACCACGATTCTGACTCTTAAAATTGTCAATTGTCATACGTTTGATATAACCAAGACTGGTTCTGGCTATTACTGTATTTTCGCGTGGAATTAAGTCTTCATTTGTAAGATCGAACTCGTCATAACCGATAGAAGTTCTTCTATCATCTCCATATTTGTCGCGAATTAATATAATTTCCTCTTTTACCACATTTAATAATAATTTTTTGTCTCCCAAAATAGCTTTATATTCAGCTATCTTTTTCAACAATGCCGCATGTTCGTCTTCAATCTTTTCGCGTTCCAAACCAGTAAGTGCACGTAAACGCATATCTACAATGGCACTAGCCTGTATATCATCCAATTCAAAACGTTCAATTAAACGTTCTTTTGCCTCTGCAGTATTTCTGGATGCACGAATAATAGAAATCACTTCATCAATATTATCAAGTGCAATTAAGTAACCACTTAATATATGATCTCGCTCTTCTGCTTTATTTAAGTCATATTGTGTTCTTCTTGTTACAACTTCCTCCTGATGCTTTAAATAATACTCAAGCATTTCCAAGAGACTCATTATTTTCGGTTCGTTATTTACTAATGCCAGCATAATAACTCCAAAAGTATCCTGTAACTGTGTATGTTTATATAATTGATTTAACAATACATTTGCATTTACATCACGACGCAATTCAATTACAATTCGCATACCATCACGGTCAGATTCATCGCGAAGTTCTGTAATTCCATCAATTTTTTTTGTTTTATGCAATTCTGCAATCTTTTCGATTAAACGTGCCTTGTTTACCATAAATGGTAATTCAGATACAATAATTCTGCTCTTTCCATTTGGCATAGTCTCAATATCTGTAACTGCACGAACTTTTATTTTTCCTCGTCCAGTACGATATGCATGTTCAATTCCACGAGTACCTAAAATTGATGCTCCTGTAGGGAAATCAGGTCCTTTAATAATCTCCATGATTTCCTCAATTGTAGTTGCTCGATCTTCCTCCACCATATTGTCAATAATCTTAACAACCGCATTTATTACCTCTCGTAAATTGTGAGGTGGAATGTTCGTTGCCATTCCTACTGCAATACCGGAAGTTCCATTGACCAAAAGGTTTGGAAAACGTGATGGAAGTACCAATGGTTCTTTTTCTGTCTCATCAAAGTTTGGTGCAAAATCAACTGTATCTTTATTGATGTCCAATAACATCTCAACAGAAATTTTGCTTAAACGAGCCTCTGTGTATCGCATGGCGGCTGCGCCATCTCCATCCACAGAACCAAAGTTTCCGTGTCCATCCACAAGCGGATATCGAGTAGACCAATCCTGAGCCAAATTTACCAAAGCACCATAAATTGAGCTGTCTCCGTGTGGATGGTATTTACCCATTGTATCACCAACGATACGAGCACATTTACGATGTGGCTTATCCGGTCCGTTGTTCAACTCTATCATTGCATATAAAATTCGTCTCTGTACAGGTTTTAAGCCGTCTCTTACATCTGGCAAAGCACGCGCCGCAATAACAGACATGGCATAATCAATATAGGATTTTTCCATCGTCTTTTTTAAATCGACTTCATGCACTTTATCAAAGATATTCTCATCCATCTAACTGCCTCCATTTTCTATGCTTTTGCAAAATTAAAATTTCTACAAAAGTATTTTTTATTACGCAAATTAATTCTTATTTTGAAACTGATAAAACCTGTTATATATCCAGATTTTCAACAAATTTAGCATTTTCTGAAATAAATTCACGTCTTGGCTCTACTTTATCTCCCATCAATGTTGTAAATGTAACATCAATTTCAGATTCTTGTTCTTCATCCATTACAACCTTTAG
This sequence comes from Lachnospiraceae bacterium, assembly GCA_050875145.1. Taxonomy (GTDB): domain Bacteria; phylum Bacillota; class Clostridia; order Lachnospirales; family Lachnospiraceae; genus CAG-411. Next base: position 4,977 of record JBNMLH010000007.1, read on the forward strand.
AAGTACTCTCTTCTCTGGGTCCATTGTTGTATCCCAAAGCTGCTCTGCATCCATCTCTCCAAGACCTTTGTATCGTTGAATTTTATTATTATTATCTCTACCAATTTCGCCTAAAATATTATTTAATTCTGCATCACTATATGCATAATATATCTTTTTATTTCGCTCAACTTTATAAAGCGGCGGCTGTGCCAAATAAACATATCCCTGTTTAATTAAATCCGGCATAAACCGATAAAAGAATGTCAAGAGCAGGGTACTGATATGTGCTCCATCCACGTCGGCATCTGTCATAATAATAATTTTATGATAACGTAACTTGGATATATCAAAATCATCGTGAATCCCCGTACCAAATGCTGTAATCATAGCTTTGATTTCTTCGTTTGTCAGGATTCTGTCTAAACGTGCCTTCTCTACATTTAAAATTTTACCTCGCAGTGGTAATATTGCCTGCGTTGCTCTGGAACGTGCAGTTTTAGCACTACCACCGGCAGAATCTCCCTCAACAATATAAATTTCACAGTTTTCCGGATTTTTGTCCGAACAGTCTGCTAATTTTCCAGGAAGACTCATTCCCTCTAATGCAGTCTTTCTTCTTGTCAAATCACGAGCTTTACGTGCTGCATCTCTAGCACGTTGCGCCATTACCGCCTTTTCACAAATAGACTTTCCAACATTTGGATTCTGTTCTAAAAAGTAGGTCAATTGTTCACTAAAAATACTATCCACCGCACCACGAGCTTCGCTGTTTCCCAATTTTTGTTTTGTCTGTCCTTCAAACTGTGGTTCCCCGATTTTTACACTGATAATAGCAGTCAATCCCTCTCGAATATCTTCACCTGAAAGATTCTGCTCATTATCTTTTAAGAACTTCTGATTTCTCGCATAGTCATTAAATGTTTTTGTCAAAGCATTTCTAAAACCAACCATATGGGTACCACCCTCTGGTGTAGTAATATTATTTACAAAGCTATAACAACTTTCGGTATAAGAATCATTATGTTGAAAAGCAATCTCTACACTTACACCATTTTTTTCGCCTTCACAATAAATGATTTCATCATACAAAGCCTCTTTGTGACGGTTTAAATACTGTACATATTCCTTAATTCCACCCTCATAATGAAATTCTCTTGTTTTAGGTTCTTCTAAACGCATATCTGTCAATGTAATTTTTAATCCTTTTGTCAAAAATGCCATTTCACGCAAACGCTGTCTTAATGTATCATAATCAAAAACTGTCTCTTCAAACATAAGCTTGTCTGGAAGGAATGTAACCTTAGTTCCTCTACGTTCGGTATCTCCAACTACTTTTAGCGGATACATTACCTTTCCTCTTTCATATCTTTGCTTATAAATCTTTCCTTCTTTGTAAATTTCTACCTCAAGCCATTCTGATAATGCATTTACAACAGATGCACCAACACCATGTAATCCTCCGGATACTTTGTATCCTCCTCCACCGAATTTACCACCTGCATGCAAAATAGTAAATACAACCTCAACAGCAGGCAATCCTGCCTTATGGTTAATGCCAACTGGAATACCACGTCCATTATCAACAACAGTGATCGAATTATCTGCATTGATTGTCACATTGATTTCTGTACAATAACCTGCTAATGCCTCATCCACAGAGTTATCTACAATTTCATAAACTAAGTGATGCAATCCTCTTATGGATGTACTTCCAATGTACATACCTGGTCTCTTTCGTACTGCTTCCAATCCTTCCAAAATCTGTATCTGGTCAGCACCATACTCCTGATTCATATGCTTCCTCCTAATTCTTTTCCTGACTCACTGTTCCATTTGTTACTTTATATACTTGATTTACCTTGATACGTTCTTTTATAAATTCTTCCAAACCCGTACAAGTAATAATTGTCTGAATGTCTTTTATACTATCCAACAAATAATGTTGTCGATTGCGATCCAACTCAGATAACACATCATCCAACAACAATACAGGACGTTCTCCTACTATCTGCTTTACAATTTCAATTTCAGCAAGTTTCAGTGATAATGCAGATGTACGTTGTTGTCCCTGTGAACCGTATTTGCGAATATCAATATCATTTATCATAAAAGAAATATCATCTCTATGAGGACCAATACTGGTAACTTTCTGGTATAAGTCTTTTTCTCGATTTTTTTCTAACATAGCTCGAAAAGAAGAAACGGATGTACTAAACTCGCATCCAAGAACTAAATTTTCTTTTCCACCAGACAATTTATGATGTATAGATGCAATTACCTCATTGAGTTGTTCCATGTGTTTTTCGCGACGTCGAATAATTCGACAACCATATTCTACCAATTGTTCATCCCATATATCTAACGTAGGTAATAAGCTTTGGTCATAGGTAATCTGTTTTAACAGATTATTTCTTTGTTCCATTACTTTGTTGTATTTCGCTAAATCATGATAATACACTCGATCAAGCTGACAAAGCTCCATATCCAAAAAACGCCTTCGCCCACTGGGACCATGTTTGATAATACCTAAATCCTCCGGGGAAAAAAATACAATGTTCACCAATCCGATCAACTCACTGGAACGTCGGATTGGAATACCATCAATGGCAACACCTTTGGGTTTACTCCGTTTTAAATGCATATCAATTTTTCTGGTTACACCCTTTTTTTCAATTAGCATACGGATGTGTGCCTCTTTTTCGTTTAGCTTAATAATTTCCTTTTCTTTGCTACCCTTATGAGATTTCATCATTCCGCAGTAATAAAGTGCTTCCAAAATATTGGTCTTTCCCTGTGCATTATCGCCATATAAAATATTTTTTTCCGGATGGAACTCCATGGATAAATATTCATAATTTCTAAAATTACTCAACTCAATTGATTTTATATACATATTGCATCTATCCCACTATCTGAATCTGTTCACCCTCAAACTCGACTATATCTCCGCTACGCAGTTTTTTTCCGCGTTGATACTCCACTTCTCCATTTACACGAACAAGACCTTCCTGAATTACAATTTTTGCATCTAATCCAGATGGAACAAAACCGGCTGCTTTTAATGCCTGTCCCAATTTAATATATTCATCCCTAAGCTTTATTGTTTCCATTTGCATACTCCAATCCGGAAAAATATTCCTGTACTATTACTGCACTGCATTAAAGTTAATTGGTAAAATTAAATAAATATAATTTTCATCCTTATCTTTGATAAAACAAGGCGCTTTCGGATTAAACAAATAAATATCCACTGTCTCATCATCAATTACACGAAGAGCATCCATAAGGAACTTAGGATTAAATCCAATTAAAATATCTTTTCCTTCTTTTTTGATATCTAAATCCTCTTTCATTGATCCCATATTAGAATTTATTTTTAATTCTAAATTTTCGTCTTGGAAATTTAAAACAATTGGAGTCTTATCGGCTTCACGAATCAATAAAGATGCACGGTCAATACAACTTAACAGTTCTTTATTGTTTACATTGACTTTTGTCACGTAATTATCTGAAAGCATTTGTTCAATTTTGTAATACTCTCCCTCAATCAATCTTGACAACACTGTTGTATGGTCAAAGGAAAATAAAATATGTTTATTGGTAAAGGAAATTGTAACAATCTGATCCATTTCTCCTGATAGAATCTTACTAATTTCCTGCAAAGTTTTTCCAGGAACAATAACACGAGTATCTTCATAGGCTTCATGAAGTTGAATCTTACGAATAGAGATACGATGTCCATCCAGTGATACCACCTTAAAAACATCACCTTTAATTTCAAACAATTCTCCTGTCATAATCTTATTGCTTTCATTATCAGAAACAGAAAATATCGTTTGGTGAATGATTTCCTTTAAAGCAAAGTCAGAAACACGAATCGATTTGTCTGTTTCTACCGTTGGAAGTAAAGGAAATTCATCACTTGCTTTTCCCATTAAATTAAACTTTGCTTTTTCACATTGAATATTAGCCATAAATGAATCATTGGTTGTAAAGGTTACATCACTATCTGGTAACTTACGGATAATTTCAGAGAATAGCTTGGCATTAATTGCAATACTACCATTTTCTATAATTTCACCTTTTACAATAGTTTCAATACCCAGTTCCTGATTATTGGAAATTAATTTAATGATGTTATCCTGTGCTTCTATTACAATACATTCCAATATAGGTAAGGTAGTCTTGGATGTAACTGCACGTAATGAAATATTAACACTATTAAGTAAATCCGTTTTTTTACATCTAATTTGCATGGTTGTGAATAACTCCTTTCGAGCATAAGTTCATATAGATAATTAATTAATTATAGTATTCGTATTAATAGGGGGTGTGAAAATGTGAATAACCGCTGAATCTTAGAAAAGACATGCTTTGCAGGGATTCACAAAATGTGAATTTCACTCCTTAAACTAGTTGAAAAAGAGTGAATAGAATCTGGGGGAAATCCCCAGGGATTCTATCCACACCAAATTCACATAAAGATTCACAAATTACTGTGGATTAATTTTCTTCTTAAGAACATCAATTACACTTTGCAAAGAAGTGTCTGTCTTGAGATCATCAGAAATCTTATTAAATCCATGAAGAATTGTAGAATGATCACGTTTACCAAGCTTGTCTCCGATTTCTTTTAAGGATATCTCTGTCAAATCTCTGCATAGATACATACAGATTTGTCTTGGATGTGCAATATTCCTGCTTTTCTTTGAAGAAAGAATATCAGCTGGAGTAATTCCAAAGTGTTCTGCTACAATTTCTGTAATCGATTCTACGGTCACATTTTTCTTTACATCGGAGGAAATTAAATCTTTTAAAACCTCTTCTGCAAGAACCACGTTTACTTCTATATTTTTTAATCTTGAGACTGCAACAATTTTTGTTAAAGCTCCTTCAATTTCACGAATGTTAGACTTTACATTGGTAGCAATATATTTAAGGACTTCATCATCAATGGTGTATCCTTCCAGTTCCCCCTTTTTTCGGAGAATTGCCATACGTGTTTCGTAATCAGGCGCCTGTATATCAACCTGAAGCCCCCACTCAAAACGGGAACGTAGACGTTCTTCCAAAGTTTCAAACTCTTTTGGTGGTTTATCACTGGAAATGATAATTTGCTTTTTTGATTCATGGAGAGCATTAAACGTATGGAAAAATTCTTCCTGTGTACTCTCCTTTCCTATAATAAACTGTATATCATCAATCAGAAGAATATCAATGTTACGGTACTTTTTACGAAATTCCTGTATGGAAGAAGTATCCGAACGATTACGAATGGCTTCAATCAGCTCATTTGTAAAGACTTCGCTGGTTACATAAAGTACCTTTGCGTCTCTGTTGTGATCCAGTACATAATGTGCAATGGAATGCATTAAATGGGTTTTGCCAAGTCCCACGCCTCCGTAGATAAAAAGAGGATTGTATACTTCTGCAGGGCTTTCTGCAACAGCCAGTGATGCAGCGTGTGCCAGACTATTGTTGCTACCAACCACAAAGGTATCAAAAGTATAACGGGGGTTTAGTGAAGTCGCAATATTTTGTGGACTATTTAAATAGGAGGAACCAGATGATTTTTTGGTCTTTGGTTCTACTGGTTCTTCTGCTTCACGTTCCTTTAAATCGCGGGCAAGTTCAAATTTTAGTTCAAAATGTTCACCCATAACTTCTTCAATCGTAACCTGTAAGGGAACAGAAAATTTTGTAGTTATGTAAGGTATACTGGCTGTGCCAACCTTAGCCTCGTCAACCGAAACAGTAATAACACCGGCTTCTACTGAATAAATCTTAAGTGGTTGAAGCCATGTACGAAAAACAACCTCAGAAATGGAGTGTTCCGTTTTTACTTGTTGTAAAATTGTATCCCAATTTGCGATTAGCGTTTCTTTCATATTTGTACCCATTGCATATCATGGAGCAAAATGCTGATGATATTGCCACAAACATATCTATGGAAGAAAGTTTCGTGGCATCCTTTCGTTTAATTTTTCTTCCAAAGTCTAAAGCGGCCCAATAATTAGGCAGACATATTTACTTTATTTTATACTAAAATTCAGTTTTTTTCAATGGCAGTTACAATTTTTTGCGGATAGATATGTGCATAACAAAAGGAAAAGTTGTGGAAAATAAAAAAAATGACATTTATTCACAGAAATGTGTATAAACTTATGCCAATGAATCACAGAGTCGAAAAATGTTGAAGATTCAACAAAAAATGACGTTTAAGATTCTGGTTATCCACGAAATCATAAACATTTATCCACAACTTATCAACAAAATGTGGATAAGTTGATAACTACCTTCCACAGTGTGTGTAAAAGGCTATTTCAGAGTAAAAAATGTTGTTTTCTGTTCACAAAACTTACTTTAGGGCAAAAATGGGAATAAAAAGCTTGACGAAAAAATGATTTCATACTATAATGAGTCGTGATATTTAGTTATAATAGTCTAAATATGCCTATACTATTTTTAAGGAGGTGCAGCAATATGAAGATGACATTTCAGCCAAAGAAGAGATCAAGATCAAAGGTTCATGGTTTTAGAGCTAGAATGAGCACTAAGAGTGGAAGAAAAGTTTTAGCTAGCAGAAGAGCAAAGGGAAGAAAGAAATTATCCGCTTAGGTCGCAATATTTGTGGCCTTTTGTTTTCTATGAATAATTTTTTGAGACAAGAACAGCTTTAGAATTGGAGATTTTGAAATTGTCAGAATCATTAAAAAAGAATCAAGATTTTCAAAAAGTATATAAATATGGAAAATCGTATGCCAACAAATATTTAGTTATGTATGTCATAAAGAATGAATTGAACAGAAATAGAATCGGTGTTTCCGTTAGTAAAAAAGTTGGTAATAGTGTTGTGAGACACCGATTGGCTAGATTGATTAGAGAGAGTTTTCGATTGAATGGACACAAGTTTCAGTGTGGACTGGACATTGTAGTAATAGCTAGAAATACGGCAAAGGGAAAAAATTATTGGGATATTAACAGTGCAGTAATGCATTTAGGTAAGCTTCATAATATTTTGGATGAAAAGATGATGTAAATGAGAAAAGTATTAATTTTTTTAATTAAGATATATCGTAAATTTTTATCTCCTTTAAAGGGGCATAGTACCTGTATTTACACACCTACCTGTTCGCAATATGCCATAGAAGCATTAGAAAAGCATGGTGTGATAAAGGGAAGTTTATTAACTGTGTGGCGTATTCTGCGCTGTAATCCTTTTGCAAAGGGTGGTTACGATCCAGTTCCCTAGGGTGAAAAGCAAACTCAAGGAGGATTAGAACGTGTTTAGTTTTTATTTGACACAGTATGGTGGCAAGTTTTTAGGACCGATTGCAAAGTTACTCGGTTATATTATGAGTGCCATTTATAATTTTTTAGCACATTTTGGTATTGAGAACGCTGCAGTAAGTATTATTATATTTACATTTAGTATTAATCTTTTGATGTTGCCATTTACAATTAAGCAGCAAAAGTTTTCTAAAATGCAGTCAAAGATGCAGCCTGAGATGCAAAAGATTCAGGAAAAGTATAAAGGAAAGAAAGATAATGCTTCCATGTATGCACAGCAGGAAGAGATGAAAGCATTGTATGAAAAATATGGAACATCAGCTTCCAGTGGATGTTTGCCGATGATTATTACAATGATTGTTTTCATTGCATTGTATCGTGTTATTTATGCAATTCCTGCATATGTACCACAGATTAAAGAAATCTATGAGACAATTGCAAACTTAACAACTGGAAATAAAGAAGCATTACAATATTTATTAGATAATGGAAAAAGTCTGAATGTTAGTACGATCACATGGAGCAGTGCTACATTAGATACGTTTAGAGACAATTCGAATTATATCATTGATGTATTTACAAAATTTGGTCGTGAAAATTGGGATGCATTTGCACAGTTCTTTACAGGAGATCAACTTTCTGTGGTAACTGCAAATGCTGATAAGATTATGCATGTAAATGGTATTTTCGGTAACTTAAACCTTGCAGAAACACCTTTGACAAAACCATGGCCAGGATTGCTTATTCCGATTCTTTCGGTTGTATTGCAGTATGTACAGACACATTTTATGATGGCAAAACAGACTATTGATCCGTCTAATCCATCAGCAGCAACTATGAAATCCATGAATACAGTCATGCCTTTAATGTCAGGATTTTTCTGTTTGATGTTCCCAATTGGTAATGGTATATATCTGTTGGCAAGTAGTGCATTTCGTATTATCCAGCAATTCTTTGTAAATAAATATATGGACAAGATTGATATGGATGAAGAAATTGCTAAAAATATGGAAAAAGCACAGAAGAAAAGAGAAAAACTACATTTAGAGGCTTCAGATGGAAGTATAAAAAGTGTAGCTAATATGCGTACTAATTCCAGTGTGAAAGATATTGCCAAAATGGATACAGGCAAGAAAGAGGCAAAGGATAATGCGTCTTATGAAAAGGGAAGTATTGCTTCGATTGCACACATGATGGATAAAAGCAAGGATTGAAATAAGGGGGATTAAAGATGGAGTGGGTTGAATTTACAGGAAAGAATGTTGCTGAGGCATTGGATATTGCCTTAGATCAGTTTGGTACTTCCAGTGATAACGTAGACTACGAAGTAATTGAAAAAGAAACAAATGGTCTATTAGGATTATTTGCAAAACCTGCAAAAATTCGAGTACGTTTAAAAGAAAATGAAGAGACAGCGGAAATTATAGAACGTGTTACAAAGGCAGAACAAGCTGATACGACAGAAGAAAAAATTGAGGTAGTAAAAGAGAAGAACGAAAGTGTTGAGATTCAGTCACTTGGAGAAACTGCAACAGAGTTTCTAAAAAAAGTATGTCTGCATATGGGTGTGGAGGCTGAATTTGAAGTTCAGTGCAATGCCGTAGAAAATCGCATTGATATTAATATTATTGGAAAAGATATGGGCTTACTGATTGGTAAGAGAGGACAGACACTGGATTCTTTACAATATTTAACCAGTTTGGTTGTAAATAAAGAGAGCAGCACTTATTGTAAAGTTAAATTGGATACCGAAAATTATAGAGCAAGAAGAAAAGAAACATTGGAGAATCTTGCAAGAAATATTTCTTCCAAGGTAAAAAAGACTAGAAAACCTGTAGAATTAGAACCGATGAATCCATATGAGAGACGAATTATTCATTCTACGTTACAGTATGATAAGATGGTTGAGACGTACAGTGAAGGTGAGGAGCCAAATCGTAAAGTTGTAGTTGCTCTGAAAAAGGGATATCGTGATTATAACAATCGAAATAATGGATATAAAAAGTATAACCGAAATTACAAAAAAAGTAATTACAATAGAGGCGGATACGAAAAAAGAAATTTTGAGCCAAGAGAAAATAAAGAAGCTCCAACAGAGACAGAAACGTCTGTTAAGGAAGACAGTAAAGAATAGAGAGAAAGAAGGGGTTTGTATAAACCCCTTCTTTTCGCATAGAAAGGTTTGATTCAAATATGAAAACAGATACCATTGCTGCAGTTGCTACTGGTATGAGCAACGGTGGAATTAGTATTGTTCGTATTAGTGGAGAAGATGCGTTTGACATTATTGATAGGATTTATCGTTCTAAATCAGGGAAAAAAATGCTCTCAGAACAGCAAAGTCATACAGTTCATTATGGATATATTTATGATGGGGAAAAACTGATAGATGAAGTCTTGATTGTTATTATGAAGGCACCAAATACTTATACACGGGAACATGTAGTAGAAATTAATTGCCATGGGGGTGTTACGGTTACTCGAAAGGTATTGGAGACAGTAATAAAATATGGAGCGAGAACTGCAGAACCTGGTGAATTTACCAAGAGGGCATTTTTAAATGGACGTTTGGATTTATCACAGGCAGAAGCCGTAATTGATGTCATAAATGCAAAAAATTCGTATGCCTTATCTAGTTCATTGACACAGCTAAGAGGAAGTGTTTTAGAAAAAATTAGAGAGGTCAGAGAAAGTATTTTACATGATACGGCGTTTATAGAGACTGCATTGGATGATCCGGAGCATATTAGTGTAGATGGTTTTGGAGAAGAACTTTTGGTAAGAGTAGAAGATAATATAAAGATTTTAAATAAACTTGTCAAATCCGCGGATAACGGAAGAATTCTAAAAGAGGGAATTGAAACAGTTATTCTTGGAAAGCCAAATGCAGGAAAATCCTCTTTACTTAATGTATTATTAGGAGAGGAACGAGCTATTGTTACGGATATTGAGGGAACCACCAGAGATACGTTAGAAGAGACAATTTTGCTAGATTCTGTAATGCTTCATATAAAGGATACTGCAGGGATTCGTGAGACTGCGGATGTAGTAGAGCAGATTGGAGTAGAAAAGGCAAGGGATTCTGCGAATCAAGCAGATTTAATTTTGTATGTGGTAGATTCTTCAAGACCATTGGATGAAAATGACCGATTGATTTTGGAATTTATTCAGGAAAAACTGCAAAAAACAAAAGTTGTTGTGTTATTAAATAAACAGGATTTAGACGTAGTTGTATCCGAGCAGGATATTCAGAATGAATTACAAAATTATGACATAAGAGATTGCACAGTGTTGGCAATATCTGCAAAATTGGAGCAGGGGATTCCTTTATTGGAAGATACCTTAAAAGAAATGTTTTATCAGGGAAAGATTTCTTTTAATGATGAAGTGTATATCACCAATATGCGACAAAAAGAAGCCATTGCGGAAGGTTTGGAAAGTTTAAAGCAGGTAAAAGAAAGTATTTTGAATCAAATGCCAGAAGATTTTTATTCAATTGATTTAATGAATGCTTATGAGGTGCTTGGACAGGTAATCGGAGAAACAGTAGAAGAAGATTTGGTTAATAAGATTTTTTCAGAATTTTGTGTAGGAAAATAGAGAAAAGAGGAACAAAACATGATGTACGAATATGAAGCTTATGATGTTTGTGTTGTAGGAGCGGGACATGCTGGATGTGAAGCAGCATTGGCATGTGCAAGACTTGGATTAAATACTATTATGTTTACTGTCAGTATGGACAGTGTAGCTTTAATGCCTTGTAATCCAAACATAGGTGGCAGTTCAAAGGGACATTTAGTAAGAGAAATTGATGCTTTGGGTGGAGAAATGGGTAAAAATATTGATAAGACCTATATTCAGTCAAAAATGTTAAACAAGTCAAAGGGACCTGCCGTATATTCTCTTCGTGCACAGGCAGATAAGCAGGATTACACAAGAGAAATGCGTCGTGTTATTGAAAATACAGAAAATCTTACTTTAAAACAGGCAGAAGTAACAAAACTTCTTGTTGAAGAGAGAAAAATAACAGGAGTGCAGACATATTCTGGTGCGGTGTATCCTTGTAAAGCAGTTGTGCTTTGTACAGGTGTATATTTGAAGGCTCGTTGTGTATATGGAGAGGTAAGTAATTATACTGGTCCGAACGGATTATCTGCCGCAAATCATTTATCAGACAGCTTAAAAGAGCTTGGTATTGAGTTATATCGCTTTAAGACAGGAACACCAGCGAGAATTGATAAACGTTCCATTGATTTTAGTAAAATGGCAGAGCAGTTTGGAGATGAGGAGATTGTTCCATTTTCATTTACAAATACAGAAGAGGATATAAAAAAAGAACAGGTATCTTGTTGGCTGACTTATACCAATGAAGATACGCATAAGATTATTCGAGATAATTTAGATCGTTCTCCATTATATTCCGGAAATATACAGGGAACGGGACCAAGATATTGTCCTTCTATTGAAGACAAAGTTGTACGTTTTGCAGATAAAAACAGACATCAGGTTTTTATTGAACCAGAAGGAAATTATACCAATGAAATGTATATTGGTGGTATGTCTAGCTCTTTACCAGAGGATGTACAGGTGAAAATGTACCGTTCTGTGCCAGGACTGGAGCATGCAAAGATTGTAAGAAATGCGTATGCTATTGAATATGATTGTATAAATCCTATGCAATTAAAACCTTCGCTGGAATTTAAAAAAGTGGAAGGTTTGTTTAGTGGTGGGCAGTTTAATGGAAGTTCCGGTTATGAGGAGGCTGCGGCACAGGGATTAGTGGCTGGTATTAATGCGGCTCAAAAATTGTTAGGAAAGGAACCGTTAATATTAGATCGAAGTCAGGCATATATTGGAGTATTGATTGATGATTTGGTTACAAAAGAAACCCATGAACCGTATCGTATGATGACATCCAGAGCAGAGTATCGTCTGTTATTACGTCAGGATAATGCGGATGTACGTCTTACTCCAATTGGACATGAAATTGGTTTAATTGATGAGGAAAGATACAAACAGTTTCTGCATAAGCAGCAGGCAGTAAAGGACGAGATTGCTCGTGTAGAGAAGGTTACAGTAGGTGCTAACAAGCAGGTAAATGAGTTGCTGGAATCCTATAATAGTACCCCATTGAATTCTGGAGCTACTTTGGCAGAATTGATTCGCAGACCAGAATTAAAATATGAATACTTAGAAGCAATTGATAAAAATAGAGAACCATTGACCAAGGATATCGTAGAACAGGTCAATATTCAATTAAAATATGCAGGATATATCAAAAGACAACTAAAACAGGTAGAGCAGTTTAAAAAAATGGAAAAAAAGAAGATTCCACAGAACATTGATTATGATGATATTTACAGTTTGCGTTTAGAGGCAAAGCAAAAATTGAATCAAATTCGTCCTGAATCAGTTGGTCAGGCATCACGTATTTCTGGAGTTTCTCCAGCAGATATATCTGTATTGCTTGTTTATTTAGAGCAGTATCATCATAAAGCAAAAGAATGTTAGGAGAGGGGACTGTAAATTAAGGTAACAGTATGATAGACCTTGAAAAGATATTTTGATTAGAAATGTTTTATAATATTGTGGTACTTGTATAAAAAATAGATTTAGCAGAGAAATTGCTTATAAAATTCAGTAAGAATGGAGGCAAAAATATGTATTCTTTAGATGCGTTTAAAGATGGTTTAAAGGAGTTAGAAATCGAATTAACAGAGAAACAGTTTCAACAGTTTATTGCATATTATGAGTTGTTAGTTGAAAAGAATAAGGTTATGAATTTAACTGGTATTACTGAGTGGGAAGAAGTTGTACAAAAGCATTTTTTGGATAGCTTGTCACTGGTATATGCGGCAGAAATTGAAGATGGAATGTATGTGTTGGATTTAGGAACAGGTGCTGGTTTTCCAGGAATTCCGCTAAAAATCGCTTTTCCACAGATGAAAATTGTTCTATTGGATTCTCTGAATAAACGTATCAATTTTTTAAAGGAAGTAATTGAAAAATTGGGACTAAAGGGAATTGAGGCATATCATGGTCGTGCAGAGGAATTTGCACAAAAGGGAAAATATAGAGAAGCTTTTGATTTAGTTGTATCTAGAGCTGTAGCAAATTTAGCTACTTTATCAGAATATTGTATTCCGTTTGTTAAAGTAGGAGGAAGTTTTGTTTCTTATAAATCAGGTGATATAGAGGAAGAATTAGATCAGGCAGATCATGCAATCTTAACATTAGGTGGTACATTGGCATCAATAGAGGAGTTTCAATTACCTGATTCAGACATTAAACGAGCTTTAATTGTAATTGACAAGGAAGAAAGTACAAATAAGAAATATCCAAGAGGTGGAGGAAAGCCTTCGAAGGCACCACTATAATAAGTATTAAATGTATAAGAAAAGGGCGTTATTATTACGCCCTTTTGCACTATATGATATGAGTAATGTAAGTAAGATTTTAGTTATCTGAAATGTAATAGTTACGGTTGTGATAACTTCAAAATGTAAAATCGTGTTGTTGATTATTACTCAATCGTATTATTCGTAAAGAATGTTTCACAAATTTCGACAAATTCATCAGCAGCTTCAATCTGAGGCAAGTATTTACTATCTGGAAGAATGGCTACTTCTGTTCTAGGGTTGAGGAAAACAGCCCAGTCTGAAATATCTGTTGTATATTCCATAGCATCCCCAAGAATAACGCAGGCAGATACATCAAGTTCGGTAAACACTTCTGTTACATTGCAGCCCAGGTAATGACAGCGTATGCTGGAATGTAAAAATTTGCTAGAGCTTCCTTTTAAATGAGCAGCTTCATGGTATCGACGAAGATATCGCAATTCTTTGGAAGGTCTGAGGAAAAAATACTCAGAACGAAAACGTTTTAAAAGTGCAGATTTTGAAGTGTAAATACAATAAGCGAGTGTTCCTAAGATAGGTGCATTCCATAAGTCTTTTTTATAGCTGTCAATGGTATTTGGCAGTTTGCTTGCTTTCTCAAAATCTAAAGGGTTTACAAAAATCATATGTGAAAAACTATTAGGATGAAGTTTTTCACACATAATAGCAATCGGAACTGTGTTTCCTGTTACGATTACATCTGGTGTATCGCAAATTACTTCGTGAATAAAATCAGATAAGAGTTGTACATATAGATAGCTGGTATAGGTAATGCGAGGTTTATCAGAACGTCCGCAGCCCAATAAATCTACAGTGTAAACGGTATGTTTTTGTGCAAAGGAATTTACAACTTCCTGCCATTCATAAGATGAACTACAACAATTTAAATCATGCAGTAAAAGGACTGGAGAACCATTTCCCCTTTTTTCATAGTACATTTTACCATGATGATGTTTATAAAAGTTGCCGCTTTTAGCAATAAGCTGTTCGCGTCTGGTAGCGAGGAAAAATATAATATGATTTAATGCATAGATAGATGATAATGTAAAAATACTACTACCTATAATTTCCAGTAATGTTTTCTTTTGACGTTTCATAATAACCCTCCCATTTCTAATTAACGATAAAGTTCGGCCTTGCCATATACTGTCAAGGAAAATACGTGATTGCATGTACATGTAAATGATAATTTTACAAATATTTTCTAACGTATCTATTTTATTATAAACAAAATATGGAATAGTTACAATAAATTTTAGGGGAATTTATTTTACAAATGTTAAGTGGTAATATATAATAATTTATAGGTATAAAAATTGGCGCAATATGCCGATATATAGTATAAAAGCTGATTTTTCCTGGGAGGTTTTATTTTGACAGAGCATGAGGAGATGGAAATATTTCTGCGAGAAATATTAATGGAAATAGAAGGTAAACAGAATCAAGTAATACGACAGTTGGAAGATTCTCACAGAAAGGTTGAATCTCTTTGTCGTGAGAAGGTCGTAATTGAAGAAAAATTAAAAGATAATATAAGTTTTTTTAATCCTGTCAGCGCTAAAAATAGGGAAAAATTGGAAGAAATCACACAAAGTATTATTAACGAACGGGAAGAAACAGAACGGATAAAGACGGAATTAAAGGAGATTAACCAGAGAATAAATACAATGGGGAAGATTGTGTTATTTATGAAGGAGCACAATCCTGATCAAGAAGAAGAGGAAGAAGTTGTAAAGGATAATTTTACAGCAAGCGGAATTTCCATTTTGGAAGCACAGGAAATGGAACGAAAAAGAATTGCCAGAGATTTGCATGATTCTACTGTACAGAGTTTGACGAATATAGTCCATAAAACGGAGTATTGCAGTAAAATGATTGATAAAGATACTGTAAAAGTAAAATTAGAGCTGGTAGCTATGATGGACAGTATTCGAGATTCCATTGATGATATGAGGCGAATTATATATGATTTGCGTCCAATGTCCATAGATGATTTAGGATTAGTTCCTACGATTCAGAGATTTGTGGAGGAAAATAAAGCGGAACATGAGGATATGAAGTTCCAGATTCGAGTGACTTCTGAAAGTGATGAAATTGATTTGCCATCTGTTGTAACATTGACTATTTTTCGTATTATTCAGGAGGCTTGCAATAATATTTTTAAGTATTCGCAAGCAAAAAACGTTTCTATATTAATTGCCTATTGGGAAGATGAAATTGAAGTTTCCATAAAAGATGATGGTATTGGGTTTGATAAAAGTCAGATTGGAAATGGAGATGAAAAGAAAAGTTCAGGTTTTGGTTTGTCTATTATGCAGGAGCGAGCGCAGTTGTTGTCTGGAACATTTTCAATAGATAGTAGTCCGGGAAATGGCACAAAAGTGGTTGTTTCTATTCCGTATAGTGTATTGGAAGAAATGCCGAAGAAAAAGTTTAGTAATTAGTGATATTGTTTGGGGTTGTTAAAATAAGAGGGAGGTATTTTACATGGAACAAGTGCAGGTTGTAATTGTGGATGACCATGTTATGGTTCGAGAAGGAATAAAGCAATTATTAGAAATGGATGGAGACATTAGAATCATTGGAGAAGCCAGTGATGGAGAAGAAGGGATTAGAGTTGTGGAGAAAACGGACCCTGATGTGATCTTGTTAGATGTAAATATGCCAAAGATGAATGGACTTGAAATGTTACAGAAAATGAAAGATAGTGGCATTCGACGCAAAGTTCTTATTTTAACAATACATAATGAAGTGGAGTATTTATTAAAAGCAATTGAAATTGGAGTAAATGGATATGTACTAAAGGATTCAGAGCTTGCAGTATTAAGAAAAGCTATCTTTTCTGTATATCATGGAGAAAATTATATTCAGCCATCATTAGCACCGTTGCTTATGAAACGGTTAGATTCTAGGGTAGATGAGAATGAAGAAGGTCTTACAAAACGTGAGATGGAAGTGCTTAAATTGATAGCAGAGGGATTGTATAATAAGGAGATTGCAGATAAACTTTCTATAAGTGAAAAAACAGTAAAAAATCATGTTTCTAATATCTTTCGTAAGATAAATGTATCAGACCGAACACAAGCAGCCGTTTATGCTATAAAAAGTGGATTTGTGGAGATATAAAACAGAACAATTTGTAAAGCATTATTCACTCGTGATTTTTATAATATTTAGATAAAAACTTGTAAATGAAGATTTCATCTACAGGTTTTTTTTATATGTACAAAACTATATCCTATAACTAAAAATATTTTACAAGAATTATAGCTTGCAGAAGATGGTAGCATTCAAACAATCAAACATTGCATCAGTTTGTTTTTTCTAAAAGTCTTGTAGCCAGATTTTTAGACTATGCTTGAAACTTGCTTTTGGTAAGAATAAAAAATAGTGCAAAAGTCCTTTATTTGTTATTAAGAATATTGGTGTAAAGAACTTGTTATATGTAGACTTATAAAAATGTGCAGATTTCTTATAGAATAGTAAAGTAAATTAAGTGTACTGTTACTAAATTTTTTAATTGGCGTGCTGATTATTAAAATAGTTGTAACAAAATCCGTTATTTATATAGATATAGATATGGAAAGGTGCTATAATAATGTTTGCGTGAATTCTTGCTTTTGAATGTTTCACGTGAAACATTTTTATTTACTATGAAAGTGTTGGCAAACGTCTACAATTCGTGCAAGCTCGATTACTAAGAACTATAGACATTTGACAACTGCGACTGCGTGACAGAAACGAACTGGGAGCAGAGATTACTAAGAACTATAAATATTTGACAACATAATCGTATGAAGCAAGTAGCCCGTTTTTTGGACGGATTGCGGATTTGGGCAGATGTGTTAATATCTGACTTTCATGTATTGGATGCCTGCAAAGCAGGCATATCCGTTTTATAGGAAAGTTTGTCCGATAGAGCAAGTGTGCTTTGTTTTATATTTATTTCTGTATAAAAGGTTTTAGTTAAAGCTTAAAGTAGTAGCGCAATTTACATATTATAAGGACTTAATTAAGAAATGAGGAGTGGTTTATGGGTAGAATTATTGCTGTTGCAAACCAAAAAGGTGGTGTAGGCAAGACAACAACTGCGACGAATTTATCAGCCTGTCTGGCGGAAAAAGGAAAAAGAGTATTGGCGATTGATATTGATCCGCAAGGAAATATGTCAAGTGGACTGGGAATTGATAAAAATGAAGTAGAGAATACGGTGTATGAGCTTATTCTTGAAGAAAGTAGTCTGGAAGAATGTATTATTGAAAATGTTTTAGAAAATGTTTCCCTGCTTTCTTCTAATGTTAATCTTGCAGGAGCAGAAATTGAGTTAATTGGAATTGAAGATAAGGAATTTATATTAAAGAAGCAAATAGAAAAAGTAAGAGATAATTATGATTTTATTATTATTGATTGTCCACCTTCTTTGAATACGCTCACTGTAAATGCTATGACAACAGCGGATACCGTATTAGTTCCTATTCAGTGTGAATATTTTGCTTTAGAGGGTTTATCCCAGCTTATTCATACAATTAATTTGGTTCGAGAACGTTTAAATCCGACTTTGGAAATTGAGGGTGTTGTTTTTACCATGTATGATGCACGAACAAATCTTTCATTGCAAGTTGTTGAAAATGTTAAGGAAAACTTGAATCAAACAGTCTATAAATCTATTATTCCACGAAATGTCAGACTTGCCGAGGCACCGAGCCATGGAAAGCCAATTACATTATATGATACAAAATCAGCAGGGGCAGAGGCGTATCGTGATTTGGCAGAGGAAGTAATTGAAAATGCGGAGATGGAATAGTAAAAATGTTTCACGTGAAACATCACCATAATGTTTTCGTATAAATTTGAGTAGCAAGGACTTATGTTTGGAGGTAGTAGAAGTGAAAAAGTCAATAACAATTCGAGTGGCATCTGAACAGGATGCAAAAGAACTATTGAAAATATATGCTCCTTATGTAAAAAATACAGCAATTACTTTTGAATATGAGGTACCTTCTATAGAAGAATTTCGAAATCGAATAAAGAAAATAGAAAAACAGTACCCTTATTTAGTTGCAGAAAAAGACGGTGAGATTGTTGGTTATGCATATGCAAACACTTTTCATGAAAGAGCTGCTTATGACTGGGCTGTAGAAACCAGTATATATGTAAAAGAAGATAAAAAGAGATTAGGAATTGGCAGAATCCTTTATGATGCTTTAGAAAAGAATTTGAAAAAGCAAAATATATTAAATCTAAATGCCTGTATTGCATATCCATCTGTGGAAGATAAATATTTATCAAAGGACAGTGTAAAATTTCACGAAAAATTGGGTTATAGATTTGTTGGTGAATTTTATAAATGTGGTTATAAGTTTAATAATTGGTATAATATGGTCTGGATGGAAAAGCATATAGGAAAACATGAATATAATCCTAAAAAGGTGCAATGGTTTGAAGAGGTAAGGCATGAGCTGGAAAAATAGTGTAAAGAAAATAAAGGCAGATATACCAGCTTTATTGTTTGCTTTAAAAGATAAAGAAACTCCAGTTGTTGCTAAAATAATGGTAGGTATTACAGTAGCTTATGCGCTTTCACCCATAGACTTTATTCCTGATTTTATTCCTATACTTGGGTATTTAGATGATGTTATTTTATTGCCTTTGCTAATTGCTCTGACTGTAAAGCTTATTCCAAAAGCTATTTTAGAAAGAAGTAGATTGAAGGCAGAAAATATGAAGAATAGAAAAATTTCAAAAAAGTGGTATTATTCTATACCTGTTATTTTATCATGGTGTATACTTCTTATAATTGTTTTTATTGTATTCAGACATAGATAGAAAATCGTTATTTATAAAACTATGGAGGAATTATATGAAACTTACAATGCTTGGAACAGGGCATGCTATTGTGACAAAATGTTATAATACCTGTTTTGTTTTACAGGAAAATGAGGACTATTTTCTGGTTGATGGAGGTGGTGGTAATCAGCTCTTTCAGCAGTTAGAAAAAGTAAAAATTGATTGGAAACAAATTAAACATATCTTTGTTACTCATAAACATATTGATCACTTATTGGGAATTGTATGGATGATAAGAATGATTTGTCAGGGAATGCTTCATAACACATATGAAGGTGAGGTTACTATTTATGCGCATGATGAAGTAATTGAATTATTAAAAGAAATAACGGGCAAGTTGTTGTTAAAAAAGGAAACCCAGTTTTTTGATAATAGATTGCATTTTGTCATTGTAGAGGATGGAGAGGAGAAAACAATTTTAACACATACGGTTCGTTTTTTTGATATTCATTCTGTAAAGGCGAAGCAATTTGGGTTTTGTATGGAGATTACTAACGGTGAGAAGTTGACATGTTGTGGAGATGAACCATATCATGGACAGGAAAAAGATTATATTAAAGGAAGTAAGTGGCTTTTGCATGAAGCATTTTGCCTACATTCAGAAGCAAATATATTTCATCCTTATGAAAAACAGCATTCTACTGTAAAGGATGCATGTCAGATTGCAGAGCAATTAGAAGTTAAAAATTTATTGCTTTATCATACAGAGGATAAAAATATAGAAAACCGAAAGGAACTATATGTAAAAGAGGGGCAATGTTATTTTAGTGGGGACATATATATTCCAAGAGATTTAGAGACTATAGAATTATAATTACCTAACATAAATAAAACTGGAAAGGAGCTTAAAAAATGGCAAAATCAATGGGATTAGGAAAGGGATTAGATTCAATGATTCCCAAAAAGATTTCCAAAGAACCAATGAAAAGCAGTAGTAAAGAAGTTTCAAAAGAAAATATGTCCAGAGAAACAATGATAAAAATTACGGACATTGAACCTAATCGGGAACAGCCGAGAAGAAAGTTTAATGAGGATTCTTTACAGGAATTAGCCGATTCTATTAAACAATATGGCGTATTGCAGGCGTTACTATTACAAAAAAAGGGTAAAAGCTATGAAATTATAGCAGGTGAAAGACGTTGGAGAGCTGCTAGAATAGCAGGATTAAAAGAAGTTCCTGCTATTGTAAAAGATTATTCTTCTCAGGAAGTAATAGAAATTGCTCTTATTGAAAATATACAGAGAGAAGACTTAAATCCAATTGAGGAAGCAATGGCATATCAGAAGTTAATCAGTGAATACAAGTTAAAGCAGGATGAATTGGCAGAACGTATCTCAAAGAGTAGGACTGCAATTACTAACTCCATGCGTTTATTAAAGCTTTGTCCTAAGGTACAGGAAATGCTTATTGAGGAAATGATTAGCAGTGGACATGCAAGAGCATTGATTCCAATTGAAGATGCAAAAGAGCAGGAGATTGTTGCACAAAAAGTTTTTGACGAAAAGATGAGTGTACGTGAAACAGAAGCATTGGTACGAAAACTTCAAAAAGAGCCAAAGGAACCAAAAGAGAAAAAGACAGACAAAATGGAGTTGTTCTATAAAGATTTAGAAGAAAAAATAAAGAATGTAATGGGAACAAAAGTATCTATACAGAAAAAATCAAAGAAAAAAGGAAAAATAGAGATTGAATACTATTCACCGGAAGATTTGGAACGTATCATTGAATTGTTAATGTCTATAGAAAAATAAATGTGTATTTCAATACATATGCTAAAAAAGAACAAAAAATAAGAAAGGATATGGGTAGAGAAAAATGGAATTATTTGATACAATAGGAATAGATGGTAGTTTTGTTGTAATTGGACTGGCTGCGGTAACATTATTATTATTCATTTTGATTCTTGTTTTATTTAATAAGAATAGCCGTTTGAAAAAGAAATATGAACAGTTTATGCAGGGAGAGAATGCCGTCAGCTTGGAAAAAGCATTTGCAGGAAAATTTGGTCAGGTAGATGCATTGATAGAAAAAACAAAACAGATTGATGCTCGATTAGAGAAGATTGATGAGACATTGTTATATACCTATCAAAAAGTAGGAGTCGTAAGATATGATGCATTTGAGATGGGTGGAAAATTAAGTTTTGCATTAGCAATGTTAAATGATAAGAATGACGGATTTATTATTAATTCTATGCATAGCACAAGAGAGGGATGCTATACATATGTAAAAGAGATAATTAAAGGGGAATCTTTTGTCATTTTGGCAGAGGAAGAAAAAGAAGCTTTGGAGATGGCTCTTAATTCAAAACTGTAAGAAGCTGGATGTCATATAGTATAAAGTGGAGAGAAGTGTCGGGATATGAGAAAAGTAGCAATAAAAGCGATAAAAGGTGACGAAATATTGGCGCAGGATATTATTAGCGATTATGATACGTTACTCATGTCTGCAGGTGTTGTCTTGAAAAAAGAGTATGTGCATAGGTTAGAGGAATTAGGGATTCAACATATTTATGTAGATGATGCGTATGCAGAGGGAATTGAAAAAAAGGATATTACAGAAATTAAAATCAAAGAGCAATGTCAAAAGGAAGTACAGGAGACATTAGATAAATTTGTTTACTGTGGAAATAGTAAACTGGAGGTTTTAAAGGAGGTTGCACAGGAGATTATTGTGGACCTTTTGGAAGAACCGGAAATTATGTTTAATGTAAGTGGAGTGAGACAAAAGTCAGAAAGTGCGTATTCTCATTCGATTAATGTTGCAGCATTAGCAGTATTTATTGCATTGCGGATGAATTTAAAAAAAGAAAAGATTCGAGAAATTGCAGTAGGCAGTTTGTTGCATGATATTGGTTATACTTATGTCAATACAGAAATCAAGGATAAAAAATATACTGATTTTTCTGATAAAGAGAAAAAGGAAATGCAAATGCATGTTATTTATGGATATACTGCCATTGAAAATCAAAAATGGCTATCCAATACTGCAAAGGATATTATTTTGCACCACCATGAATATGTAAATGGAACAGGTTACCCAATGCATATCGATGGAGAAAAAATGAGAATGGGTTCTAAGATTGTAGCTGTATGCGATACGTTTGACCGATTGATTTATGGTGTTTTTTCTCCATGTATGAAGGTGCATGAGGCAATAGAATATATTATGTCTAATGCAGGAATAAAATTTGATTTGAAGGTTGCCAAAGTATTTAATACTAGTATTGCAGCTTATCCGACGGGAACTATAGTTACTACAAATTACGGTGAAACAGGCATTGTTTTAAGACAAAATAAGGAGCAGCCTACCAGACCGATAATCCGTATTTTAAAGGATTCAGAGGGAAAGGTTTGTAAAGAATGGCTGGAGAAGGATTTATTAAAAGAATTAAATGTTTTTATTGAAGATACATTAGAAGAAATATAGAAATTAAGTTGCAATTTGTAATGTATTGCGATATAATTGAGGTTGTTGATAAATTGTATTATTAACAGCCTTTTCTTTTTGCATTTTATAGGTGTAAAAGAAACAAGAGAAGGAAATAATAAATGTAAAAATGAATTGTCATTTTAGATGATTCTTAATATTGAAAAAATTAGGAAGCTAAGATAGGTGGACTTTTTCAGAGAGTCAACGGTTGGTGTAAGTTGATAAAAGAAACCTGTTGTTCCACTTCCTTTATAAGCCGGTGAGGAGCTGGAAGGGTGGTAACCTTTATCTTACTAACAAGAGGTCTTTTAAAGAATAAAAGACAATTTGGGTGGCAACGCGGAATTCCTTTCGTCCCATAGCAGGGGGAAAGTGAATTCTTTTTTTACTTTATAGGAATAAAAGTTATTCTATAGAGCAAAAACGCATTGTATGACAGTGTTTTAGCCTATGCTTTAACCTTACGGTTTTTATAAAAGTTCAAGAAAACCCACTGTCTTTCGGCATTGGATGCTTTTGAACGAGGTGAGACCTTCAACCCCCATACCTCGTAGGGCAAGCAGTGCTACTTTTATATGAGAAAGTAGCAAAGTGGATTGTGAAATATCCTTGACTTAGGTGGAACATGATACAACAATTGAAATTTATACTATTTTATATAAGAAAGGTGAGTAAAAACATGTTAGATATCAAGTTATTGAGAAGTGATTTTGAAGGTGTAGAAAAAGCATTATCTACAAGAAATGAGGAATTTGATTTAAGCAAATTTAAGGATTTAGATGCAAAGAGAAGAGCATTACTTGGTGAAGTAGAAGCTTTAAAGAGTGAACAAAATAAAGCATCAAAGCAAGTTCCTATTATGAAAAAAGAAGGAAAAGATACAACTGCTTTATTTGAAGAGATGAAACAGTTATCAGATAAGATTAAAGATTTAGATGCACAGGTTCGTACAGTAGATGAAGAATTAGATGCATGGATGCTTACAATACCAAATATTCCTCATCCATCTGTTCCAGCAGGAAAAAGTGATGAAGAAAATGTAGAGATTCGTAAGTATGGTGAGCCAACAAAATTTGATTTTGAAGCAAAGGCACATTGGGATATCGGTAAAGATTTAGATATTTTAGACCCTGAAATGGGTGCAAAGACAAGTGGTGCTCGTTTTACTTTTTATAAGGGATTAGGTGCAAAGCTTGAGAGAGCCATTATGAACTTCTTCCTTGATGTGCATGAAAAACAGGGTTATGAAGAAGTATTTCCTCCTTTTATGGTAAGTAGAGCAAGTATGACAGGTACAGGTCAGTTACCAAAATTTGAAGAGGATGCATATAAGGTAACAGGTGATGGAAAGGAATATTTCCTTGTTCCTACTGCAGAAGTACCTGTAACAAATATGTATCGCGAGACAATTTTAGATGGAACAAAACTTCCAATTAAGCATTGTGCATATACAGCATGTTTCCGCGCTGAAGCTGGTTCTGCAGGTCGTGATACAAGAGGATTGATTCGTCAGCATCAGTTCAACAAGGTTGAATTAGTAGAATTTTGTAAACCAGAGGATTCTTATAATGAATTAGAGCGTTTGACAGGAGATGCAGAAGAAGTATTACAAATTCTTGGTTTACCATATCGTGTGGTAAAGATTTGTATGGGAGATTTAGGATTTACTGCAGCAATGAAGTATGATATTGAAGTATGGATGCCATCTTATGGTAGATATGTAGAGATTTCAAGTTGCTCAAACTTTGAAGCATTCCAGGCAAGACGTGCAAACATTAAGTACAAGGATAGTGCAAAGGATAAGGCACAATTCATTCATACTTTAAATGGTAGTGGAGTTGCTATTGGTAGAACAACTGCAGCAATCTTGGAAAATTATCAGCAGGCAGATGGAACCGTTGTAATTCCAGAAGCACTTCGTAAATATATGAATGGTCGCGAGGTAATTGCTGGAAGAGATTAATTATTCAGTTGAAACGTGCAGAGTGTGTGTCTTATAGTTAGACATCATCTTATAAAAAGCATGCGTATAAAAAGAGGAGCAAGTCTTACATCAATGCGATATAAGGCTTGCTCCTTTTGCTTAAATAAATCAGTCAAGTTAATAAATATATGAAAGGTGCTTCCATTGTGTTTTTGTTTTCTGCTATCTCTTATTTCTTTTTATAGTATAGAAAACCTGAATAACAAATAGGAATTAGTACCATAAGTGCAAGTACTCCTATTAGTATCATATATAAGTGTTCAATTTCAAGCAGTGAACAAAATACTATAATAAAACCACCGAATACCCAAATCCATCCAGCCAGACGATGGGTATGATACCAATTATCGGAATTGTTTAGTGTCCAAGGAATGCGAATGCCAATTGTGTTGTTCTGCTGGCATTTAGGAAGATAATTTCCTAGAGCAATAAACAGTAATCCAAGAAAAAGAAAGGTAGCTAGTGTAGTGTTTACTCCATTGTGAAGTGCAAATCCATAAATGCAAAAACTGCATAAGAGTGACACTGCAGGGCAAATATAAAGTATTAGCTTAAATACTTTTGGGCTCAGATTTTTGTGTCTTGGATCAAGAAATGTAAATACAACACAAAATAGGTGAATAACCAGAACAAGAATAGGTAATCCAAAAACAGTAAGTGCCTTTGAACTGTATTTGTCAGGTTCCCCATTTGCAGCAAAGTGTGTAGGAAGTTGTTCGGGAAGTTTATTCCAAAACAAAAGTCCAGCCAAAATAGGCAATAAAATTAAAATGCTCGTTATAATAATATTTTTTTTGTACGTGTCCCATTTTTCAAATCTTTTCATAATGAACCTCCTCTTGAAGTTGTTTTGTTGAAAAATATTTTGTTGATACAACCTTTTTTCATTCTATGATAAGTGGTCTTGGTCGTAATCTTATTGTCTTATTTGTTTTGTAAATATTAAGATGTTAAAGTTAATAGTACCTTAGTTGTAGTGAAAAATAAAGTATCTAATCGGTCAATTATCACGCAATTGAGCAAGCCAAAGCATCGTTTCTTCCACTACAGAAGTATTCAACTGATAGTAAATAAAGTTTTTTTCTTTTTCTTCTGTTATTAAATCGGCCTTTTTCAAAATCCGAAGATGATAGGAAATTGTGGCTCCTGTCATATTGAAATTGCTGCCGATTTCCCCAGCAGACAAGCGTTTGTTTTTAAGAAGCATTAAGATGTCTCTTCGCACTGGATCAGATAAAGCCTTAAAGGTATTGGCAAAACTCATGGCAACCTCCTTGAAAAGTATTTAGAAAATTTTCTAAATACATTCTAGTTCTGAATAAATAAAAAGTCAATAACTATTTAGAAAAAAATCTAAATACTATTTATAAAAGCGGATTGCGAATATCATTGATTGTTGTACATAAAGGGAAAAGAAAGCATGTTACAGCCCACAGGTCAATGAACTGTAACGAAAGTATTTATTTTTTTTAGAAAAATAGAAAAGAGGACTTGCATAGAAGTGGTAACTTTTACTACAATACAAGGGGATTTTATTTGTAAAAGAGCAAGAAAACCCACTGCCTTTAGGCGGTGGGGGCTCTTGTGCGAGGTGCGGGGTTCAAGTCCCGTATCTCGTAAGGCACGTAGTGCCGCTTTTATATGAGTAAGTAGCAACGCGGATTGCGAATATCCTTGACTATTTAGTAAAGTGGGGAAACAAAAATGTGTAAAGATAACGGAAAGAGAACTGTTTTAACGGCATGTTCCGATGGAATAGGAGTAGAAAGGAAAGAAGAAATACAGCATTTAATAGAAAAGTTAAATCAAATAGGCATTTTGGCAGATGTAGGAGAGTGCTTATATGACAGGGGAGAGGGGCATTCTGGTACACCAAAAGAACGTGCCCAAATGTTAATGAAAGGCTATGAAGATGTGGATAACTTTTGTATTTTTGATGTAAGTGGTGGAAATCTTGCCAATGAGATTTTAGGGTATTTAGATTATAATAAAATAAAGGAATGTGAGAAGCCATTTGTAGGATATTCAGATTTAACTGTAATATTAAATGCTATTTATGCAAAAACAGGGAATCCTGGGGTATTGTATCAGGTTCGTAATTTGTTGTATGCGGATAAGGCAGAGCAGGAGATGTATGTTAAGCAGGAATTTATAGAAAAAAAACCCTGGAAGCATAACTGGATATTTTATCAGGGAAAGCAAATGGAAGGTATTGTTGTAGGTGGAAATATTCGATGTTTCTTAAAGCTGGCAGGAACAGAGTATTTACCAGATTTGCAGGATAAGTTGTTATTGTTGGAAGCAAGAAGTGGGGACGTTACATTAGTGCTTACTTATCTAAATCAATTAGAACAGATGGGGGCATTTGAAAAGGTTGCGGGAGTTTTACTTGGAACGTTTTCGCAGTTAGAAAAACAATCTGGAAAGGATAAAATAAAGGAACTTATATTGCCGTTTTGCAGGCATAGAGAGATACCAATTGCAAAGACACAGAGCATCGGTCATGGAGAGGATGCAAAAGGAATTTGGATTGGCAAGAAAATTAAGATAAAAAAATAAAAAAGCAGTGTTGCTTTTATTATGAGCAAGTATTGAAGTGAATTGCAAATAGCATTGACATGCAGCAGAACGAATTGAATATAAAAAAAGAATCTTAAGAATTTCTTAGGAATTTATTATGATGTTTCTTAAGAATCGTAGTATATAGTATATAGTGTGGAAGGAAGAAAAATGCTAGCAAGAAATCCACAAGTAGAAAGAGGTAAAAAAATGTATCGAATTTTAGTATGTGAAGATGAAAAATCCATAGCAGATGCACTGGAGATTTATTTAACAAATGAAGGTTATGAAGTGCTTCGGGCGGAAAATGGAATTGAAGCATTAGAAATTGTAAAAAAGGAAGAACTTCATCTAATTTTAATGGATATTATGATGCCTAAAATGGACGGAATTAAGGCAACCATGCATATTAGGGAAGAAAAAAATATTCCAATTATTATTCTGTCAGCAAAGGGAGAAGATTATGATAAAGTGCTTGGGTTAAATGTGGGAGCAGATGATTATGTGACAAAACCCTTTAATCCATTGGAATTGCTGGCAAGGGTAAAAAGCCAGTTAAGGCGTTATACTCGTTTAGGTAGTATGGAGGAACAAGAAAAAAATAATATTGTGCGAACGGGTAGCCTTGAAATAAACTTAGACACCCATGAGGTCTGGGTAGATGGAGAACAGAAAAAACTGACACCAGTGGAGTTTGGAATATTAGCCTTTTTAACAGAAAATGCAGGAAGAGTATATTCAATTCATCAGATTTACGAGAAGGTCTGGAAGGAGCCTTGTGTAAATGCGGAAAATACGGTGTCCGTACATATTAGAAGAATTCGAGAAAAGATTGAAATTAATGCAAAAGAACCCAAATATGTAAAGGTGGTGTGGGGCGTTGGATACAAAGTGGAAAAGATTTAGTAGGAGCGTGCCAGTAAGAATTGTTTTAAATGCATTACTGGTGGCATGTATTATTGTAGAAATGTTGCTTGGTATGGCTACAGTTAAGACATTGCAAAAATCTTCAGGAAACAAAGAGGAGTCAATGTGGCATAGTTATGTTAATTTGTTTGGAAATCGACAATTAACAAACAAAATTCAACTAGGTTTGTCTTCTGTTTTAGATTATGCAATTGCCAGTCAGTGTCAAAGCGGTGAAACGGTAAAAGAAAAAAAGAAGGAAATGGAAAGTAGAGCGGGAGACTTTCAATACCAAATTAAAAGGAGTGATGAAAAAGGAAAAGAAACAACTATTGCAAATTGTAAACAAGATACAGACAATATAAAAAATATTCCAATTTATGCATTATATAAGGGATATTTGAGTGGAGATACTTATATAAAACAATGGAAAAACTATTATGGAGATAAGTATACGAGTAAATATGGCTTTAATGGAGTAATGTCTTATGATCAGGGAAAAATATCTGAAGGTGAAGATGAGTCATATACAGAAGAGGATGTAGATACTTATGAAGAGGATTACTCAGAAGAAAGTAATTTTGGCTGGTTGTCTGTAAATTCTATTATTGAAAAACTGTGCAAAGGGAATCAAACATATGCAAAGTATATTGCACAAAATATGGTAAATCAGATAAGTGTATATAAGGAAAATGTACAGAATGGATTGTATAGTGCGTATTTGCAGGATACAGAAAATCAGGAAACTATAAAGCAGATTTTGTATAAATTATATGACAGTCAGGAATTAGAGGATTTAAAAAGTAACTTTACTGATAAGATGTTAGAACAATTTGCTAATAAGGAAGGTCTAGAATATGATGCTTTAGAGTATGACAGCAGCACAGGATTAGTCTATGACACATATAATGGTGTGTATTATGATATAGAAAATAATACAAGTTTTGATAATGAAGATATGACTAAGTACGACCAATACGTTGCTAAAAGGGAAAAGCAGCAGAAAGAAACAAAGTTGCAGGAAGTGTATAATCAACAATTAACCAAAAAAGAAAAAGAGTATTTAAATGCTTTCATTACCAAAGTGCTTTATGAAGGATATGACAGTACGGATACGCAGAAGAAGATTTCTATTCCTGTTTCGGCTGTGCTTAATACACCAAGCAAATATAGTGTTTATATAGGTGTGAGTAAGGATTTATATAATACTACCCAAGGTGTGTACATGAAACAGTATGACAAGGAGAAGCAGCAGGAAGATGCTCACATGCAAATTGCAGAACGGCAGGTAACTACTATGGTTGCGGTTGGAATCTTGTTTATCTTTATTTTGTTCCTTTTATTCTATGTATGTGGAAGAAAGGCAGGAACAGAGGAAATACAATATTTGGTAATAGACCGATGGTATACAGAAGTTCAAATAATAACGATTATTACCTGCGTGATAAGTGGATATGTGTTGTTTGTCACAGAAGTAAATGCTTTGAGTGAGTTTATAGGCTCAACAGATACTTACGAAAATCATGCAGTGGCAATATGGGGAGGATTAGCATTAATTGCACTTTGTGTTATAATCGTTGTACAATTTTTATGTTCACTTATTAGAAAAGGAAAAGGAGGAATCCTGTTACGACAGTCTATCTTGGGAAGAGGCGTTTGTGCAGTAAATAGATGTATTGCAAAATCAAAGGCAAACAAAACTGTTATAATTCTATATGTAGTCATTTGTGGAGGCTGGTTGTTTGCAGAATTTATTGGATTTGCAACGGAAAGTCTTACTTGGCTAGCCTTTATGCAAGTAGTTCTGGTAGTAATTATGGTTGCCGCTGCAAGTGTGTTAAGTCGTCATCTGAGTAAGTTACAAACTATCCGAGAAGGTATAAAGCGTGTAAAAAATGGTGAAATAACGTATCAGCTTCCTACGGATGGGAAGGAAGATATGCTGAATGATATGGCAAAAGATATTAACTCCTTATCAGAAGGATTGGAAAAGTCCGTAAATGAAATGTTGAAGTCAGAACGGTTAAAAACGGAATTGATTTCTAATGTATCACACGATATAAAAACGCCTTTGACTTCTATTATTACCTATGTAGATTTGATAAAGAAGGAAGATGTACAGCCAGATAAAGTAAAGGAGTATGTTGAGGTATTAGATCAAAAATCACAGCGTTTGAAAGTATTAACAGATGACTTGTTTGAGGCAGCAAAAGCGACCAGCGGAGCAATGTCTATGGATATTTCCAATATTGATCTTGGTTCTTTAGTGAATCAGGCATTGGGAGAATATTCTGAAAAATTGGAAAAGGCTGATTTAGATATTCGTAACAACGTTGGTGAAAAGCAGTTTTTTGTTAGGGCGGATGGCAGACGAGCATGGCGTATTTTGGAAAATCTTCTGGGAAATGTATCAAAGTATGCATTACCAGGAAGTCGTGTATATGTGGATGCAACCAGCCAGGAAACATTTGTAGAACTAACGATTAAAAATATTTCAAGTGTGGAGCTAAATATTAGTGCAGATGAATTAATGGAGCGTTTTACAAGAGGTGACCAGTCTAGAAATACAGAAGGAAGCGGGTTAGGATTAGATATTTCACAAAGTCTTGCAAAGCTTCAAAATGGAGAATTTTATGTAGAGATAGATGGGGATCTATTTAAAGCGGTATTACGGTTGCCAAAGGCAGCTAATATGAATGACAGTATAAATTTGGAGAAAAATTTATAAACAAAAACACTGTGTAGAGGAGTCTTTACACAGTGTTTTTTTGCTTGCTACTTTATTTTGTTTTGCTTATAATAGTAGGTAAGAATAGCAAATGCGTAGATTTGTTTAGATTTCAGTGAAAGTGGAAAAAACAGATTTTAGAAGATGAAGATTAATTTATGGGGAGGTGATTTGGTGCATAGTTATTTGAGAGCAATCGGTTTTAGTGATGTGAAAAATCGTGCAGATTTTCAGAAGATTGTGGGAATGGTAATGGAAGAGCCTACGGAGCGACATATGGTAGATTTGGGAAATAAAATTCGGTTAGCGGAATTTAAAAGAGAATTTATGAAGGACGTAGGAATTGGAATCGTAGGAGAATATGATGAGAGAGGCTTTTTTTATTTAGGGCATTATTTTCCTTATTGTAAGGGATATTATATTAGTACAAAAGAGGATGTCAGTATTAATAAAAGAGTAGATACTGATGCTTATACGGGGATGTGTGACGATTTACGATTTGGTGTATCTATGATTTTTTATCTAAAGAATGTTTGTGATTTTATCAGAGATGGCAAGATGTTACAGGCAGTTGCTAAAGGTGGAAGAGTATATTTATCCGCCTTGTCCATAGAAGGAAAAATCATTCTGGGAATTACCCAGAATGACATACAGCTTCGTCATAGCAGAGAAGAGAGAGCTATGAGGAAAAAGCTTATTATGGAGGCAAAATGTGGAAATCAGGAAGCGATAGACAGCCTGACAATTGATGATATTGATACTTACGCCAGAGTTTCCAGAAGGATTCACAGTGAGGATTTATATTCGATTGTAGACACCAGTTTGATTCCATATGGTTCGGAATCGGATAATTATTCAATCGTTGCTACTATTTTGGAATGGAAGGCAATTAAAAATTTTCTTACAGGTGAGGATTTGTATACCATGACTCTTTGTTGCAATGAGATGGTTTTTAATCTTTGTATGAATCAAAAGGATTTGCAGGGAATTCCTATGATAGGAGCACGTTTTAAGGGAAATATCTGGATGCAGGGGGATGTACGTTAAAAAGTATAGCATCAATAATGTTGCGTTAAGGCGATAGATAAAAAAATGTTGCATTTTGTAGAAATCTATGTTAGAATGACATTCGTCAGTTTTTGATATGGCTCGTTGGTCAAGCGGCTAAGACGCCGCCCTCTCACGGCGGAAACAGGGGTTCGATTCCCCTACGAGCTGTTACTGTTTTTTTAAAAACAGCCCAACCCGAAAAAGACCTCAATTCAAGTAATTTGAATTGAGGTCTTTTTTTCTTTATAAAAGTTTATCCTATATTTTAAGAGTCAAAATAACAAATAACAGGTGTTTTGGAACTGATATTTTCAAAGATGGTTGCGGCTACTGCTTTTGGTAGATTGATACAACCATGTGAGCCGTTTGTACGATAAATAGAACCACCAAACTTGCTTCTCCATGTTGCATCATGCATACCAATGCCACCATTGAATGGCATCCAATAAGATACAGGTGTACGGTAATCTGCATTAGAACGAGCGCCGAGAATAGCATTTCTTTCTAAATACATAATACTGTAAACACCTTGTGGTGTATCATATCCTTTACTTATATTACCAGATACAAAATCACTATCTACTACAAGCTTTTTATTTTTGTAGTACCAGAGATGTTGTTGGCTAAGATTGATTTCTACATAAGTTTTACCCCAGTCTGTCTTGCCGTAGGATACAGCAGTTTGTGCATAGACCGGTTTCTTTTTCTTTTTAGTCCCCTTTTTAATCAATTTAATCAGAGCGGATGTTTCCTTTTCTCTATCCATTAACCAGCCATAATCTCCTCCAGTAACGGTTGCTGTTTTGCCAGTAGAAGCTGAAAAGGTACGACTTCTGCCATATGTATTGTAAGTAGATGCCAGTGTATCAATATAGGCTCTTACTTTTTCCTTGTCTATACTTGCCTTAAACTTTTTATTTTGAATGGTAATCCAATTATGAATTTTTTTATGGTCTACAACAACTTTTTTCTTGCCAAAAGTATAAGTAATCTCTGCACTGGCATAACGTTGAACTTTTTCATAAAGATTTTTTAGTTCAGGTGTTTCGCTTGTAATAGCAGGTTTTACATAACAGTCTTCTTTTTCCAGCGAAAGAGTAGGCTCTAATGTAAGAATGGCTTCTTTTATTTGTTCCAGTAATTTCTTTTTATTTACTTTCGTACCTGCATTTTCACTTACCAGACAATATCCTTGATTTTTCAAATAGGTGATGGTTGCATTTTTGGGAGCAACTACATTTTCCTTTTTGAGGAAGGATAGAGATTTGCAACGTTCTTTTAGTTGTTGCTCATCATAAGAGATGCAATGTGTCACATCTTTTTTGGTTGAGTGGAAAGCAGAGCCGAGCCAAAGAAATTGATTTTGCTTTTTTAACAGATTTGAGATTTCATCACTTGTAGTATATTTCATGGAAATATCACTAGCGGATATAGAATCTGTTAAATCATTTCTTCCCTGCAACTGCAAGGAGTAAGTAGCTACTTCCTGAGCAAATACATCTTCCAGTTCTTTTACTGTCATGCCAGATGCATCAATTCCATTTATTTCTGTATGAAATAAGAAATGATTGGAAAAATAAATGACAAAACCAAGATAAGATAGAAGAATAGCTGCTAAGGAAATAAGTAGTGTGCACAAAAGAATTTTGCGCGAGCTTGTTCCTTTTTTCATTATAATACCCCTCATTTTGTATATTTGTATTGTACTTTTATAAACAGATAGTATCTTTACACGCTAAAACATACCCATCTAAAACAGAATGTTTCAAAATGGGTACGTTTCGTTGGTTTATAACATTTGTAATACAATTTGCTTAATAAAAGAGCACCCCCAGTAGGAATCGAACCTGCAACTAACCCTTAGGAGGGGTTTATTATATCCATTTAACTATGAGGGCATAAAAGTAGCTCGCATAAAGTATATTACATATCTGAAAAGTACCGAATGGTACAATATATGCACCTCACACCAGCTAAATTCCATTATAATCAAAGTGCGGTATAAAAGTCAATATGAGAACGGAATTTAGGTAGAAACTTTTGAGGGAATCAGATATACTAAAGTGGGAATTAAAATAAGATAGAAGATTTCATAATTGAAATATTTAATATAGGAGGAAATATTATGTTGAAAATTGGCTCTCATGTAGGGATGAATGGAAAAGAAATGTTTTTAGGCTCGGTAAAAGAGGCTATTTCTTATGGTGCAAACACTTTTATGGTGTATACAGGTGCACCTCAAAATACAAGACGAAAAGAAATATCAGAATTACGCATAGAGGAAGGCTGGGAACTTATGCGTGAGAATGGAATTGATGAATTTGTAGTACATGCGCCTTATATTATTAATCTGGCAAATACAGTAAAACCAGAAACGTATGAGTTGGCAGTAGAGTTTTTGGCAAAGGAAATTGATAGGACTAACGCTATGGGAAGTATCACATTGGTTCTTCATCCTGGTTCTCATGTGGGAGCAGGGGTTGATGCTGGAATTGAGCAGATTGTAAAGGGATTAAATACTGTATTAACAAAAGATACACCAGTGCATATTGCCTTGGAGACAATGGCAGGAAAGGGAAGTGAAATTGGACGAAATTTTGAGGAACTTGCTCGCATTTATGACGGCGTTACTTATTCAGATAAGTTACGCGTTTGTTTTGATACCTGTCACACCAATGATGCAGGATATAATCTTGTGCAGGATTTTGATACTGTGATGGAACAGTTTGACAAAACAATTGGCAAAGACCAAATTGCCGTATTTCATATTAATGATAGTAAAAATGAGCTGGGAGCAGGAAAAGACAGACATGAAAATATAGGGTTTGGATCAATTGGATTTGACGCACTAAGAAAGATTGTATATGCACCAGATTTTGAAAAAGTACCTAAAATATTGGAAACGCCATATATTCCGATGCCTGAAAATAAAAAGAAATCTTTTCCTCCTTATAAGTGGGAAATTTCCATGCTTCGTAGTGGTGAGTTTGATCCTGTAATGAAGGAAAAAATTTTAGAGGGGAACAATTAGATAAAATGAAATTGTATGACAAATTGAATTACTATGCAAAAACAGACGCATATCCTTTTCATATGCCTGGACATAAAAGAAGAATTGATGTTATGCCAAAATGGAATCCTTATGCAATGGATATTACGGAAATTGATGGATTTGATAATTTGCATGATGCACAGGAGATTTTAAAGGATACAATGGATGAAATAGCAGTATTTCGTGGAGCAGAAGAATCTTATTTATTGATAAATGGCACTACTGCAGGTTTGCTATCTGCAATTAGTGCTTGTGTCAGCCATAGGGATGAAATTCTCATAGCTCGAAATTGCCATAAGGCAGTGTATCATGGAATTTTTCTAAATGAATTGTGTCCCCATTATAGTTATCCACAGATTTCGGATGAATTGTGGATAAATTGTGGAATTATTCCTGAAAATATTGAGAAAATGTTGATAAAATATCCAAAGATTCGATTAGTTGTTGTTACATCTCCAACTTATGAAGGTGTAGTATCGGATATTTCATCAATAGCAAAAATTGTACATGCCCATGGAATCCCGCTTTTAGTGGATCAGGCGCATGGTGCTCATTTTGGAATACAGAAGGATTTTCCGAAGTCAGCGTTGGAGCAGGGGGCGGATTTAGTTGTGGAGAGTGTGCATAAAACATTGCCTGCATTTACACAAACTGCACTGCTACATGTACAGGGAAATCTTGTGGATCGAAACCGTTTAAAGCAATTTTTAGGCATCTATCAAACGTCCAGTCCTTCTTATGTAATGATGTCGGGCATTGCTTGGTGTATGGACTATTGCCAGAAAGAAAAAAATAATGCATTTACTCAGTATGCCAAACAATTGTCGCAATTGCGTAAACAATTAGAACAATTACCGATGATTGTATTGTATGATGGAAAGAAGGAATCGAAAGATGCGGCTATATTCGATTATGATATGGGGAAAATTGTGTTTGGTGTAAAGGAAAATTTGTTTACGGGTGCTGAATTGTATTCGTATCTTAGAGAAGTGCATCATTTGGAAATGGAGATGGCATCTATGTCCTATGTAATTGCTATGACTAGTGTTATGGATACAAAAGAGGGATTTGAACGATTACTTGTGGCAGCAAAGGATGTCAATGAAAAGGCTATAAAACGAAAAAAAATGGGACAAAATTTGAAAGCAAATCACAGTATGCGACCACCGGATAGACAAAATAAATATATATTATCACCTTATAAAGCGGATCAAAAAGCAGGTAGGAAAATATCCTTTTTGCAGGCTGGTGGAAAAATTGCAAAGGACTATATTTATTTATATCCGCCCGGTATTCCAATTATAGTACCAGGGGAGGAAATCACAGAAGAGATTATTTCTTATGTACAAGAGTGTAATGCTCAAGGACTATCTGTAAAAGGTATAAAAGAGGAAAGTCTTTGGATTGTACAGGATTAGAAAGGAAAGTTATGAGAAAAATTTTTGTTGTTATGGGAAAGAGTGCAACTGGAAAGGATACACTTTATAAAGAATTGCTAAAAAGAAAGGAACTTGCCATAAAACCTGTAGTTCCGTATACGACTCGTCCTATTCGGGAAGGGGAACAAGAGGGGGTGGAATATCATTTTGTAGATTGTGCAACTTATGAGGCAATGAAAAGGGAAAAGAAAGTAATTGAGTGGAGAGATTACAATACGATACATGGAATATGGAGTTACTTTACTGTAAATGATTCACAGTTTACGGGAGAGGAAAGTGTAATTTTAATCAATACATTAGAAGGGTATGAACAGATTGTCGCATATTTTGGAAAAGATGCAGTTGTGCCGCTATATATAGAGTTGGAAGATGGGGAGAGGCTGTCTAGAGCATTAAAAAGGGAGAGAGAACAGAAATGTCCAAAATATCAGGAGTTGTGTAGACGTTTTTTAGCAGATAGCGAAGATTTTTCAGAAGAAAAACTCAAAAGATTAAACATACAAACTAGATACGAAAATCAAAATAGGGAACAATGTTTAAAGTGGTTGGCAGATACCATCCAAAGGGAAAATAAAAACTGAGCAAATATGCCTGTTATGCGGGGAACCGTAGTAACGAAAAACTTGCTTTTATAGCCTGTATAGGCTACAATAGTAGCAAGGAGAGGTGCGAAAAAGGGGAAGAATGATGGGGTGCGTAAGATATGGATTTTAAGATAAATCAGATGCAGCAAATCAATACCGACATGGCTACAAAAAATACAAATGAGGTATCGGATGGTACATTCAAATTTACCCTTGCCAGTCAGATTGAAGAGGCTGATTTGCAAGCAAGATTGACTGTTATGATGGAGGAGATCACACAACAGGGCAAACGGATTGGTAAACGTATGGATATTCGTGATATGAAGCAGTATCGTACACTGATTCAGGAATTTTTAAATGAAGTGGTGACTCGTTCACATAAATTCAGTCGTGAGAATTTTTTGGATCGGCGAGGCAGACATCGTGTATATGGTATTGTAAAATTAGTGAATGAAAGTTTGGATCAGCTTGCATCTGAGCTTATAAAGGATGAAAAAGATCATCTTGCGATTCTTGGAAAAGTAGATGAGATACGTGGAATGTTATTGGATATATTAACTTGATGTTTTGCGGGTCATGAGGTCATACTTTTTTATGGAGCATGAAACGTATGACCTTTTGATCTTAGTATCATATTATAGAACATAGTTAATATATTGGTAACACGAAGAGAAGAGGTGGCGAAATGAAGGATTTTACGCAAGTAGTTGGACATGAGGATATTATTGAGTATTTTCAAAAAGGAATAGAGGAAAACAAAGTTTCGCATGCATATATTTTATCTGGAGAAAAGGGTTCAGGAAAGCGTTTACTGGCACAAATTTTTGCCAGCACTTTGCAATGTGAAAAGAAAAGCATTAATCCGTGTGGTGTATGTCAGTCATGTTTGCAGGTGGAAGGTGGTAATCAGCCTGACATTAAATATGTGACTCATGAAAAGGTAAGTCTTGGTGTGGATGATATTCGTACACAGGTAAATGCAGATGTATTGATTAAGCCATATAGTAGTCCATATAAAATATATATTATTCCAGATGGTGAGAAGATGACAGAACAGGCACAAAATGCACTGTTAAAAACCATTGAAGAACCACCGGAGTATGCAGTATTTTTATTGCTTACTGATAATGTAAATACGTTTTTGCCTACTATTTTATCCAGATGTGTTACATTACAGTTAAAGCCTGTTGCGCCTAAGTTAATTAAGAAGTATTTGATGGAAAACAGGCAGGTACCAGATTATATGGCGGAACTTAGTGCAAGATTTTGTCAGGGAAATGTGGGCAAGGCGATACGGTATGCTTCTAGTGAAGAGTTTATGGAGATTAAGAAGGATACGCTTCATGTATTGGCCCATGTAGATGAAATGAAGAATTATGAGATTATGCATTTTATTAAATCAATGGCAGAGAAAAAACAGAATTTAGATGATTATCTTGATTTAATTCTTCTTTGGTATCGGGATGTGCTTATGTTTAAAGTAACGCAGGATCCGAATGGATTGTTGTTTGCAGATGAAATAGCTACTATTCGCAAGCAGGCTGAAGGTAAGCAATATGAGGGAATTGAAGCTATTATTCAGGCAATTGAAAAGGCGAAGGTTCGTTTAAAAGCAAATGTTAATTTTGATACTGCAATGGAACTTATGATTTGTGTTATGAAGGAAAATTAAAAATTGCAGTAAAAGATAGAGAGGTAAGTGTTACTTCTGATTGATAGAAGAACAGTTATCTTAAAAAAGAATTGGAGGCAATTGTGGTAACAATTATTGGAGTTAGATTTCGAAGAGCAGGAAAGATTTATTATTTCAGTCCTGCTAAATATCAGATAAATAAGGGCGATCATG
The DNA here is from genome assembly GCA_050875145.1 of Lachnospiraceae bacterium. GTDB lineage: Bacteria > Bacillota > Clostridia > Lachnospirales > Lachnospiraceae > CAG-411. Next base: position 44,075 of record JBNMLH010000007.1, read on the forward strand.
TTATTGTGGAGACTGCCAGAGGTGTGGAGTATGGTTCTGTAGTTTTGGGGCCGAGAAAGGTATCCGATGATGAAATTATGCAACCATTAAAGTCTGTGCTTCGAGTTGCAACAGACGCAGATGAAAAGACCCAGCAAAAGAATCACGAAAAAGAAAAAGAAGCATTTAAAATCTGTCAGGAGAAAATAGCAAAACATAAGTTGGCAATGAAATTGGTTGAGACAGAATATACATTTGATAATAATAAAATTCTGTTTTACTTTACTGCGGATGGTCGTATTGATTTTAGGGAATTGGTTAAAGATTTGGCAGCAGTTTTTAAGACCAGGATTGAGTTAAGACAGATTGGAGTGCGTGACGAAACAAAGATTTTAGGTGGTATTGGTATTTGTGGCAGACCTTTGTGTTGTCACACATATTTGACGGAATTTGCACCAGTTTCTATAAAGATGGCAAAAGAGCAGAATCTATCATTAAATCCAACAAAGATTTCCGGTGTATGCGGTAGACTTATGTGTTGCCTAAAAAATGAGGAAGAGGCATATGAGGAGTTAAACAGTAAACTTCCAAATGTAGGAGATCGTGTGGAGACAGTAGATGGATATCGCGGAGAAGTACAAAATGTAAGTGTGCTAAAACAGATGGTTCGTGTAGTAGTTACTATGGAAAATGATGAAAAGGAAGTAAAGGAATACTCTGTAAAAGATTTAAAATTCAAACCTCGTCGCAGGAAAGACAAATTTGCCTCAGAAAAAGAGATGAAGGAATTGAAAGAATTAGAAAAGTTAGAGAAGCAGGATGAAAAGAAATCTAAACTGGAGTAAGGGTTGGACATGTTTTTTGTTTTGTGTATCAGATAGGGAAAGGAAGCATTTTCGGATAGAAAGAGAATGCTTTTTTCTTGTCATGAAGAAAATGAAAGGGTGGTGAATGGTGTGGAGATAGAAATAAAGGAAGAGGAACGGATTGATGAGTTGCATAGAAAAGGGTATCGTATTATACAGAATCAAAGGAAGTTTTGTTTTGGAATGGATGCAGTTCTATTGTCAGATTTTACCCGCGTAAAGACAGGTGAAAAAGTATTGGACTTAGGAACGGGAACAGGGATTATTCCTATTTTGTTGGAAGCAAAGACAGAAGGTGAGCAGTTTGTTGGACTGGAGATACAACCGGAAAGTGCGGAAATGGCAAGCCGAAGTGTGATGCTTAATAACTTGGAGAATAAGGTAAAAATTGTGGAGGGAGATATTAAGCAGGCATCTTCTATTTTTGGAACAGGTGTATTTGATGTAGTGACAACCAATCCACCTTATATGAATGACCAGCATGGGCTAAAAAATCCAGATTTACCAAAGGCAATTGCCCGTCATGAGGTATTGTGTACGCTTGAGGATGTAGTGCGGGAAGGTGCAAGGGTATTAAAGCCAAATGGACGGTTTTTTATGGTACATCGCCCTTTTCGGTTAGTGGAGATAATAACAACTTTAGAAAAGTATAAATTGGAACCAAAGCGAATGCGATTGGTGCATCCATATATAGATAAGGAGCCAAATATGGTGTTAATTGAGGCTGTAAAAGGGGGAAAATCAATGATAAAGATTGAAAAGCCCTTAATTGTATATGAAGATGTTAATAAATATCATCCGGAAATTTATGATATATATGGATAGATGTTTCAGACTACAATGCAACGATGCAAGGCATATGTTTTACTTTTTGGAAAAAAGTTTGTTTGTGTAGTAATAACAGGGATGTATGAATCATCTATGTTAAAAATATTCAGAGAACAAGAGAAAGTTGAGGAAAGAAAAATGGTGGGAATGTTATATTTGTGTGCCACACCAATTGGAAATTTAGAGGATATTACATTTCGAGTGTTAAATACTTTAAAAAGTGTGGATTTGATTGCAGCAGAAGATACGAGAAATAGCATTAAATTGTTGAATCATTTTGATATTAAAGTGCCTATGACCAGTTATCATGAATTTAATAAAATTGAAAAAGCAAAAGTGTTGGTACAAAAAATGTTGGAAGGTACGAATATTGCTTTAATAACGGATGCAGGTACACCGGGAATTTCTGATCCGGGAGAGGAATTGGTAAAGCAGGCATACGAGGCAGGGATTACTGTGACCTCCTTGCCGGGGGCAGCAGCATGTATTACGGCGTTGACACTTTCTGGGCTTTCTACCAGAAGATTTTCGTTTGAAGCATTTTTACCAACTGATAAAAAAGAACGTGCCATGGTATTGGAGGAAATGGAGCGAGAGACACGAACGGTTATTTTGTATGAAGCACCTCACCGATTGAAGAAAACTCTTTCTGAATTATTAGAGAAAATGGGAAATCGAAAGATTACATTATGTAAGGAACTTACTAAAAAACATGAAACTGCTTTTCAAACTACAATTTCTCAGGCAGTAGAATATTATAATACGACAGAACCAAGGGGAGAATATGTTCTGGTAATTGAGGGAAAAAGCCATCAAGATATTATTGAAGAACAGCAGCAGCGCTGGGAGGAAATTTCGATAGAGGAACATATGGCAATATACTTAAAACAGGGGTTGTCCAAAAAGGCTTCTATGAAAGCGGTGGCAAAGGACCGTGGTATTTCCAAAAGAGAGGTATATCAATATCTTTTAGAGAGGCAAGAAAAATAACAGCATCATGCGTAAAATGTTCAGCCGTATTGTAATTTTTTAGTCAAGTTATATATTTCGGCATTTTACGCATGGTATTTTTCGAAGAGTTGCGTTTTTGTTATAGCAAAAAGGTCACGCACTATGTATTATAACATAGAATTGCGTGACCTTTTTCTATATAATAGGTAGTCAAACTAACGTAGCTGTCTAAATCAATCCAGCTTTTTTTAACTGGTTTCGAATTGTCGCACCAATTGTTAGTGCTAATAACATTTTAATAAAATCTCCTGGAATATAAGGAATTACGCCAGCAAAAAGTGCAGCCTTAAAGTTTAAGGAAGCTACATGTGCAAGCCAAACGGTACCAAATGCATAGCATACAGCAGTACCTAAAATCATACCAACCAATTGTAATACTACATTTTTAGAAAATTTTTCAATGAAAATTCCAGCGATAATTGCCATAAAAATAAAGCCAATAATATATCCGCCTGTAGGTCCTGCCAGTTTTTGTAAACCACCTGTGTATCCTGAAAATACAGGAATACCGACCATACCTAAAAGTAGGTATACAAGATAACTAATGGTAGCTCTTTTTGCTCCTAGTAAATAGAGTGAAAAATAAATCACTAAATTTGTCAGAGAAATAGGAACCGGACTGATGGGAATAGCAATGGACAAAGGTGCAAGAATACAGGTAAGTGCTGTCATAATTGCAATAATTGCCATATTTGAAATAGATAATGTTTTTGGTTTTGTTTCATTTACTGTTGTCATCTTAAAACTCCTTTGTAATAGCCTTATTTACAAAAAACATTGTACACGTAAAGAAAATGATTGTCAACTAGAAAAATAAATTAGTTGACAATAAAACTAAAAACTAGCCATAGATATACAAAAATAACTATGGCTAGTTTGTTGTCGATTTTATCTTTTTGCAAAATGATTTCTTGCAACAACAGAAAATATGACTCCCGCGGCAGTAGAACAAATTGTTGCAATAATTGCCATACCAATAATAGATGATGGATTAACAGCACCATATTGGCTGCGGTAGGCGATTACATTGACGGGGATAAGTTGGAGAGAGGAAACATTGATAATTAAAAAAGTACACATATCTATAGAAGCAATGCCGGTAGAACGACCACCATGTTTTTCTTTATCAATTTTTGCCAGTTCTTTCATTGCTTTTAGGCCCATAGGAGTAGCCGCCCATCCAAGTCCAAGTATATTAGCAATCATATTAGAAGCAATATATTCCTTTACAATGTGTTTTTTGGGCAAATCCGGAAATAATAAATTTAAAATTCCTTTTAATTTTTCTGTTAAATAAGAAATAATACCTGCCTGTCGGGCAATTTCCATCAGACCAGTCCAAAATGCCATAATTCCTAACATGGTAATACATAGGGATACCGCTTCTTTTGCACCATCCAACAAGGCAGTATTTACTTCTGCCGATTGCCCGTTTACAACACCAACTGCTACGCCAAGCAGGATTAAGATACCCCATAAAAAATTTAGCATAAATACACCAGGCCTTTCAAAACCACTCTAATAATGTATATGCTAAAATTAATTATTTAGAAGATAAAACTTGGAAAAGAACAGGCTGTTTTTTGCAAATACACAAAACGTGAACAGCAATAAAGGAAGATTCTCTTGGATTTTTTTAATCTAGTACGAATACTGTTTGTGTTTTAGGGAAATTATTGGTCGATATTTACAAGAAAAACAAAAAAGTAAGAAAAAAATATATTTTTTAAAGCAATTTGGTGTGAAAAAAGCTTGTAAAATAAAGGGTGTTTGTTTAAAATTCCTTTTTTTGTTTTTAAAAGGAAAAAATTTGAAATACATTAAAAAAATCCTATATATCACTAATATTTAAGGTTGCGCAACTTTTCTTTTTGTGATAAATTATAGATACAAAGTAACCAAATCGCTATAGCGAGGATGGTAGAGTTATAATTTGACAGTAGATTGAAAACATCACAAAGGAGAGACATTTTTATGAAAACAACAGGTATCGTAAGAAAACTTGACGAGCTTGGTCGTATTACACTTCCAATTGAATTAAGAAGAACACTTGGTGTATCTGACAAGGATGCATTAGAGATTTCAGTGGAAGATGATAAGATTATTTTAAGTAAATACGAACCAGCATGTATCTTCACTGGTGAGAAAGAGAATTTAATTGAGTTTCATGGAAAGAAGATTTCTAAAAATTCAATTATTGAATTAGCCAAAAGTGCAGGATTAACGGCTGCAGATTTATAAGCAGGAAACCTTATGGAAAGAGATATGTTTCTCTTTGCATGAGGTGCTTAAAACTTTAACAGGTGAAGAGTTATCAATTAGCTGATTTCTCTTGTGAGCAATACCTCCCAAAATTGCTCGCAAGTATTTTGTTATACTCCCTCTCAGGGCGGATAGGCATCTCCCCTCAGCTTATCTGCCCGTATTTTTGTGTATTGGTCAGTGGAATATTTATTCTGCTGACCGTAAAAAGAAAAGGTTAGCTTTTTGCTTAGAAAAGCACAAAATGTACGGGAAAATAGAGGAAATAAAAAAATTAAAAAAAAATTAAAAAAAAGCTTGCATTTTGTTTTTCCATCATATATAATACATATTGTTGACGCGGGAAACACATAATGCTGAAACAAATAAGCGCCGCTAGCTCAGTTGGTAGAGCACCTGACTCTTAATCAGGGTGTCCAGGGTTCGAACCCCTGGCGGCGCATTAAAGTCCTAGTTTGACAGACGTGGAGCTGTTGGGTTGGGGCTTTTTTGATTCTATAAAGAAAGTGCATTCAAGAGAGGAAGGAAAAAGATGTTATCAAAAATCAGTGTAAAGAAACCATATACTGTATTGGTTGGTGTGGTTTTGATTATTGTACTGGGTGTTTTATCATTACGAAACATGAGTACAGATTTGTTGCCTGATATGGAATTGCCTTATGCAATTATTATGACAACTTACCCAGGAGCGAGTCCGGAGGAAGTAGAATCTACGGTTACAAAGCCAGTAGAGCAGGCAATGGCAAGTATTAGTAATATGAAAAAGGTTTCTTCTATATCAAATAGCAATGTATCCGTTGTTATATTGCAATTTAATGATGGGGCGGATATGAATACAGCTACTATTGATATGAGGGAAAGTTTGGATACGATTTCTGCATCATGGAATGATTCTATCGGAAATCCTACCATTATGAAGATTAATCCGGATATGATGCCAATTATGGTAGCAGCAGTAGATAGTGACGATTTGGATGTTTATGAACTGGCAGATAAAATGAATGCAGATATTTTGCCTGACTTGGAAAGTGTGGAAGGTGTGGCATCAGTCAGTACATCTGGTGAAGTAAAGAAAAAGATGGAGGTTGTAATTCAGCAGGATAAGATTGATCAGGTCAATAAGCTTGTGCAAGCAGCCATAAATGGAAAGTTTGATGATGCGGAAGATAAAATCTCCAAAAATGAAAATAAAGTAAAAGATGGAAAGCAAACATTATCTTCAACACAAGAGGATACAGCACAAAAATTAGCGGATGGAAGTACAGAGTTAGATAAGAATGGTAAGAAGATTTCTGATACGCTTGTTACAATAAATGGTGCATTAGCGGAGTTAGAAACTAACGAAAAAAATCTTCTGGAGTCTGCGAAGCAGATAAAAACAGGGTTGGTTCAGGTTGCTACAACGAAAGCACAATTAAAAGCAACGATTTCTTCTCTTACAACAGCAAAAAGTAGTTTGCAGAAAATACAGGATGCATTAGATTCATTGTATAGTCAGAAGGCTTCTATAGAGCAAATGATAGAGACTGGAGGCGAGACTACAGAGCTTCGTACAAAGCTTACGGCGGTTGAGGTACAGATTAAGACGGCGGAAAAACAATTGACGGCACAGGGGATGACCGTAGATGATGTTGCCAGTAAGTTAAAGGAATTGGAAAATGGTCTGACACAGGCACAGGCAGGATTAAAAGCAGTAGAAAAACAGGAAAAGACATTAAAGGCCAGTCAGAAAAAAATCAAGTCAGGTAAAGACAAGATTGCAGCGGCGAAAGAAAAATTAACAAAGACTAAAGCGCAGTTAGAGGCGGGACAGATTACAATTGAGAGTGCAAAAAATGAATTAAATAAACAGACTGTACTTGCTGCTATTAAATTGAGTGTGGCAAATATGGATGTAAATACTGGTTCTAATCAGTTGGCAGAGGCTAAAAAGAATCTTAAAGATGCAAAGAAAGCGGCAAAGGATAAATCTGATCTAAATGCAATCATTACCAAATCAATGATTGAAGGTATTTTAACAGCACAGAATTTTGAAATGCCTGCGGGGTATGTAACAGAAGATAATGCATCTTATCTTGTAAAAGTAGGAGAGGAAATTCAGTCTCAGGAAGATTTAGAACAATTAGTAATTTGCGATTTGGGAATTGATGGATTGAAACCAATACGATTGTCGGATGTGGCAGATATTGCTGTAACAGACAATGCGGATGATTTTTATACAGTTGTAAATGGAAATCCAGCGATAGCACTTACTATAGAGAAAGCAACCGGATATTCTACTGGAGATGTCACAAATCGTTTATTAGACCGTCTTGATAAAGTGAAGAGTGAAGTAAAAGGACTTCATGTTAGTGTATTGATGAATCAGGGTGTCTATATTGATATGGTAGTAAATTCTGTTGTACAAAATTTATTAGTTGGAGCATTTTTGGCAATTGTAATTTTATTTATCTTCTTAAAAGATATACGACCTACTCTTATTGTTGCATGTTCCATACCATTAAGTGTGGTTGCTGCTATTGTATTGATGTATTTTAGCGGTGTAACATTAAATGTTATTTCCTTATCGGGATTGGCATTGGGTGTTGGTATGTTGGTAGATAACTCTATTGTTGTAATTGAAAATATTTTCCGTATGCGAAATGAGGAAGGATATAGTGCAAGAAAGGCATCCATTGAGGGTGCAAAACAAGTAGCAGGTGCTATTGCTGCATCTACGCTTACTACAGTATGTGTGTTTGCTCCAATTATTTTTACCGAAGGACTTACAAGACAGCTTTTTGTGGACTTGGCATTGACATTAGCATACTCTCTGCTTGCCAGTTTGTTGGTCAGCCTTACATTGGTTCCAGCTATGGCACAGGGATTGCTACGAAAGAAAACGGATGCGAAAGGGGAGACAATCAACAAACGTCGAACCATTTATACTTCCTTATTGGAAAAAGTATTGCATGCAAAAGCACTTGTTTTGATTGTATCTTTGGTACTTTTAATTGTTTTTGTCGGACTTGCATTTTCAAGAGGAACTGTATTTATGCCTAATATGGGAAGTACGCAGATGACCGCCACATTGTCTGCACCAGAAGGAACAGAGATGACAGATCAGGAACTTTATGATATGTCAGATAAGGCAATAAAGAAAATATTAAAAGTAGATGGGGTAGAAACTGTTGGTGCTATGTCTGGCGGTGGTGGTATCATGTCTATGTATTCTGGTAGTAGTGGAGATGGTATCAGTATGTATATTCTGCTGGATGAGAAAACAAAGCGTTCGAATCGGGCAATAAAAAAGGATATAGAGAAAGAAACGAAAGATTTGAAGTGTACACTTTCCGTTAAAGAATCCGCCATGGATATGAGCAGTATGATGGGTTCTTCTGGTATGACAATTGAGGTAAAGGGGAAGGATTTAGATAAGTTACAAAAGATTACAGAGGATATTATCGAAAGAGTGCAGGATGTTGAGGGAATTGCTTCTATTTCAAATGGAATGGAAGATAGTGAACAGGAATTTCGTATTACAGTAGACAAAGATAAGGCTATGAAGTATTCTCTTACGGTTGCACAGGTATTCCAGCAAGTAAATGCCAGACTTTCAGAGGCAGGAAAATCAACTACATTATCTACCGATACTTATGATTTGGGTGTTTATGTAAGTAATGCAAAAGATACAAGCCTTACTCGTAAGCAATTGAAAAATCTGAAATTGACTTATACAGATACGGAGACACAGCAAAGTAAAAGTGTAAAATTATCAGAGGTTGCAACATTTACTATGGCTGATTCACCAACCAGTATTCACCATGATAATCAGACAAGATATATGAGTGTGTCAATTGCAATTGATGAAAATCACAATATTGGACTTGTTAGTGATAAGGTTAAGAGTGAATTAAAGAAATATCATACACCAGCAGGATATGAAATTGAATCTACTGGTGAAGATGAGACAATTAACGATGCAATGGGACAGGTTATTTTAATGATGGTAGTGGGTGTATTGTTTATGTACTTAATTATGGTAGCGCAGTTTCAGTCTCTATTATCTCCTTTTATTATTCTGTTTACCATTCCGCTTGCATTTACTGGTGGATTTATGGGATTGTTCTTTAGTGGAAGCGAAGTCAGTGTCATTGCTATGATTGGATTTGTCATGTTGGCTGGTATCATTGTAAATAATGGTATTGTGTTAGTTGATTATATTAATCAGTTAAGAGCATCTGGAGTGGAAAAGTACGAGGCAATTGTAATGGCTGGTAGTGTGCGAATTAGACCAATTCTTATGACAGCACTTACAACTGTTTTGGGATTGTTGCCAATGCTGGTTACCAGCGATAGTGGTTCTGATATGGTGAAACCAATGGCAATTGTAACAATTGGAGGATTGATTTATGGTACATTACTTACTCTGTTTGTAGTGCCATGTATTTATGCGATATTAAATCGAAAATCTGATGCGAAACTTGTAGAAGCACAGTTAGATGAATAGAAATAGAAAATCGAAAAAATTATAGGAAAAGGTTATCTTGTCTTTTGTGACAGGATAACCTTTTTTTATAGAAAAATTATTTTTGTGTTTTTATCCAGTTTTGCATATATTTTTTAATGACAGGAAATGGAGAAGGTCCCATGTTTAAGAGAAATGTATGAAATTCTTTTGCATTAAATTTATCTCCAAGTTGTTTTTCTGCATCTGCTCTTAAATCGGCAAATTCAATATATCCAATTACATATTGTAGATAATTACCTGGATCATCTACTACAATATCAAATACTTCATCAATTGCATCTTGGTTTGAAACACCAAAGTCTTTCAGATATTTTCCAAGCTCCTCTTTTGTCCAACAATCGTAATTGACTCCAATATCCATCTCTGCATACATGCAAAGATTAAAAATAGAATATTGTTTTGCGTATTCACCCAAATTGTCTGACAATTTAGCAATATCATAGGAATATATTTCTGCGTAAGTAGCCCATCCTTCGCTGTAACCGCCGTAATTTAACATGGCACGAAGTGGTGTGGGGTCTTGTTGCTGAAAATAAACCGTTTGTAGTAAATGTCCCGGATAGCCTTCATGTGCCAGTGTTGGGAATATGCTTGACAAGTCATTTTTGCTGGAACCATTGATATAAATACTGTTTTCTTTATAATTGTCTAATTGTGGTGTCAGATAAAATGCTGGACTTACATGCTCCTCCAAAGATTTATCCACATATTTTACAGTGTAGTTCACAGGTTTTAATTCTGGAAAATCTGAGGTTACCGTTTCTTTGAGGTAGTCTACAATTTTATCCGGATCTGTCATAGGAAATTTCATGTTGTAATATGAATCCCAAATGGTATCGTCATTTGCCGTCAGTGTAGAAATTTTTGCTGCAGCAGATTGCATGGTTCTTTTTAGTGCAGATTTCATTTGCTTTATGCTTTTATCTGAACCAGTTGTAGACTGTGCCATTTTTTCGTAATAGGTTTTACCTTTTGGAAGATTTCCTATACCGCCATCATTTTTTCCAGTACCTTTTAGTTTGGATATGGTATCAATAAGTTCTTGGTAAGCAGGAATGACAGCTTCGGTGACTGCTTTTTTATTTTTCTTTTTGTATTGTTCTCGTTCTTTATCCGTTAGCCATTTAAAGGAATCTAATCTCTCATTGAAAATGGTAATAAGTAAATTTTTTTCGGGATTTTCAATAAAATCTTTGCACTGAGATATAATATTGTCTGCATTGTGGTCACTCATAAAAAGACCTGCTTTGGATTTTTCACGTTCAAATGTACCGATTTTTGCAAAGTAATCATTTACAGTGTAAAGAAGTTTCAAGTAGTTTTCTACATCTTCTTTGTCTGAAAAGTTGTATTCTGACAATAAGATTGGTAATTGTGCTTGAATACCTGTAGTGTTACCGAGTGCTTCACCGTAAAGTAGATAATCTTCCTCATCATTGTCTACACGATAGTAATCTTCTAAAATGTCATAGGTAACTTTTTGGTCATCTGTAAGAGCAGAATAGGCAAAAGAGGTAAGTCGGCTATATATATTTTCTACTTCTGCAATATTCTTCTTTGAATACTCTACGCCATAGTCACCAAGAGTAGGTGTAAAATTTGTAATTCCATATTTTTCCGGATTTTTAAGTGTATAATTAAGTGTAATACTATCGGATTGTACTTCTTTTACAAATAATTCATTTAAAAACTGGTCAAAATTTGCCTGTTCCTGTTTTTTGTTTACATTTTTTTTCTCGGTATAGTGTGTAGATTCCTGTGTGTTGCTGCAACCATTGGTCTGTAGGCACACTGCAATCATACAAATAAGAGCGAGAAAACGTTTCATTTTCTGTTTCATTTTCAATTTCCTTTCTATTGTAATGTAACAGGATTCAATCTGAATAGTTACATTATGTATTATATCACAAAAGAAATAAAATCAGAACTAAGATTAGCAAGTGTGTGAACAATAACTTTACTAGTCTAAAAGGAATATTTTTCACATATTTTATAATAATATGATTATCAGAAGTGTGGTGGCCTATGTTAATAAGAATTTCAAACCTGTTAATCCCAATGGTCGTATTTTACATTGTGGGATATGGAATGTTAAAGCGTGTAAATTTATTCGATGCATTTATAAAGGGAGCGCAGGATGGAATTAAAGTAGTGGTGGAGATTTTACCCACTCTGATTGGGCTTTTGGTTGCAATCGCCGCAATACGTGCCAGTGGAATTTTTGAATGGATGGGGCAGCATCAGAGTGGAATATGGGATGTGTTACATTTTCCACAAGAACTGGTCCCGCTGGTTATAATAAAAATGATTTCTTCTTCGGCGGCAACCGGGCTTTTGTTAGACATTTATAAAACTTATGGGACAGACTCGCAAATTGGAGTAATGGCATCTGTTTTAATGTCCTGTTCCGAAACCATTTTATATACTATGGCTGTATACTTTGCAGCAGCAGGAGTAAAGAAAACCCGATATACGTTGGCTGGTGCTTTATTTGCAACTTTTGTGGGGGTTGTGGCAACGGTATTTCTTGTTTCATAGGTAAAGGTTAAAAAGTTTTCTGTAAGCAGTTTTATTGTTTCGTGCTATTAAGGGTGGTAAGCCATATAAATATTGTAGTCAGAAAAGGTAGAGAAAAGAAAGAAAAACGCCGAAATATACAAAAGAAAAGGGCGAAAGTAGGGAGGACAAATGAAGGAAATTGGCATTGTAATATGCAATTATAATAAATCTGCGTATGTAGTAAAATGTATAGAAACTGTTCTTGCTTCTGATTATCAGAATTTTGATATTTACGTGGTGGACAATGCTTCAACGGATAATTCGGTAGAGGCTATTAAAAAAAATTATAAAGATATAGTGACGGTACTGGAAAATAAAGAAAATCTGGGAGGTTCTGGAGGGTTCAATACGGGAATACGAAAGGTACTGGAGGGAGATTATAAATATGTATATTGTTTAGATAATGATGTACAGATTACTCCAAATGCAATTGGTGCATTGCATGATTTTTTGGAAAACAATCCTAAGGTTGGTATGGTTGGTTCTAAGGTGAATCATCTGCAAATGCCAAACTATGTGCAACAAATGGGGTTGAAGATACGTTTTGACTGTTTTTCAGCAGAGACACTTTATGCGGATTGTCTGGATAGTGTGGAAATACCGGAAATCGTTTATTGTGATACGGTAGCCGCCTGTTCTGTTATGTTGCCCGTAAAGGTTATACGTGAAGTCGGAATGATGCCAGAAGATAATTTTATTTACTGGGATGATATGGAATGGGGATATTTAGTGTCACAGGCAGGATATCAGGTAGCTGCAATTGGAGCTTCTAAGGTTTATCATGAAATGAGTGCCAATATGAGGAGGGAAAATACGTTTTCCACGTATTATTTATGGAGAAATCAGTTACACTTTTTTATGAAATATACGCCGGATTCTTTGAGAGAAAAAATGTGTTTTCAATTACTTTCCTCTGTATTTAATGAAATATATACCTGTATGTATCGGGAAGAACATAATGTGGCTAGTACAATTGAATATGCTTTTTTTGATGCAATTATGGGAAAGCGGGGAAAAGCAGAACCGGAAAAAATTCTTCCTAATGACTCTTCAAATCAAAGGGTACTTACTGCCTTGCAAAGGTATAAGCAGATTTGTGTAAAAGATAAAGCAAATATTGGTTTAGAGCAGGCAATTCGGAAGTTGCTACCAAATATGCAGTTTGTTACAGAAGACAAGGCACAGTCAGTATGGAAGAGTTGTCATAATATAATGACAGTAGAGGATACTTCCTTATCTAGTATTTATGTGGATGAAAATTGGAATGTCTTGTTAGATGCCGCAGATGTTCAGGTAATAGAGCAGTATTCTTATAGTATGCAGCTTTTTATCTATATGCATCAAAATGTCTTTTACCTGCGTAGCAAGCAACTTTATAATACCAAAGGAAAGGATTGTTTTTGATTGACTTGTGTATTGGCTATTTTGTAATGGCATTGACAAAAATGTTATGTGAATTGCAGTTTTCCATATAAATTTATTTGTAAAAAAGAGAAAATATGCTATAATGATAATAGAAAGTGAAGAATGTTCGGCAACTTTGCATTTTGTGTAAAGATGAAGGATAGATAAAACAGTTTTCTGTTTTCCAGACTAATTTAGCAGGAGGATTATAATATGCTAGAAAAAACATTAGCACTTGTTAAGCCAAACGGCGTGGAAGAGAATCATGTAGGAGAGATTCTGGATGATTATGAGAAGGCAGGACTTAAAATTCGTGCATTGAAGATGATTAAGGTAAATAAGGAATTTGCACGTCAGCACTATATTGATTTAAAGGATAAACCATTTTATCAGGAATTGGTAGATTTTATTTCAAGAAGTCCATTAGTTGCTATGATCTTAGAGGGTGAAGATGCAGTGGATACAGTTCGCCGCGTAAATGGTGCAACAGATCCAGCCGAAGCCGCGGAAGGTACAATACGCTACAAATATGGCGGTGGCAAAACAGATAATACCGTACATGGGTCCGATTCAGTGGAACATGCCAAGAGAGAGATTTCAATGTGGTTTCCAGAATTTTTAGATTCGTATTTGGACGATTAGAAGGTGGAAGGGCTGCGAGTATACGCAGCCTTTTTGGTTTAAAGGGAGTTATTCTGTTGTCTGCATAAGAAGGATACGGTAGATGAAAGGTACTTATTGATTGGAAAAGGGGGGGATGTCATGATTCATGAAAGTGATGCTAACATTAATAAAATATTGACAGAGTTGTCAGACGAAATTTCTTTTGAGTACGATGTTGCCTCTGACACTATGCTGTTTTCCGAAAGATATAAGTCTGTCTATGGAAGAAAAAACAAAATACCACATTTTTATAGAGAATGTAGAAAAAGAGATGCGTTATCTGAAAATACAGTGGTGCAATTGGATGAACTTCGACGAATGATTGATTATGGGGATGTAAATCGTTATTTGCAGATACAATGGCCGGATAAGAATGAAAAGTATGAATGGTGTGAAATTGTATTTCGTCATGTAATAGATAATGCAGGAAATATAAAAGCTGTTGGAATTTGGAGAAATATTGATCGTCAAAAAAGAGAGCAGATTATGCTTAAATACCAGATTGCTACGGAAGATATTAGTGGAGTGCAGAATCGAAGCGGAATTGAGCAATTAGTGGGAAAAGAGTTACAATTTCTGGAATTAGGGGAGACAGCAGCACTGTTTTTAATTGATATTGACAATATGAAGCAGATTCAATCCACATTTGGTGTATTGGCAGCAGAAGAATTGCTTCGTTTGTTTGCAAAGGAACTTCTTGTACATTTTCATGAAGATGGCATTGTAGGGCATCTTGGAAGCGATAAGTTTTTGGTGTATGTTCGTTCTGTAAAGGAAAAGGATACAGCTAAAATACTGGCAAAAAGAATGCAGAAATTATTAAAGTCTTTGTCATCAAGACTCAATCTGAATAAAGAAGTAACTATATGTATTGGTATTGCACTGGTTACGGAAAGTATACCGTACAAAGATGCATTGGCGGAGGCAGATATTGCACTTCGGCATGGAAAAAACAATGGAAAAAATCAATATGTATTTTATAGTCAGAATATTCATACAGAACGTTACATTAGAAAGCCAACTTTAGGACGAATGGACCGCAATAAAAAGATGTATGATGCGGGAAAAATTTGGTCTGATTTGTTGGAACTTTTGTTTAATAATGGAAATAATCAACAGGGAATTGAGGATGCGTTAGAATTAATTGGTAATTTATTTCGCCTTGATAAAATAATGGTATGGGAATATGTTTCGGAAGAGGGTACCGTTTCTAATACCATTCAATGGGCAAGGGAAGGGATTCCAAATACAAAGGAGCATCAGCAAAATATAAAATTTTTGGATAGTGAAATTAATTATGTACATAATTCGGAGGGCATTTTTTATTGTACTGGTTTGGAAACTATGCCGGAACGTATGCGTGAATATGCAAATTGGGAACGGATTCAGTCTTTATTACAGGCAAGGATTATTGGAGATGGGGATATATGTCTTGGATTAATTGATTTTGCAGTTTGCCAATCTGGTCGTGTGTGGGTACAGGAGGAAGTAGATCTTCTTCTTCTTATGTCAAAGGTTATTGGGGAAGTAATTCGTAGACGTCAGATGTCTTCCAAGATGGAGAAATATTACAGAAATACAAGAAATATCCTAGACAATGTTGTAACGGGAATTTGTGTAATCGATCAGGACACAAAGGAAATTTATTATCGAAATGATGCTATGACAGGATTACTTTCGGAAGTAGAGAATCAATGTGAAACCTGTATTTTAAATGTAGACAAGCAGAAAACTAATTGTCTTATTGATAATTTAGCAAATTGTAGAAATGAGAGCAAGGGATATGTTGTTCGTGATGAAAAAACAGGAAAAGACTATGAAGTAAAGTCTACGAGAATGCTTTGGGAAAATAAAAAGAAAGCATATATTATTACTGTGAATGAGCATCTTGCATCTGCGGAGGAATTGGAGAGAAAGAGAAAACAGGAATATTTGGAAAAACGATATGCATTTATTTATAGTCATTCTTGTGATTGCATTTTTGACATTGATGTGGAAAATGATGAATATGATGTAACTGTGGTAAAAGAAGGTGCTGCATGGCCTGGATTAGAAAAACATGGAACTTACAGTAAAATGTTTACTGCTCAGATTGAAAAAAGTGTGGCAGTTGAAGATAAAGAAAGGGTTTGTAGTAAATTCTCATTGGATGCATTGCGTAATAGTGTTTGTCGTGGTGATAGTCTTATTATGGACAGTTTTGTAGTGTACAGCAGACAAGATAGTTTACATAGTAAGGAAATTCGTGCTTTTATTTTGGAAGAAAATGGGAAAAGGAATGTAGTGGCTACTTACTGTGATGTAACGGAACAAAGAAAAAAAGAGATGCAGGATGTATTGGAACGTCAAAAGTTAAATCAGGCTGTTGTTAGTGTTTACCCTGTAGTATTTTCTGTAAATGTCACACAGAATGAATTGCTTGTTATGGCAAATGAAAACAATATTGCATCATTAAATCGATTAGATACCAGCGTATCAAGTGCAGTATTAGAAATGGCAATGCATTTGCATCCAGAAGACAGAGATCGGTTTATGGTTACTTTTGATAGAGAAAATTTACGAAAACGTTTTTCAGAGGGAAATAATGAAATTGGCATCGAATTTCGTTTTCGTTTTTCTGACAATAATTATCATTGGGTATCCATTGCATGCATTCGGATAGATAATCCGTTAAATGAGGATTTATTAATTTATTTATTTGCAAGAAATATTGATTCCCAAAAAGAAATGGAGCAGAATTTAAAGGATGCATTAAGTGTGGCAGAGAGAGCCAGTGAAGCAAAATCTGATTTTCTATCCCGTATGTCTCATGAAATTCGTACTCCGATGAATGCTATTATAGGAATGACGGAGATTGCAAAAACTGCAGTGGATAAACCAGATAGCATTGCTAATTATTTAAAAAAGGTGGAGGTATCTGCACAATATTTATTATCTTTAATTAATAATATATTGGATATGTCTCGGATTGAAAGTAACAAAATTGTCATTGAAAAGAAAGAATTTCATATGCAATATCTGTTAGATAATATTAAAAATATTATTGCACCACAGGCAAAGAGTAAAGACATAACGTTTAGTATCGAAAAAAAGAATATATTTGATCAGGCATATATAGGTGATCCTTTGCGATTGAATCAGGTGTTAATTAATCTATTGTCCAACGCACTTAAATTTACAGATGCAGAAGGTACTATCACGTTATCTGTAAAGGAAAATCGAAGAGAGGGAAGGGAATGTTATATTTGCTTTACTGTTTCAGATACTGGTGTTGGAATGAGTGAAGAGTTTATGAAGAATATGTATAAACCTTTTGAACAGGAAAATGCTACCAGTGCTCAGGGAATGAAGGGAACAGGATTAGGACTTTCTATTACCAAAAATCTGATTGGGCTTATGGATGGGCATATTAAGTGTAAGAGCAAAAAAGGTGAAGGAACTACTTTTATAGTAGAAATTAAGATGGACACTGTGAATAAAGTAGAAAATTTGTGGATAAGTGACGGAACAGAAAAAGCAACGGTGGATAAACAGAAGTTAAATCTGCTTGTTGGTAAAAAAATTCTGTTAGCGGAGGATAATGAACTTAACCAGGAAATAGCGGTTACTATGTTAGAGATGCTTCATATAGAAGTGGATTGTGTTGAAAACGGGGATTTGGCTGTTCAAAAATTCTTGGAAATGGGAAGCTTTTATTATGATATGATTCTTATGGATATACGGATGCCCGTTAAAAATGGATTGGATGCAACCGCAGATATTCGTGCCATTCATGGAAAGTATGCAGAGGAGGTGCCTATTTTAGCGATGAGTGCGAATGCTTTTGCAGAAGATAAGGCAAAGGCATTTGCCAATGGAATGACGGATTATATTGTAAAACCAATTGATATTGACCTGCTGAATGAAATGCTATTAAAATATCTCACCTAGGAAAATTAACTTTTTAGTGTAAATTTATAAAAAGTATGATATACTAGGCAGTGAGTGACTTGACAGATAGGAAGTAGCACGTTGTGTTACTAAGTATAGAGTGAATATTTAGGAGGAAAATGAAATGGGAATTACTTATAAGAAGCCTGTACCTACTCCGGAGCAGATTCGCGAAGAGTATAAGGTACCCCAGCATGTAAAAGAATTAAAAGCAAAGAGAGATCAGGAGATTAAGGATGTAATTGCAGGAAAAGACGATCGTTTTCTTGTAATTATAGGACCATGTTCTGCAGATAGAGAGGATAGTGTATTAGATTATTTGACTCGTTTAGCAAAGGTAAACGAAAAGGTAAGTGATAGATTAATCATTATTCCTCGTGTTTATACAAATAAGCCTAGAACAACAGGTGAGGGCTACAAAGGTATGGTACATCAGCCAGACCCAGAGCAGGCACCGGATTTATTAGGTGGTTTAAAGGCAATTCGTGAACTTCATATTAAGGCAGCGGATGTAAGTGGTATGACTTGCGCAGATGAGATGCTTTATCCAGAAAATTTTATGTATTTGGATGATATTTTATCTTATGTGGCAGTAGGTGCTCGTTCCGTAGAGAATCAACAACATCGCTTGGTTGTCAGCGGTATGGATATTGCAGCAGGTATGAAGAATCCAACCAGTGGAGGCTTGGGTGTTATGCTTAATTCTGTTCTTGCAGGACAGATTCCACAGGAATTTTTATATCGTCAGTATGAGGTACATACAGATGGAAATCCATATGCTCATTGCATACTTCGTGGTGCAGTAAATAAATATGGTGCATCGTTCCCTAACTATTATTATGAAGATTTATTAATGCTTAGCCAGTTATATGCAAAGAGAGAATTGCAGAATCCTGCAGCTGTAGTGGATGCAAATCATGCAAACTCAAATAAGAAATTTAAAGAGCAGATTCGTATCGTACATGATATCCTAAATTCCAGAAAGTTAAATGGAGATGTCAATAAACTTGTTAAGGGTGTTATGATTGAGAGTTATATCGAGGAAGGAAACCAGCCAGTAGGTGGTGGCTGTTATGGTAAATCTATTACAGACCCATGTCTTGGATGGGATGATACAGAACGATTGTTATATGAGATTGCAGAGAAGTGCTAAGGAAAATATAGGTTGCTATTAAGAAAAAGGTAGTTTTTTATTGATAAAAAGTTGCAATAGCATGCCTTATGTGCTAAAATATACTCCTAACCTAGAGGGAGTAATCAGCATAATGAATATGTAATACTGTCGACACAATGGCAATAGCCCGGTAGTATTTTAAATGATGAGACTCGTGGATAGACGTTTGTGCTATCCATGAGTCTTTTTTAATCTATAGAAAAGATTGTTCTATAGATTAACTTTATTTTGTATGCTGTATTTATTTTATAAACACACAAGGAGGAAATTTTATTATGAGTCTTTTGGAGTTATTTATTTTGGCAGTTGGTTTGTCTATGGATGCCTTTGCAGTTTCAATTTGTAAAGGTTTGTCCTTGGGGAAGATTAAGGGAAAACATATGTGTATTGCAGGAGCATGGTTTGGAGGATTTCAGGCAATTATGCCATTGATTGGGTATTTTCTGGGATACTTATTTGCAGAAATGATTACAAAATATGATCATTGGATTGCTTTTATCCTACTGTTGTTTATTGGAGGAAAAATGATACAGGAAGCATTAGGCTCGGAAGAAAATCTGGATGCCAATATGGACCCGAAAAGTATGTTCTTATTAGCAATTGCAACAAGTATTGATGCATTAGCAGTAGGAGTGACATTTGCTTTTCTAAAAGTTTCTATTGTTCCAGCGGTAACTTTTATTGGTGTTGTGACCTTTGTCTGTTCAGCAATAGGAGTAAAAATTGGAAGTGTATTTGGAGATAAATATAAGTCAAAGGCAGAAATTTTTGGTGGTATTATTTTGATATTAATCGGATTTAAAATTTTGTTAGAGGGAATTGGTGTGTTATAATGATAGCGGACAAATTGTTATTGTTCAGAGAAAGCCATTCGCAAAATGTCAGAGAAACGGAAGGTTTAAAAGTTGTTTTAACAAATGGCTGGTCATTTTGTTCATAATGCCGTTACCGACTATGCTAAAACAGTAATAGAATTTATAAAAATTAGGGAGGAAATGAAATGAACGAGAAAGAACGTATGCTTTCTGGAAAGTTATATAATCCATATAAAGTAGGAGATGGGAGTTGGGAAAAAAGCAGGGAAGCATTGGAAAAATTTAATACAATGTCTTACAAGCAGGAAAAGGAGCGGATGCAGGTATTGCGAGATTTGTTTGGAAAACTTGCAGAAGATGCAGTGATTACACCGCCATTTTATTGTGATAAGGGACCTCAGATTTATATTGGAAAACATTTTTATGCCAATACTGGTCTGCTTATTTTGGATGAAGCAGATGTAAGAATTGGAGATAATGTATTTTTAGCTCCAAGAGTTTCTATTTTTACTGCCGGACACCCTATCGATGCAAGAGTGAGGAATACAGAATTGGAATATGCTAAGCCGGTAACCATTGGAAATGATGTGTGGATTGGTGGCAATACGACAATTAATCCTGGTGTGACCATTGGGAACAATGTAGTTATAGGTTCTGGATCCGTTGTAACAAAGGATATTCCGGATGGAGTGATTGCAGCTGGAAATCCATGCAAAGTAATTAGAAAAATTACAGAAGAAGATCGTATTTTTTGGGAGCATCAGGAAAAAGAATATTTAGAAGACGAAGACATAAAAAAGGATAGTGCAGACCATAATTAATCTATTAAAAAAATATAAAACAATTAGAAACTCTCTTGTGTTCAAAAATTTCTTGTGCTACTATTGTGGCAAGCACGAAGTACGTGATCTTAGGTTGTTATGGAAAGGATAGGCGGTAGAATGCGTAATTTAAGATGGAAACTGCAAGATTTTATGCGGGGAAGAAACGGGTTTGATGAATTAAATCGAGCGCTATTTGTTGGATATTTTGCCTTTTTCCTGTTAAATGTAATAACAGGTGTAAGAGTGTTTTATCTGTTAGAGCTATTCGTGCTTATTTATATGTTGTATCGTATGTTTTCGCGTAAAATATGGGATCGGCAGCAGGAAAATAAGACTTATACAGATTTCACACATTTATGGAAACTTCGTTGGAAATATCGTAAAGAGTATCGTGTATTTCGATGTAATAGTTGTAACAAGATTGTTCGTGTGCCAAGACATAAAGGTAAGGTTGAGGTGACTTGTCCACAGTGTGGAACAAGGAGAATATGTAGAACGGGAAAATAGATTGCAAAATTGTATATGCAGAAAAAGGAATAGTGCAAGGTAGTGTAACAGGCTGGATTAGTAAAGAATCAGCCTGTTTTTTACTTTATAGTTCTATAGAGCAAAAACGTTCCGCGAAGATGTGCGCAAATGCGTAGCAAGTCCCTCATGATTAGGGGAGTTGATGTAGACTTGGCTAATTTGTATAAATTAAAAATACGGATTGACTTTTTTAAAAACTTATATTATATTAAACATATAGAAATAGTATGAATTAAGAAAAGAAAGGAGCTGGGTACATGAAACAAATATTGTGCTTTGGCGATTCAAATACATATGGGTTAATTCCGAAAACAACAGATCGTTATGATTGGGGAGAGCGTTGGACCAGCATTTTGCAGGAGCGAGTAGGAAAATATGGGTACCGTATTGTGGAAGAAGGTTTGTGTGGAAGAACCACAGTGTTTGAGGACCGTACCAGAGCAGGAAGAAGAGGGGATAAAATACTTCCTGTTTTATTGGAGACACATGGACCATTGGATACTATTGTTTTGATGCTTGGCACCAACGATTGCAAGACTTACTATAATGCTTCTCCAGAACAGATAGGGGAGGGATTGCAGGTTTTGTTAAGGCAGATTACAGAATTTGCACCAGAGAGCAAGGTGTTGATTATATCCCCTATTTTTCTTGGAGAACAGGTTTGGAAGAAGGAGTTTGATCCGGAATTTTCAAAACATTCTGTGACCACTTCACAAAAATTGGGCGATGTTTATCAGAAGATTGCAGCGGAATGGGGGCATTCATTTTTACGTGCGGCTGATTATGCAGTCTGCAGTGAGGTAGATCAGGAACATTTGAATCAGGAAGGACATAGGAAACTTGCGGATGCTATTTTTGAAAAGCTAACGTTAGAGGTGTTGCGACGGGTGTCTTAAAGGAGAATTTTGGATAATTAGGTTAGTATGTAGTTGTATTGGAAATCATAGGAAGAATAAATTATATTTTTGTAGAAAGTATGTTAATGGGACTGGATATATTGCAGTAGACTTTAGAAAAGTATTTATTGCAAGGTAAAATCTTAGTTTTTAATTAGTCGGGTTATTGGCGTATTTAGTTTTGAACTTAAAAAGTTTGAAATTTATCATTATTACTTATATTCACTATTTTATTATATAAGTATGTTTTTTTATATACATAATTTTATGGGGTTATACAGAAAAATGTAAAGAAATAAAGGGGTATAGAAAAAAGAAGTAAATAGCACAGAAATATTCGAAATATGTCAAATAAAGTACAAAAAGGTTGATATTGTATTACATTAATGCTATAATTTTATTGGACTTTTTCGAAAAAACCATTAAAAATTGTGGAAAGGAAATAAAATAATGACAAAAAAATGTAAATGGGTTATGTGCTTTAGTATGATTTGTTTTATTTTAGTTAGTAGCCTAGTAGGAACTGATATGAAAGTAATGGCAAAGTTAACATGGATTGATGTAGGAGGTGGTTGGGAGTTCAGAGTTGATGGGCCTCATGTAGACGGTTGCACTAAATATCATGTTCATGTAAGAAATAAGCAAGAAGGAAAAGAAGGATCGGAGTGTGTTGATGGAACATCTAGTCATGGAGATCGTTTGAATGATGTACCTAAAAAGGTGAGAAATAAAATTAGAGATAATAATGAATATCAGAAGGCTAAAAAGAGACAAAAAAAATTAAATGATGCTAAAAAGGAAATAAAAAAGAAAAAATTAAAGATTGATTGGAAACATATAGCTGATGTAGTGATTGCAATAGGAATTGTAGTTGTGGCAACAGGAACATTTTTCTTCCAAGGCGATGATGTGGCAGCTTGGATTAATTTTTTAAGAGCAATAGGATGTTAATTTTTTTGTTTAATGTTATAATATTATTATTGTAAATAAGATTGTTGTTCTGGTGGAGGTTTTACAATAATCTTTACCAGAACATACATTAATAGAAAAGGAGTTAAAAATGTTGTTAGTTAGAAAAATTAATCATGAAAGTGTAGAAATGTATGAAATAAAGGATAAATTATATTCGAAGGTGAAGTATTTACTGATGATGTTTGATATGCATAGAAGAGACTCCGAAGATGACTATAAGGAAATGAAATGGTTTGATAAAGAGGATTTTGAAGTTTCAGAGAATATTATAAAAGCAGTAATTATTTTTGATAAGAACGAAAAGATTAGTACAGAGAAGAAGGAAGAGTTGTACGAAATAGTAAGTGGTTTTTTGGAAGATAAATCAGATTGTGCATGGAATTTATCATTTTATGAAATGGATTTATGTGAGTATTTACCAATACGATTGATGGATGATAAGGTATGTGATTATATAAACAAGGTTTATTTTAAGGTTACTGGGGATAATCTTAATTTACAAATTAAAAATGAAACATATAATAATTTAATTCAAAAGTAAATTTAATTGAAAAGGTGTAAAATGAATATACAATTGCAAAATATTGAATATAAGGTAAAAGGTAAAGAAATTATATCACATTTTTCAGCTAATTTTCAAAATGGAAATATATATTGCCTGTTTGGCAAAAATGGATCAGGAAAAACTACTTTGTTGAATATTCTTGCCTTACTAAGAAAAATGCAAAGTGGAAATTTTTATTTTAATGGAGATAAATTAGATGATTACAGAATAAGGAAGGATTATAAAGATAAAATTTCTTTTTTTAGTTCATCGCAAGAAATTTTGTTTGAGGAATTAACTGTTAAGCAAAATATATGGTTTTATTTAAACATTAATAAAATTTGTATAGATAAAAGCAAAATAGATGAAATAGGGATTTTTATGAAGCGTTTTAGTATAAGTGATCTAGTTAATATACAGATAAAAAAATTGTCAAAAGGACAAAAACAGAAAGTTGCACTTACAATTATATTATTGT
This sequence comes from Lachnospiraceae bacterium, assembly GCA_050875145.1. Taxonomy (GTDB): domain Bacteria; phylum Bacillota; class Clostridia; order Lachnospirales; family Lachnospiraceae; genus CAG-411. The sequence goes on from JBNMLH010000007.1 coordinate 68,318, forward strand.
TAGATAAACCAATTGTTTTATTAGATGAACCATATGATGGATTGGATATTACTGGGTATAGTGCCTTGAATGAATACATAAATAGATGGAAGGAGTCAAAAATTATAGTTATTGCATCACCGATACAAATCGAGGAGAATGGAATGATTTTAATTCAAGTGGAATAATGATATTACAGACAAAGGCTTGTATTATGAAACAGGTGTGGCAGTTTTTTAATAATTGGAAGAAAAAAATTATTAGCATATTAATCAATTTGATGCTAATTTTGTTTGCTATTTACAAATTCAAAAGTTTTGCTGGGCAAAAAGTGGATTATAAAGTTATTTTAGTAATATATATACTAATATGGATTTTATACAATTCCATAATGATGGTAACAGATATTGTAAATGAAATAAAGAATGAAGGTATATATGCACAGTTATATATATCATCATATCCCCTTAATAGATATACTTTAGTACAAATAGTTTCAAAAAGTTTTTTTATTAATTTGTTTTTAGTAATATTTGCATTAGTCTATGACTATTTTGGTGAAATAAACTCATTGAAGTGGATATTGGCTTTTATTTTTATTATGTGGATAGGAGTTTTTTCGTTGGTAGGAGTGGGTTATATAATTGGCATTGTAAGTTTATTTCAAGAAAATAGTTCGTTATTATTAATAATAAAATTATTGGCTATATATATGGTAGTTAAATCCACTGACAACATAATTATACCTTTTGCACGATGCAAATATATTTTAGAAGGTTTACTTATTGGGAAAATGGAAAATTTTATTGCATTTAATGATATTTTGGCTGTGTTATGTAATTCTTTTATATGGTTTATATTCGGATATATGCTTTTTGGGTGGGTAGCAGAGCGAAAAATTATGCATCATAATGTGTGATGAGTAAAAAATAATGTGTTTTGAAATGCCACATAATGCAATCAACAGTAGAGGAATTTTGAGATTAATGTTACCATTATCACAGGAGGTTTTTATGTAATGAAATATAAAAATATAATTTTTGATGTAGGGGATGTTTTGTTACAGTATCGATGGAAAGATATGCTTGTAGATTATGGATTGACATCCGAGGAGGCAGAGCGTGTAGGAACCGAATTATTTGATGATCCAGAAAGATTGTGGAGTGAATTTGATTTAGGAGAGATTCCAGATGAAGAGTTGATTTCCAGGTATAGTAAGAAGTATCCCAAGGATAAAGAAGCAATTGCATGGTTTATTCGCCATGGAGAATATATGCATGTAGCCAGACCTGCTGTTTGGAAAATGGTAAAAAAATTGAAGCAGGATGGTTATGGGATTTATCTGCTTTCTAACTATTCAGAAGGTTTGTTTAAAAAACATACAGAGTATGCAGATTTTATGCAGGATATTGATGGTATGGTGGTATCCTACATGGTGAATAAAGCAAAGCCAGATAGAGCTATTTATCAGGCACTTTGCGATAAGTACAATTTGAAACCAGAGGAATGTTTGTTTTTTGATGATAGAGCAGAAAATGTAGAAGGTGCAGTGAAGTTCGGCATGGATTCTATACAGGTTGTATCACAGAAACAATTATTAACTGAATTAGAAAAATTGTAAAGCATCCAGTCGTTTTGTTCGTTTTTTATTTGTTTTGAGGCTACAGTTCGTAGAGCATTTGAGAGGGTCAAATGGATGAAACGATGGAGGAAGTTGTCAAATGATTATGGATTTTTTTCTTAGGAGAACGTTATCAATTGTGTGTGTATATATGTAAGTTTTTAAAATTTTGCAAGAACGAAAGCACCTTGCTATAGTTTAAAACTATGGCAAGGTGCTATTTTTTTATATTTTACACTTTAGAGCTGTGTTAGTACAATCAATGTAACAGTTTAGTTGATTAGGAATGAAAACAGGAGGATATAAGCATGCAGACATCGGTAATTGGATTTCCAAGAGTGGGAAGTCTTAGAGAGTTAAAATTTGCAACAGAAAAATATTTTAGAAATGAAATCACACAGGAAGAATTACAGGAGACAGCAAAGGAGATTCGTACATCACAGTGGAAATTACAAAAAGAGAGTGGAGTGGATTACATTTCATCCAATGATTTTTCTTTTTATGACTGCACACTGGATACAGCAGTGCTTTTTAACATTGTACCAAAACGATACAAAGAATTGGGATTATCTGCGTTAGATACTTATTTTGCCATGGCAAGAGGGTATCAGGGAGAAAAGGGTGATGTAAAAGCACTCGCCATGAAAAAATGGTTTAATACCAATTATCATTATATGGTACCAGAAATTGAGGATGACACACAGGTTAAGTTGGTTGGAAATAAACTTTTTGAGGAATATCAGGAAGCAAAAGCAGAAGGTGTGGAAACAAAGCCGGTTGTGACGGGAGCCTTTACTTTATTAAAATTGTTGCGTTACACAGGTGAGAAAACAGAGCAGGATTTTGTAAATGTTATTATTTCTGTATATTGCGAGTTATTAAGAAAATGCAACAGCCTTGGAGTGAAATGGTTGCAGTTTGATGAACCTTATTTGGTACACGATTTGACAGAAGAGGATTTGCAGTTATTTGAAAAATTATATAGTGGTATTTTGGTTTCCAAGGGAAACAGTAAAGTTTTATTACAGACATATTTTGGAGATATTCGAGATGGATATGACAGAATAGGAAAGTTGGCATTTGATGGAATTGGTCTGGATTTTGTAGAGGGAAAAGAAACCGCTAATTTAATTGATAAATATGGATTTCCAAAGGATAAGGTGTTGTTTGCAGGCTTGGTAAATGGAAAGAATATTTGGCGGAACCACTACGAAAAGACTTTACAGGCATTGGATGGCTTAAAAGAAAAAGGATGTTCGGTAGTCATCAGCACTTCTTGTTCTTTATTACATGTACCTTATACATTGGAAAATGAGACAAAACTTTCAGAGGAAGTAAAGAAATATTTTGCGTTTGCCAAGGAAAAATTAACAGAGTTGGCAGAGTTAAAGCAGATTAGTGAAGAAGCAGACAAAAGTGCAAATGCAGCCTATAAGAAAAATGTGCAGTTATTTCAGTCGGACAGAAAGTGTCAAAATGAAAAAGTTGTAAAAAGAGTGGCAGCTATTGAGGAAAAAGACTTTACTAGACTGCCTGTATTTGAGGAGCGGGAAAAAATACAAAAGGATACTTTTAAACTTCCGTTGTTCCCTACTACGACCATTGGATCTTTTCCGCAGACCGCAGATGTAAAAGCTACCAGAACGGCATATAAACAGGGAAAAATTACGGAAAAAGAATATGTAGAGTTTAACCGAAAAAAGATTGCAGAGTGCGTAGAATTACAGGAAGAAATTGGAATAGATGTGCTTGTGCATGGAGAATATGAGCGAAATGATATGGTGGAATATTTCGGAGAAAACCTGGATGGTTATTTATTTACGGAAAAAGCATGGGTACAATCCTATGGAACCCGTTGCGTAAAACCACCAATTATTTGGGGAGATATTTCTAGAAGTAAGGCTATGACGGTTGACTGGTCTGTATATGCACAAAGTCTTACAAAGAAGCCTATGAAGGGAATGCTTACCGGTCCGGTTACAATTTTAAACTGGTCTTTCCCAAGAGAGGACATTTCTTTAAAGGAAGGTGCTTACCAGATTGCACTTGCTATTCGAGATGAAGTATTGGATTTGGAGAAGAATGGAATTTCTATTATTCAGGTTGATGAGGCAGCTTTGCGTGAAAAGTTACCGCTTCGTAAGTCCGATTGGTATTGTGAATATTTAGATTGGGCAATCAAGGCATTCCGTTTGGTACATAGTGGCATGAAACCGGAAACACAGATTCACACTCATATGTGTTATAGCGAATTTACGGATATTATTCCAGCGATTGACAACATGGATGCAGATGTTATCACGTTTGAGGCATCTCGTTCTGATTTGACAATTTTGGATTCCCTAAAAGAAAACCATTTTAAAACACAGGTTGGTCCTGGTGTGTATGATATTCATTCTCCAAGAATCCCAACGGTGGAGGAAATTGTAGCAGCACTTGAAAAAATGGCGGAAAAAATTAAACCAGAAAAATTATGGGTAAATCCGGATTGTGGATTAAAAACAAGAGGCGTAAAAGAGACAAAGCCAAGTTTGGAAAATATGGTAGAAGCAACAAAACGATTTAGAAAACAATTTGAAAAGTAAAGGGGCATCTTTATAGTTTGTTAGTATAGGATATTTAATAAAAAATGCCAGCTTCATGTACAGATAAAAAAGTAAACTTGAATCTGGCATTTTTTTCTTTGTAGGAAAGTGTTTCCCATAGAGTAAAGATTTCTCCCAGAAAATATAAACAGATGCGTAGGGAAAATAGTTGCAAAGAGCATGCAACATGCATCTGGCATATAAAAAGTGTAGCAAGCTTGTTACAGTTTACATACCTGTGAATTGTAACGCAAGTTCCTCGTGAGGGAGGAATTTAAAAAGAAAAAGTGGATTTGTCCATCTTGTTCTAAGAAATTTATATGTAAACAATTTCTAAAATTTTTCAGATTTCCAGTAATCGTACCAGCCATAATGATTGAAATAATCAGCATAATCAGAAACAATCCATGCAAAAACTTTTTTATTTAATAAAAACTCTATCAGTTCCATGCGTAATTCTGTTGTTTCATCTTCTTCGGCAAAATCATCCCAGCTATTAATTTCATGGAAATATTTTAAAGTAAAACTGTCTTTTTTTAAAATTAGACGGGAAACAGTATTGCCATAATTGGCACCATCTCCATCTATTTCTTCTAGGGAAGAAACACTGTTTTTTAGGTAAGCCCATTTCGTCTGTTTTAAATAAGAAATATTAGGAATTTTTTCACTTAATACAATTCTGATAGTATCTGCATCATTAAAAGCATTTTTTGTGAAAGTATCAAATTGACTTTTTTGAAAAGATGTAATAATGTGTTGTTCTTCAGGTTTCATATTATAGCTCCTTGGTTAAAAATATTTTCTCTTATAAGTATGCTACTAAAGAAAGAAAAAAACAATACATAATCAGAAATAAAATAGATTCACATAAACAAATATTCGTTCTCCCTTGCGTTTCGCTAAAAAATGGAATATAGTGTTTATGGGTAAGGTTGCATATATTGTAACTTAAAGAATAGGCAATTGCCGAATCTCATAAATACTAGGAGGTATGATTATGAATTTAGAAACACTACAAAAAGATATGATTGCAGCAATGAAGGCAAAAGAAAAGTTAAAAAAAGAAACCATTTCTTCTTTGATTTCTGCTGTGAAAAAAGCTGGAATTGACAGTGGAGATCGTGAAAATATTCCAGAGGAATTAGTGAACCAGACAATTTTAAAGGAAGTAAAGACATTACAGGAACAGGTAGATACCTGCCCAGCAGATCGTGAAGATTTAAAGGAAGAATATACACAGCGTTTAGCCATTGCTAAGGCATATGCTCCAACACTTCTTTCCGCAGAACAAGTAAAAGAAATATTGGAAAAGGATTTTGTAGATGTGATTGCAAGTAAGAATAAAGGACAGATTATGAAAGCAGTTATGCCTTCTTTGAAGGGAAAAGCAGACGGTAAAGTGATTAACCAGGTTGTTGGAGAATTGTGTAAATAAGTAAAAAGGTAAGGGGCTGTCACAGCAGCAAAAATAAAATTTTTGCAAATGTGATGGTCTCTTTTGTTACAGTACAGAGGGTGCCATTCGTAAAATGCCAGAATATATTATATGCACATACTCAGCCGCACCCTCTGTACAGTAACCTGTAATTCTCTTTTTTTGGTGTTTGTATCATAAAGTATTGACGGTTCATTTACTTTCATAGTATACTTTACAGGGAGAAAAATATGTCGAATTTTGGAAAATGTTTTATTACAATTTTAGCTTTTTATGCTTTGCTTGCATTGCTGAGAGTTGGCTGTCCCATACGTTTTATAACCGGTATTTCTTGCGCTGGTTGTGGTATGACAAGAGCGTATGTGGCATTCTTTCATGGAAAAGTATTGCAGGCATTTCATTATCACCCACTGTTTTGGATAGTGCCGTTAGTGGGAGTGCTATTATGGAAAAGAAAGCAATTGCCAGAAAAAGTATTTCAAATTATTTTGGGAGTAGTAATTGGAATGTTTTTGCTGGTTTATGTGATAAGGCTAGTGGACTGCAACGATACCGTTGTGACAATAGATATAAAACATGGCATATTTTTTCGAATCGTTACATATTTTTAGATGATTATAAAGGATTAAGGAGAAATGTATGAGAATTAAAGAAGACAGAAGTTTATTAACGTATATTTTACTTACCATCATTACTTGCGGAATTTATAGTTACTATTTTGTGTATAAAATAGCGCAGGATATGAATGTGATGTGTAGTGGAGATGGTGAAGAAACAGCAGGATTATTGAAATTTATTTTATTGTCCATTGTTACATGTGGAATTTATTCTTGGTTTTGGTATTATAAATTAGGAAATCGTATTTATCAAAATGGATCTAAGTACGGATTGGACTTTGTAGAAAGTGGTACTACGGTTATTATGTGGATGCTGTTTGGCTCCTTCCTTTGTGGAGTGGGTTATTTCTACGGTGTATATATTATTATCAAGAATACTAATGCTATGGCACAGGCATATAATAGAAATCTTGGAAGCTCAATAAATTATTAAGCCGAAAGCGGTTTATAAATCAATATACTCTCAATAAAAAGAGACGCTAGTGAAAGCTAGAGTCTCTTTTGTTTAATCCTCGGAGAAAATTCCAATTTTAAATTCCATAAGCTTCGTCATTGAAGTTACTTTTATAGTATTTTTTATTGTTTTTTATGATTCTTATAAATCCAATAAAATAGGGCAATCAGCTCTATACTTTCAAATAAAATCAAAAGTGGTAAATTAATTTTGAGAAGATTGCAGGTATATCCTATTAGCAATGCACACATAACAATAATGGTACAACAAATTTCCAGTATTGTATTCTTTCTATTTTTGTTATTCTGATATTGATTTGGTTCCATTGTATTATTACTCCTTTTCATTTTGACATATATTAGCTTTCAGCATTAAACAAAATACTAAGTTTCATTATACCATAACCATTAAGTTTTGAGAAAAAATAGAGCAAAAAATCCTTGACACAAATGGTAAACATATGTTACCATACAAACAATAAATAGTAAACAAATGTTTACAAAAGGAGGATGGTTATGAAAGAAAATGCAAAAGTTAGTTTATCCAATGCGGAATGGCGTGTTATGGATTTGTTATGGGATAAAAATCCAATGACTATTGCACAGATGGTGCAGCATTTTGAAGGAATTACGGATTGGGACAGACATGTTATCATTATGATGCTCAAGCGTATGGAGGCAAAAGGTGCTGTGTCCTATCATACGGTTGGCAGAGCAAAACAATACTATCCGCTTGTGGATAAAAACGAGGCATGTGTGCAGGAGACAGAAGATTTTTTGGATCGTGTTTACAAAGGAAGTTTGGGGTTAATGTTGACGACAATGGTACAACAGGAGAAAATTAGTAGCAATGAACTGGATGAATTACGCAAAATACTGAATGGGGGAGAAGAGGGTGTATAGTGTAGTTGTATCATCAAGTGTACTGATACTTGCAATTTTTCTTATTCGCAAGATTTTTTTTCATCGGGTTGGAAAGTGTTTTTTGTATGCATTGTGGCTTTTAGTGGCTATTCGGTTGTTACTGCCCCTTCCGGGAATGTTTTTGCAGGGAATGGTAGGATGGAGTGAGCCAACCATAAATACACCGTTTAGTATTATGAATGTTGCAAATAAATGGTTACCTGAACAAAAGGCAACACAGAAAGAAAAAGCAGATTATTTCAATTCTAATAGGCAAGAAAAAAAGAATATTTCCAATATTTTGGAAAAACAGACGAAAACAAAGAATGGACAATCTACAAACATAACCAATCCAAACAAAACAAAAGATGGAAAGTTACAAAAAGGGAATGTGGTTATTACAAAACAAAAGAAATGGTTAAAAAATGCAAAATGGTTTCAGAGGCTATATCCAATTACTGTTGAAAAAATTGCTGTGTTGCTATGGTTGTCTGGTATGATTTGTTTGCTTGGTGTTCAAATGCAGGTGGAAAGAAAATTTAGAAGAATTTTAGTGGAAAATAGACGCAAAGCAGTAGCCTACGGACCGCATGTTTATATTGCAAATGGAATTCGTACACCGTTGTTGTTCCGCAGTAAAGGCTTCGTAACCGATATTTACCTTCCAGAGCATATTGTTCAGCGGGAGGATCTTGTGGAACATGCAATATTACATGAAAAAGTACATAGGAGACATGGAGATATTTGGTGGGGATATCTTAGAAATTTTATTGTTGCAGTATACTGGTTTCATCCATTGGTGTGGGTTGCAGCAATCTTATCTAAAAAAGATTGTGAATATGCCTGCGACAGTGGAGTTATGAAAGGAATGAATCAAAAAGAGCGTATTTCCTATGGAAATAGTTTGTTGTCTTTGATGCAAATTGGAAAAGGTATCAGTTTCTTTTCTGTGGCAACAGGCATGTCGGTAGGAAAATCTGAAATAAAGGAGAGGATAACTATGGTGAAAGTTGGAACAAAGAAAAGTGTGTTGGCAATTTTGGCAGTGTGTATCATTCTGGCAGGGGTAGGTGTTGTTGTATTTACAGGTGCAGAGCGTGGAGCGGCAAAAACGAAAGAGAAAACAGAAAAGATAGTTGCATCGCCTGACATCAATAAAGGAGATGTGGTAACGGCAGAGGAGGCATCTTATCAATTAACAGATTCGGTAGGGGCAGATGAACCACAAATATGCTATGAAGACGAGGAACGTATGATATTTTCTGGGTATTTTGGTTTATTTGTGTACAATAGAAAGAACTGCAACATTGTACAGTCGCTTAATCTAAAAGCAATTGGTTGTGATTCTACACAAGGAGATGCCTATTGCGAAATCCAGGTATCCGCAGATGGAAATACCGTATATTTGCATCCATATATGGATAAAGAGAACATGTACGTGTATAATATAAAGGATAATACGGTACAAAAAACAAAATTTTATTTGGACGACAAAAAGTTATATAAAGGGGAAACCGAAAATAGGATTACTTCAGGTATGGGTGCTATGATTGGTGATTTGACCTATCAAGTTGCAGATAAGTTAGACTTTTTGTATCAGCCACTTTTTTATCAACCTTATGGAGTTTCCATTAATTTTAAACCATCTGATATTTGTGATTTGCAGGAAGCAGCCTTTTTCTTTAAGGGAAAGGAATATAAAATTACAGATGCAAAAAAGCTTGCTTGGATGGAGGAGCATTTTTCAAATCCAATAAATGAAATCATAGGTGGTAGTGCGTGCCCATTTTATCATCCAATTTATCTAAAACGAAAAGATGGAAAAGTTGGAAGAATTTATGTGGCGATGGATAGTTGTGCTGTTTATAAGACAGCAGATGGGGCCGTATTATGAATATGCAAAAGGAAGTACGCTCACAGCATCCAATAAAGATTCGTTTTGGAAACTGTTCGGGCTTACAGAAGAAGATTTTCAGTAACAATCTCTTGGAATTTTCTGTGAACATGCCAGTAAGATGCGGCATTGCACTTTGAAAAAGTAGGGGATTATAGATTCCGAGAGCACATATATTAAATAGGAGGGAAAAGAGCATGTGTACAGCAGCGACTTATAAAACAAAAGATTTTTATTTTGGTAGAACATTAGATTATGAATTTTCTTATGGGGAAGAGATTGTAATTACACCCCGTAAATTTAAATTTGAGTTTTCGCATATGGGAATAATGGAAAGTCATTATGCAATGATTGGTATGGCGCATGTGGCAGAAGAGTATCCATTATATTATGAAGCGGTCAATGAAAAGGGGCTTGGCATGGCAGGACTGAATTTTGTGGGAAATGCTTGTTATGGAGAAATGAAAGAAGCAAAGGAAAATGTTGCAACCTATGAATTTATTCCATGGATTCTCAGTCAATGTGACAGCGTAAGTCAGGTGCGTAAGGCATTGGAACACATAAATCTGATAGGGGAAATGTTTTGCGGAAAATTTCCAGCAGCGTCCCTTCATTGGTTAATCGCAGATGCACAGGAAGCAATTACGGTAGAAGTAATGAAAGACGGTATGCATATTTATGAGAATCCAGTTGGTGTATTGACGAATAATCCGCCTTTTGATCAGCAAATGTTTTTGCTAAATAATTATATGCATTTATCACCAAGACAGCCAGAAAATCAATTTGCTCCGGAAGTAGCATTGCACACATATAGTCGTGGAATGGGTGCAATCGGGTTACCGGGAGATTTGTCTTCTGCTTCGCGTTTTGCCAGAGTAGCCTTTACAAAGATGCATTCCAAATCGGAGGATACGGAGGAAGAGAGTGTGGGACAGTTCTTTCATATTTTAGGTGCAGTTGAGCAGCAGCGTGGTTGTTGTGAAGTAAAAGAAGGGGAGTATGAATATACTATTTATACGTCCTGCTGTAATGCTACAAAGGGAATTTTTTACTACACCACATATGGAAATCGTCAGATTACAGCTGTTACGATGCAAAAAGAAAATCTAGATTCCGAACAATTGATTCGCTATCCAATGAAAAAACAGGAACAGATATGTTATCAGAACTAATTACCTCTAAGCAGTAACTTCCAATTTGCTCTACGAAAAGAAATGTGCTACTATAAATATAGAAGAAACAAATTAGCCTGCAATCATGAGTGTTTGAAACATACATTTTTGTGGGTTAAATTGTTATAAAAAAAGAAATGGAAGTGACTTTACAATGGAAGAAAATGAAGCGAAGGAACAAAAGCCTAAGAAGGTATCGGATTCTAGAACGGAGCAATTGCGTGTGGTAATTTATCCAGATATTAATGGTTTTGGAAGATTATTTGGCGGCAGGTTACTAGCATGGATTGATGAGGTAGCTGGTGCAACTGCCCGGAGGCATTGTGGATACAATGCAACTACGGTAGCCATTGACAATCTTTATTTTAAAGACGGTGCTTACTTAAACGACATGATTGTGTTGATTGGAAAGGTAACATATGTAGGAAGAACGTCTATGGAAGTACGTGTAGATACCTATCGTGAGGATGAGGACGGAACGAGACATGTTATCAATCGTGCCTATTTTGTAATGGTTTCTATGGGAGAGGATGGAAAACCGACCCCTGTTCCACCGCTTATTTTGGAAAATGATGGAGAACGTATGGAGTGGGAAAATGCAAAAAAGAGACGAGAATTACGCTTGATGCGTAGACGAGAAGGGTATTGATGGTCTTTTAGTTACAAAACTCTTTTACAAAAGTTGACAGAAAAGCATGCCGCTGGTATAATAAAAATCCAAAACCATGAGGATGGAGTGGATTTTTTTAGAGCATAGAGGCTCTATTTTTCGCCACGTAGTTAATCGTTGTTAGCTGCGTGGCATTTTTTATGCAATAAGACTAAAAATGTACTCCTGGAATCTCCCTTGCGCCCACTTTTGTGGCTGATTTTTTGCCAGTTACACACAAATTTAATCAACGTACGCTCCACGTACGCCTCATAAATTTGTGCATATCTGACAAAAAATCATCTGACAAAATTGAGCACAAAGAGACTCCGAGAGTACATTAAAATAATTAAGGAGGGACACATCGTGAATCAGGAATTTATGAGAACAAGACCTGTATTACCCTTGGTCATTTCTATGGCATTACCTATGACAATATCCATGCTTGTAAATGCATTGTATAATATTGTAGATAGCTTTTTTGTGGCTAAAATTAGTGATGATGCCATGACTGCATTATCGTTAGTTTATCCGATACAAAATTTAATGATGGCTACAACGGTTGGATTTGGAATTGGTATTAATGCCAGGATTGCATATTTTTTAGGTGCGAAAAAGGAAAAGGAAGCAAATGTTTCGGCTTCGGTAGGAATGGTTTGTAATATTGTACATGGAATATTGCTTATGATCGGTTGTATTTTGATTATGCCTGCATTTTTAAAAATGTTTACAAAGGATGCAACTATTATTGACTTGGGACTTCAATATTCTAATATTGTTTTTTTGTTTGCAATTCCTGTTTCCATATCCATTAGTCTTGAAAAAATATTTCAGTCAGTTGGAAGAATGCGTACGTCTATGTTTTGCATGATGATTGGATGTATTGCAAACGTCATGTTGGATCCATTGCTTATCTTTGGAATTGGTATTTTCCCAAAACTTGGAATAGAGGGTGCGGCAATTGCAACGGGAATTGGAGAAATGGTTACATTGGCAGGATATATTAGCTTTTATTTTGTGAAACCCATTTCTGTACGGATAAATGTTTGTTATGTGAAATTTTGTGCGAGCAATTTAAAAAGAATGTACGCAATTGGTATTCCTGCAACATTGAATATGGCATTGTCTTCTTTGCAGATTTCAGTGTTAAATGGTATTTTAGCGGTATATTCTTCTGCCTATGTTTTGGTGCTGGGGGCGTATTTCAAATTACAAACATTCTTATATCTGACTGCAAATGGTGTAGTACAGGGAATGCGACCACTGCTTGCCTATAATTATGGCGCTGGCGAAAAGAAAAGGGTCGATCAAATCTATAAGACAGCACTTAGAATTATCGCAGGGGTTATGGTAGTAGGTACATTACTTTGTATGTCTGTACCAGATAAGCTCATTGGATTATTTACCAATAATGCACAGACCATTAAAATCGGACAAAATGCGTTAAGAATGATTAGTCTTGGCTTTGTGGTATCTTCCGTATCTGTAACCGCTTCTGGAGCCTTGGAAGGACTGGGAAAAGGTGCAAGGTCGCTTGTGATTTCCCTTATGCGATATTTACTTATAATGCTTCCTGTTGCATTTATACTGAGCAGAAGCTTTGGTCCATCGGGAGTATGGAGTGCATTCTGGATTACAGAATTTATAACGGCGGTTGTAGCTTATAGATTATATGCGCAATGTCAAGATACCCGTAGTAAAAAATCTGAAACCGCATAAACGTACTCAAATAAGTAGGAATGTTTCTTGTCAAATTGTATTGCAGTTTACCTACCTGTGAACTGTAATCAAATTGCTACCTTTTTGTTTTTTTGTAAAAGGGTTTTTCTTGACAGAAGCGTTGGAAATTGTTATACTTTCATGGTATCCTATCATAAAAATAGGAGAGTAATTATAAAAAAGGGTGAGTTTTCACCTACTTGAAAATGTCAAAAAGTTTCCGTGCAGCCGGGGAGTTAGCGGTGCCCTGTACCTACAATCCGCTACAGTAGGGGTGTTGTTCTTTCTGAGGATGTTTTCTTGTAGGGCTGCCCTCTGTAAGTGGCGTTGACGTTTGGGTCTTACGCAATAGGAACTTGTGAACCGTGTCAGGTTGGGAACAAAGCAGCACTAAGCAAGCACTCTTATGTGATGTGAGGTTGCCTGAATTGAGTTAACTGCAGAGGTAACGCTTATGAGAGATATTCGAGGTTAGGGCGCACGGATTTAATTTTATCTCAAACTATATTTGGCATTTATCAAATGACTAAATATTTCAAATAGTCCTTTTGATGTTCTGTTTTTAAATACATTTTCTCTATCTGTGTGAAAATACAGATATCCGACAGATTCTTTTCTGATGTTATAAATATCCGTTTTATGTACAATTGATTTTTAACTTTTTGAATGGTAATCCAATATTTACCTGATACAAACCTTGCCTTTATTTGCGTTGCTGTTTTTTTGCAATTGTAGTATAATGGAAACAGACTTATTTAGGGGCGAGAAAGGGGCAATTGAATATGGGATTATCGATGAATACGGTAAATCAGATACCAAAGGGAACGGTATTGTATATGCAAAATGCAACAGTAGAGAGCGTGTGTCTGCTGGTGAAGGGGCGTGTTCTGGTCTATAATACGGGGACGAAGATTGTATGTGGACCAGGTAGTTTTTTGGGAGTGAGTGATTTATTAGAGGGAAAATATGGTGCCAGTTATTATGTGGCAGAAGATGTACAAATTTTTCCGATTGCAGTGAAAAATTTGGAAGATTTGGAGATGCTTTTGGAAAATCGAACCGATTACAGAGGAACGGTGGTTACAGCACTCAGCCGTCAGATTGTAGAGCTTTATAAGGTTTATAATGTATTACATAAAGGGGCAGCTACCTTAAAAAGTTTTATGGAATCCAGTTATGAGTTATATCAGGAAATCGGAAAAAAGAATAGTATGTCTATTACCAGAATACCTGCAATTGAAAATATGAGAGAATTGGAGGAAGAGATGGATATTAGTAGCGCGCAATATTATGTAGAGTGTGCTACGTTACCGATGGATATACAAAAGAAATATTATGCACATGGAAGTACCATTGCAGTACATCATTTGGAGGAGCAGCTTCAGGTGATTAGCAGTATTCAGGAATATTGCGAGATTTTGGCAAGTTATGTGCAGGAGTTATTTCAGGGGATTTCCAGTGCAGATAATGAGTGTCTGTTTAATGTGGCAGCACAAATGGCATTAGATATGAAGAAAGTTAAACTGGACATTGGACAGGTTATGAAACTGGTGAATGCCGTTAAAGAAAAGACCAATGAGGTAGAAAATTTTCTTGTGACGAAAACAGGAAAGAAACTATTTATAGATAAAGAAAAAATGGAACAGATTTACGCACTTCTTTTGGAGGATTCTGGTGATGCACAGGTGCAGGAGGATGAAGTCAGTGCAGAAACAGCGGTACGTTATGCTGGAGTAGATACGGAGACAATCGAGAAGGAATTAAATGGTTCTTTGTCAAAATTACTGACATATTCGCAGCTCCCAGAAGAAAAGTGTGCAGAATTTCAACAGAGTGTGCTTGCCTTTATGAATATGAAGGATAAGACCAGTACCGAAGATGATGCCAGAAAGATACGAAGAACATTAACCAATGGCTTCTATGAATTATATGAGGCTGTGTTTCTTCGAGATTACAAGGAGAAGTCAAAGGATCGTATCATTGATCTGTTTTTACTGTATGGATTTGTTGATGAAAGGTTGCTTAGCAAAGAACAATTGATTGAATTATATTGTTTGGAGGATCAGGACAATGAGCAGGGACCATGTAAAGTTTACAATAGTAAACAATGGCTCAGTGCTGTATTGGAGGGAAAAAAAGAGCCATCCAAGAGCGAGTTCGATATGGATTACAATGAGACACTTCGTGATATGAAGAAGAGCGGACAAATTACGGAAGATGAGATGAAGGAAGCGCAGAAAAATCTTATGAAGAAGTTTTCTTATGAGATTAAAAATATGTTCCGTTATAATAGTAAGATTGTAAGCGGACAGATTAGTATTTTTGTGCCAATTTTGTATCGTGACAGCTTTATGGGACACTTGGATCAAAGTTTGATGACGACAAATAAGGTAAATGATATTATTAAAAAGATTGTAGCAGTTGATTATTCTGTATTCTATCGAGAGGGTATGCAGAATGACCCTGAAAATGGTATTGAAAAGGAGTATATTCAAGAGGAGATTTTTCCAGATATTATCCTGTTGCCGACTTATGGTTCCAATGGTTCTATGTGGCAGGAAATTGAGGGAAGAAAAAGAGCATCTCATGGGCGATTTATTTTTCCAATTTTTGCTGAAAATGATATGGAGGACATTTTTGTTCGAGTATGCGGACGTTTCCGTTGGGAACTTTGTAGAACTATTCAGGGTACAACCTGGAATGATGTAAAGTACAAATCGCTTACTTCCGAATATGTGGATTATATTCAGTTCTACAAGAGAAATCGTGCTTTATCAGAGGAAAGAAAAGAAAAGCTTAAAATGCAGATTCAAAAAGGTCGTGGAAATACAAGAGAGGTATTTGTACTTGATTATGTACTTTGGGTAAAAAATGAGTGTAAGGGTTCTATGCGTTTGAATAAAGTTGCCAGAGAAATACTTGCAAGTTATTGTCCATTTGTAAAACCGATTCGGGAAAAATTGCAGTTACAACCTTTATACGAAGAAGCGATGGCTAAGTTTAATCGCGAACGTCAGAAGAAATTGAAGGATTTGGATTTGCGATATCGTACGTTGGAGACAAAGAATATTGCATTAACTCCGGAAATGAAGAAAACGTTGGAATTTTATAAAGATATGTAGTGTGATAAATACTACATGATAAGTGTTTGTGTTTATTTTGTAGTTTGTTACTTGAATAGAAAAAAATAAGAAGCGTTGCAGTTGAAAGTTATTTTCTACAACGCTTCTTATTTTTTTCTAGTCTTTTTAATTTTTAAATATTTTTGAGTCTAACCATGGCATTTTTGGAGAAAACAAAATAATAAATAAAAAAAAATAAAAAACTCTATTTGTTGAAAATAACAGCGTTTTTTGCATTGCCTACACATTATAATGATTTACATATATAAGTGGTAAAATAATTGCTTTGAATTATAATATTTAAAAAGATGTTGATTTCTTCTTTTTTGTGTGTTACATTTATACGGTAATGCATTACAAACACTTTGCAATTTGGTCTATAAAAATGTGGAATAATTAGGATTGCAAGTAAGATACATAAAAAAGTTCATTTATAAAAAATAACAAGGGAGAAATCAGAATGATAAGAAACAAACTATGTAGAAAAAAAGTGAGAATGCTATTGGCAGGAATGGCAGCATGTGCTGCGATTGCAACTAGTGCAGTATCAAATACTGCGTATGCATATGACCGTGAGGATGCTGCAAAATATGCTTCGAAGTATTGGAAAAATTATAATTCAGAGTATGATTCTTTCGGAAATGATTGTACCAATTTTGCCTCACAGGTGTTAAGTGCAGGTGGATATTCGGTGAAGGAAATTCCTAAGAAAGAAGTTTCTTATGCGGATTTGGGAACTGTATATTCTACAAAAAAATATTGGTGTAATAAAACTTATACGAAAAAATTTGCAGGTGTTATTAAAAAGACTGACTTTGTGACAACCACCACATGGAGTAATGTGGATCAGTTAGCTGGTTCTTCTTTTTATGGATTGCAGGACTATATGGTAACAGTTCAGGGACGTACAAGATATCTCTGGAGTATTAGTAAAGAAAACATTAAGAAATTAGCAAAAAAAGCTGAAAAGGGAGATATTATTCAGATTGCACAGGCAAATTCCAGATTTACGCATACATATGTGGTTGGAAAGGTAAAAAATGGAAAAGTATATGTATATGCACATACGGGTAATAGAGGTGCATCAGCGGATGATGAATTAGAGGAAATGGAAAGAAATAAGGTGTTTTCAAAGTATACTATCATTGCATTGATTAAAGGGTAAATATAGAGATTGTAGAAGAAGGGAGATTACTACGCTCCTTTCTTCTACAGTAAGTTTAATAATATAGAGGAGAACATTGATGAAGAAAATAATAGCAGGGCTTATAACGTTAGTTGTTTTATGTGGAATATTTTTTTCTGCAATACATCCCATATGGCTAAAAGCAGGAAGTGATATTCTTTGTTATACTAGCGATAGTTATACGGAAAGTTTTAAATTATGGAAAAAGGCAAAGGATAAGGATGTGAATTTAGATGCGTTTTCTGGAGAGTTTCCGAGCATGAATTCTAGTGATTATCGACAATTAATTTTAGATTTTAACCTAACTTCTACTTCTGTATTTGGTGTAAATAGTATGTGTGTGTATATAAAGGATATTGATTGTGAAAATAAGAAGAACGCAATAATATTAAAATCATCCACATATGATGAGGCAGGTTTTGATATTCTTCGCTTGAGAAAAGAAAAATATGATACACCGTTTATTTTGGTTTATGTTGGGGACTTGAAAAGTGAAAAAGAAATAGAGGAACGTTTAGAAGACATAGCAAAGCACACAATATTTGGAATGACTTATACGTTGCAATGGCTTGGAAATAGAACTTACTCTTGGAGTGCAGGAGATAAAATAAATGGATATATTATTATAAATGAAGATACCAATAAACAAAGGCGAATAAAGTAGTAAGAAATAATGTAGGCTGGAAGAAGGAGAACACAGATGAAAAAAATAATAGCAGGACTTATAACATTAGTTGTTTTATGTGGGATATTTTTCTTTGTGATACATCCTATATGGCTAAAGGTTGGAAGTGATGTGGTTTGTAGTAGCAGTAATGGCTATGATACAGAATTTTTAGAATCATGTAAAAAGGATGAAAGTGTGGATGTGAATTTAGATGCATTTTCTGGAAGATTTCCTAGCAAGGCTTCTAGCGATTATCGGCAATTAATTTTAGATTTTAACCTAACTTCCACATCTATATTTGGTTTGAAGGGCATGTGTGTGTATGTAAAAGATATTGACTGTTCAAATAAAAAGAACGCAATTTTATTAAATTCATGGACTTATGATGAGGGAGGATTTGAGACACTTCGTTTAAGAAAAGAGAATTATCCAACTCCTTTTATTTTAGTTTATGTAGGTGATTTAAAAAGTGAAGAAGAGATAGAAGAACGTTTAGAAGACATAGCAAAGCACACGATATTTGGAATGACCTATACGTTGCAATGGCTTGGAAATAGAACTTACTCTTGGAGTGTAGGAGATAAAATAGATGGGTATATTCTTGAAGATGGGGATACCAATAAACAAAAGCGAATAAAATAGTAAAGGATACTATATATGGAAAAGAAAATGGAACAAAACAATTTATTTGAATTAAAAAATGTAAGTGTGATTTATGGTGGTCAAAATAAAGTGAAGGCTTTGTCTGACTTGTCACTAACGATTCACACAGGTGAGCAAATTGCTATTGTTGGACCATCTGGAGCAGGTAAAAGCACCCTTTTGAGTGTGCTTAGCGGATTGGAAAAAGTTACAGATGGAAACGTAGTATTTAGAGGTGAATCTCTATATAAAATGAAAGAAAAGGCATTATCTGATGTACGGTTAAAAAATTTTGGATTTGTATTTCAGGCATTTCATTTAATATCTAATATGGTAGTATATGATAATATTGTTTTGCCGGCGATGACAGCCTATGGTAGTGTAGATAAAGAGTGGTTTGGTTATTTAGTAGAGGAATTGCAGATAAAGGAAAGATTGTCGCATAAGCCAAACCAACTTTCAGGAGGAGAAAAACAAAGAGTAGCAATTGCAAGAGCTTTAATTAACAAACCGGATGTATTGTTTGCGGATGAACCATCTGGAAATTTAGATACAAAAAATGGAAACGCTGTATTTGATTTATTATTTCATTATGTCAGAAAAAATAATAAGACCTTAATTTATGTAACCCATGATATGGAAAAGGCAGATTTGGCAGAACGGCAAATTATAATTAAGGATGGTGTAATTTGCAAATGAAAAAGATAATAAGAATATGGAAGGTGTTTACATCCTCTAGGAAGGTAATGGTATCTATTGTTCTTGTAGGTTTACTATTGGGATTAATTCCTAATTTTACTCAGTTAGTGTTTTTAAGTAGTGAGAATGAGTTAATGCGTTCTGAAAAGGAAGAATATGGTTCTTTTGGTACTTATATTATAAATTGTACAGACGAAGATTATAAAAAGCTAGAAGCGTATCCAAATGTTGATAGGATAAAAAAAACAGAGCAATATACTGTGTCCATTAATGATGAAAAATACTATTACTATGATTATGCCAAAGAGTTTGATTTGGATTTAATGGGTATAAAACTGATAAAAGGTAAACTGCCTACTGCAAATGGACAATTGGTTCTTGATGAGAAATACATTGCAGAATATGGATATGATTATAGTGTTATTGGAAAAAAGATTTCTCTTCCAGTTTCAGATAAAAAGAAGAAAAGTTTTGTGATTACAGGTATTATTAGTCAGAATAGTGTGTGGGATGATTCAACGGGCGAATATAATTTTTTGGCATATAAAGAAAATGTAAATTATAATTGTGCCTATGCTTCTTTTTTGGATTATAGTCATTTAGATGCAGATTATAAGGAACTAACCCAAAAACTGGATGGAAAGGTATGTCCTAATTTGAATATGTATTTGAATTTAGGGTATGGGTATGGAGGACTGAGTGTATTCCAACAATATGATATTATATATGCTGGTGTTTTTTTATTTATGTTACTAGGAATGTGTTTTGTTGTATACAACATTGCAAAAATGTGTATGTATGATGCTCGTGAAAGCATAGGAGTAATGAATTTAATTGGTATACGAAAAGATACGATTATAGTTAGTTTTGTAAGTGTTATTTTAGTTTGGGTATTAGTAGGAATTTTAAGTGGATTACTTTTATCATCGGGAATCATTGCGGCGATTCATGTTGGGTTGTATCATACATTATCTTATTACTTTTCTCTTTGGACAGGATATCCCATAACTAAAATGTTATTTACCATTAGTTTCTGTTTGCTAATTAATGTATTAGTATTGCTTCCTTTACTGATTTGTATTAAGCGTATGAGCCCTAATGAATTGTTGCGGCAGGAAAGCATATTTGAAAAGAGAAAAAGTAAAAAAGGAAAGCGAGTATTTAAAAATCGAACCAGATTTGTATGTTTAAAATTGGCTGGTAATGATCTGCGATATGATAAGTTCATGAATATTATTTCTGTATTTGGTATTGCATTGGGAACAGTTATTATTACTACTGCAATTTTTTATATGAAAACCAACTTTTCTACTATTTCTGGAAATTATAAGTATCAGTATATGGTTGATCTGAATAAAAAAGTGTATGGTGATGATAATTATGATACCATGGTAGAAAATTTGTATAAAAAAAATTATGGTTTTTCTGATGCAGTACAGACACATTCTATATTTTCCTATTATACAGATATTGCTGTGAGCAAGAAAAAATTATCGAAGCAATACTTGAACTATTTATCTCAGGACGCAGAGAACTATAAAAGAATTTTGAGGAATCAGGATGTAATTGTCAGTGTACATATATTGGGATATGATGATACAGAACTTGAGAGATTATATAAAATAAATCATATGAAGTATAAAAAACTTGCGGATAGGGAAGCAGTTGTTCTTGATTATTTGTACTCTACAAATATAGAAAGTAGTAATTTTCATGAACCATTTGACGAGGAAGATAAGATTGTGTTTACGCAGGAGGGGTATGAAAATAAAAGTCTTAAAGTAAAAAATAGAGTGCATAAATTGACTGTCTATCCGGAAGTTGATGATTTGTCTATTGTAATCATAGTAAATTTAGATACCTTTCGGAAGCTGACGCCGTTTATACTACCGACATATGTTTATGTTGATCAAATTATGGGGAAAAAGGATTTACAAAATCTGGAGTTGTTAAAATCTAATAGGCAATTCCGTGTTTCTTCACCTGCGGAAGAGAAGGCGGAATTGGTGCGTTTCAACCGTATTATACACATGTTTGTTTACATCATATTTTTTATTTGTATAGGAGTAGCAATTCTGTTGTTGTATAGCAGTTACTATTTGAAAATACATATTAATAAAAAAGAATATGCTATGTTGCATACCATTGGGGTAGACACTGGAAAAGTGCAACGAATTGTATTATTGGAAATGGTTGTATCTTATTTGTTTGGAACTATTATATCTTTTTTGGTATCCTATACTCTTACAAAAAAAATATACTTAGTTAAATATCCGCATATTGGAAATTATCTTTATCAGTTTCCGTTAGAAACATATGGAGTTTCCTGTTTGGTTTC
Source organism: Lachnospiraceae bacterium (assembly GCA_050875145.1). Taxonomy (GTDB): domain Bacteria; phylum Bacillota; class Clostridia; order Lachnospirales; family Lachnospiraceae; genus CAG-411. The sequence goes on from JBNMLH010000007.1 coordinate 89,999, forward strand.
AATGGTTATAAGTGGAATTGTATGGTATTATGTGTTAAAAAAGTTGAAAACTGTATTAAATATACATGTCTTATGGTCGTTGTAAATAAAAAAATTGTTTAGAAAAACAATAAAATCCCCCCTAAAGGTTTGCGTTAAACCTAACTTTTGGGGGGATTTTTAAATTTGAATAAATTAGTGATTTTGTGTGACTTGCTCTTTTAATTCCTGCAATTTCTTTTCTGCTAATTCGGTACGTTTTGTTAAGTCGTCTGGAATGTATTTTTTGCGGTATCTGTTTTCTGATACTAGTGCAATTCCATTATACCAACCACCAAAATCGTTCCACTGGTCTTGAAGCTGGTCGGACCATAATTGTACAGGTGGTTCGATACCAGGGATATCTTTTTCTAGTTTGTGAAATATACTGCGATATTTGTTAATTGTTTCATATACAACCTTGTCATATTGAAAGGTTATGCGGTTACATATGCCACATACTACGAGAAATAGTAAAATGGTAATACCACAATGAATAAGTATACTTGAGATACTGCTAAAATCTGTGAAAGCTACTATAACAGAACAAGCGACAATAATAGCAAGGATTCCAAATACAAGTCTAAAATAGCTTGCAATAGTAGCTTTTTTATACTTTTTTTGAATGTCACGGGTTGTAGCAATGGCATCATCTAATGCCGGGAGCAATTTGTTTAATTCCTCTTCTGAATAATGTTGTTTCATTTTTTTTACCTCTTTTCTTTTTTTCTTTCTCCGTTAAAAACAACTTGCGATTTGCCGTTTATGGGGCATTTACGCATAAGGTTGTTAAAGGTTGTGTATCTTAGGAAACTTAGATAAAACACAAATCTTTTACAACGCTTTGATAAAAAGTATAGCAAAGGAAAACTAGTTTTGCAATAAAACTGTATATATTTGGAAGAATGATAAAAAATGCAAGATTTTAGGTTAGGGGACAGAATAGTTTCATTCCTTTCAATCTTGTTTTTATAATAGCTAAATGTTACAATAAAATGGATTATGTCCTGCATTAAAAGCTGGATAAGAAAAATGATTTACGGCAAATAAGGCGGATAACAGTAAAGATATAAGTAGCTTTGCGGTTGTCGATAAAGATATACATTTTAGAGGAGGAGTCCGTATGGGACGAGCAAGTGATGGGATGAAATGCATAGAGATACGTTCTCTTTTGAAAAAGGGTGCGTATGAAGATGCAATGGAAGTGGCAGAGACAATTGATATATCCAAGATAAAGTCCATCGTGGATTTAAAGTTAATCGCCAGTGTATATGAACGGATGGGAGAATATGCAGTAGCAAAAGATATATTACTTCAAAGTTATGAAAGAAAGCAGAGTAAAATGACAATATATCGTCTTGCGTATCTTTCAATAAAGACGCAGGAATTTGATGATGCAGAAGAATTTTATAATCAATTTTCGGAATTAGCACCCAATAGTCCGGATCGTTATATATTGCGCTACGGAATAGATCGAGCAAAGAATGTAGATTACGTGCTTCGTATTGCAACATTACAAAAATTAAAGCAAATTGAATATACGGAAGAATGGGGATACGAACTTGCCAAGATTTATCATAAGGCAGGACTTTATGATGAATGTATTCGGGAATGTAGAGATTTGATTATTTGGTTTCATGATGGAATTATCGTAGATAAGGCAAAACTGCTTTGTAAGTATCATGAAGAAGGAAAACAGGCTTTGGATGTATACGGAGTGTTGGATAAGGATTTGTCGCCCGAGGAGATACAGCAGAATCGTGAGCAGTTTATTTATGATACCAGAGATTTAAGTGATGAGCGAGCTGCGGTGAAAGAGAGACAGTTGCAGCAGATGATTAATCGTGATATGGAACGTACAGTAGATTTGCGGCAGGTGTTGAGAGAAGAAGGAGCCAGCATGGATTTACTGGAACAGGAGGTACATCGTGTCTGGGGCAAACAAAAAGAGCAGCCAATGTTTCAAGAGAGTCAGCAGGAAAATGAGCAACAGGTTACACAGCCGATTCAAAAGACACCAATTCGTCAGGCAGAGACTGAGGCATTATTGGCAGCCAGTGTAGCAGAAGTTATGGAGAAGCCAGAGGAAACAAATGCAACTGCTTATGAAAATCAATATGGTGCTTCAGGGGATACGATACCATATCATCCAGAGCATGAGTTGGTGGAAAATTATGAGGAAGGGGTTTCGACTGAGCATAGTAATGAGGAAAATTGGTATGCATCGGCACCTGAAATGCGAGAAATTTCACCGGGACCTTCTTATATAGAAACGCTGGATGGACATGAATATGGAGAGGCAGAGTTTGTAGAAGACAGTATGACGTTTGCATCGGAAATGGAAGAAGTTACAGAGCAACCTGTATCGCAGGAACAGAAACAGGATTCAGAGAAAATGGAAACAGGGCTGGAATTCGATTCTGTTATGGAAGCAAATGTGCCAGAGCAGGAAATGGAGTTATGCCCACCAGAGGATACACAACTTGAGGAAGAAGAACAGGTTGAAGAGTCTGTGGAAGAAAAAAAATCGGAAAGTCAGGAGGATAAACCGACACGACATAGTAGAAGAAATGCAAGACGTGCGGCAAAGAGAGAAAAGCGTAGAAAGGCTGCACAGGAAAAGAAAAATATTGAAAAAGAAATGCAAATAGAAGGGACAGCGAACGAAGATTCGGATGGTATAGAGCTAGAAAAACTAACAAATGAGGAAGCAGAAGTTAAGGCTGCTGATTTAGAGAAAGCATTGAACGAAGACTTAGAAAAGGATGTTACTGAAAGAGAGAAAACGGCAAATGCGGAACTAGAATCAGATATTGCTGAAATGGAAAAAGTAGCGAGCGAAGAACCTGAAACGGATGCTGTTGAAATAGAAAAAACAGCAAATGAGGAGTCAGAAGCGGATATTGCTGAAACGGAAAAGACAGTGAAAGAAGAATCAGAATCGGAAACTGCTGAAATGGAAAAATCAGTGGAAGAACAACCAAAAGCAGAAACACAAAATAAAGAGATTGCTATTTTAAATCGTATTCTGGGACGTTTTGGAGGACAGAAGAAAAAGGCTGCGAAGGTAGAGAAAAAGCAACCAACAGTTACAAAGGAAATGCAGGAAGTGTTACCAGAGGAAGATCTGGAAGAAACGTTACCAAAAGAGGCAGAAGGTGTATCAGAAAAGTCAAAAGAAACATTGGATGCAGAGTTGGATAATGTAAAAGAAATTGCAGAGCCACAGGAACAGATGCAAGAAGAAATGTTAGAGGAAGAATTAGAAAATTCTGAGGGTGACATAGAGGAAGACAGCGTGGTAGATTTAGACGAAGAAGTAGAAAAAAGCGAAGAAGTTGTGGAAGAAGCAGAAGAAGAACCAGAAGAAGAAGCAATGTCATTTACAGACGAATATGGTATGTTGCTATGGGAGTTTTTCCAAGATTATCAGGCAGATACCCGTTTGTGTGAGGATGTTTACGGAGCCTTGGAAAAAGCAAAAGACAAGGGAGTTGCGGGAAATTATATTATTACCTGTAAACATAAAGAACGTGCGCTTGAATTAGCAAGAAATCTTACAAAGGCCTTAGAGAGTTTGGAACTGCTCCAGTCACATAAAGTTGCAAAGATAAATGCGGAAAAGCTCAATCGTATGCATTTAGAACAAAATTACGATAAGATAAAAGGCGGTTGTATGTTTGTGGAAGATGCAAAGAAGATGACTGCGGATACGGCACAATCTATTATGAATGCCATAAATGAGCTTCAGGGGGATGTAGTAGTAATCTTATCGGATGCCCGTCCATATCTGATGGATTTATTAGATGAGTATCAGATGATGAAACGATATTTCCCATATGATCTGTCCATGAAATAAGTGAGAAATAAAGACATTTAAGAGAGAATAAAGACCTTGACTTTTCGTAAAATGTCTCTTATGCTATAAGTTAGTGCGACATTATCAGGATAAGAATAGATAGGAGGAAAAACTACAGTGAGTGAGTCAGTAATCACAGGAAGAGAGCAGAATGTATTTGTTGTAGGACATATGAATCCAGATACCGATTCGATTTGTTCTGCAATTGCATATGCAGATTTAAAATGTAAAATGACAGGTAAAAAATACACACCAAAGAGAGCAGGACAATTAAGCCCTGAGACAGAATTTGTATTAAAGCATTTTGGTGTAAAGACACCTGGATTTATTTCAGATGTTCGTGATCAGGTAAAGGACATGGAGATCCGTGTAGTACCAACTCTCAGCAAAGAAATGTCATTGAAGGCAGCTTGGGATGTGATGGATAAGGAAACCTTATCTACCCTTCCAATTTTAGATGAGGATAAATGTTTAAAAGGTTTGATTTCTGTAGCAGATATTGCAAAATCTTATATGAATGTATATGACAGCGAGATTTTAGCAAAGGCAGAGACACCATACCGCAATATATTAGAAGTATTAGAAGGAAGTATGGTTGTAGGAAACCCAGATGATTGTGTATCGTCTGGTAAGGTGTTGATTGGTGCAGCAAATCCGGAAATGATGGAAAACTTTGTGGAGGAAGGCGATATTGTTATCGTTGGAGACCGTTATGAAGCACAGCTTTGTGCGATTGAGATGAAGGCAAAGTGTGTTGTTGTATGTACGGGAGCAAATGTTGCTAAGACAATTACACGTATGGCAGAACAAAGAGGTTGTGCTATCATTCAGACAAAGTATGATACTTTCATTGCATCACGTTTGATTAACCAGAGTATGCCAATTGATTTCTTTATGCGTAAAGAAGGATTTGTTACATTTACAACAGAAGATTTTCTGGATGATATTAAGAGCGTTATGGCAGAGAAGCGTCATAGAGATTTCCCAATCTTAGACAAAGATGGTCACTACATTGGAATGATTTCCAGAAGAAATCTTTTAAATGTAAAGAAAAAGGATATTATTTTAGTAGATCATAATGAAGTAGATCAGGCGGTAGACGGATTGCAGAGTGCCAATATTTTAGAGATTATCGATCACCATAAGATTGGTAGTCTGGAAACAATGGGACCTGTATATTTCAGAAATCAGCCAGTAGGATGTACTGCTACGATTATTCGTCAGATGTATCGTGAAAATAATATCGAGATTGAGCCAGCAATTGCAGGTTTGATGTGTTCGGCAATTCTTTCAGATACATTGGTATATCGTTCTCCTACATGCACACAGCTTGATAAGGATACTGCCGAGGAATTAGCAAAGATTGCAGGTTTTGAAGTACAAAGTTACGCAAAAGAAATGTTTGCTGCAGGAAGTGACTTGTCAGGAAAATCACCGGAGGAAATTTTCTATCAGGATTTCAAAAAGTTTACAGCAGGAAATACTACTTTTGGTGTTGGACAGATTACATCTATGGATGGGGATGAACTGATTAAGTTAAAGGATCGTATGACACCATATATCGAAAAGACATTTGCAGAACATGGTGCAGATATGTTGTTCTTTATGTTGACAGATATTTTGGAAGAATCCACAGATCTTATGATGTTTGGTGAAGGTGCTGAAGAAGCGGCAAAGGCTGCCTTCCATTCAGAAGAAGAAGACAGAATGTATCTTCGTGGAGTTGTATCCCGTAAGAAACAGATTATTCCTCCATTGATGAATGTACTGGATTAAATGTAAAAATTAAGATATAAATCATAAAAACAGGACCAACTGCATTGGCAGAGGTCCTGTTTTGTTTATGTTGTAACGAGTGTGAAGTTATAGTTCATCTTATTTTAATTGTTACAATAACTGAAAACTGTTTCGAAAATTATAATTTAAACTGAATTTTAATTGGCTTTTTTAATGGCTTACCACCGCGTGATTTTACATTAGTAGTAATATGTAAAATATAAGATTCATCTTTTGTATAGGAATCCAATGGTTCAATTTCGATCATATTTGTAGTGCCATCATATGTAATGTTTGTAGATAGTGGTGCCATATTGACGGTAGTAACATATAGATTCACGTTGTTGACAGTAGTTGGGTCCAAGGCAGTGTTAAATCGTACCTGCCATACAAACTTACCTGTTTTAAACTTTAGATTTTGATGTACTTTTTCTTCAAATCCTTCCGTTACGGATTCAATATTTAAATATTCCATGTAAAAGCCCCCTTTATCTAAGACGTAACCCTCTAATTCCATTATAGTAATTTTAGAATGGAAATCAAGAAAGGAGTCGAAAATTAATATTTTTGTAATGAAAGCTTTATACTTTCGGCATAGGAAATATCGAAAAAATCCGCGATATTTGGTATACTATATATATTATGATGTTGGGGTCAAAAGGTATTTTGACCCTGGTGTCCTATTATAAACTTAAATTGTACTAGCATTTTTATGTTTGGAAGGAAGATAAGATGAGTAAAGAATGTTGGAAACCAGGGAATATGTTATATCCATTGCCAGCGGTAATGGTAAGCTGTGCGGAGGAAGGAAAGGCAGACAATATTATAACAGCGGCATGGACAGGAACCATTTGTACAAATCCACCGATGGTATATATTTCAGTAAGACCGGAACGACATTCCTATGATATGATAAAAAATAGTGGGGAGTTTGTGATTAACCTTACTACAGAAGCATTGGTGAAAGCTACGGATTATTGTGGAGTGCGTTCGGGAAGGGATGTAGATAAGTTTGCCGAGATGCACCTTACCAAAGAGACAGCTACACATGTAAAAGTACCATTGATTAAAGAATCACCAGTAAATATTGAGTGTAAAGTTAAGGAGATTAAGGAGTTGGGGTCTCATCATATGTTTCTTGCAGATGTAGTGGGGGTCAATATCGACACGAAATATATGGATGAAAACGGAAAATTTAATTTAAACGATTCGGGGCTCATTATTTATTCTCATGGTGAATATTATGGATTTGGAGAGTTATTAGGAAGCTTTGGATATTCTGTGAGGAAAAAGAATAAGAATAGAAAAAGAAGAAGTAAATAAACAAACAACACTCGCAGGCAGGACTTAACAATTTGAGGGGGATTCGGTATGAGGATTAGCTATATTCACATTAAAAATTTTAAATCCATTCGTGACTTAGAGATTAAGGACGTAGATAATGCGTTAATTTTGGTTGGAAAAAACAATACGGGAAAGACTGTTGTGATTGATGCTATTTGTCTGGTTGCGGGACAGTACAAACCACTGCCACGTCATTTTTTAGAAGCGGATAAAAACATATCTATTAATATGAAAGTGGCATTTAATGAAGAAGATTTGCAGCTATATTATCAGAGGAAGGTAGTAAGCAACTATAAGAATTATGATACCTGGTTTAAGACATTTCAGGAGAGACTGCCTTCTTTTCAAAATGGAGAAATAGAGTTTACCTGTTTTGTTACACCAGATGGAATTATAAAATATGATGATGGGTATAAGCGAAATAATCCATATATAAAAGAAGTATTTCCTAAGACCTATAATATTGACCATAGTCGAAACGTAAAGGCGATACAGGATGAAGTGTTTCATTTTTATGATGACAACTCCCTACAGGAGATTCAGAAAAATGCATGTATGTTTGATGAAAACAAATCATGTAACCATTGTTTCCGCTGTATCGAAGTAATCAATAAAAAATCACCAACAGAATTGAATCTGCTGGAGATGGTTCGTTTGATGCAATATAAGATGTTGCAGGTAAATATTAGTGAATTTACGGATCGATTAAATGGTCATTTTCATAAAAATGGAAGTGGCTCTCAAGAGATTAAGCTACAGGTGGATTTTCATCCGGAAAGCCTATTTCAGATTGCTACAACCGTATATAATCGTGATAGGAAAACCATGGGAGATATTGCTACGTTAAGTGAGGGACTTCGCAGTATTTATGCGTTGTCTATGCTTGAAACGTATGCGGAAGATGAAAATACCATACCTTGTATTATTTTAATGGAAGACCCTGAGATTTTTTTACATCCACAGCTACAAAAAACAGCTAGTGAGGTGCTTTATCAATTATCAAAAAAAAATCAGGTGATTTTTTCTACCCATTCACCAAACATGATTTTTAATTTTTCATCCAAACAAATAAAACAGGTTATCTTAGATGATGAATACTATACTTCTATTAAAGAGGATAATGATATTGATGAAATCCTCGACGATTTAGGATATACTGCCAATGATTTGATGAATGTAAGTTTTGTGTTTATTGTGGAGGGAAAACAGGATAGTGTTCGTTTGCCTTTGCTTTTGGAAAAATATTATTCTGAGATATATGACGAGCAGGGAAGGATTCAGCGTATTTCTATCGTACCGACGAATAGCTGTACCAACATTAAGACGTATGCGAATTTAAAATACATCAATAAACTTTACTTAAAAGACCAGTTTTTAATGATAAGGGACAGTGATGGAAAAAATCCAAAACATTTGGTAAAGCAGCTTTGTAGTTATTATAGTCAGCGTTCCAAAGAAGAACTAGAAGGAAATCTTCCTAGAGTGACACCGAAAAATGTGCTGGTGCTAAAGTATTATTCTTTTGAAAATTACTTTTTAGATCCGAAGATTATGACCCAGATTGGTGTGATAAAAAACGAAGATTATTTTTATAATACGCTATTTAAAAAGTATAAAGATTACCTCTATAAGATTGGAAGTGTGAAGCGTATGATTAAAGCAACAAACATCCGCATCAATTCCAAAGAAGATATTAAGCGAAATATGGAGACAATTAAAATTTATGTACGTGGACATAATTTGTTTGACATATTTTATGGCAGATACCACAATGATGACCAGGTGGAAATCCTGAAAAAATATATAGATGTGGCACCAAGGGATGCGTTTAAAGACATTTTGGATGCCATTGATCGTTTTATATATTTTGAAAACCGAAAAAAATAGTTTTCCTCGTCCATGGACTGTGGTAAAATTGTTTATGTTATAGGAAACGGAATGGAGGAAAACCACAGATGGATAATGTAGTGTTAATTGGAATGCCAGGTTCGGGAAAGAGTACACTTGGTGTGGTATTAGCTAAGATGTTGGGATATGGATTTATTGATTCAGATTTGATTATTGAGGAAGAGGAAGGTCGTTTGCTCCATGAGATTATTGCTCAGGAGGGCATTGATGGATTTATGGAGATTGAAAATAGAGTGAATAGCCATATAAATGTACAAAAAAAAGTAATAGCCACAGGTGGAAGTGCTGTTTATGGCGAAGAGGCCATGTTGCATCTTGGACAGATAGGAAAGATTGTATATCTAAAATGGAGTCAAGAGGAACTTGCTGGGCATTTGGGCGATTTAAAAGAGCGTGGGGTTGTATTAAAAGAAGGTCAGGATTTTGCAGGGCTTTATGCAGAAAGATGCCCTCTATATGAAAAATATGCAGATATTACAGTAGAGTGTGAAGGGGATTCTATTGAAAATATGGTAAAAAAGATTATACAGGCATTGTAATATGCATAGGGCAGATTTGGTTATACATAGTAAAAAAGAGGTGTCACATTGGTGGCACCCTTTTATTTTTTTATTTGTAATAGTAGCATATTTTTGTTTTTGGAATAGAATAATAGTAGTAGTGGAGAATTTTTTAAAAGTACTTGCTAATTCTGGCGGTTGTGATATAATCAAAGAGATTATTTAAGAAAAAATAGGGTTGTCTACCCTTTTTCAGATGCAAAAAAGATTAAAAACAGGTAATTTGTTTACCATTAATATAGATAGAGGTGCGAAAATGGAACAATATATTATGAAGGGTGGAAATCCTTTAAAGGGCGAGGTTACAATTAGCGGGGCAAAGAATGCAGCGTTGGGAATTTTGGCTGCATCTATTATGACAGACGAGACAGTTACATTAGAAAATTTACCAAATGTACGTGACATACGTGTACTTTTGCAGGCGATTCAGGAAATTGGTGCCAGAGTGGAGTATGTGGATACTAATACAGTAAAGATTAATGGAAGTAACATAAGTTCAGTCAGTATTGATTACGAATTTATTCGTAAGATTCGTGCATCCTATTATTTGTTAGGAGCATTGCTGGGAAAATACCGCAAATCGCAGGTAGCATTACCGGGTGGCTGCAATATTGGGAGTCGTCCAATTGACCAGCACATCAAAGGATTTAAAGCATTAGGAGCGGAAGTTACGATTGAGCAGGGTATGATTGCAACAGAGGCAGATAAGCTGGAAGGAACACACATATATATGGACGTGGTTTCCGTTGGTGCTACAATTAATGTTATGATGGCAGCAGCTATGGCAGAAGGAAAAAGTATCATTGAAAATGCAGCGAAAGAGCCTCATATTGTTGATGTGGCAAACTTTCTAAATAGCATGGGTGCCAATATCAAAGGTGCCGGAACGGATGTGATTCGTGTACAGGGTGTGGAGAAACTGCATGGTACGGAATACTCTATTATACCGGATCAGATCGAAGCTGGAACTTTTATGTGTATGGCAGCAGCAACAAAGGGCGATGTACTTATTAAGAATGTTATTCCAAAGCATTTGGAGGCAATCAGTGCGAAGCTTGTAGAGATGGGTGCTACCGTAGAGGAATATGATGATGCGGTTCGTGTAATCGGTATTGAAGGACGATTAGGTCCGACTCATATTAAGACACTTCCATATCCTGGATTCCCAACGGATATGCAGCCACAATTTGCTACTCTTTTGGCTTTGTCAGAAGGTTCTAGTATTGTGACAGAGAGTATTTTTGAGAATCGTTTTAAGTATGTAGACGAATTAACACGTATGGGTGCTAAGATTACCGTAGAGGGAAATACCGCATTTATAGAAGGTGTAGAGGGTTTTAGTTGTGCAAAGGTAAGTGCGCCTGATTTACGTGCAGGTGCAGCTTTGGTTATGGCTGGGTTGGCAGCCACAGGAATTACTACTGTGGATCAGATCGAATTTATTCAGCGTGGCTATGAGGCATTTGAAGAGAAGTTGACTGCACTAGGGGCAACGATTGAGCGTATTCCAGTAGATGATGAAAAGGCAGTACAGAAGTTTGAACTTAAAGTAGGATAAATCTGGGAGGTTTTAACGTGAAGAAAAAGATTGTAAGTATACTATTGTGCCTTGTGTTAGTGTTATCCTTGGTATCCTGTGGAGACAGCAAAAAAAAGGATGCAATAGAAGGAACATGGAAGCTTTCTAAGGCATATTTTGGAGACAATGAAGTAACACAGGAACAGTTGCAAAGTGCAGGCATCGGTGGTACTACATTTACTTTTAAAGATGGAGAAGTTACGATTGAGACTGCGTCTACAGAAGATAAAGAGGTAGCGGAGGGACAGTATTCTCTTAGTGGTTCGAATGTTATTATTTCCACAAAGGGAGAGGATGGTTCTTATAAAGGAACATTGAAAGATGGAGAATTGACAATTGTAGGGAGTAATTTGGATTTAGCAGAGGATAGTGCAACAGATGCACCAGCATCTACTGCTAAGGCAGACAAAAAGAAGTCTGAAAAAGCTACTGCAAAGCCAAAGGCTACAAAACAGGCAGAAAAGGATGCTCCATCCACAGCGGGAACAGATACAAAGGTAGAGATTAAACTTGTATTTGAGAAACAATAGAAATAAAGTTATTGTGATAGATAAGGAAAGGGTGTCGCATTTGCGACACCCTTTTGCTGTTAAAGGATTGGTCTTGTTTCTCCTTAAAGCATTATAGTATTTTTTGTATATGTAATCTCTTTATCTTTGCCAGATCAATAAACTGATTTTCTATTTTTATGACAGGTCTTGTAATGTGTTTTGAATCAATCATAATAATTTCCCCAATGCGGTCATCATTTAACTGTACAGTACAGTTAATGTAGCTGTTTGCCATGCCTTCTAGAAATGGCAATAAAAATTTAGGAGAAAACTGTCGGAAACCATCTTGTTCAAATACACTCATAGCATCAAATGGACAGTTTGCCTGACGATATACACGAGGATTTGTCATAGCCACATATACATCTGCAATAGCAACAATCTGAGCAAAGTCATCAATTTCATTTCCTTTAAGACCATTAGGATAACCAGAACCATCGGTACGTTCATGATGCATTAAGACTGCATTTAAAATACGTTTATCTAAATTTTGCTCTTTTAAAAGATTGTATCCATTTTGAGGATGTTGCTTTATAATTTCGTACTCTGCAGGAGTCAAGCGACTTGGTTTATGAAGAATTGCAGATGGAACTGTAACTTTTCCAATATCATGTAACATACCTGCCAGTGTAAGTACCTGAATATCTTCATTAGAATAGCCAAACCATCGACCAATAGCATTGCATAGAATAGCTACACTTACTGAATGTGTATAAGTCACATCATCACTGTCCAGCAAACATTGGAACATATGGATGATATGAGTATTATTGCGACTTTCGCAAATGATTTTTTCCATGTCATCTGTCAGTGAGGTAGTGTCAATAGGTTCTCGTAACTGTCCATTTACGGTTGCAATTCTTTTTTTAAAATCCGTAACGACAGAATCATATGCCTGATTAAACTTTTTAAATTCAAGTGTACTTTTAATATATTCAGAGTATGTATCGGAAGCCGTATTGCCGTAATCCATACGTTCTGGTTCACCATCTTCATTAATTTCAATCTTAATTTGATTAATGGCATAAAATTTTAATCTAGTAATGGAATGATTGGTAAGCTCTGAGTGCGCTGGAATAATCAAATAATCCTGTAACCCGAAAATATCTTCCGCTACGATCATGCCTGGTACAGCTTCGGCTGTTGTTATTGTCTTGGTTTTCAATGGAAAATCCCCCTTATACATTCATAGTTGTGTTCGCAAAAGCAGACACGTCCGTTTATTATAGTATATACTGAAAGACAAAAAAAAACAATAAATAACCAAAAATGGAAAGAAACGTCAATTTTTTGATTGAACGTAGGGGGTATGTTAAGAGTATCTACTTTGCTAATTCCAGCTTGGAGCTGTAAAGCAAAGTGTCTGTTTCAATAATGCATAGAATACTGTCTACAATGTTGTGACAAACCTGTACAATATAGGTACAGTCATTGGCTATACCGTGACAACTATTTGTATACATCTGATGTGCTTCAAGAATATAAGAACAAATACTTTCTACATCATAGGCAACTGGTTCCTTTAGACGATAGCGTTTATTTCTGTCCTGTTTAATATAAGAACGTAATGTTTGTTTTAAGTCTTCTTCATAACGACAATGGTCCGTAATAGTTCCAGGATAAAATGAATTGTGTGGAAATGTAAAATAGTCAGCAACATAGTGAAGAATTACTCCTAAACGTCTGCAAAAAGAAGAAGTAATACCTTTTCTGGGATTGTAATTGCAAACCAGCCTCATCAATTCTTTTCTTACATGCAAAAAGGTATCGTCAATACAGTGTCTTGTAGTAATAAAAGATGGAACACAGTCAGGCAGGATGCTTCCCCAGTAAAATGCCTTTTTGTGTGTTGTTAATGTCTCCATGCCTTCGCTAGTCATTAAATAGTAAGCTAGTGCAAGATGTGACTTTTTTCTCATAGTTTGGATAACCCCTTTCCTAAACCAAAACAGAAATTTATATTCGCATTTGTTTTCATTTTACTGCAAGTATGCAAGTTTGGCAATGGAAAATAGTTGCAAATTTCAAATTTACAAGGTATGATAGATAAGATGATAGCAGTGTAGTGGGAAATTAAATTTCGCAAATGGCTAAAGAGAGAGGAAACAAGGAGGAGCGAAAAATGAAAAGACGTACAAAAAGATTATTGGCAGGGGCAATGGCAGGTCTGTTATTTTTACAATCGCCAAATGTTGCATTTGCAGATAGTGAAAAGGTTGTTACACTGGGAGCAGATTTAACTGCTGAACAGAGAAACGAAATGTTACAGTATTTTGGAGTATCTGAGGATGAAGTAACAATTGTTGAGGTAAACAATCAGGAAGAACATGATTATCTGAAAGGGATTGCAACAGAGGCAGAGATAGGCAGACATACTTATAGTTGTGCGTATATTATGCCAACCAGTGATGGAAAAATTAATGTAAAGACAGCACATTTAACATGGGTTTCTACAAGTATGATTGCAAATACATTGGTAACTGCAGGAATTGACAGTTGTGATGTAGTTGCGGCGGCACCAAAGGATGTGTCTGGTACAGGTGCTTTGACTGGTGTTATTAAAGCGTATGAAAAGGTAACAGATGAAAAGTTGGATGAAGATAAAACAGGTCTTGCTATGCAGGAATTATATACAACAGCGGAAATTGGACAGGATATTGGTAAAGATGAAGCATCGGCTGTCATGAATGAAGTAAAGACACAAGTATTAAAGGATGGTTTAACAGACCAGGATAAGATTGAGGATGTTGTGGAAGATGTAGCAGCATATTATAAGGTAAATCTTACACCTGAGCAGGTATCACAGGTGGGTAAGTTAATGTCTCAGATTGGACAGCAGGATTATGATTATAATGCAATCAAGGGAACTATGGAGGGATTGCAGGATAAACTGGTAAACAATATAGATGGCGTAAAGGAAAGTTTCCTTGAAAAGACAGACGGCGGAAGTGGTATTTTTGCTGCAATTGGAAACTTCTTTGCAGGAATTTTCAAAGCAATTGGAAGCTTCTTTTCAGGTTTGTTTGGAGGAGGCAATAAGGACAAATCCGAAGATAGCATTTTAGATAATGTAGATGATAGTGCATTAGGTATTACTGGAACAGATGATCCAAATGCAAAGGGAGTGCAGACAACAGAAGCACCAGAGGGTGCTGATAGTAGTTCTGCTGCACCAGAAGAAACAGCCGCCGCTACGGATGAGGCTGGAGTGAAGGAAGATTCTTTTACGGTAGATAAAGATGCAAATAAAGCAGAAAAAAGTGCAGGAGATTCAGGAATTGACTCATCGGTAAGTGAGTCTACACAGAGTGGAAATATTGATATTCAGTAGATAGGATGTCAGCGTAGTCAAATAAAAAAAATAGTCAGAGTTTGAGAAATGCAAAACTCTGGCTATTTTTAATTTTGTTCTTAAAGTTCTATTTTCATTTCGCCTTCTTTTAAAATTCCAAGCTTTTTCATGCCTTCTGCAATACCCAGTGAAATAACACCCGGTAAAACAAAACAAAGAAGACTGACCAGCAATAAAGCTTCTGATGCACCGATATTATTTTTAATCGTATTGTAAGCGGTGAGACAACCAGTAAGCCCTGTGGTGCCCATGGCAGCTCCCTTTGCTGTATTTGTAAATTTTAAAAATCCAGAAGCTCCCCCCAATATTGCACTGGATATGAGAGAGGGAAGTAATATGTAAGGTCGTTTTAATGTGTTTGCAAGCTGAAGCTTGGCAGTACCAATTCCCTGTGCGAATAAACCTACGAATTTATTGTCATGATAGCTTGCTACTGCATATCCAATCATGCTACAGCAGCATCCGATAGTTGCTGCACCAGCGGCAAGACCTTTTAGTTTTGCGATGCTGACAATAGAAAGTACGCTGATTGGTAATAGAGATAATATGCAGGATAAACAGGCAATTACAATTCCCATTACAATATTGTTCTGTTTGGTTGCCCATTGAAATGCATCTGCAAGGCGAGTATTGATGACATCAAATCCCGGTGCTAAAAAGAGACCAGTGATTGTACCGCAGCCTCCTCCTACAAGAGGAATTAGCAATAAATCATATTGTGTTTTGCCAAGAATAAGTTTCCCTACTTCTAATGCAACATAGGCTGCAATAAAGGCACCAAGTGGATTACCGGCACCTGATAATTTTACCATACCTCCTACTTTAGATACGATAGAACTTTCAAATATAGCATCTGCATGAGCACCAACCATTCCGGAGAGCATGCCGCCTAATGCTACTAATGGAGGAGAAGCAAATTTTGATGCCATTCCCATAGCAATACCTGCACCAGTCAGCATAATTGCCAGTCCTCCTATTGTGATGAGAAAATCACCAATATCTTTGGTGATAAGAGTCCCCAATTGTTGTAAGATAATACCAAATGCATAGGTACAGAATATACCAAGTGCCATACCATTGATACCATCCACGAAAATGTGTGATAATATTTTTTTCATACAAATCCTCCGCTTTTGTCCTTCCCAGGTCTGTTTTTTGTGTATGTAGAAACTTACTTGAATCGAAGTAAGCTTGTGTGTTACACTGTTTTGTATATAGTAACGCACCATCTACTAGAGTAACACAAATTTAGTAGTGGGGCAAGTTTTTTGCATCTCATTTTTGGAAGGAAATGTAATATAAAAGGGTAAAGGAGGGAAAGATATGTTTCGCCTATGGGCAAAAATATTTAAAGAAAATCGTTTACTAAAAGATACAGTAGTTTGTAATGAGGATTATACTATGAGCCGTACAAAGAAAATATATGATGCGATTGATAAGATTTGTATTGAGTTTGATTTAGCACATCCCATCTGGTTACAATCTACTATACGAGATTTTCAACAACATGATAAATGTCGTTTTACAAAGGATAATTTTCCAGAGGAGATTGATTTTGACTATTTGGAAATACATGTGATAGAAGAAGATTATTAGTAGTACAGATGTTTCTGTTGTAATTTAAAATGGAGTGTTTTGCTAAGAGAATGTGTGACTTTTACGTTTGTAAGTATCACAGACCTGTATAATAATAAAAGATGCAGAATGTATTCTGCATCTTTTTGGTTTCGCTTTTTAAGTTTGAATTGTACTAATAACGATTGCTATTCAAAGTTGGTGCAATCTATTTTTTCTGTCCGTACTTTCTAAGAATCTTATCAATACGCTCTGCTGGGTTAAGCAGCTTGCTGATGGATTCATCATGATTTAATGTGTCGATGATTAAAGCAATGTACTTGCTCATATCAACATTGATGTAATACTCTTTTGATAAAAGTTCCTCTGTCTGATATACAAGGTTTGTAGTAAGCATACGATAGAAAAGACCTTCTTCGTAGGCTTTGTCGAAACGATCTAAACCATTAGTAAACAGACCAAAAGTAGAAACGATAAAGATACGGTTTGCATTTCTCTTCTTTAATTGTCTTGCAACATCAATCATACTATCACCAGAAGAAATCATATCATCTACGATAATAGCATCTTTTCCGTTTAAGTCTGGACCTAAGAAATCATGTGCAACAATTGGGTTTCTTCCGTCAACAATCTGTGTATAGTCACGACGTTTATAGAACATACCCATATCTACACCAAGAACAGTTGCAAGGTAGATTGCTCTTCCTGTAGCACCTTCGTCAGGGCTGATTACCATTAAATGTTCTGGATCACATTTAATATCATCCACGTTCTGCAATAAAGCTTTGATAAATTGATAGTTTGGTAAAATAGTTTCAAATCCGTTCAAAGGAATTGCATTCTGTACTCTAGGATCATGAGCATCAAATGTAATGATATTATCTACACCCATGCTGATTAATTCCTGAAGTGCTAATGCACAATCAAGAGATTCTCTGGAAGAACGTTTATGCTGTCTACTTTCATATAAGAAAGGCATAATAACAGTAATTCTTCTAGCCTTACCACTTACAGCAGCAATAACACGCTTCAAATCAGCAAAGTGGTCATCTGGTGACATGTGGTTTTCGTGTCCACATACAGTGTAAGTCAGACTATAATTACAAACGTCTACCAAAAGGTATAAATCGTCACCTCTTACTGATTCTTTGATGACACATTTTGCTTCACCTGAACCAAAACGTGGTGTGCTTACATCTAAAAGATAAGAATCTTTTTTGTAACCGCGGTATGCAATACTGCTACTATTTTCGTCATTACGTTTGTTACGCCAATCTACTAAATACTGGTCAACTTTTTCGCCTAATGCCTGACTGCTTTTTAAGGCAACCAAACCTAGAGAACCAACTGGAATAGTGTTAAAAATTTTCTGATCCTGTGACATGAGATATCCTCCGTTTAATAAATAAAAGATGAACTGTGATATGCATGATAAAGGTGAGAAGTTTCACAGCTCAATAATGATAGTTACATATATATGCTATTTTAAACTGGTAAAACGACCAGCCAATAGTGTACGAAAGTAATCAATAAGATAATGTTAGTAAATCCTACCAAGTCCACCTTAATTTATACCATTATACATAATTTTCGTCAAGGAAAACTTATGGGATTGCCTTTTTGATACGAATATCTGTTCCAAAAAGCTTTAAAATAGTATAATTGCTTACGATTCTGGAAAAAATACGTTCGCTGTATTGCTCGCTCAAATCGTCTAAAGATAGGTTTGTAGAAATAATAGTAGATTTTTCAGACAGTAACCGTTCATTTAAGCAGGTATAAAGCTGAGAGTTTGTAAAACTGTTGGCAAGCTCTGTACCAAGGTCGTCAATAATCAACAGATCACAATCTAAAATACCTTCAAATTGTTCTTCAATCGTATCATCTTTTGTTTTAGAAAACTTGTGTTTTTCCAAAATATCAAATAATTCAAATGCAGTTAGATAAATAACAGTGTGAGCACTTTCGATTAATTCTTTTGCAATACAGTTGCTAAGAAAGGTCTTTCCTGCTCCAGAGTTTCCATATAGTAAAATATTCTCAAATTTCTGGTCAAAATTCTGAATAAAATTTTGGCAGGATGCTACAATATGTACCATATTCTCATAAGAAGTAATACCTGTGGCAGCATCTACGAAATCTTGATCAAAATAATCATAGGAAAAAGTTGAGAAATTTTCCTTTTCAATCACATTACGAATATTGGACTGGTGATAGAGCATATCAACAATGGCTTGTTTAAAACAGTGACATTTATTTTTGCTAAGCAAGATATGTTCCTCATCTGGCCATACTTCGTCTGTTATATAACCCGTATCCTTACAATCTGGACAGGTGTAGTGAAGTGTCAGGTAATCTTCAGGGTACCCATGTGCCATAAGAAGTGCTTTTTTATTTTCAGACAATTCCTGATTAGCAGAGCGAAGTCGTTCTAATGCATCTTCATCACCGAGAAGGGATAATTTTATTGTTTTGGTAGCATTGGACGCAATTTCATTATCTAATTCTCTTAATGCCGGAATAGCCTGATAAATGGCATCCTGTTTTTCTCTGAGGATTCGATGGTTTTCTAACTGGCGTTTATCATATTCTCTTAAAATTTGGTTGTATTGTTCATTTTTCAGAGGCATAGTCCAACAATCCTTTCATTCGATAAATCCTGTATGGCAGTTATTTTATTATCGTAATACATCTTTTAGGAATTTCGACTCTTTTCTAACAGCTTTTTTTCTAAGGATGAGTAATCTTCCTTCGTGTAATTACGTTGTGGAAACTGATTAAATTTATTATTGGTAACTGGTTTGCTTGGTGTATTTACCTGTTTCTGCTTGTGAAGTTGATCCTGTCTGGCAATATCCGCAGGAGTATGTACACCTTCTCGATACCAACTTTCTAAAATAGAATTGGCATATTTAAAATCCGGTTTTTGAATTTTTAAAAGAGTACGACTACAGGCCGCCTCGATCATCTTTTTATCAAAGCCCATTTGTTTTACCCAACGGTCAATATAATCTAGTTCTACTTTGCCTGGCATGCGGTTTAGTCCAAACGCCTGGCATACCGCAATATAGTCCTCATTGTATGCAATCATGGCTTTGGTTGCCTGTTCAGGAGTGCGTATGCCTTCCTTATCCCAAGAAATAGCTACTTTTTCAATATATTCTGGTCTTTTTTTGTGCCGCTCTCCCACGCAGTAATCATATAAGTAAAAGATTAATTCGGGTGAGAAATTCAACTGGCGGTAAATAAAAGTTGCAGTTTGTATATCTTTTGGCGTGAGTGGCCTTTCTAAATGAGATTGTGCCATTAACAAAATTGTGGAAAAAACGCTGTCATTTTCTTTGAGTTGATTAATCTCCTCCGGATCAATTTCTTTTCGTATGCGGGTATCCTGCTTTTCCACAGAGGTTGTTTGATTTGCATAATCAGAAAATTGTGTCTGTGGATAGGCAGCAGTATAGTTTTCTTTTCCGCTTTTTGGTGTATAAGAATGGGATGGTTGAGGTTTTATTTCTGGTAGCTTATTTTGTTTTTTATTTTTGGGTTCTAACATCTGCAAGTCGGAAATAGAACCGTTTGAAGTCTTGGTAAGCTGTATCAGTTGTTCCTTTTCCCAGTACCTTAATGCACGTAATACATCCCCTTCTGTATAATCAAAATAATCAGAAATAGAAGAAATGGAAACTTCTTGTGCGTCTGCCTGTATAAGTCGCAACAAATATAAGTATATTTTTACATAGTTTCCATTTGCAGATGGCATGTAATCATCTATGAAATGGTTAGAAATGGTTGTTGTAGAACCAGTTGTTGCATGGTGTAGTCGCATGAAAGTTTCCCTCCTAAAAAATGTTCCTGTTTGTTAGTGTTAGTATAACATAGGTGGATAAAAAAGGGCAAGGATGTGAGTTGTCCACTATTTATAGTGTGGATGTTGTGGATAATGTGGATTTTTGTTTGATTTTATAAAAGAGAATGTGCGTAAACTGTCGCAAAATGCCATAATGTGAGGTTTTGAGTTGTAATATATATAGATACTGAAATGTGGACAAATAAAAAAGAAATCCACAGTGGATACCAACAAAAAAATGTTGATAACCCTGTGGATAATGTGGATAAATTATTTTCCAAGTAGGGATTCGCCCACTTTTACTATATCTCCGGCACCCATAGTTATTAACAAATCGCCTGTGACACAATTTTTTAATAAAAAGTTTTCGATTTCATCAAAAGTTGGAAAATAATATGCTTCTGTTCCTAGTTCTTTAATTTTTTCCATAATATCAGCAGAGGAAATATCACCCGGATCGACTTCTCTGGCAGCGTAGATATCAGCTAAAACTACTTTATCAGCTTTTGAAAGTGCCTGGGCAAATTCATCTAAAAATGCCTTTGTTCTTGTATAGGTGTGAGGTTGGAATACACACCAGGTAGTTTTATGTGGATATTTCTTTGCAGCTTCTAAAGTTGCAGCAATTTCTGTAGGGTGATGTGCATAATCATCAATGATGGTAATACCGCCTAATTCTCCTTTGTATTCAAAACGGCGGTCGGTTCCTTCAAAAGCAGATAGTCCTTTTTGAATAGATTCAATGGAAATATCCAAATAACGAGCCAATGCAATTGCAGATAAAGCGTTTGAAATATTGTGTTCACCGACTACAGAAAGTTTAATGTGAGTCAGCAATGTTCCCTTTTCCATAACATCAAAGGAACCATGACCAAGTTCATCATAGGTAATATTGGTAGCATAATAATCGCAGCTCTGGTCAGAAATACTGTAAGTAGTTACTTGTCCCTGACAGCAGTCAGCAATTTCCTTATAGTTATCAATGTTTCCATTGATAATCAGTAAGCCGTTTTCAGGAAGTAGTGCAGTGAATTTCTTGAATGAATTTCGAATATCTGCTAAATCTTTAAAAAAGTCCATATGGTCTTCTTCTATATTTAATATCAGGTTAATCGTTGGATGAAATTTTAAAAAGCTGTTTGTATATTCACATGCTTCTGTTACAAAATTATCAGAATGTCCAATACGGAGATTTCCGTGAATTGCTTTTAAAATTCCGCCTACTGAAATCGTAGGGTCCAAATCGGCAGCCAGAAGGATGTGGGATATCATGGATGTTGTTGTTGTTTTTCCATGTGTACCTGAGACAGCAATGGCACGAGGGTAGTTTTTCATAACCTGTCCCACCATCTCCGCACGATCCATCATAGGAATGCCTGCTTCTTTTGCTGCAAGATATTCTTCGTTTGTATTGCTGATTGCGGCTGTATAAACAACCAAATCAATGTCTGGTGTGATATTTTCTTTACATTGTCCATATTTTACGGTAATACCAAGACTTTCCAAATGTTTGGTAAGCTTGGATTCCTGCTGGTCAGAACCACTAACAGTAAATCCCTTTGCGTGTAACAATTCGGCGAAACCACTCATGCTGATACCGCCTATCCCCATAAAATAAACATGTCCTTTTTTTTGAAAATCAATATGATACATAAGTACACTTCCTTTTCCTTATTTTCGTGGCAAAAATCCTATCTTTCATTATAACCCTAAAATAGAGAAAAAGAAACTAAAAGTTAAATGGTTTTGATTGAATGGTTACTGGAATTTAGACGGTGTCTTGTGTGGACAGGGAGCTGGGAAAACGATATAATAAGAAAGAATTATTTTTGAACGAAAAACCAAAGAGAGGGAGCGTTATTATGAAAAAGAAAAAAGGTACAGGAAAACGTATGTTGGCAGGTATTCTTACGGTTGCCATGTTACTGGAAGGTGGTGCACTGGGAACTACATTTGCACAGACAACGGTTTCTACAAAAACAAATACACAAATACAGTTGCAACAAAATGAAGGAAAAGTGGATACTTTCGACACAGAGGAAGTGCAGGTTGTCAGTGAAGTAGAATCACAAATTATGGCAGCAACTCCTGCCGCAGTGCAAGGAAAGGATGTCATAACCAGTACAGGTCCCGCAGTTACCACGCAACCAGCGGTTACGGAACAGGCAACAATGACACCAGAAGTGAAAGAAACGAAGAAACCAGAGGAAACTGCTCAGGTAATCGTAACTACAAAACCGGCCATTACACCTGTAGCAACTCCCAAAGCTACGAAAGCTCCAACGGTAACAACACCAACATTTACGCTTCGGACAACAGGAAAGGGACAGGCGATTGTCGGTTTGAAAAAGACAAAAGGTGGTGTGGAAGGTCTTGTAGTATCCTATTGTCTTGGAAGTGGAAAATATAAGACGATAGGTACCTACAAGAATCAAAAGAATTTTTTGTATTTATCCAGATTGAAAGTAAACAAAACCTATACATTTCGTGTGCGTGCTTATAAAACTGTAAATGGCAAAAAACTTTACAGTAAGTATGCAACGAAGAAAATTAAGATTAGTAATAAATCCACTAAACTAATAAAGGGAAATTATAAGGTAGGAAGTGTATATGGACCAAATCTTACACAGATTCAATTAAACCAAGTGAAAAATAAAGTACAGTATTTTAAGGATCATTTTATAGATGATAAAATGTCGGATGTGGTAAAGGTAAGAATTGCACATGATTATTTGTGTCAGATATGCTCGTATGCGCCAGACTGGTCGAAGAATGCTGCAAACTCTGCCTGGGGAGCTTTGGTATATGGACAGGCACAATGTTCTGGATATGCGAGAGCCATGAAAGCGTTGTGTGATGGTATTGGAATTGGTTGCTATTATGTACATGCAAACAGCAAGGCCGTTAATCCAAGTCATCAGTGGAATGAGGTAAAAGTAGATGGCAAGTGGTATATTATAGATGTGCAGTGTAATGATTCGTCTGGATTTTATGCATTTTTCCTTGTCAGTGCAAAATATTATCAGTCAGCAGGAATGCGATGGGATACGGATAAGTATCCAAAGTGTAAATCTAATTATAAATGGTAGGAGAATAAGATGGAGTTAAATATACTTTATGAGGATAAAGACATTTTAGTTTGTGAAAAGTTGCCGGGTGTTCCTGTGCAGAGCGATAAGACCCTAGATTATGATTTGGTAAATCAGTTAAAAAACTATCGGTTTGAAAAAGAGGACACAGCACCATATATTGGTCTGGTGCATCGATTGGATCGACCGGTAGGAGGGGTGATGGTATTTGGAAAGACAGCGGAGGCTACCAAAAAACTTTCGCAGCAGATACAGCAAAAGCAAATGAAAAAGACATACTTGTGTATTGTAACGAAGGAATTACCAGATTTGTTAGGAGCAGATAAGGTTCTACTTACAGACTATCTAAAAAAGGACGGAAGAACAAATACTTCTCGGATTGTTTCACAAAGTGACAGGGCAGGAAAAAAAGCACAGCTTTATTACCAAGTAAAAAAGGTGACAGATGGTTGTTCACTGGTGGAAGTGGAGTTATTGACGGGAAGACATCATCAGATACGGGTACAGATGGCAGCGCATGTAGCTGGCATTTTGGGAGATACAAAGTATAATGTACATGCAGAGAAAAATGATAGAGGCAAGGGGATTGCACTCTATTCTAATACCCTCTCCATCGTGCATCCGAAAACAGGAAAAAGACTTACATTTTCCAATAAGCCTAAGGGTGGATATTGGGAAGGATATGTATAAATTTGTTGCAAGGGGGCATAGTAAACAGTACCACTATGAAAGAATGTAAATGGGGGGAGTTTCTATGTCTAAGAAAAAGAGAGCACTTACAATAGTGGGAGCTGGAATTGTTGTTTATATACTATTCCGGTTCCTTTTTTTTATCATTCTTCCTTTGCTTGTAGCTGTTGCAGTAGGAAAATTTTTAGCACCGGGAATTTTGTTTTTGGAAAGAAAATGCAGGTTGCCTAAATTATTTAGTGTAGTGTTGCCAATTGTAATCTTTTTTTCTATTGTGGCAGCAGCACTTTACCTTTTCAGCTCTAGGCTATGCAACCAGATTGTGGAATTGGTGAAAGCATTTCCTTATTATCAAAAGTCTATCACTGTGCAGATTAGTAGGCTTTGTAGTTGGTGTGACCATACATTTTTTATGGAGGAAGGCACTGTATTTCGTTGTGTTTGTGAGCAAATGAGCAAATGGTGTAGTAATTTAACGCAAAGTGGAATTGCAGTTATAACGGTTCGATTGTGGCAGTGTGCAAAATGGTTTATATCCTGCATTGGAGTTGCTGGTATTATTGTAATCGTGACCTGCATGTTTGTGTTACACTATGAGGAAGTGAGAGAACAATATCATAATTGTCTGTTTTATAAAGATATAGAGAAATTGCTAAGACCACTTACTAAAGTTGGTTTTGCTTATTTAAAAGCACAGGTGATTATTATTTCTATTGTGACGGCAGTTTGTGCAGTCGGATTTTATTTTACGGGGAGTCATTATGCTTTATTACTTGGAATTATTACTTCGATTCTGGACGCATTTCCAATTTTGGGATGCGGTATTTTATTATTTCCTGCGATTTTGATTGCAATCTTTAAAAAAGCTTGGTTTTCTGTAGTAATCTATTTGCTTGTGTGGGGTGCCTGTCAGTGCGTGCGTCAGTTTTTAGAACCAAAGTTGATTGGAGGGAAATTGGGAATTTCTCCTTTTTATATTTTGATTTCTGTTTACTTTGGTTTGAAAGCATTTGGTGTGGTGGGGGTTATTACGGGACCCGCAGCGTTGGTTCTGATACAATCTATTGTAAATTATGTAGAAGAGCTGGAGGAAAATAATAGGTAAACGCTGGTACTTTACCAATGATTTTTTCTGAAGCACTGTGATTTCCATTATGGTTTGAATTGAAGCGAACAGTTTCCTGTTTTATTTTCCAGGAAGAGAGTATGATTGCTTTTTGTAGTCAGAGGAACATCTTCATAATTGATACCATCAATATAGATAGCACCGATGCCACGATGAAATTGTAGATTATAGTAATCTCTAGGTGCAGCTAGATCTAAGGAAAAATCGCCGTTTCCAACATGAAAGTTTCCTGCATCATAAATCTGTCCATTTAAAAATAAAGTTGCATTCTCAGAGGTAGATTGTAGCGATTGTGCAGCAAATTGGGTTAGCTTGGTAGTACCATTTTGCACAGAAAGGGAGCCATCTGTCGTATATAGATTTGAAGCGGAAAAAGTACCATTATATTGGACTAGCGTAAAATTTTTTGCAGAAATGTTTGCAATTTTTCCGGTACCATTATGTAGTGTAAGGGAAATCGTTTGTAATGTTGTGTTTTTTGGTATCTTTATGTAGATTGTATTTTTCGTTTGGTCAGGGTTCTTTGAAAAGAACAAATTGTATAGGTTGTGTGTCTGCTTTTGGAAAATCGTAAGTTGCTTCTTTTCAGCAGATACAGATATACGTCCGATTTGTGAGAAAAAAGAAACCTCCACTTGTTCGCAATGGTTGTCCTCTGTAAGAACAAAATTATAATTGTCGCTGCATAGTGATATCGTTTCGATATTGTCATATGCATGAATACTACCGGCTGTGGTTACGATAGGAGTATCCTTTCGGAAGGGCTGAAACAGATTGGAGTTTGCATGGACATATTGCCAATCGGCTAGAAAAATCCCCACTTCTACAAGCAAAGTGACAGCTAAAATTGCAAATAAATTTAAAATAGTAAGGAAAAGAACAGAGTGACTGATCTTGTGTTTTTTCTTAGGATGTACGTTTGATGTGTAAAAAAATAAGGATGAAAAAAATAAAATTCCGATTACAAAAAGGCAGATTGGCAGCAAGAAGTGTCTGCGTTCCGGCACAGTCCATAAACCATTTTTAAGAGTGAGGAGAAAAACAGAAAGAGAGATACCTGCAATAGATGGGATCCGCAGACCATCTTTAAAATAAGAAAAAAACAAAGGAATGATAAAAAGAAATAGCCAAAAGCCATTATAAAACAAAATTTGCATGTTAAGTAGAAATCTCCTTTCTGGTCAAGTCATATCTTTTATCGTGCAATCAGGAACGAGCTACGACCTTTTGACCTTTGTATCATTTTATAATTCTTATCATATAATGAATTGAAATTTTGAGCAAGTGTAATGGAGGGTGGAAATAGGAAAAAATCATTTCTGCCCGGCCGAACTGTTGCTAAAACTGCGGAAACTCACGCACTTCCCCTCTTGACATCTTTGATTTTTTCAAGTACACTTTGTAAAGAAATAGAATAGTAAATGTGAAGAAGAGGATTAGTACATGGCAGAAGCATTGCAGAGAGAGACTTATTTGCTGGGAGAGTCTTATGGGAAAGTTATGGAACCTACCTTGGAGCACTGTATGAAAATACAGCGTATACCTGCGTTAAAGGAAATGAGTTGAATCAAAATTGATTAATTAGGGTGGCACCGCCGAAGTTCTTTGGTCCCTTTGTGGATGAAAGTTTCGGAGGTGTCATTTTTTTTACTCTATAGGGAAATGTGTCCTATAGAGTGAAACGCTCCGCGGGATGTGCACACACATATTTTACTTAACGAGGTACGAGTTTTAGTAAAATAGCGTACAGAGTAGATGCGTAAGGAAGATGATTGCAAAAAACATGCAACCCACATCTGGCACGCAAAGTGGAGCAAGTCCCTCATCAGTGAGGGATATAGAGAGTTGATGTGGACCTGTCCACTTTGTTTTAAGAAAAGGAGAAATGTATTATGGCAAAGGAAAAGAAATTAGTAGAGGCAATTACTTCTATGGAAGAGGATTTTGCACAATGGTATACAGACGTAGTAAAAAAGGCAGAGCTTATTGATTACTCTAGCGTAAGAGGTTGTACCATTTTCCGTCCGGCAGGTTATGCAATCTGGGAAAATATTCAGAAAAAGTTGGATGAAAAATTTAAAGAAACTGGCGTAGAAAATGTATATATGCCAATGTTTATTCCAGAGAGCTTGTTACAAAAGGAAGCGGATCATGTAGAAGGATTTGCACCGGAAGTTGCCTGGGTAACACAAGGCGGTTTGGAGCCATTGCAGGAAAAACTTGCAGTAAGACCAACTTCTGAAACTTTGTTCTGTGAGCATTATTCTCATGTAGTACAGTCTTATCGTGACTTGCCAAAGGTATATAATCAGTGGTGTTCCGTTGTACGTTGGGAAAAAACAACAAGACCTTTCCTTAGAACGATGGAGTTTTTATGGCAGGAAGGACATACTGCACATGCGACTGCAGAAGAGGCCCAGGCAAGAACCGAGCAGATGTTGAATCTATATGCAGATTTTTGTGAAAATGTACTTGCGATTCCTATGATAAAGGGAAGAAAGACAGATAAAGAAAAGTTTGCGGGAGCAGAGGCTACCTATACGATTGAGGCATTGATGCACGATGGAAAGGCATTACAATCTGGTACTAGCCATAACTTTGGAGATGGATTTGCCAAGGCATTTGGTATTCAGTATACAGATAAGAACAATAAATTGCAGTATGCACATCAGACTTCCTGGGGAATGACTACCCGTATTATTGGAGCAATGATTATGGTGCATGGAGACAATTCCGGATTGGTATTACCACCAAGAATTGCACCTACGCAGATTATGATTATTCCAATTATGCAGAAAAAGGAAGGTGTGCTTGAAAAGGCAGAAGAATTACGTGCAATGCTTGCAAAGCAGTTCTCTGTTAAAGTAGATGATAGCGACAAGAATCCAGGTTGGAAATACAGTGAACAGGAAATGCGTGGAATCCCTGTACGTGTAGAAGTTGGTCCAAAGGATATTGAAGCTGGAAAATGTGTGGTTGTTCGCCGTGACACTCGTGAGAAGATTGAGGTGCCTTTTGCAGAATTGGAAACAAGAATGGCAGAAATCTTAGATCAAATGCATAATGATATGCTAGAGCGTGCCAGAAAGCATAGAGATGCGCATACTTATGTAGCAACCAATTATGAGGAATTTAAGGATATTGCAGAAAATAAACCTGGATTTATCAAGGCTATGTGGTGTGGCGATGAAGCTTGTGAAAACAAGATTAAAGAGGATCTTGCAGTAACTTCCCGCTGTATGCCATTTGAACAGGAAGAAGTAGCTACAACTTGTGTATGTTGTGGAAAGCCAGCGAAGAAATTGGTTTATTGGGGAAAAGCATATTAAGAAAGAGTAATAGTTGCATATAAGAAAAATTACAATAGCCGTCATTAAAAAATCGAAAGATATATTGATTTTACATGCGGATTGGTAATTTGGACATGAAATAAAAAAGTGTATAATATCAGACTAGGATTAAAAAAGAAGGCTGTGAGAATAGCCTTCTTTTTTGCATATTTATTGTAGCATTTTGCATGTATTGACAAGTTGAACAATCTCGATAAAACCTATTGACATAGTATGAATACTAGTATATCATCTAAAATATGTAATATTTAGAAGAAACAAGATATAGGTAAGGCACGCAGTGCCACTTTTATATGAGCAAGTAGCAGAGCGGATTGCGAATATCATTGATAGTCGTGGATGTTACTGGTAATTTAATTGCAAAAAATCCCTATAAGAAAAAGTTATCATTGAGGATAATTTTTATGAATTTTACGTTATAGAAATTAACATTAAAATAGTAATATAGGTGATAATTTATGTAGAGTTCGAGAGTACATTTATTCAAAAAGGAGGAAAAGTGCTTGGAATTAAATATAAAAACAAAATGTATATATGGTGATAAGGATGATACATCAGTAGAAAATACTGGTGCAATAAGCTTTCCTATTTTTCAGACTGCCACATATGAACACCCAGAGATTGGGAAAAGTACAGGATTTGATTATTCCAGACTTCAAAATCCAACAAGAGGGCAATTGGAAAAAGTAGTGGCATCGCTGGAAAATGGAATAGACGCGCTTGCCTTTTCCAGTGGAATGGCAGCAATTACAGCGTTAATGGAACTATTTAAACCGGGTG
Organism: Lachnospiraceae bacterium; assembly: GCA_050875145.1. GTDB lineage: Bacteria > Bacillota > Clostridia > Lachnospirales > Lachnospiraceae > CAG-411. Next base: position 119,403 of record JBNMLH010000007.1, read on the forward strand.
ACCATTTGATCACAGATTCGGATTTGTATGGAGGAAGTATACGTTTATTTAAGCATATAAGTGAAAAGAATGGAATTTGCTTTACACATATCAATTGCAGTGCTGAAAATATAGAAAAATATATTCAGGATAATACAAAAGCAATTTATATTGAAACACCTACAAATCCAATGATGAATGTTACAGATATAAAAAAAACAGCGGAAATTGCAAAAAAACATAACTTGCTTCTTATAGTCGATAATACATTTTTGTCTCCTTATTTTCAAAATCCATTGGACTTAGGAGCTGATATTGTAGTGCACAGTGGAACAAAATTTTTAGGCGGTCATAATGACACACTAGCTGGTTTTGTTGTGACAAATAAAAAAGAAATATCGGAAAAAATGAGATTTATCATAAAGACTGTGGGTTCGGGGCTTTCTCCTGTAGACAGTTGGTTGATTTTAAGAGGCATCAAGACTCTGGCAATCAGAATGGAAAGAGCACAGGAAAATGCACAGGCCATCGTAGAATTTCTCTCACAAGAACCAAAGGTAAAGAAGGTATACTACCCAGGGATAAAAGGAACAAAGAGTTATGAGGTCTGTAAGCGTCAGGCAAGAGGATTTGGTTCCATGCTTACATTTGAAGTGGAAAGCCCGGCGTTAGCGAAGCATATTTTGAAACATACAAAACTGATTCCATTTGCGGAAAGTCTTGGTGGTGTGGAGACGCTTCTCACGTATCCGTATACACAGACGCATGCGGATGTTCCTGAAAAGATTCGAAATGCGAATGGTATTACAGAAAGTGTATTAAGATTGTCCGTTGGAATTGAGGCAAAAGAAGATTTGATAAACGATCTGAGACAGGCAATTGTCTCGTATGGAAAAGGGTGATGAGATGGCAGAAAAAAATTTAAATTTTGATGAAATAGCAGATAGAAAAGGTACGGATTGTTTAAAATATGATTTTGCAGTCAGACGGGGGATGCCAGAGGATGTCCTTCCTTTGTGGGTTGCGGATATGGATTTTAAAACCTCATCTTATGTGGAAGAGGCACTGATTGAACGTGTGAAGCATGGCGTGTTTGGGTATAGTGAGGTAGGTAGCAGATATTTTGAAACAGTAGCAAAATGGATGAAAACGCATCATAATTGGGAGGTGAAACCGCAGTGGCTCATAAAAACTCCAGGTGTTGTTTTTGCTTTGGCAATGGCTGTAAAAGCATATACAAAGGCAGGGGATGCAGTTCTGATTCAACAGCCGGTGTATTATCCGTTTTCCGAAGTGATTGAAGATAATTCTAGAGTGATTGTAAGCAATGATTTATATTTAGGTGAAGATAACAGATATCATATTGATTTTGAGGATTTTGAAAGAAAAATAGTGGATAACAATATTAAGCTGTTTCTTTTGTGTAATCCACACAATCCATCAGGCAGAGTATTTACCAGAGAGGAATTAACCAGAATGGGAGATATATGTCTGAAATATGGTGTTATTGTGGTTAGTGATGAGATACATAATGATTTTGTATTGAAAGGTGAGCATACCGTATTTTCAAACGTAAAAAAAGAATATGAAGAGATAGCAGTGATCTGCACTTCACCAAGCAAAACTTTTAATCTTGCAAGTATGCTGATTTCTAATATTTTTATACCAAACAGAAAGCTGAAAGCGAAATTTAAAAAGGAAGTAGATGCAGCCGGCATTAGTCAGCTTAGTGTACTAGGATTAGTAGCGACAGAAGCTGCATATGAAAAAGGGGAAGAATGGTATGAAGCTATGCTTACCTATATTAAAAGTAATATCGACTTTGTAAAAAATTATGTGAAAGAGCATCTTCCAGGGGTGAATGTAATCGATGGCGAGGGCACTTACCTTTTATGGCTGGATTTTAGAAAGGTTGGCATAAGTGCCAAAGAACTTGACAGACGTGTAATTTATGATGCAAAGCTGTGGCTTGACAGTGGAAAAATCTTTGGAAAAACGGGCGAGGGATTTCAACGAATCAATGTAGCAACATCCAGAGCAGTAATCAAGGAATGCCTTGAGCGAATAAAAAACAAGGTGATGTAACAGTCCAGACAGAAAGAATATTTTTAGCTAATTTGTATATTCTGGCACTTTGTGAATGTTCCCCGGCTGAACTGCTACAATGTGATATGTGATAGAACAAAAGAAAACAGTATAAGTGATGGTGTTGTTACAGTGGAAGGAGGAGACAGAGTGACAATTTTGCAATTAAAATATGCAATAACGATTGCAAACAGTGGTTCGTTCAGAGAAGCAGCAACCAGACTTTTTGTTTCTCAGCCAGCTCTTTCTACCACGATTAAAGAGTTAGAAGAAGAAATTGGAATTCAGCTTTTCGAACGTACAAACAAGGGAATCAGAGTGACGAAAAATGGGGAAGATTTTATTGTCTATGCAAAAAAGGCTGTAAGCCAGTACAAGATTATAGAAGAAAGATTTATTGATAAGGATAAGAATAAAAGTCATTTTAGTGTTTCCATGCAGCATTATGTTTTTGCTGTACATGCATTTGCAAGCGTTGTGAAGGAGTATCATTCTCCCAAATATGTATATGCAGTTAAGGAAACGCAAACAGATAAAGTATTAGACGATGTCAGAGATTTGAAAAGCGAGGTAGGCATTATTTCCTATTCCCAAAGCAACGTTAAAGTATTAAAAAAATTACTGCGAGATTATGGCTTGAAGTTTGTACCATTGATGATTAGGGAAACTTATGTTTATGTCTGGAAGGAACATCCATTGGCAAATAGGAATGAATTATCATTGAAAGAACTTACCGAGTATCCTTGTGTATCCTTTGATCAAAATAGCGATAATGAATTTTATTTATCTGAGGAAGCATTGGGGGATTATGATTTTGACAAACTGATAAAATCATCAGACAGAGCAACCTCGGCGGAACTTATGACAGCATTGAATGGGTATTCAATTGGTACTGGAAATATGATTGATTCGCTGGCGTTAAAGGAAGGGATTATTGCAATCAAGCTGAAAGAAGAAGATCCCCTTACCATTGGATATATTGTGAAGATGAATCATAAGCTTAGTGATATTGCAGAGCAATATGTACAGGAATTGCTTAGGTATAGAGATTTGAAATAGTGGAAAATTATACATAAGTTTTAGTTATCGCACAAAATAAAATACATGAATTAGTCAGACGGAAGTTCTTGTAGTATAGTAAATCTACAAGTAAATCAGAGAAGCTGACTGGAAAACCAGAGGTAAATAGATGCCTCTGGTTTTTTTCTTTTTTTACAATAATTTATACTAAAAAGGAGGAAAAATAAATGTCGGTAAAAGAAAAAAAATCTGTAGAAAATTTGCCCAAATACAAATTAGCAAAATCTCTAAAGTCATTCAGTTTAGAATATGGTATTGAAGAAAAAGATATTATAAAGCTTGCTGGGAATGAGAATAGATATGGTTGTTCAAGAAAGGTTCTTGAAGCAATTAATAATAGAAAATCAGATTTTTCATTTTATCCAGATATGAATGTTACTCTTTTGAGAGAAAAGCTTTCTAAGAAACATAATATTAATCCAGAAAATTTCATATTTGGAAATGGTTCATTCGAGCTTATAACTCTTATTGGAGAAGCTTTTATAAGTAGTGGAAACGAGGTTATTTATAATGATCCATCTTTTGGATGGTATTTAAATGTAACGCTAAAAAACGAGGGAACAATAATAAGAGTTCCTGTAACAGAGGATAAGGCAGTTGATACAGAAGAAATATTAAAAAGAATTAATGATAAAACAAAGGTAATATGGCTTTGTAATCCTAACAATCCGACGGGAACAGTGCTTCCTTCTGAGGTTTTAAAGGATTTTGTAGAGAGGGTTCCACGTCATGTGTTACTTGTATTAGACGAAGCCTATATTGATTTTATAGATGGTGATTATATTGATACGATAGATTTTGTAAGAAAATATGATAATGTAATTATCCTTAGAACCTTTTCAAAATCTTATGGACTAGCTTCTTTTAGAATTGGATATGGTATTGCAGATGTTTCTATTATTGAAAATCTTTTGAAGGTTAAATTGCCAATTAACTTAGGTTTAGTTGCACAGACTGCTGCACTCGCAGCACTTGATGATGAAGAATTTACAAATTTTATTATTAAAAAAAATAGAGAACAGCTCCAATATTATTATGTAGAATTTGAAAAATTAAATCTTAGATATATCCCTTCAAATGGTAATTTTGTCCTTGTAAATATTGGAAAATCAGGGGCGTTTGCAGAAAAAGAATTTGCTAAAAAAGGGATTATTATAAGAAACGGAGAGGAGTTTGGATTAGATAAGTGGCTTAGAATATCCGTTGGAAAGCCAGAGGAAAATAAAAAGGTTATAGAAGTTTTAAAAGAAATCGTAAAGGAGAATTGATATGGTTATTAAAACACCAAAGATATATATAAGCGAAGCAGATGCTATAAAGTTTGCGGGAGAATATATTAAAAAATTTTCAAAGAATCCACTCATTGTTGGTAGCAAGAAAGCTTTAGAAGTGACGCTTTTTGATTTAAAGAAAACTCTCGCTGAAAATGATATTTCATCAAAAAATATAGATACATTTTCTGGTTTCCCCTCAGAAAATAAATTTGATTATTATGTAGGTCTTGTTAAGAAATTTAATGCAGATGCACTCATTGCAATAGGAGGAGGTCGAGTTCTTGATACGATAAAGGCAACGGGGGATTTATTAGATATTCCTGTAATTACGATACCTACAATTGCTGCAACCTGTGCTGCGTGGGCAGGGCTTACCATTCAATATGATGATGAAGGTTCCTATGTATCCCCAAGACTACTTAAAAAGGCTCCTGTGCTTGTTATCGCAGATACAAAAATAATACTTTCAGCACCAAAGAGATATTTATTTGCAGGTGTCGTAGATACATTTGCTAAATTTTATGAAATTAGACCCAGTCTTGTTCATGAAAAGAATTCCATCAATCTAGATATAGCCTTTTATTCTTCAAAGATAGCATATAAAAAACTTGAGGAAAATGTATTTAAAGCAATTTATGATTCGGAAAAGGATATATACGGCCAAGCTGCGAAGGATGTAGTGGATGCGATTATATATTTAGCTGGATTTGCAGGAAGCTTTCAAACGAATACAGGTTACTATAGCTTTGCGCATCCATTTTATCATATATCCGCTAGATTCCCAAGTACAAGACATAAGCTCCATGGTGAAAAGGTTGCATATGGAATATTGGCACAATTATTTTTAGAGGAGAAAACAAGAGATGAGATAGAAGATGTAATAAACATATTTGAAAAATACAACAATGTATTTACGTTAAAAGATATTGGACTTGATAGAGAAAATACGAAGCAATTACACGCTCTTGCTGCTGATATAAAGGCTTCTTTTGATTATGTAAGTTGGAGTGAGGATGCTATTGTAGAAGCACTGAAAGAAATAGATAGATTAGTAACAGAATTAGGAAAGAGAGGATAGTAGAAATGAAGATAAAGAAATTAATCGCAACAGTTTTAGTAACAACACTAGCAGTTACATCGTTTATTGGATGTGGAAATAGGAAGGAAACTACAAGTAAAACAAAGAGACAGGGTAATAAAGAATCTAAGGAAGCTTCCTATACCTTAAACATTGGGGCGTCTGGAGATTCTGCACTCAATAATCCCTTAGTTCAACTGGCGGATGAAAAAGGGTATTTTGCAGACAAGAATTTAACCATTTCCCAGACAAAATTAGAGAATCCAGGAGCTGTAATGTATGATGCTCTGAGTGTAGGAAAGATAGATGCTGCATATGCACAGGTTGTTCCACCACTAAGTTATGGTGCACAGGGATATGATGTTACACTTATCGGTGGAGTGCTATCAGGTGGTATGGTTTGTGTATGTCTTCCTAAAAATTATGAAAAATTCAAGAATTTAGAAAATTGGAAGGAGCATTCTATTGGGGTTATTCAAATGTCGACTAGCGAGCTTACTACAAGAAATGCCTTAAAAGAGAGAGGATTTAATGATGATGATGTTAAATATGTCATGATTGACGATTATTCGAGTATTGCACTGAGTACAGCGAAGGGAAACGTTGACATAGGATTTATTGCTAGTAATTATGTCGATCAGGCTATTGAGGCTGGCTGTGTTGTTCTTACGACTCTTTATGATATAAAAAAGGATTATGTATGCTGCCGTCAATCTGCATATTCAAAAGAATTAGAAGAAAATAGAGAAGCATATGTAGCATACTTAGAGGGACAGATTAAAGCCTATAAAGATATTAATCTTGATAAAGATGGGACTATTGCAAGTCTTGTTAAGGCAACAGGAGAATCTGAGGATTATATTAATACATATATATATGACGAGGAAGGCAGTGCACATCGTACTTATAACCCAGACCCAAATTACAATGGTGTACAGGACTTATATGATATTATGTTGGAGCAAAAATATGTAGAGTCAGACCGAACACTGGATAAATTCTATGATATTTCCGTTTATGCAGATGCTTTAAAAAATGTTATTTCAGAAAATCCAGACGATGAATTTTATCAAAATATGAAGAAGTATTTTAAAGAAAATAATAACCAATATCCAGATTTTGAGAATAAATTTGGCGCATCTTTTTGGGGGTGATTAATTTGTCATTAATTAAAATAGAAAATCTTTCTTTGACATATGAAACAGAAAAAACTAGATTTAAGGCATTAGACAATATTAACTTGGAAATTAATAAAGGAGAGTTTGTATGTCTTATAGGGTCTTCTGGTTGTGGAAAAAGTACATTACTTGGCGTTTTGGAGGGACTTCTTTCTCCTAGTGAAGGTAAGGTCTACATAAATAATAAGGAGGTAAATGGACCAGGTTCAGACAGAGCGGTGGTTTTCCAAAACTATTCGCTTTTTCCGTGGATGAGTGCCAGAAAGAATGTAGCGTTTGCAATTGTTGAATCTAAGCGGGGATGCCAGAAAATTAAGAAACATGATGCATATGCAATAGCAGACGAATTTTTAAATAAAGTAGGACTTTTTGAATACAAGAATAAGCAACCGGGAGAATTGTCGGGAGGTATGCAGCAAAGAGTTGCCATTGCAAGAGCGTTGGCGTGTAATCCAGAAATCCTTCTTATGGATGAACCCTTTGGAGCCATTGATGCAAAGACAAGAGATGTTCTTCAGCAGTTACTGTTAAAATTATGGGAAGAGGAGGAAGAAAAGAAGACAATCGTATTTGTTACACATGATTTAGAAGAGGCTATATTTTTAGCTGATAAAATTGTATTTATGGAACCCAAGGGAATCAAAGAAGTAATTAACGTAAATATAGAACGTCCAAGAAATAAGGAAAAACTGTTGAGTAATGATAGATATCGAAATCTAAGAAGCCGTCTTGTAAAAATGTTTAATAATGAAGATGATAATATAGATTTGGTAGGAGGTGCAGGCATATGAGTTCGTATGATGAGGTTTCCCTTACAGATAGTGAAAAAGTCGATAAAGTAGTCCCCAAAAAGGTTTCATGGAAATATAGAATACTTAATATTGCAAATTTATTCTTTATTCTTATATGGCTCGCTTCGCTACTTCCAAGTAAATATAATGAGGAAATGCGTATTGGGTTAAAGGACTTTAAAGCATTTGGGGTTGTGCTTATTATCATTGAAGTAATATTCATGTTACTTAATAGAACAGAAAAAGGAAATAGAACGCAGCGAGATATTATGGGTTTTGTTTACTTTTTTCTACTCATCTGGGAGGTTGGTGTAAGTCGATTTAATCTTCTTCCTTATGCTTTTGTTCCAGCACCTGAAAACGTGTTTTATGTATTTTATGAGGATTATATAAATATTCTTGAGGGATTTAAAAGCTCTATGATACTTATAATATTTGGGGTAGGCTCCGCACTATTTTTTGCCGTTATTCTTGGTACCTTGGTTGGATGGGTGCCAAGACTTACCAATGCAATTTATCCGATTGTGAAAGCTATATCAACAGTTCCCCCTCTTATTTATACATCATACATAGTATTAATTATGCCAACTTTCTTTATGGCATCATTTACAGTTGTTTTTTTAAGTGTTTTTTGGGGAAGTTTTATGGGAAGCATTAATAACACGGCGTTTGTTGAAAAAAAGGTTATCAACTCTGCAAGAGTCCTTAATATGAAAACTTTGCCTATGCTTTTTAAGATTATAATTCCATTTAACTTTCCAAGAATCATTAATAATCTACCAATCAATCTTGCAACAGCACTTATGACACTTACCGCTGCTGAAATGATTGGTGCAACCAGTGGTATGGGATATTATGTTCGTGTTTCATTAACATATGCCAATTATACAAAGGCAATAGCAGGAATTATATTTATTGGTGTAGTGGTTTCTATATTAAATATTTTCATTGATGCGATTAAGAGAAAATTTGTTACCTGGCAGTATTAAATGTTACTGTTCATACTTAGGTGTGAACCAATGTCATTTACTTAAACCCATAATCTTGTTTCACGAGTTGCAATGGCAATATAGCTGAAAAAAACTGTACGAAAGCCTCGGCACTTAATGAGCTGATGTTTTTCAGCGAGTTTAGTACCGCTAGGCTTACGTCCAAGCGGAAGCGGGTTTTTGAAGGCTATGTTGGCATTGCAACTCTTTCATAGAAGTTCAAAGCTTAAGTAAATGACATTGGGTGTAAACAGTAACTATTAAATTGAAAGCTAGGAAGCGATTTTCCAATATCATTGACTTCGAATAATAAAATAGGGAAAGAAGTGTGAACCGTTTTGAGTAAATATAAAGTAATAAAATCATGCAAAAATATAGACTTTTCCCAAGTATGGGAAATCTTGCATTTTTATGGGCTAAGTGATTTGGATATGGAAACACAGGAAAAGGTATTCAAAAACAGCTATGCGGTGGTATTTCTTATGGATGGAAAGAAAATTGTAGGTGTTGGCAGGGCTATTTCAGATGGAATAACGTTGGCTGCATTATGTAATATTGCAGTTCGGGATGCATACAGAGGAAATGGATTAGGTAAAGTTATTTTAGATCATTTGTTAAAACAGGTGGAAGGATGTAATGTAATGCTCTATACACATCCGAAACACATAGGCTTATATGAGCACTGGGGTTTTTCAAAATTGAAAACTGCTTATGCAATTTTTAATGATGCAGAACACTATAAAAATGAGGGGTTTATCGAATGAGATTAGGTGATAAGGTGCGATTTGCACAAACATAAATAAAACTTATCACAGAGCATAAGTTTTGGAAAATTTTCAAACACAGTTTTTAGTGCTAATATATGAGTAATCAAATAACAGATAAAATTTATCAGAAAGAATGATTAAAAAATGAAGGAGGATAAATTTATGGGAGAAATTAAAAAAAGTGCATTGGAACTGATTGGAGGTACACCAATTCTGGAACTCAATCGATACGCAAAGAAGAAAGAAATTGATGGAGCAACGGTACTTGCAAAATTAGAATATTTAAACCCGGCAGGTTCCGTTAAGGATCGTATTGCCTTGGCAATGATTGAAGATGCAGAGAAGAATGGTACAATTAAGCCTGGAGCAACCATCATTGAACCAACCAGTGGTAATACAGGAATTGGATTAGCAGCAGTGGCAGCAGCAAAGGGATATAAGGCAATCCTTACTCTTCCGGATACTATGAGTGTGGAACGAAGAAATCTACTTAAGGCGTATGGAGCAGAAATTGTTCTTACGGAAGGAGCCAAGGGCATGAAAGGTGCGATTGCCAAGGCAGAGGAACTGAATAAAGAAATTCCAGGTTCCATAATTCTTGGACAGTTTGTAAATCCTTCCAATCCAAAAGCGCATAAAGAGACAACAGGACCTGAGATTTGGAAGCAGACAGAGGGAAAGGTTGATATCTTTATTGCAGGCGTAGGAACTGGTGGAACAGTTACAGGAGTTGGAGAGTATTTAAAAGAGCAAAATCCTGAGATTAAAGTGATTGCAGTTGAACCGGTTACAAGTGCTGTTTTATCAACCGGAGTTGCAGGACCGCATAAAATTCAGGGAATTGGAGCTGGGTTTGTACCTGAAGTTCTTAACACTAAAATATATGATGAAGTAATTGCCATTCGTAATGAAGATGCATTTGCAGAAGGAAAAGCTTTTGCAGTAACAGAAGGATTACTTGTGGGAATTTCATCAGGAGCAGCATTAAAGGCAGCAGAGATTGTAGCGAAGAGACCAGAAAATAAAGGAAAGACAATTGTTGCATTGCTTCCAGATTCGGGAGACAGATACTTATCAACACCTTTATTTAACAACAATTAAAAGTAACAGTTCAGCCGGGCAGAAATGATTGTGAAAATTGCACATGACTGCTGGCAGGCTAAGTGCAATTTTCACAATCATTTCTATCGGGCTAACGCCTGACATTCATACAGTGTCCAGCCAAAAAGAATATTTTTAGCTAATTTATATATTCTGGCACTTTATGAATGTTCCCGGCTGAACTGTTACAATTAAAACAGAGTGCGAGGTGATAGACTATGGAAACAAATAAAAAGAAATTGGATAACATAGATGTAAGCCTGACAAAAGTCAAAGAAATGATAAAAGATATTCGATATGGAAATGTAATATTGATCATTCAGGATGGGAAGATTATTCAAATTGACAAAACAGAAAAGGTAAGATTGTAGGTTACAAGCTGACTGGAAAGACCAGAGGTTTTGTATTTTTTATGTATACTCATAAAAATGCAAAGCCTCTTTTTTGATTTGATGCCGTAGCCGCTGGAAGGGCATAGGTTTGCAAAACTGAAGTTGATGGTTCGAATCCATCCGGTATCATTTGTGGCTTTTATATAAATCACATACTTAATAACAATGCTAGGAAAGAAGGTGTTTTATGAGCAGTAATACATATGAAGATTTACAAAAATCCCACCCATGCTTTGGTGGACAAAAGAATAATGCCGGCAGAATACATCTTCCTGTAAGTCCGGGCTGTAATATTGCCTGTCGATTTTGTGACAGAAGCATGAATGATGTGGAGGAAAGACCAGGAGTTACATCTAAAGTCCTTAAGCCAGAAGATTGTGAAGAAATCTTAAGAAAGGCATTGAAAATATGTCCGAATATTAAAGTTGCTGGAATAGCAGGGCCAGGAGATACTCTGGCAAGTGATTATGCACTGGAAACCTTCAAAATAGTAAAAGAAAAGTTCCCTGAACTTATTAAATGTATGAGTACCAATGGATTGCTTTTAAGTGAGAGAGCACAGGATGTCATTGATGTTGGAATTGATTCCTTAACTGTTACAGTTAATGCAGTGAATCCTGAAATAGAAAGCAAGTTAAATGCTTATATCATTTATCATGGTAAAAAAATAGAAGGTGTGGAGGGAGCAAAGATTCTCATTCAGAATCAACTGGATGGAATAAGAAAGGTTGCGGCCGCCGGAATCACGATTAAGGTAAATACAGTGTTGGTTCCGGAAATCAATGGAAAACATATTGAAGAAATCGCAAAAACGGTTAAGGAGGCAGGTGCAACCATTTATAACATTATTCCATTGATACCGCAGCATGAGCTAAAAAGTTACAAGGCTCCTATTTGTGCTGAAATAGATGCTGCAAGAACGGTAGCATCAAAATATATTGACGTTTTTAGACATTGTCAGCATTGCCGCGCAGATGCTGTTGGAGTTCCTGGAAAATCAGAATATGGTGATCAGATTTACCAGAGACGTTTAAATGTAAAGGAGACTTTTTCACATGGCTAAAAAGACAGAAAAAATTGCAGTAGCATCCAGTGATGGAATTGTTGTGAATAGACATTTTGGTCATGCCACGCAGTTTTACATTTATGAAATCATGGAGGAAGAAAAAAGATTACTTGAAATAAGAAAAGTGGAATCTGTTTGTCAAGGCGGTAATCATGATGACAGAAAACTTGTTGAAACTATAAATAAGATAGCGGATTGTAATTATCTATTAGTTAGTAAGATTGGATATAAAGCTGCAACAGTTGCGGAACAAAAAGGTGTGATACCTTATGAAATTCCAGGGTTAATAGAGGAATCGATACAACAGCTTTTGAACTATATAAAAATTAAAAAATTATTTGAATAGGAGATTTAATATGAGTGAATTAAGACAAATTGCTATTTATGGAAAAGGCGGAATTGGTAAGTCAACAACGACGCAGAATCTAACTGCAGGTTTGGTTGAACATGGAAAAAAGGTTATGGTTGTTGGATGTGACCCGAAAGCAGATTCTACAAGACTTCTTTTAGGAGGGTTAGCACAGAAGACTGTTTTGGATACCATTAGAGAAGAAGGAGAAGATATCGAACTGGATCGAATTATGAAAGAAGGATTTGGAGGTACGAGGTGTGTTGAATCTGGTGGACCAGAGCCAGGTGTAGGATGTGCAGGAAGAGGTATTATCACATCTATTAATATGCTTGAAAATCTGGGTGCCTATACAGATGATCTAGATTATGTTTTTTACGATGTTTTAGGTGATGTTGTCTGTGGTGGTTTTGCGATGCCGATCAGAGAAGGAAAGGCAAAGGAAATTTATATTGTAGCTAGTGGCGAGATGATGGCACTTTATGCGGCTAATAATATTTCAAAAGGTATTCAAAGATATGCAAGAAGTGGTGGAGTAAGACTTGGAGGCATCATTTGTAATTCAAGAAATGTAGACAGAGAGTTGGATCTTTTAAGAGCTTTTGCGAAGGAGCTTGGAACAAAACTGATATATTTTGTACCAAGAGATAATATTGTGCAGCATGCAGAAATTAACAAAAAGACAGTAATTGAATACAGACCAGATTCCAATCAGGCACAGGAGTACAGAAATCTTGCACAGGCAGTGATTGATAATAAGGATTTTGTAATTCCAACACCGATGACACAGGAAAGACTGGAGGAGATTCTGATGGAATATGGAATGATGGATCTTGCGGATGATTACAAAATTTAAGATAAGCAGATTGCGAATATCTGCTTGACTTTAGATAAGAAAGAAGGGAAACTATGGCAATTTATAATTCTATTGCTGAATTTGTGGGAAAAACACCACTTTTAAGATTGAATGGTTATAACGAAGCAAATCATTTAGAGGGTGATATTATTGGAAAAATTGAATATTTTAATCCAAATCAGAGTGTAAAGGATCGTATTGCCTTAAACATGATTGAGACGGCAGAAAAAAGTGGAGAACTGAAAAAGGGAGACACGATTATTGAATTAACAAGTGGAAATACTGGGGTTGGTCTTGCTGCAATTGCAGCAGCAAAGGGATATCCGTTTCGGGTGTATATTCAAGACCAGGTTTCGAAAGAGCGTTTTCAGGTGATACATGCTTTCGGTGGAAAAACAGTAAAGCTTTCGGAAGTTCCTGAAATTGTAAAAAGTATAGAGGAAAATGGACCTGACTTTGTAGAGTGTGTAAAAGCTTTGGAACGGGCAGTTGCAGAGGAAGAACACATTTGGTTTGCGGATCAGACAAGAAATCCTGAGAATCCGAATATTCATTATCTTACAACTGGACCGGAAATTTGGAATGATACAAATGGAGAGGTAGATATTTTTGTGGCTTGTGTTGGTACAGGTGGAACCATTTCCGGGGTAGGTAAGTATTTAAAGGAAAAAAATCCAAATGTAAAAGTTGTTGGAGTTCAGCCAACACCTGAGTCTTTCCAATCTCCAGAGAATCCAGACCAGGAAGAGATTACAGGAGTACATCCTTTTGAGAATACGAAGGAGCAATTTATACCTGCTAATCTTGACCGAGGGATTTATGATGAGTGGTACGAGGTATCAACACTTCAGGCTTATAAGGCAGCCCAGGCTGTAGCTAAGAAGGATGGTATTTTGGTGGGCGCATCTTCTGGAGCAGCACTTCATGTAGCGACTGAATTGGCAAAGAAACCTGAAAATAGAGGAAAGAAGATAGTAGTACTTTTTGCTGATACAGGGCTAAGATATCTATCTACAAGCTTGTATGATGAAAATTATCAAGGATAGGAGGAGAAAAGATGGCAATTAATTTAAGCAATTCCAATATTGCGACAAGAGAAAACCGAATAGGTTCCATTACAGGATATGTTGGAACTTTAAAAGATTTGGCTTCCCAGAGTGAGTGTGGCACATTAAAGGGATGTTCCAGATGTTTTTCGCAGTCAAGTACATGTTTATCTATGTGTGGATTGAGCCAGCTTGCAGGTATCCGAGATGTTGCTATTATTCATCATGGACCAGCAGGATGTTCTGTTACTGGAGCAAATTCCTATTATATGTCAAAAGTTATGGCAAAAAAACGAGGTGTTACGAGCGATACCATTTATGTTGGTACAGATATGAATGAAAATGATACCATATTTGGTTCAACAGAAACACTTAGACAAGTTATCTTGGAAGTGAATAAGAGATATTCGCCAAAAGCAATTTTTGTTTCAAGTTCTTGTGCAACTGGTATTATTGGTGAAGACATTGATAGTATAGTGGATGATGTCAGAGAGGAAGTTGGAGTTCCAATCGTTGCAGTACATTGTGAAGGCTTTAAGTCACGTATTTGGGCAACCGGTTTTGACATTTCAGATCATGCGATCCTTCAGGAAATTGTACAGCCACCGAGAGAAGGTGTGAAGACAAACAAAATTAATTTTAAAAATTTCTTTGAAAGTGCCAGACCAGAGATTATTGAGATGTTTAAGAATTTTGATCTTGAACCGGTATTTTTATATTGTAATTCTACGATAGAGGAACTTTCACATCTTTCAGAGAGTATTGCCACAACATGTATTTGTGGAACTCTTGGAAATTACATAGGAAATGCCTTGGAAGAAAAATATGGAGTCCCATATGTAAGAAGTATTAATCAGTGTGGAATTACGGGATTTGAAACATGGCTTAGAGAGATTGGAAAGGTAACAGGACGAAGCGAAAAGATTGAAAAATACATTGAGGAGCAGCGAGCAATCTATCTTCCGCAGATAGAAGAAGTGAAGAAAGAATTGACTGGACTTACAGCGGTTCTTGGTATGGGACCTGGATATACGTTTGAAGTATCAAGAGTTTTAAATGAACTTGGAATCAAAGTGGTATGGGCATTGGCATGGCATTATGACAAGAAATACGAAAATGGAGATGTTCCACCGTCTATGAAATATCTTTTGGATAATGACATTGATTTTGAGGCAAGTGTAGCGGATCAGCAAAATTATGAAGTTATGAATATATTAAACAAGTATCAGCCAGATATGTACTTGTCAAGACATCCGGGTTCAACGGTATGGGCTATCAAAAATGGCACACCTGCTATCTATGTAGCAGATGAGTATATGATTTTTGGATATAAGCATACGCTGGAATTTGCAAAGACAATTTTAGATGCTGTTAAGAACAGAAGCTTTGAAGAAAATCTTGCCAGAAGATCTAAGCTTCCATACACAGATTGGTGGTATCAGCAGGATGTTGCTACATTTTTAGAGGAGGCGAAATAATGGCAAAATTATTAGATAAACAGAGATATAAATGTGCACTTGGAGCTATGCAGACAGTGCAGGCTATCAATCGTGCGCTTCCTATTTTGCATTCAGGACCGGGATGTGCACAAAAATTATCCGAATCAACAGGAAGTTCCGGATACTTTTCACCGAATATTTTTCCCTGTACAAGTATAAACGAAAAGGATGTGGTATTTGGTGGAGTTAAGAAATTAGATTCTACAATTGAAAATGCGTTAAAGGTAATTGATGCAGATTTATATGTTGTACTTACAGGATGTATTCCTGAAATTGTAGGAGATGACACTGGTGAAGTTGTTTCGCGTTATGCGGATAGCGAAAAACCAGTAATTTATGCACCTACCGCAGGATTTAAGGGAAACAATTATAAGGGGCATGAGCAGGTTATTGATGCAATTGTGGAACAGTATTTAAAGAAATCTGAAACAAAGCAAGAGGGCTTGGTCAATATATGGGCAGATGTTCCATATCAGGATTTATTTTGGCTTGGAAATATAAGAGAGCTTGAAAAGCTTGTATCTGAGTTGGGACTCACTCCAAACACAATTTTCGGATATAAAAGAGGCATTGATAATATCAATAAGATTCCAGAGGCTCAGTTCAATCTTTTGGTATCTCCATGGGTTGGTTTATCAACAATGAAGAAGATGGAGCGGAAGCTAGGCATCCCTTATTTACACTGCAAGACTTTGCCTATTGGAGCAACAGAGACAAGTAAATTTTTAAGAGAAGTAGGAAAATTTGCGGGTGTTTCAGAAGAAAAAGTGGAATCTGTTATAAAGGAACATGAGGATTATTATTACTATCTTATTGAAAGATACGCAGATTTGTTCCTCGAAAACCGTGTAATTAACAAGCAGTTTACTGTAGTGGCAGATGCACAATATTCGCTGGGAATTACGAAATTTTTAGTAAATGATCTTGGATTGATACCAGCAAAGCAATTTGTAGTGGATGATACACCAAAGGCTTATCGGAATTTGATTACGGAGGAATTTAAAAATCTCAATTTTGAAATAGAGGCAGAGGTTTCCTTTGAGACAGATGGATATAAGATTCATGAGGAGATAAAAAATCATGATTATCATGGTTATCCACTTGTGCTTGGCGGATATTATGAAAAAGAGGTAACAGAAAGTTTAAAGGGTAACTTTTTAAATATTTCATGGCCTGTACAAGATAAGGTTGTATTCGACAATTTTTATGCCGGATATGCAGGAGGTATTCGACTGATAGAAGATATTTATACAGTCGCAGTATCAAGATTCAATTAGAAATGCAGGCGGGTGCGGAAATTTTGTGCCTGCCTTTTGTATACGGAATGAGGTGATCAAAATTGTCTTATAAAATTGCGGTTGGCTCATCGGATGGTAGAAATGTAGATTTGAAATTTGGTGAGGTTAAAAAGTTTATCATATTTGAAGTGGAAGATGAAAAAAGTAAATTACTAGAAATAAGAAATGTTGATACTTGTGAGACTGTTGCGGATACCAATGGGTGCGGTGGTTATGTAGGAGACTGTAATTCATTAGGTTGTAGTGGAAATGGAAGTGGTTGCAACGGTTCTACGGATGTTATAAATAAAGTTGAATTAATCAAAGATTGTCGATGCATTGTTTGCAAAAAGATTGGATTTCAGGCGCAAAAACAATTGGAGAGAAAAGCGATTTCTGTGTTTGATGTAGAAGGAATAGTCGGAAATATTTTGGAAAAGATCATTGCTTATTATGGAAAGATTGATAAACATAAGTGAAACAAATGTAACGGTTTTGGGCAATACTACGCATGAAAATTGCCCAAAACTGCACAAGATGGACTTTCATAAAAGTTCAGGGCTTAAGTAAATGACATTGCCTGTGAACAGTTACAAAATATTTTTTTAAGTATAAATCATACATTTCCAGTAGGAAAGGAGGAATGCGGCTTGCTGATAACATCGAGAGGAAAGAATGCATTGAAATTTATGCTTAATTTATCCTTGCATAAAGACAGTGGATGTGTGAAGTTAAAGAATGTTGCATTAGAAGAAGATTTGTCAGAAAAGTATCTGGAACAGATTGTATCTTGCCTTGTGAAAGCTAGAAAGGTAAGGAGTACCAGAGGCACAAATGGCGGGTATCAGTTACTGAGAGCTCCAAAAGATTACACGGTTGGAGAAATTATTAGATGTTTAGAGGGCGATTTGGCTCCATCAGAATGTGTCCATACGGATGAATATACATGTGAAAAGAGAGAAAGTTGCTATTGCTATCCTCTTTGGGAAAAATTGAATATCGCATTAAATGAGGTACTAGAGAAAACGACATTGCAAGATCTTATTGACTGGAAAATAAAAGATAAAGAAGGAGTGTGATTCTTATGGGTAAATTGATTTATTTGGATAATGCTGCAACAACGCAGGTTAAGGAGGAAGTATTACAGGAAATGCTTCCATATTTTAGAACCAATTTTAGTAACCCTTCAGCTGTATACAGTTTTGCACAGGAAGGGAAAAAGGCAGTAGATAAGGCCAGAGGGCAGGCAGCAGATTTAATCGGAGCAAAACGAGAAGAAATATATTTCACGGCTGGGGGTAGTGAATCTGATAATTGGGCACTTAAGGCAACGGCAGAGGCCTATAAGTCTAAGGGCAAGCACATTATTACAAGCAAAATAGAGCATCATGCGATTTTGCATACTTGTGAATATCTTGAAAAAAATGGTTATGAGATTACATATCTTAATGTTGATGAAGCGGGAAAAATAAAAATAGAAGAGTTAAAAGCTGCTATTAGAAAAGATACAATTCTAATTTCAATTATGGCAGCAAATAACGAAATAGGAACGATTGAGCCATTAGCAGAAATCGGAAAGATAGCACATGAAAATGGAATTTTATTTCACACAGATGCTGTTCAGGCTTATGGGCATATTCCGATTGACGTAGATGAGATGAATATAGATATGCTTTCAGCTAGCGGACACAAACTTGGAGGTCCCAAGGGAATCGGTCTGTTATATATTAGAAAGGGTGTGAAAATCGGGTCATTTATTCACGGTGGTGCACAGGAAAAAAATAGGAGAGCTGGAACGCACAACACCCCTGGGATTGTAGGGCTTGGAAAGGCGGCAGAACTGGCAAAATTTAATTTGAAAGACGTAAGTGATTATGAAATAAAACTGAGAGATCACTTGATAGAGAGGGTATTAAAGGAAATACCATATTCGAGATTAAATGGTCACAGAACAGATAGACTTCCGGGAAATGCTAATTTTTGCTTTCGTTTTATAGAAGGGGAATCAATGTTGATTTTATTAGATCAATTGGGAATATGCGCATCCAGTGGATCTGCATGTACCTCAGGCTCTCTTGATCCAAGTCATGTACTTTTGGCAATTGGACTCCCTCACGAAATAGCACATGGTTCGCTTCGGATATCCTTATCAGAAGCGACTACTTTGGAGGATATAGATTTTGTTGTGGATGAGCTTAAGAAAATAGTGGAACACTTAAGAAGCATGTCACCGCTTTATGAAGATTTTACGAAAAGTAGTCAATGATATTTGAAATCCGTTTATAAATAGGAGTAATTTTATGTATAGAGGAAACGTGGTAGAGCTGTTTTTTGAAGAAACATGAGAAAATATAAGGGTGACAACGTTTTCATAACTTGGTGGTTTTTCTTTCCTGAAAAGGATAAATCAGGAAATATTGTTTATAAAAGAACGTGGATTACCGACAAAAACGAGAGAAAAAGTAGGGAAAAATAACTAAATGAAAACGTTTTCACGTTTTTGCTTTGTATTTTAGGGGAAAGCAATCTATAATCACATACATAGCAACTGATAACCAAAGAATATTGTTTAAAAATTGCAACAATTCAGTTTGGAATATTTAAAAAAGTATTAGAATACATAAAATGGATAAAATATTCTTTCTAACTGAATTGTTACGAAAAATTTTCAGGAAAGGATGAGGATTATGAAAAGAAGAATAGTAAGTTTAGGCTTAGCCACAATTTTAGCATTGGGAGCAGTAAGTGGTTGCGGCTCTAGCAAGAAGGATACAGAAAATAATAATGCAAAGGAAGTTTCCATTACAAATGTTTCTTACGATCCGACCAGAGAACTATATAAAGCATACAATGACTTGTTTGCAAAACATTGGGAAGAAGAGAAGGGACAAAAGGTAAAGGTAACGCAGTCTCATGGCGGTTCTGGAAAACAGGCGTTGGAGGTGGCAAACGGATTGAAAGCGGATGTAGTTACACTGGCATTGGAGGGTGATGTAGATGCAGTAAAAAATGCAGGTCTGATTGAAGAGGGATATACAGAGGAATTTCCTTTAGACAGTTCTCCCTACACATCAAGTATTGTATTCCTAGTAAGAAAGGGAAATCCAAAAAATATTCAGGATTGGGATGACTTAATTAAACCAGGCATTGGAGTGGTAACACCAAACCCAAAGACTTCTGGTGGTGCAAGATGGAATTATCTGGCGGCATGGTATTATTTTGAAAAGCAGGGAAAGAGTGAAGATGAAATCAAGGAAGCAATCAAGAAGTTATATAAAAATGTAGTAGTATTGGATTCTGGAGCCAGAGGTGCGACAACTTCTTTTGTAGAAAATGGACAGGGAGATGTATTACTAGCATGGGAAAATGAAGCCTTTTTATCCTTGGATGAGCATCCTGGAGAGTATGAAATTGTAGTGCCTTCTGCTTCTATATTATGCCAGCCAACCGTTGCAGTAGTAGATGAAGTGGTAGATAAGAGAGGTACAAGAGACGTTGCAACAGAATATTTGGATTATTTATATTCAGAGGAAGCACAGAAATTGGAGGCAAAATGGTATTACAGACCTTCCGATGAAAAAATCTTAAAAGAGTATGCATACGAAGGAAGCAGTAATACGATTACAGAACTTCCTAAAAATGGAAAATGGATTATTACAAAGGTAGATATGACAGATATTAAACATTTTGGAGGATGGACAGAGGCAACCAAGAAGCATTTTGCAGACGGCGGTTTGTTTGATTCCATTTATGAAAAATAAGCATTACATTTGTGTAAATGAGAGGTGAGTGTTATGAAAATCAGAGGAAACAGTAAAAAAAGTGTGATACCGGGATTTGGTTTGTCTTTTGGAATCGTTACTGCAATATTAGGATTGATTGTTGTGCTTCCCCTTTGCTCTCTCGTGGTTTATTCTGCACAATTATCTTTTGCTGATTTTATAGAAACCGTAACCAGACCAAGAGTGTTAGCCAGTTATGGTGTGAGTATCAGCACTGCATTGATTGCTTCTATTATTAATGCAGTAGTAGGATTGGCACTTGCATGGGTATTAGTGCGCTATGAGTTTCCTGGAAAACGTCTAATGGATGGAATTATTGAATTACCCTTTGCATTACCTACAGCGGTAGCGGGAATATCCCTGACACATTTGACTGTTTCAGATGGTTGGATTGGAACCTTTTTTTCAAGATGGGGAATATCTATCGCTTATACAAGGATAGGAATTACAGTTGCGTTAGTTTTTATCGGGATTCCTTTTGTGGTAAGAAGTGTGCAGCCGGTGTTGGAGAAAGTAGAAGAACAGTATGAGGAGGCAGCCAGTCTGATGGGTGCCTCCAGAATACAAATTTTCTTCCATGTCATTTTTCCAGAGATACGACCGGCGTTGATTGCAGGATTTACAATGGCATTTGCCAGAAGTATGGGAGAATACGGTAGCGTTGTATTTATAGCGGGAAATACTCCGTATAAAACAGAAATTGTACCGTTAATGATTATGTCAAAATTGCAGGAATATGACTATGCCAGTGCTACATCCATTGCATTGGTAATGTTGCTGTTGGCATTTTTCATCTTATTTGTAAATGCAGTGATACAAAGCCGGACATCTAGGATAATTAGTGGAGTAAGATAAGGAGGGATAGCATGAAAGAGAAAAATGATCGTGGTGTTTTTAAATGGATGCTAATAGGATTTTGTGCTTTGTTTTTACTCATTATGTTAATCTTACCCTTGCTATATGTAGTAATAACTTCTCTTCGAGACGGATGGAATGCATTTTGGGTAGCCGTATCGGATGCCTATGCGGTAAAGGCAATTTTACTAACCTTAAAAACAACAGTAATAGCAGTAGTTGTGAATACAATATTTGGGGTGTTCGCTGCATGGTTAATTACAAAATATACATTTAAAGGGAAGAAACTTATTTCAACCTTGATTGACTTGCCACTTACGATTTCGCCCATCATTGCGGGACTCATTTATGTATTGACCTTTGGAAGACAAAGCTTTTTATACGATTATTTAGAACAATGGGGAATTGAAATCATATTTGCAGTACCTGGAATTGTTCTAGCTACAATTTTTGTAACATTTCCTTTTATAGCAAGAGAAATCATTCCGGTGCTTACGGCAACTGGAAATGATGAGGAAGAAGCTGCCGCTTTAATGGGTGCAGGAGGGTTCCGTATCTTTTTTGAAATTACATTTCCTCATATAAAATGGGCGTTGCTCTATGGAATTGTTCTTTGTACGGCTAGAGCTATGGGAGAGTTCGGAGCAGTTTCCGTGCTTTCCGGACATTTGCGTGGGCTGACAAATACAATGCCACTTTACATTGAATTGATGTATCAGGCATTCGACTTTACAGGTGCATTTGCCATGTCTTCTATATTAGTAATTATGGCGGTTGTTATTTTGATTTTGAGAAATATATTGGAGCATAGGGTAAACAGTTCAACTGGGCAGAAATGATTGTGCAAATCAAACATGACTGCTAGCAGATTAGGTGCGATTTGTATATTCTGGCACTTTATGAATACTCAGACTGAACTGTTTCAATATAGAGGAAAGGAGTAAGAAAATGGAAGAGAAAAATTTATATGTAGAGCTTAAAAATATTGAGAAAAGTTTTGGAAAGGTAAAAGCATCCGATGAAGTATCTTTTTCTGTAGAAAAGGGAAAACTTGTGGGATTGCTTGGACCAAGTGGAAGCGGAAAAACAACCATTCTTCGAATACTGGCAGGATTGGAAGATGCAGAAAAGGGAGAAATCTATATTGCGGGGCAGCAGGTGAATCAAGTAAAGGCGAGTAAACGTGGTGTTGGGTTTGTATTTCAAAATTATGCTCTGTTTCGTTACAAGACGGTGTATGATAACATTGCCTTTGGATTAAAAATTGCAAAATGGAAAAAGGCGGATATAAAAGAGAGAGTAGAAGAATTGATTGATTTAGTGGGATTGAGAGGAATGGAAAAACGGTATCCCAATCAATTATCTGGTGGACAGAAGCAGAGAGTGGCATTTGCCAGAGCGCTTGCTACACAACCGCAGCTTTTGTTGTTAGATGAACCTTTTGCGGCACTGGATGCAAAGGTGCGAAAAGAGTTGCGGAGTTGGTTGCGGGAGTTAATTAATAAAGTAGGTATTACCAGCATTTTTGTGACTCATGATCAGCATGAAGCCATTGAAGTGGCAGATGAAATTATTGTTATGAATCAAGGAAGAATTGAACAAATTGGTAGTCCGCTTGCAGTATACAGTAAACCAGAGACGGAATTTGTAGCACAGTTTTTGGGGGATGCCATTACAATTGAAGATTATGGAAAATTCAAGGGATTTTCACATATTGGAAATGGTGGAAAAGCAATATTGCGTTCCGAATATGTTACCGTTACGAAGAAAAAGGAACCTATAAAGTATGCGGTATCAGCCGAAACAGGAGAGGTTTTGGATGTGGCATTTCGTGGAAATCTGCTGGAGTTAGAACTCCTAGTAAAAGGGGAACGAATCACTGCATACCGTCAATTTGGGCAGGCATTGGTGGAAGTGGGAGAAGAAGTAAATGTATTTATTCAACAACTTTATGTCATTGAAAATGAGCAGGTAACACCAGCTATTAATGAGGGAATGCGTAAAAATAATTTTTATGTATTGTCGAATCCTATTTTGGAAAGCGACGATAGTGTGGTAATATAGAAAAACTATAAAATAAAGAAATCAACAAATGGTATGTATAGAATACCGATTTGTTGATTTTTTTTATTTCTTAGATGTCGTTTTGCTTCATAAACTTAAAATGGTATCTTGATACTTTGACGAAAAAGACGAACAAAGATGTAATAATGTAATACTTTTTTAAATGATAGCTTGTATGTGTCGAAAAAAGTTAAAAAGGTATTGACATTTAATGTAGAATTTGTTACAGTAGTATGGCGATGCAAAATGAGTACTAAAAAACAATAAAAAAAGCAAATTATATTGTGAAAAAGGAAAGAATTTAAAAAGATGGATTTAATTTGATTTAATGAGATATAAAATTGCCTATTTGGGCATTTTATATAAATAAAAAAGAGTTCTGGATATCTCGCAAATAATCTCCAGAACTCAAAATAAGACAGCACTTTTTGAAAAAGTACCTAGGTAAAGTATATCACTTTTTCAAAATAGTGTAAATAGGATAAAGGAGGAAAA
>JBNMLH010000009.1:0-122709 GCA_050875145.1 Lachnospiraceae bacterium
AAGTATATAAAATTCAGAAAAATGAATGAAATAAAATATTGGCAATGTGAAATAAATCAGAAGATACTAAAATAAAAAAGTGCCAGAATTGCTTTGTCCTTTGCGCACTCACAATCCTGGCATCTTCGAATTTAAATCACCAAAATATACTGATAATATAGCCTTTTTATCCAATTTTTATATGCATAAAACTGTTGTCTCAGAAGCACATAATATTCTTTTATCATTGCTGCCTGCTGTGCATTTACACCATTTTCACTGTATGCATAACAATTCATTATCTCCACAATTTCCATAAATTGTTCTTTTGTTATTTGTTCAACAGAAAACGCTTCCCGTCCTATTGCATCTCTCAATTCTTCTTTGTTCTGACATTTTTTCATTATTTTCAGTATACACATGATTTGTTTGTAATAAAAGGCTGTTTGTTCATTATAATCTGCACGTTCTAGTTTTTTCTCGCGATAGTACCATTGTAAGTGTTTCTTTCCATAAATTAATAATAATATAAGGAACACAACTACTATCGGCATGACAGCATGACCTATCTTTCTTAAATTTAATGATGTAGAAGCAGACTGTCCATCTGTATGTCCATCTGCAGACTGTATTTCTTCCGACTCTGCTGATGGCTGTGGAGTTTCGGTTGCATCTGGTACTATGCTATTTTCTGAAGCATTTTCAAAATCATCTTCTTCATCGTATCCATCTTCTATTTCCTGTAATGTCATTCTTCCTTTTGTCACTTCAACAGGAACCCAGCCATAACCAGACTGATAGATTTCTACCCATGCATGTGCATTTTTATCTGTCAGTGTATAGATTTCTCCATCTTTCGTATTACTAGATGCTGATGTATTATCTGTATCAAGAACATATCCTTCCACATATCTTGCAGGAATACCCATACATCGAAAGAGCATCGTTGCAGCCGAAGCATAATAAACACAATATCCATTCTGACTTTCAAAAAGAAAATAAGAAACTAAATCTTTATTGACGGGAACGGCTCCCGGACTTAATGTGTAATTGGTATTTTCAGACAAATAATATTGTACAAAATTTATAATTTTATTAATGTCTTTTTCCCCATTCATGCCCTCATCATCAATGAGCGTGTTTAATTGCTTTCGCAGATAATCCGGCACCTGACAATAAGCTTTTTTTGCAAATTTTTCATAATCCTGCTGCTTTAAATAAAAGGTATAGGCATTTTTCAATACACATAAAGTAGTATCATTTATTTCTGCGAGTGAATCTTCATTTACATCCTCTTGCTTATAGCTGCCAGGCTTATACTCCAAAATATTTATATGGTTTTGTTTTTCTATATCTTCTGCTGCCAGAATACAACTTTCCCAATCCTCTTCTGTTGGCATTTTGTCCTTATGATTTGCCACAGAAAAAGAGTAGTTCGCCACATCTTTTACTCCATCTGCTTTCAATTTTCCATCTTCGCTTACCTTCCCTATTGTATCATATGGAGTAAAAATGGTACTAACCGTTTCTGAAATATTGTGAATCCGATAGGTCCCTGCAACTTTCTCCCTTTGTTGGCTTACCTGTTCCAATAAAGATAGCGTATCTTTGGAATAGGGTGCAGTCAAAAATTGGTTGCGTTGTTTCTCCTTTGGTATTTGCATCAAAACATTTTCTAGTTCAGGCCATACATCATTAGAAGCTCCTTCCAACTCACTTACTACATAGTTCCATTTGCCGAGGGAAAAGGCTGCCTCCGTTCCATAGTCCTCTAATTTTGTGCTATACCGATTCTCTAAACGTCTTTTTTCCTTTTCCAGTTCATCAGGCAATGGATTCCATTGATTATTTCCATACTGACTGCCAATATAACCACGTAGATAAACCGTTTCTTCCGTCTTCACATCATCGCATTTTTCTACCTTTAATCTGGTTTCACCTGTATATGAGATTTTGCTTGCCTGTCCCAGTTTTCCACAACTAATTCCACCTGCTACGGTTCCCCTGTCAAGTCCTCTTCGCACCAGATTGTTATATCTTGCATCTGCCCACGCCTGTACAGTCTGCTTTAATGTTTTATCTTTCGTAGCTTCCTCATATTCTTCCTTGGGAAATAAAATAAGAAACAAAGCCAATGCAAGAAGCCCAATTACCAACTGGATTCCTCTGGTCTTCCATACAAATGGATTCTTATTTTTTTTACTTTGCTGCCTTACCTCGCTTCCAATACATGCTAATGCTACAAGGATAAACGTCACAAAATAAAATGCATCTGGTACAATACCTATTATCTCTGGTGAAAATACGAAAAGTATCGGTAACAGCAACGTAAGATAAAAGTTAAATCTTTTTACATAAAGATACGCTTCCATTCCAATAATCAATATAAATACAAATAAGATAAGTAAAGTTGCATTTAATGTTTCATCCCCGCTGGTCTCCTCATATTTCCATGGAGAAAAATGGTAGTAATTAGATGCCTTTTCTATCACCTTGTTCATTACAACTGCCAACCCTGCAGCTATCTTTTTCCGAAAATAAATACTACATCCACCATATGCCAACAGCATGAGAACCATACTGGCTTCTCCCCATTTTTTTAGAGAAAATGTAATAAAGAAAAGAACACCTGTAAGCATAGACACACCATAAAGAAGCGTTTTATTACAGGCAATCCCATAGCCATTTATAAAACACCCTATCATACAAAACATAAGTGTTAAAAACAGCAACAAATCAAAAACAAACGCTGCACCTATTTCCCAGCCTTTTTCTTTTCCCATCATTGTTTGGGTAGTCTCCAATGAAATTCCAGATTGTTTTTTCTTTTTTCCTTTCACTTTATCCTCCAAACTCCGCATAACTACATACCTATTTCATTTTTTTGTCCCGACTGTAAATAATGTTTCAATTCCATCTCATATTCCAATGGCTTTTCCCCTACTCCTGCTCGGATAATCTGTTCCCAGACACCATAAAGCTGTTCCTGCCTTTCTACTTTAATTGTATAAAACTGCTTTTCTTTTGGTTGAAACCAGATTACCTCATATGGTCCATTTAACAACAGTTTTCCCATGGATACTTCTGCAAAAGTGCGTATCCTTTTATCATACCATGCAAAGTCTGTTGTTTCGCCTTTTTCATATAACATGGAAAATAATAAAATATCTTTTTCTCCCTGTTCTTCTTCAAATTCTCTTGTCATAAGCTGCTGCCGCTTTGAAGATATTTTCCAATGAATCCATTTTAAAGAATCACCAGGTCGATATTCTCGTATATTCCTCTGTTCCTCACTATTTCCTGCATATAAATCCATGCTTGCGTCTACAACTGTATCCTGCTGACTTAAATCTTCATAATCCTTCTGCAATTCTTCTGTTTCCTCACATTTTGGAAGCACTGCCAGTATCGAACTTTCATCCAACTTTTTTGTATATGCGAAAATACCAAAATAATCTACCACTCTAATTTTCTTCACTTCAAATGTAACCATTCCGCAATGCTGGCATTGAAAAGGAACTTTGATTTTTTCTCTGGACCTGGCATTTACGGAAAAAGGTAACTTTACACTTTGTTCTTTTTCCTCTAACTCATGTCGATATTTCAGATAACAAACTCCCTGCAACACAGGCAAAATTGTCTTATTTTCTATTGTAATCCAAAATGTTCCTTTTTCTCCCTGCTGTTCCACTGTATTTTCCAACGAAGACGATACTACAACAAAATATTTCCAAAAAGGAATAAAGATACCGGATACCAAAGGTACAACCGCAAGTAACCACAATACAATAACTGACGGATATCGGTCATATAAGATTGCCAAATAGATACCGACAGCAACAAATAATACATATGCTACTCTATTTTTATTCACTTATTCTCAAACACCTTTCCTTTTCCACTGTGGCTTTGCAACAGATGAAAGAATTTCCTGTAAAATTTCTCCCTCCTGCTTATGTGCCATTTTCGCCTTTGTATGAAGTACAATACGGTGTGCCGTTACATCTACAAAAATACGTTCCACATCTTCTGGTGTAAGAAATTCTCTTCCATTCATAAATGCAGATGCTTTTGCCATTGCTACAATCGACAGCGTTCCTCGCGGACTAACCCCCACTTGAATAGACGGATGATTCCTAGTAGCATCTACAAGACTTGCTATATACTGATAAACTGCATCATCCACAAAAGTTTTCTCTGCCTGTTTCTGCATCTCCATCAATGTCTCAGCAGAAATCAGACTTTGTACCTGGTCCAACGGATTTTGTCCATGTCGCTGCTTTAACATAAGGATTTCCTGTTCTACTGATGGATATCCCATAGATAGTTTTACCATAAAACGATCCAGTTGTGATTCTGGTAACATTTGTGTTCCAATGGATGAGATTGGATTTTGTGTGGCAATTACAAAAAATGGTTCTGGTAACTTCCATGTGTTTCCATCCACAGTTACGGTTCCCTCCTCCATAACCTCCAACAGAGCAGACTGCGTTTTAGGTGAAGTACGATTAATTTCGTCTGCTAAAAATATATTACACATTACCGCTCCTGGCTTATACTCCAATTCCTGCTCCTTATTGAGCATGGAAAATCCAACCAAATCACTTGGCAATACGTCTGGTGTAAATTGCACTCTCTGATAGTGAAGCATCATTGTTTTTGCAAAGGCTACTGCCAGAGTGGTCTTTCCCACACCAGGAATATCCTCCATTAGTACATGCCCACCCGCCAATATCGTCATAAACACTTTATCAATTACTTCATCTTTTCCTTTAATTACCTTTGCGACTTCCTGCTTTACCTGTTCTACAATCTGTACATATTCTGTCATCTTGTCCTCCACTTTATCATTTTTCATCATTTTAATTTAAAAATTTTGTAAGCTTCATTTCCTGCCCGATCCACTGCATAAACAGATAGATACGTTTTTTTGTTGTTCAATCTACGTTCTCCACTCTTTGTTATATTCCAATGGGTTCCTTTTCCCTTTTTGAAATACTCTTTTTCTTTTTTCCCATAAGAAAAACGTACGGTCTCTATACCAGTATTCTTATCTGTTATATATAATGTCATTTTCTTTTTATTCTTCGTCACTCGAATCTTTGGCGCCTGCGTATCAATCGTAATATTAATTCTGGAAATTGTCTCATTTCCCGCACAATCCTTTACATAAAAAGTATAAAGCCCCGCCTTTTTTACTTTTACCGTCGTACTCGTCACAAGCTTTCCTCTAGTACCCTTTCTAAAATATGTTTTTCCCCGTTTTCCTTTCGCATACAAGATACAGCATACTCCTGAACCGCCTTCATCATTTGCCTTCACCTGTATATTTCCTCTGTAATCCGAAGATAAACGTGTAATGCTTGGCACCTTTTTATCCAAGGAAAGCTTACTACGTTGCTCTACTGCCATAGCCGCATCAATAATCCCCGGACAAACCACTTTTCTTGTGGATATGCCGTTTAACTTTCGGTAAGAAGAACTTAACACCTGCTTTACACTGGCTGGATAAGTTTTACTCTTACCTGCATACAACATAGCTGCAATCCCTGACACAAAAGGTACTGACATGGAAGTACCTGACATTCTTCCATAACCACCTACAATGGTACTGTATATACCTGAACCAGGTGCAAGAACATCCACGCTACTGCCATAATTAGAAAACGAGGACATAGCACCATTACTATCAATGGAACCTACTGTAATTACATTATCCAGTTCTTTACTATAATTAGCTGGATAACATGCCTTCGTATCATTATTTTCTCCTGCATTTCCTGCTGCTGCCACGACCAACACACCAGAATGTTTAATCACACTTTTTAACGCTTTATCCTCTTTTGTATTGACCCAGCCGCCCCAACTGGCATTGATAATATCTGCACCATTGCTTACCGCATATCGAATTCCTTTGATTAGTTTTGATGTAGTCGTTGCTCCGTTTACTCCACCCAAAACTTTTACCGACATAATTTTTACATTCACATTGGATGCCACACCTGCTATTCCTACACCGTTGTTGGCGGTTGCCGCAATGATTCCTGCACAGTGGGTACCATGGTTGTCATTATCCTGCTCTTTTGCTCGTCCATTTTCCTTATAACTACAAACGGATTTATCATTATTGTAAAAATCCCATCCATAGACATCATCTACATAGCCATTTCCATCATCATCTTTTCCGTTTCCAGGGATTTCCTTTGGATTTTTCCACATGGATTTTTTCAAATCTTCG
Organism: Lachnospiraceae bacterium; assembly: GCA_050875145.1. Taxonomy (GTDB): domain Bacteria; phylum Bacillota; class Clostridia; order Lachnospirales; family Lachnospiraceae; genus CAG-411. The sequence goes on from JBNMLH010000009.1 coordinate 6,218, forward strand.
TGCTTATAATCTACACCAGTATCCAGTACCGCTACGACAACCTCATCCTTACTTTGAAACTGCTGCCATGCGGACTGTGCATTTATATCAATGCCTTCTACTGCCTGTATCTGCTCGCCCTCATCATCGGTATAAGAATAACTTCCATCATTATAAAGTCCCCATTGCTTGTACACACTGCTATCATTTGTAATCGCGGAAGTCTCCAAAAAATGGTACTCATAATCAGGTTGTATCGTTACAACATCCTCTCTGGAATATAATTGTAACAATGCCCTCTCAAATGCCTCTTGTTCTCCTTCTATACAATAATAGCCTTCTCCAAGCGCTTCAACATTGCAAGAGGGGTACGAAAGCTGTGTACCTTCCTGCACTTGCACAATGGCACGATGGTTTGTATATTGCTGTATTATGCTTTGTTCACTACTACTCTTTTGCTCTGCTTCCTTTCCATAAACGGTTCCTACAGTTGTTACTCCAAGAATACCTGCAAGCAACACGCTACATGTGCGCCTCCAAAAACGATTCATCCATTCACAACCTTTCTCATTCATCTAATTTGTTTTTATTGCAATCTTGTCTTTACATTTATCATCATTTCATAACTTCATAGTTTATCTGTAACCTTCTCTTAAAACACCTTGTGTTTACTAACGCTCATTATAGCATATTTTACATTAGTTCAATAGAGATTTTTAAAAGAAAACGGACCAGATACGCCTTCTCTACGCATCTGGTCCGCTCTTCATATAAAAAATAGCTTGCTACTTAGTAATACAATCCTGTGCGTTCGCACGCTGTATTGTTAAAATACAATACTTCACTCCCATTTAGATTGTTCTTACCTTCACCCTCTTTGTCAATTCCCTCGCTCAGTAAAATGAACAATTCGTGTCGCAACTTGTCCTTCTCTTTACAAGTTGTCATCCCCTTTTGAACCATCCTATCACTCCTTACCTTCATTGACATTATAACACATATTTCGCATTTTGTACACAAAAACTTTATTTTTTATATTTATTTTGTTTTCGTGAAGTTTCAACTTTTCTTTTTCCGTTTTTAACAAACATACAAAAAGTTAAAGCGTTATCGCACCAATTACAAGGCTTTTAGATTAACATGAAATTTTACATCTTACCCACGTAAATCAAAGCGAAAAAGATAGCTCACAGAATAACAAAGAGGTTTCTACATTTCCCCTAAATACTCCCTTAAAATATCCTGCAAGAGTTTTTCATTTTTTTCCGGTATTTTCTCTACTGTTTTTTCTATATTATCATTATCTATACTTTCTTCTGTATGTTCTTCCACTTTTTCAAGAGAAGCATTCTCCTTCTTCGCGTTTTTTACTATACAGTCTTTCTCTGTCTCCTGCTTTTTTATTTCTTTTTTTATGGCTTGCTCAAACACACTCCTTGTCTTTGCTTCTTCCTCCTCCAATTGTTTTATTTTTTGGTCACGCTTTTCCCGTTCTTCCCGCAGTTCTTCCACAAGTTCCCGTTTTACACGCTCCAACTCCTGCCGTCCTTTTTTGTCTCTCCTCTTCTTTTCTCGCTTTTTCTCCTGTAATTCCTTCTTTTCCTGCTTGGCAATTTTATGGTTTGCCTGCTTTAAAGATAACTCCCTGCATAATTTTGAAAACTGCTCTGGATTTTCTGTTTCTTTTTTTAATCTTGGAATAAAGGTATTTTCCAAATATTCAGACATACTATTATGTAAGTACTTCTTTTTCTGTCCTAAACCAGAAAGTAAAACAATTGTTATCCACATTGTACACAAGATTAAAATTGTGACCAATTCGTTTATCACCACATCTTTTCCACATTTGGAATAAAACAAGAAAAAGATGGATAATACAGCAAGAAATCCACTCATAATTTTAACTTGTCCACAAAGTTTTTCCCATGTGTACAAAAATATACCCATAAATTTTTGCTTGTACACATAGTTATCCACAAACTTATCCACACTATTCACATTTAATCCCAATTGATAATCCACTCTGAAGTTTTGTTTAAACTGCTCCGTAAATGGTTGTTCTTCCTTTCCCATATCCAGTGTTTTTCGTACAAGCTGACTGTACCTTATCCCCAGTAAAAGTTCCATTCCCATTCCTACACCTGCAAACACGAGCAAAGCATAATGAAATCCAACCTGTGTCACAACCTGTTCCAGCATGACGTTTCTCTCCTTTCTTATTCACGTCTGCAAACAAAAAAGAAACCTGGAATCGTACTCAGGTTTCCTCTTTCGTATGCATATTTTATTTTCAAATTCATCATACCATGATTGCAATGGGTTGAAAACAAAAACCCTTCGACAGTTTGCCCGTATTTTAGACAATGCAACTTGCTCTATCCAATTAAGCCCCCAACTTGTCCATCATTCCAGTTAAAAGTTTTACGGTATGCTCGATTGCCTTTACTTCAAATTCACCATAATCCATAGTAGCACTATTATCTGCCTTATCTGATATTGCACGAATAATTAAAAATGGTATTTGATTTAGATAACATACCTGCGCAATGGCAGCTCCTTCCATTTCTGTACAATATCCCTGAAAAGTGTTTACAAGCTGTTCTTTCTTCTCATGATCTGAAATAAACTGGTCTCCACTAACAATACGTCCCTCAAATGTAGCTATTTCCGTATTGACACTCTCGTTTACTTCTTTTGCAAGGGAACGAAGTTTTTCATCTGCCACAAACACAGAATCTTTCATTCTTGGAATTACTCCCGGTTCATAACCAAATCCGGTAGCATCCATATCATGCTGTAGGGCATCTGTGGAAAGCACAATGTCTCCAATGTTGATTTCATTTCTTAAGGAACCCGCTACACCAGTATTGATCACTGCATCTACACCAAAATCATCCACTAAAATCTGTGTGCAAATTCCTGCGTTTACTTTTCCAATCCCACTTCTTACGATTACAACATCCTTACCTGCCAAATCTCCTTCAAAAAATTCCATACATGCTTTTTTTTCTACTTTTTTCACCTGCATGTTTTCTTTTAAACGGCTTACTTCCTCGTCCATTGCTCCAATAATTCCAATCACTTTCATAATTTCCTCCTACTATTAAAATCTATATTCAACGATCTCGCAGTTTCGGATACCAAATCCCGCATATTCTTCATTTGTCATATCCGCAAAATACGACTGTACTACTCTTGCTATTCCATTATGTGCTACCAACAAGTATGTTTTATTCTCACTCTCTGCCTTAATGTCATCCAATAAATTATAAATACGCTGTGCCAGCTTCAACATTGTTTCACCGCCCTGATAGGAATCAATAAAATGAAGCTTTGCCTCCTGAAATTCCTCGCCACGTCTTGGTGTACCCTCATATTTTCCAAAACACTGTTCCCGCAGACGCTCTTCCGCTCTAGCTGGTATTCCCGTAACTTCAGAAATTCTTTTTGCTGTCTGTTCTGCCCGGATCAAAGGAGAATACAATATCTCATCAATGCAATATCCTTCTTTTTTAATTTTTTCACCTAATTCCTGTGCCTGTGTATATCCCAGCTCTGTCAATTCCACATCAGTAGCTCCACAAATTTTTCGTTCTACATTCCAGATTGTCTGCCCATGTCTTGTAAAATATACATGTCCCATGCTAAACTCCTTTCTACTCGTTCACATTCCGTATACTATAGTACCACTGATTTGCAGAATTATCCACCGTTTCCTTTTCTTTTGTTTCCTTATCTATTGAAATATTTTCTCTAAATTACTATAATAAAAATGACATAAAAATCAAGAATAAGAAGTACATCTATTGATTTTTTGTAAATAAATATGATGAAATAACTACGGAGGATTCGAATATGATATATAAAACAAAGGGTGTCTGTTCTAAAGAAATTCATTTTGATGTAGAAGGTGATATTGTTAAAAATGTTAAATTTATAGGCGGTTGTGCTGGTAATACGGTCGGTGTTTCTCATCTGGCAGAAGGCATGAAGATTGATGATCTAATCGAACGCCTCGAAGGGATTCCCTGTGGATATAAGGGAACATCCTGTCCAGATCAACTGGCAAAAGCCTTAAAGCAATACAAAGAACAAGCATAGAACATAATAGAAAGGAAAACTATAGAATGAAACGTATCGTATTAACTGGTGGCGGAACTGCCGGTCATGTAACACCAAATATAGCTTTACTTCCCGAATTAAAAAAACATGGCTATGACATTCACTATATTGGTTCTAAAAATGGGATTGAAAAGGAATTAATCAGCGAATTTGACATTCCTTATTATGGTATATCTTCTGGAAAATTAAGACGCTATTTTGATATTAAAAATTTTACTGATCCATTTCGCGTTTTAAAAGGATGTCAGGAAGCATCCTCTCTATTAAAAAAATTAAAGCCTGATGTAGTATTTTCCAAAGGAGGATTTGTAACAGTCCCTGTCGTATTGGGTGCCAAACGTCATCACATTCCTGCAGTCATTCACGAATCGGATATGACACCAGGACTTGCCAATAAGATTTGTCTGCCACATGCTACAAAGGTATGTACAAATTTCCCTGAAACAGTGGAAATGTTTCCTGAAGGTAAGGCTATCTTAACAGGTTCCCCAATCCGAAAGGAATTATTTACGGGAAATAAATTAGAAGGGCTCAAATTCTGCGGCTTTAATATTACAAAACCAGTTATCTTGATAATCGGCGGAAGTCTTGGTTCTGTTGTAGTAAATGATGCCGTTCGCAGTATTCTTCCTGAATTACTAGAAAAGTATCAAATCATCCATCTTTGTGGAAAAGGAAAAACAGATCCTTCTTTAGATGGAACAAAAGGTTATGTTCAGTTTGAATACATAAAGAAAGAATTAAGCGATTTAATGGATGCTGCCGATTTGGTAATTTCCCGCGCAGGTGCCAATGCTATTTGCGAATTACTTGCCCTGAAAAAACCAAATATTCTAATCCCACTTTCTCAGGCTGCCAGCCGCGGAGATCAGATTTTAAATGCTGCATCTTTTGAAAAGCAGGGATACAGTTATGTAATCAAAGAAGAGGATTTGAACGGGGAAGCACTCATGAAAGCAATTAAAACAGTTTACGCAAAAAGAGATGACTATATGGAGGCAATGGAAAGCAGTCCACTAAACAATCCAATCGAAAAAATTGTTTCTATTTTAGACGAAATTGTGCAAAAGTAGTAAAAAAAGGAAGAATCCACCTCCTTTCATGAGGTATATAGTTGAAATTTCATGAAAAATAGTATACTATAACATTAGACGCAAAAACGTCAGGTTTTGACAAAACAATGAAAATAGGTTTGGGAGATAGTCTTTTCATTGAAATATTGTAACTATTATCGTTCCTACTGAGCGAACATAGAATGGAGGAGTATATTATGGCAAAAGCAAAGAAATCTACAACAAGAAAGTCTACAACAAAGAATACAACAGCAAAGACAGTTACAACTACAACTGTTGCTACTGAAAATAAACCTACAGAAATAATTCCACGCGTTCCAAGACAGCTTCCTTTGAAGTCTTTAAGTACCATTCAAAAGAAAAAGACAGCTACTACAACTGCTGCTTCCGAAGAAGTAATTCTTCAGCTTTGGGAAAAGGAAATTTCTCACAAAGAAATTTTAGAACGCGTACGTGCTGATTATAATGCATCTGGTGCAAGTGAGGCAATTAATTCATTAAAGGCTTACATCAAACCAGAAGAGGGTAAAATCTATTACGTGATAAACGAAGATTTTCAAGGTTCTATTGATTATTAATACACTAAGAGAAACATATTTTCACGTTTTTTAGGTTAGCAGAGAATTTCTAAGTAAATCGGAAACTTTAGCTGATTATACATGTTAAAAGGGATGTTGCATTTGTAACATCCCTTTTATGTTATGCTCAATTTTAATAAAACGCTTTCTTTATAAATCCCTCAATCCCTTCATTGAACGGGATGAAATCAAACAATCTTCTCCATTTACCATATGAATAACCCGATTTTGAAAATCAATCGTTTTGATATTCGTGGTATTTACAATAAAAGACCTGTGACAACGATAAAATCGATGGTCAAGCTGATCCTCCAGCTCTTTCATCTTTCCATAAAATTCCATCACTCTTCGCTTTCCATGTAAAATAATTCGATGAATACTATCTGATGTTTCAAAAAAGATAATGTCATCATAAGCAATTGTAAAAATACGATCATTTATTCTTACAGAAAATATATCCTGTAACTTGTTCTTTGCTGAGCAATATCTTTCATTTGCATCCAACAGGCACTGGTGGATACGCTTTCCTATCAGTTCATCATCTTCCTCATCTTTTAATATAAAATCCATTGCTTCTAACTTATAAACAAATGTCATAAAACTCATTTCGGAGTGTGTTGTCACAAAAATAATAAATCCTCTTGGATCGTATTTGCGAATTTCTTTTGCAAGTTCCAATCCATCCATATCTGTCTGCAAATCAATATCTAAAAAATAAATCCCCACTTCTTCTATTTCCTGCACAACCGACAAAATTTCATGCGGATCATCTGTTACTACTTCAATTTCCATATCAAAATTTTCAATATATATCATATTTTCCACTATTTTAGTCATTCGATTTCTTTGCACTTCAATATCTTCACATATGTATACCTTCAGCATTTGTATCTCCTCGATTCCAAGATTTTAAATATGTCAACAGGAGAAGTTTACCTAGAAACTTCTCCTGTGTCAATGCCCTATATGCATAGTATTTCTCGTTTAGCAAGCATATTCTCTTACTATGTATTATTTACTCTTTTTCTGTTCCAATTCTTGTTTCATCTTTTCTGGTACCGGAACCTCATGCACAAACAAAAAAGTGCTTTTTTCACAACTTTTTTCACCCAAGTTAATTGTTGCATTCCCAATTGTTTTTTTTAACTCACCAAAAATCTGTTTCATAATACAAACCTCCTTATTAACTGCTTTGTTTGTTTCCACCCTACAAATGTATTATACCTGAATTTTAGCCTTTTTTTCATTTTAGTAATAAACGGTCGTTTTAAGGTAATAAACGTATTGGGTGTAGTAAATTTTTACAATACAAACGCATACTGATTGTGAAATATGCATAGCAGTTTTTTGTTTTTACTTACATTTTTTTCCTTTTATTCTGTTATATTCCATTTATTGACTTCATTTTCGGATTATGCTAGGATTATTACAGACTATTTGAGCAAATATTTCACTGTGTAAATGTATCTGTGTTATCATTCTTTACTTTCTATAAGTTTACCTATTACGATACACACTATTTAACACAATTTTTATATAAACAGATAGCCTTGTTTTTTTGGCAAATTGCAATCTAAGATATGGGGGCTAATAAACATTTTTACCAAAACGATACTTGTCTAAGTCACATGAATTTTTTGAAGGGGGACATTTCATTACATGCTAACAGAAACACAGTCATTACTGTTTCAAACAATTCCACTGGCAATTATTTTGACAATTGGAATCTACAATCTAACTTATCCAAAATTGAAACAAAAGGAACTTTCCATTATATTTACAATATTATGTGCAGGATTGCTTATCAGCGGATTTTATTTTATACCGTTTATGCTTGTCTCTGTCATTTTTACCTTTATTTATCTATACCTTATACGAAGATCTACTCCAATAATCCTTTTAATTTTGCCAATCAGTTATATTGTTGCCACTATATGTTGTAATTTTATATCTGTTCTTTTGATTCATATGCTTGATACAGATAATACAACCATACAACACTCTGCGGTTCATTTTTCGCTCTATACGATTATATGTATTATTACATATTTTATTATTACTTATTTATTGGGCATCTTTACCGCAAAATGGCTTTTTCATGAGAACGCCCCATTATCCCACGGTACTCTTGGCATGATTTTTACGAATTTAATCTTATGCTGTGTCCTACTACTTGCCAATGTATTTGCTGGTGCTAAGATTGGTTACCCCAGTGAAAGCATAACGTTTACCTGTATTTTTATTCTTGCCTTTTTTCTAGTATCGGTCACAATCAGCTACCGCACCCTAAAGACAAGCCAAGAAACCGTTATTGCACAGGAACAGTTGAAACAATACGAAAATTTAAAAGAATATACCGCAAATTTAGAACAGGTATACAACAGCCTACGTTCTTTTAAACATGACTATGTAAATATTATGGCATCTATTTCCTCTTATTTAGACGAAAAGCATTATGATGACTTATACGAATATTTTCATTCTAATATTGTTCCTCTGCAAAAAGAGTTAGTCCAAAATACAGATGCGCTAAATAATTTAATGCACATAAAACAGCTAGAAGTCAAAAGCCTTCTTTCTTATAAAATGATTTATGCGATTGAAAAGAATATTCAAGTTGTTATTGATATTCCAGACGATATTGAACATGTGAATATGAAACCTGTAGACTTTGTGCGAATACTTGGAATTTATCTGGATAACGCAATAGAAGCAGCATTAGAAACTGCTGCTCCAAAGGTCAATTTACATCTCGCAAATATGGATACTTACATTGCCCTGATTATTTCAAACTCCTTTGTGGACAGGGACTTGCCTATTAGTAAGATGTCTGAGTTATATGCAACCACAAAAGGAGCAAAACACGGGATTGGTCTATACAATGCCAATAGTATTCTGATGAATTATCCTAGTGTATTTCATGAAACCTACATAGAAAATGATTTATTTTTTCAACATATTCAGATTGGAAATTAAATAGAGGACAGGCAGAGGATTGAAAGATTTTTATTTTTCATTTCTGTCTGCCTTATATTTTTTATTTACAATTGGAAGTATAGATATGGTCTGGCATACTACTCCAATAACCAATGTACTTCCAACCCAATTATCCCAAAAAATATACGTCAACCCACTGTACAACGCAACCATTAAAAAGCTCTGTATTTTTAATTCCTGCTTTTGCTTCCGATCAGCAGAAAAAGTGGTTGTTTCTGAAGGCGCATACATCGCAACCAGAATGCCAGATAAAATGAACAGCACCATGACAATTTCTTTCGTCAGTATATGCGTACTTGCAAGGATTCCACCCCCTATTGTAATTAAAATGGATACCAGCCAGCAGAAAATGTTTTTGTCAAAATGAAACCCACCTGCCTTTAACCTCAACACACCAAAGCCAACTAAAACAAACATGGCTTCTTTAAATATCCCTAAAACAAGTGAAATCACCAATATAGCCAAAAGTTTTAATACATTATCCAACACAATTTCCAACCCATAAACCATCTTAATCTGCTCAAGTTCCGTTCGCTCACAGGATTGGTTGAAACGTTTCGCAATCCACAATGCAATTTTATGTTCCATAGTATCTTCCTCCTTCATTTTTTACAAACAATACTTTTCTTACATTTTGTCTGTAACAATTTCTACTTTATTCACAACATAATTTACCTTCACTCTTTTATTATATCTGTTTTTACCTAAAAATTAGATTTTAGTCGTAAACGATGCTTTTGCGTACTTAATCGTAATTTTTCTCGTCATTTTGCAAATACGACTGTTAAAAAATTGCATTTTTGTGAATTTAATGATACTATTTACTATGAAAGAATTTCTAATATCAATGGATGAAAAAGGAGATACTGATTCTGATTTAAGGAAAATAAGGAGGCTATTTATATGTTAAAAGGAAAAACAGTGGTACTTGGTGTAACAGGGAGCATTGCTGCTTATAAAATTGCAAATTTAGCAAGTATGCTTGTAAAACAGCATGCAGATGTACATGTAATCATGACAGAAAATGCTACAAATTTTATTAATCCCATTACATTTGAAACCTTAACCAATCATAAATGTCTAGTGGAAACATTTGACCGCAATTTTCAATTTCATGTAGCTCATGTATCCTTAGCACAAAAGGCTGATGTGATGCTGATTGCACCTGCATCTGCAAATATAATCGCAAAACTTGCCCATGGCATTGCAGATGATATGCTTTCTACTACAGCTCTTGCCTGTACCGCTCCTATTTTAGTCTCCCCTGCTATGAATACAAGAATGTACGAGAATGCGATTACGCAGGATAATCTTGAAACGTTACGTCGCTATCATTTTACAGTAATCGAACCAGATACCGGATTCTTAGCCTGTCGTGATACGGGTGCTGGTAAGATGCCTTCAGAGACCGTACTTATGAATTATATTTTAAAGGAAATTGCCTGCGAAAAGGATTTACGTGGTAAAAAAATTCTTGTTACTGCCGGACCTACACAGGAATCTATCGATCCCGTTCGCTTTATTTCCAATCATTCAACCGGGAAAATGGGGTATGCTATTGCAAAACGTGCCATGTTGCGTGGTGCTGATGTTACTTTAGTTACAGGTCCCGTAACCATCACTCCCCCTCCTTTTGTAAATGTTATTCCTGTCACAAGTGCGAAAGATATGTTTGATGCGGTAACCAAACATGCAGACAAACAGGATATTATCATTAAATCTGCTGCTGTAGCGGATTATACTCCTTCACAGGTTGCCACAGAGAAGGTAAAGAAAAAGGAAAACGATATGTCCATTGCACTCAGCCGAACACAAGATATTTTATCTTATCTGGGACAGCATAAAAAGGCCGGACAAATTTTATGTGGTTTTTCTATGGAAACTGAAAATATGCTGGAAAATTCCAAGCGAAAACTGGAAAAGAAAAATGCAGATATTATTGTTGCAAACAACCTGAAGGAACAAGGAGCAGGATTTGGAACTGATACGAATGTTGTGACGATAATTACAAAAGAACAGGTGAAGGAACTGCCACTTTTATCAAAAGAGGAGGTGGCAGAGGCACTGCTGGATGAAATAAAACAAATGCAGTAAAGGCTAATTCGTATTTCGCTCCGCTCCATACTCATTTCGGACTTCGTCCTATAAAAATAGAGAGGCACTTTCTTCTCTGTAAGCCAGCTTACTCGAAGAAAGTGCCTCTCTATTTTTGCAGTGCTCATGTCTAACGGAAAAATTCATGGCCTCCATGTTCATATAGTCGGGTTAGGTTTTGATCGAACCAGTTTACGTTATGGGCGGCTGCATATTTTCGTGCCATAAAGTATAAGGCTCCTTTCGAGGGGTCTTCTCCATTTAAAACACGTTTTACTGCTTCTTTGGTTTCATTGGAAATTGTTACACTCCAATATCGTCCATCTCCAATAGGCGAAAATTGATATACTCCTCCAGTATGGTCAAATACCACGTCTGTCACATTATCTGGAAATTCTGTCTTGCAGTTTACGCGATTTAACACTACGTTTGCCACCAACATTTTTCCTTTTAAATCTTCTGTTCCTGCTTCTGCTTCTACAATGCGAAGCAAAACTGTTTTATCCTTTTGAGAAAGCATAATTTTATTTTTCTCACTTTGTTTCTTCACTTTTTTCGTTGTTTTTTTCATGGCTACATTAGCATTTACAGCATTTCCACTAACAACCTTTTTGGTTTTTCCTTCTGTTTCATTTTGCTGTACTACTTCAATATCGTTATTTTGTTCCTGTGTATGGAAAGCTGTCACAGCATGTTCTCCTAATACAGCATCTCCCGTAGAAACAACAGGAAGTTTTTGAGAAAATAATTGCAACATTCCTGTGTTTGTATCTCCCACACTTGGTATGCCTCCCAGTGTATCTCCTGCCAACTCTCTCTCTCCTGGCTGCTCCTCTTCTGTCTCTTGTACTTTTGGCTTTACATCTGTCACATTCCATATATCACCTGTTTCAGATACAGTCGTAATTTCTGCATATACCTGCACTGTTCCTATATTTCCTATATGGCATGACAGTAAACAGACAGCAACCACCATTGTTCCTATCATATTCGTTACAATCGTTTTTCTTTTTTTCATGCAAGCTTTTGCCTCTTTTTTCAGAATCAAAAGTCTATGCCTCATAAATAAATCCTCCTATCGAAAGCGTAAAGTAGAAAACGCGCCCAAACAATTCGCTTTTTCTCCGTGTCAAAACACAATTTCGCTTTGCATGCCTGCATTCTATCCACACTTTTCCAACCTGTCAAGACGCTTCCTGTTTTTTTGGTGGATAGGCCAATTTAAGACTGGAAGATTTTCCCATGTCATACAGTTTCTCCAAAAATAGAATTTTTTATTTGTAATATTTTATCTAGATTTAATAGAAAAAAACAGGTATATTTTTTTCTGCTTGTCTACTATTTTATTCGATAAAATGCGACAAAATGCCAGAATTATGGGGTTTTATAGGTTTTTATGTCAAAAGATGACAGGAAGTTTTGTCTTAGATTATATTTGATATTCTTTCTAAATATTCCGATATATTTATAGAAAGATAAAATAATTTAAAAGGAGGGATTTTTGTGGCAACATTACCTGGTGTTTTTTTAACAAAGAAAAAAAATGGAGATATTTCTTATCGCTCCTCTATAAATTTCAAAGGAAAACATATTAGTCTGGGAAGTTTTTCCACAGAAAAAAAAGCCTCTCTTGCGTATAAGGAGGCCAGAGAGTTGTGTGATTTTTCCCATAAGACCATTGAAGATTATAAAAAAAGTTCTGTTCTTCCTTTTGTGAAATGGGTTTCTCTTATAAATTTTCGAGATAATAATATATACTGCAAAACTCCCATTTATATTTTATCCAATTATTTTTTATATTATTTTGGACCGGATGATATCCTTAAATTTGATGTAGATGATTTATTTTATTATTCGAAACATACGATTCAACGGCGTGGTGGGCATCTGTTCGTAGCTGAATACGGCACACAGTTTAATATTCTGACCCGCTATGGAATTAAAAACTTTGCAGTTGCAGGAAGAGATTACCGCTTTGTCAATGGAGACTGCACAGATTTTCGTTATCGAAATATCGAAATCATCAACAAATATCATGGCGTGACCCATCATATGGAACGTGGCATTTCTACCTATACAGTAAAAATACATATAAATGGAGACTTTCAGGTAGGGACCTACCAAACAGAAACCGAAGCGGCAGTTGCGTACAATAAAGCAGCTACCTTACTAAAAGAAAAAGGAGTACAAAAAAATTTTCCAAAAAATTATGTTTTGGAATTAAATGAAATCGAATATGCCGCCCTTTACAATAAAATATGTATCTCCCCAAAAATTCGTAATTGGAAATAAACCGTTCATTACAGTTTCAATGATAGCTTGTATATGTGGTATTTTGAATACGATACCATACTTTGTAGATAGAAATAGAACAGCTAGATTAAACAGAGATGCCTTGGCCATCGCCAATGCATCTCTACTAATTAAGGAGTTTTTTTTACATCCCCTTTTATTATTTCAACCATTTTGATTTGATAGGTAAATCCGTCTCTTTTTTATTTATTTAATTCCAATTCTTCAAGAATTCTTTCTTTTATGTTTTGCTTGGCTTTTAATACGCTCTCATCTCCCGCAAAAAACTGTGCTTGGCAGATTTTCTCGTAGGTATATTCTTGCTCAATATCTACTACCATACCACTATCAGACGTTTCTAAATTTAAACAACCAAACCATTTTTCTGCCTCATAAAAACCTTTATGATACGATGATGCACAAATTAGGTATCTTTGATCTTTCATCATCCACCCTGAAAATGCATCTAAATAAATCCTATCATCATAATACTCAAACCCTGGCATTCCATCTACCCAAACAGTGTCACTTTCAATACTCGATTTTCCTCTAATTACCTTTTCAATTTTGACCTCCTGCATTACGTCAAGACCACCAACCTTTATGTTTCCTGTTGGTTTTGCTATAAAAATGTATTCCCTATTCAAAGCACTATTTACATACTCTGTTCCAATTTTTCCCTCATAGTTTTCTGCATCCGATTTTCCCTCTGCATAATCAAAATAAAAGGAAACCTTTTTTAAATCTTCCAAATTTTTAACATCTGCAAGACCCACATTTCCAAATGACATTCTTCCAATTTCTCCAAAAATCACACAAATGGTACAAATGCTTATAAATAACAATCCTTTTTTCAATCTTCACACCTCTTTCCTGTAATAATTGCAGGATTTATCGCGACAATACTCCATCGTTCATCACATATACTTCATCACACAATTCCTCAATATCCCCACGATTATGACTTGCAATTAAAATAATAGCACCTCGTCTTTTTTCTTCCTTTAATATTTCTCGAAATCGCCTAACTGTTTCTTCATCTAGTGCATTCGTAGGCTCATCTAAAAGAAGCAAATCTGGTTTTTCCATAATCGCTTGCGCAATCACAAGTTTTTGTCTCATTCCCAGGGAAAAAGTTTTCATCTTTTTTTTATTATTGCTGTCTAATCCTATTTTGTCTAATGTTTCAATAATTTCCTTTTCCCCTATATAATTGTTAATCTTAGCCAAATACCTCAAATTTTCCATTGCATTAAGGTCTGCATATAGATTTACATTTTCCACAATGATGCCCATACGAATTTTTTGAGCTAAATTTCTTGTACAATCTTCACCATTCCAAACTATACTTCCATTATCTACCTTTACCAAACCCGAAATAGCGCGAAACAACATACTTTTTCCTGACCCATTTTTTCCAACAATTCCGTATATTTTCCCACCTAATGCACAAAAGTCCACCTTGTTCAAAACCTTTTCTTGACGTATTTCTTTTGTAATGTTTTGTATTTCTAGACTATTCATAAAAACTACCTTCTTACATCCTCTCTACTTATAAATCACTTTCCAACAATTTTATATCCATGCGTTTTACATATTTTAAAAGACCAAAAACAATCAATCCAACGATAAGGGTGTAATATGCTAATACAAATAACACAAACTTTAAATCTGTTTCATAAAACAGATTTATCATATTAACAGGCGCCAAATACATATATTTCAAGTTTCCTGCAAACATGGAAATTTCATCATACTTTATTACATAAATCACCATTATAACAAGGAAAGCTGCACCAGCACACACACCATAGGATATTTTTCCCATAATAGATACTGCATTTATAATAAGCGCAACCAAAAATATGTTATATGTTACAAATATTGCAGTAATAAAATAGGCTAATATTACATTTTTATCACAAATCATCCTTGTATGATACAACTGCAATAGTAAAACACAGCTACAATAAATAATCGCACTTAAGATGCACTCCCCAAGTAACTTGCCAACTTTACGCAACATCCATTTGCTTCTGGACTTTACCCGAGTCATAACATATATTCCAGTACCGTAGATTTCCTTATATAGATCCGTACCAAAAATTATGGACAAAATTAACAAATACGCTAAATCAAACAGATACAGCACCAAAACATGTTCCCCGTTTTCCATTGTCCTTATTCCCCCAGTAAAGGAATTTAAATACACATTTATAAAGCTTCCCTCAAATTCCCCTTTTCCCATTCTTTTTAAGCAATCTATATTCAGTATTGATGCCACTGACAGTGCAATCAAATATTTTTTCAAAGCTTCTTTCACTCGGTACATTTTAATTATTTATACTCCATTCTTTTCAAAATAATTTTTACAATAACGCCACTAACAACCATCATAACACCTGTTACAATCAACATTCCTTCTAAATCTCCAGCTCCCAATGGACAAAGCAAATAATCATTTAAATCGAATTTTGATATACTCAGTGAATTTGACACAAAAAAAATAACATATAATGGGAGTATCGTAAATATTTTAAACTTTCTAACAAAATGACAAAATGAAAAAACTAGCATACAACATGCTCCTGCAAATATAGCTAATAACACCACGTATCCGATTTCATATAATAATTCATTTTCCTTATAACAATTCTCTAACGCATATCCACGATTCAAGAAGTATAATCTAGACTTAGCCATACCAAACCGGTGGTTACTTGCGTTATAAAATGTAATTTCATTAAGTATTATGTTTATCATAAGTGGCACAAATGCTATACTTGCACCTCCCAAAAAACTTACAATCCATTTACTATAATATAATTTCTTCTTACTAGTTCTTGTAGCTGTAAATACACCATTCTTATTTCGATTTTCATCAAATATAGGAAACGCAGTCATCACACTTAACAGGATTGGGAAAAAAACTGTGTAGTAATCAGCGTATGTTTTCCAATCCACTAAAACAAAATGATCGCTCGGTCTGCCGATATTAAATAAATCTCTTCCCATATTTTGCTTAACTTCAGACAAATAAGAAATACAACAGAATATCAACATCACAAAAAAGGCAAACCAATATTCCCTTTTCTTAAATAATAAATACAAGTTTGCTTTTACTTCTTTTATCATATCAATTTTTTTCCACCTTTCTCAACTTATAACCAACACGAGCATTGGCAATTTAACCATTGACAATGCTCTAATCATTATATGTTAGTACAGTTTATTTCGTAATACGTATTTATTAACGCTTACCATCTGCATAAAAAGTACCAGATACATATGCATTTAAATGAGGATTATTCCCTTGTCCATGATACTGTATTGATTTACCTATACCAGTATATGCATTTTTTAATTGAACATATAGAATTTTACCTTTAGTGGCAACCGCTCCCTCATCATCTTTAGAAGTTGCCAATACCCACTTTGATCCATTCCATCCCATAAATTTCGTTTTTGACTTCATATAATCAGCGGCCTTATTTCCATTACCATCATACATTGTTGTCACCAAAACACCAACTTGGGACATATTAGAATTTCCTTTATTTACAGTTGTAATCTTCTTGTATTCATCTTTCGCAATAAATTTTTTTGAAAATGTTCCAGCCCCCGAAGGATAGGCAAATGCAAACTGCGAACTTGTACTCACCAACATCGCTCCTACGACTAACGCAGTCACTATAATATTTCGTTTCAAATTATTTTCCTCTCTTTCAATTGTTGTAATTATGTATATCCAGAAATACAATAAATATTATATATATGTATATACTATATTGTCAACAGAATTTATACATTTATTTTATCTCGAATTTATAAAACTAAATTCCATATGAAAGAGTAAATTTCACCTATATGAAAAAATTGAGGAAAAACGTAAAATTTTTTGTTCGTTTTCAGATTGATGTTTTATGATTATTTTTCCAGATAATAGAAAAAGCAGAAACATCGGCATGGTAGCCGATGCTTCTGCTTTTCAAAGGGACTTTTTTTTACAGCCCCGCTTTTTCATGCTAAAAAATTATTTATTGAATTATTCATCTTCTGGCGATTGTACCGCATCATACCCAGTTTCCTGTGTACGAATCTTCATAGCCTGACGTATGTTATAACTGAAAATCTTTCCGTCTCCATGATTTCCTGTAAAGGCTGCTTTTTGTATTGCCTCAACCGTTTTCTTTTCCCATTCCTGCGAAGACACCACAATCTCAAATTTAATTTTAGGAAGCACCTGTACATCCACCTTCTGACCTCTGACATAATCCATCATTCCTCTTTGTGCTCCACAACCTACTACCTGATAGGCTGTAATACCATTGACACCAATGGCTGCCAACGCATTTTTTACATCTAGAAAACATTCTTCTCGTACAATCGCTTCTACCTTTATTAATTCCACATCTGCTTGTTCCTGTGACATGTCTAAACCTCCTATTCTTATTCCAAACCATTAAAGGATGGATACGCTGACTCTCCATGTTGCGAAACATCCAATCCAACTGCTTCGTCCTTTGCATCCACACGAATGTTTCCAGTGAACAGGCGTGTAATGGCATAGCAAATTATCGTTCCTACTACTGCAATTACAATTGTAATGCCAATACCGATTAACTGTGCTGCGAATTGTCCCCAGTCACCATAGATAGCTCCATTATAACCTCCTACAGAAGCCTTTGCAAAAATACCTGTTAAGATACCGCCCCAGATACCACCTGTACCATGGCAACTAAAGGCATCCAAAGCATCATCAAATCCAAATTTTCTCTTTCCATAAGAAATCATCAAAAAGCAGATTGGACTGGTAGATAATCCAATAATTACGGCTGCCCAAACTGGCACAAATCCAGCTCCAGGAGTAATACCTACCAAACCAGCTACCATACCTGTACATACACCAATTAAAGTAGGTTTTCTGTTTGCAATCATATCGCATACCATCCATGATAACATAGCGGCTGCGGCTGATGTTGCGGTTGTCATAAAGGCATGTGCTGCAAGTCCATTTGCTTCTAACGCAGAACCGGCATTAAATCCAAACCATCCAAACATCAAAAGGGATGCACCTATTACAACTGTTGGAATATTATGTACTCGATATGCTGCATGATAATAATCTTTTCTCTTTCCTAAAAGAATACAAAGAACAAGGGCAGAAACACCTGAACTGATATGTACTACATCTCCACCGGCAAAATCCAAAGCTCCAAGTCCATCTAAACCTAACAATCCATTCTTCGCCCATACCATATGTGCCAATGGATAGTACACAATAATTGACCAAATTACAATAAACACAAACAATGATTTAAATTTCATCCTACCTGCAACTGCACCAGTAATCAAGGCTGGTGTAATTACTGCAAACATCATTTGAAATGAACAAAATACCATATTCGGAATTGCGTGACTGTCCAAATATCCTTTTGTCAAAGATACACCTTCCAATCCCAACCAGCGAAAGTCACCAATAATACCGTTTCCCGTTGGTGCAAAAGAAAGGGAATATCCAAATAATACCCACATTACAATTCCCGTTCCTATAATAAAAATCGACATCATCATTGTATTTACAACGTTCTTCTTTCTTACAAGACCTCCATAAAAACAGGCAAGCCCTGGTGTCATAAAAAACACAAATGCTGCACAAATTAGGACAAATCCTATATTTCCTGCGTTCATACTATTTTTCCTCCTTATTTTACATGGCATGATTTTATAGGCAAAAAATATTTTTGCCACACATAGCATTTCTGCCATACGATTCAATTCTTTTCTAAAAAGCAGTCGCGCGCCTGTCTTTTTTATAAAGAAAAAGGAGCCAAATTTCCTTCCTTACATTGCTCTCTCTACTGAGCAACATAAGGAAACAAATTTGAACTCCTTTGTTCTAAGAAATTTATACCACAAATTTCCATAATATGCAAGCCCTTTTTTATTTTTGTGATAACATAGTAATTATTTTTATCCACAAATGTAAAAAACGCTTTCTTTTTTCGCAATATGAGTTACTCTTTTATGTAATTGCAAAAGAAATTGAAAATTTTTAGCTTTTTTTCAAAAAAGGGGTATCTTTTTTCACAAAATATGGTATAATATATACATATTTTTCTTCTTCCATTTTCATAAAAAGAAGCAGTCAGGAAATCAACCGTATGGTTTTCGACTGCTTCTTTTTTTGTGGTGCATAAGTAAACACTCAGCCCCACTTTATCGTAACGCCTGGATGTTTCTCTTTTGTATACGAGCTTCACTCGTTATCTGGCAGCCACAAATTTCTTGAACAACATCAGCGACTCGCTACTCCCCAGAATAAAAGTATGCATGCATAACTTATTATATGATAAAAGCGAAAAAAGGTTCCTTCCCCATAGGCATTCTTACTTTTATCAAAACGGTAATATATACTAATTGCCACAACCACAGCCTTTGTCAATCTGCGGATTGAATGCATAATAGTTTTTAGAATCCAAACGGTCCTGCACTTTTCTCAATGCCTCTCCAAAACGCTGAAAATGTACAATCTCTCTTGCACGAAGGAAACGAATTGGATCTACTACATCCGGATCATGAACCAGACGAAGAATATTGTCATAAGTAGTACGTGCTTTTTGTTCTGCCGCTAAATCCTCAAACAAATCTGTTATTGTATCACCCTTTGACTGAAATTCACAGGCATTAAATGGGATTCCTCCTGCCGCCTGAGGCCATAATGCCAACGTATGGTCTACATAATATTTGTCAAATCCACTTTCTTTAATTTCTTCTGGTGTAAGATTTCTAGTAAGCTGATATACAATGGTACTAATCATCTCCATATGCGCCAATTCTTCTGTACCAATATCCGTCAATACACCAATTACGTCATTATAAGGCATAGTATAACGCTGAGACAAATATCGCATAGAAGCCGCTAATTCTCCATCAGGACCTCCAAATTGACTAATAATCATCTGTGCCATTTGTGGATTCGTCTGTTTAATATTTACGGGATACTGTAAACGTTTTTCATAATTCCACATACATTAACACTCTCCCTTCCATGGCCATGGCTGCAATGCCCAACACCATTCATTACTTTCAGAAACATTTGCACGATATTTATCCAAAGGACCATATATTCTTGCATACTCGTCCATAGCTTCCTCTCTCATTTTTTTGCATTGTTCATAATATGCAAGTGCTTCCTGGCAACATGGATGTGTATCTAAGAATAATACAATATCATCCATGGCAAAACTAATCTCATCAATAAATTGTCT
Organism: Lachnospiraceae bacterium; assembly: GCA_050875145.1. Lineage (GTDB taxonomy): Bacteria > Bacillota > Clostridia > Lachnospirales > Lachnospiraceae > CAG-411. Next base: position 26,624 of record JBNMLH010000009.1, read on the forward strand.
TAACTGACACTGATTACTCCTGTTTCTCATCGACGATTCATCCTCCTCTCACACTGAAGCGATCTCCCTATAAACGGAAATACCAAATCCTTAAATATACTTCCATTTTGAAATCCCTCGCAGGTATCAAACAAGTTTTCAAAATTTTGCCATGGTACATATCCCATACCCGGATTCATTTCGTCAACCGGTCTAATATCTCTATGACATGCAGGACTCATTTCTTTCTTTTTGCAACAACCACACCCGTTTTTGGCAGTCTCACAGGAATCCTTTCCTGCTCCTGTATGACAATCACTTTGCCTGTTTCCTGCACATTCATTTTGATTTTTTCCCATTCCACATCTCATGGAACCTTGCTGCTGAGACATTCTACCAGGCATTCTTTTTCCCCCCGACTGACATCCCATATTTTCTCTATTCATAGAACATCCTCTGTGCATCATTCCGTTTCCACCTGATCCACATTGATTTGCATTGGGATTCACACATTGTCTGTTTTCCCATCGTTTTTGCTCATTACAAGCATTACAACATTCCTTCATGCCTGTGGCTCCTTTTCTATATATTCAGACATGTTTAACCTCACTTTCAAAAATATCGGTTACACACGTCACCATACTTCAATATATGTATTTTTCCAAAAAGGGTTACAAATAATGATGCCAAGTTCAAGCAACTGAAGGTATGATGTACTTGCACATTCTCGTAAATTATCTTTCCTTATAGAACAAACTCTTCTATAAAGAAAAAAGGATGTGCAAATGCACACCCTTTAAAAAGTTATGAAACCAGATTCTCAAAGTCAACTTTTCGTCATGCAAGCATGAAAAAGCATTTAACCTTTTGCCCCTGATATCTTATTATTTAATTACAAATGTCTTTGTATCTACTGCTGTATAGCCAGAATACTGTGCTGCACAGAAAGATACTTCATATGTTCCTTTCTCTGTAGGTTGCCACTCAGCTGCGTATCCAACTGTACTACTTAATGCAAAGACTCTCTTATCCTGATTTTCATTAGTTCCCTGTTTATGAATAATAAAATAAAAATTATTATATCTATGTCCAGGCATATCCTCACTAGGTACACCCAACAATGAGATTGCAGTTCCTACATTTTGAGGAGATGACTGCTGAATTGTCAATGTACAAGTAAATGCCTTATCTGTATACTCGTACCAATAACCATTTGATCTATTTTCAGCACTATTAGTTCTAAAACAGTTATCACGACCCGTTGGAATTACCAAATCGGCTGTTTGCTTATCCCAACCATACTCTGTATTCTTGAAAATAATATTCTTATAGTTTCCAGGAATCTTTACTTCATAAGTTTTTGCAATTTTATCATAAACCTTTGCTTCAAATACCTTTGCATCTGAATTATTGTTCCATACATAAGCATATACCTTATCCCAGTTTGAATTGCGGTTACTGAAATATAATGTCTTTTCTTCTTGTTTCTTGTTAATTACAATTGTCTTAGTCTTTGTAGCTGTATATCCAGAATACTGCATTGCCTTAAAGGTTACTTCATATGTTCCTTCTTCTGTAAACTCATGACTTGCTGTATAACAAGTTCTATCTGATGAATAATAGTCTGTGTACGCATAAATATATTTGTCGTTTGCAGCATCTGTTCCCTGTTTATGAATAGCATACATAAAGTTATTGTATCTATGATATGGCATATTGTACTCATATCCTGTAAAATGAACAGTTGTTCCAACTAATTGTGGAGATGTTACATCCATATCAAAATCACAAGTGAATAACTCTGGTGTAGCTGTTGGTGTAGTTGTTGCTGCAACAACAGATGTTACAGTTCCATTCTTTACTCCATAACTTCCTGTGGAAACAGTGTAGTTCTGACCATTACGGCTATCCCAGTTATTATTTCCATCATTGAAACATACCTGTGTACTACTATTGTTTCCCAAATTAATAGTAGCCTTCCAATTGTAACCATTTACTTCTGATGATTTGCTCATCTTTTCTCCCGGCACGTTTGTCCATGTACCGTCTGCCTGTCTATAATGAATATAAGCCTGACTCCATGAACTGCTGTAATATACGGTTACTGTGTTGTTTGTACTGGCATTAATTTCTAATCCTGCATTGGCAAAAACTCCAATTACCATTGCAAGAGAAAGTAAAAATGCAAATACCTTTTTTAAACTTTTCATGTTTTTCCTCCCACTTCTTTTAAAAAGAATGTTTTATTTTGTTCCAAAAGCAATTATATGGAATATTTTTTATTTTTGCAATATATTTGCATTACTTTTTTCATATTTTTGTAATATTCACAATTTTTTGTTATTTATCGTAATGATTTTGGTAATAGTGTAGAATTTATATGCGCTTCATATTTTGTGTATATTTTAAGATTTTTCTGCCATTTTGCAAAACTATTTGTGTTTACACGCATATAATTACAACAAAACATTTTGCTCGCAAATATTTTTTCCTATAAGACAAAAGGCTGCTACATATGTAACAGCCTCTCTTTATATATTATATACGCCATCATTTCTTTGTAATATATCCCTTAGCCTTTAATGTTTCTGCACAAAGTACAGCTCCACCTGCGGCACCACGAACCGTATTATGAGATAATCCTACAAACTTCCAATCGTAAATACTATCTTCACGAATACGTCCAACAGAAATACCCATTCCATTCTCATAATCTACATCCAATGCAACCTGTGGACGGTTTTCTTCTTCCATAACCTGAATAAACTGCTTTGGAGCACTTGGAAGATTTAATTCCTGTGGAAGTCCCTTGAAGTTTACTAATTTTTCAACTAACTGCTCCTTTGTAGGGTTCTTTCTGAACTTAACAAATACAGCGGCTGTATGTCCATTTAATACTGGAACACGAATACACTGACAAGTAATTTTTACATCGTCTGCTTTCTTAATTACGCCATCTTCAATCTTACCCCAGATTCTAAGTGGTTCCTGCTCTGATTTTTCTTCTTCTCCACCGATAAATGGAATAATGTTACCTTCCATTTCTGGCCAATCTTTAAATGTCTTACCTGCACCTGAAATAGCCTGATACGTGGTAGCAACTACTTCATATGGCTCAAATTCTTTCCATGCTGTAAGAACTGGAGCATAACTCTGGATAGAGCAGTTAGGCTTAACCGCTACAAAACCTCTCTTTGTTCCAAGTCTCTTCTTCTGGAATTCAATGACATCAAAATGTTCTGGGTTGATTTCAGGTACAACCATAGGAACATCTGGAGTCCATCTATGTGCACTGTTGTTGGAAACAACTGGTGTCTCTGTCTTAGCATATGCTTCTTCGATTGCCTTAATCTCATCCTTAGACATATCTACTGCACTAAATACAAAATCTACTGTAGAAGCAACTTCTTCTACTTCGTTTACATTGTGAACGATGATTTTTTTTACAGCTTCCGGCATTGGAGTATCCATCTTCCAACGACCTCCTACTGCTTCCTCATAGGTCTTTCCTGCACTTCTTGGACTTGCAGCAATGGTTGTTACCTCAAACCAAGGATGATTCTCCAACAATGCAATGAATCTCTGTCCTACCATACCTGTTCCACCAAGGATACCTACTTTTAACTTATCGCTCATTCTAAATTACCTCTTTCTCTGTTTTATTTGAAATGTACATGTCCTTTTACCGCGTACATTTGTCCGTCTGGTAAAAATAATACACTATAACCACTAAAATTGCAAACAGAATTTGCTTTTCTTCTAAAATTTAGGAATATTGTACAAACAAAACGTAAATTACTTCATACTCTTGTAACATTTTTTCTTTTCTATCAAAAATATTCGCAATCCGCTTCGCTACTTGCTCATATAAAAGCAAAAAAATATCCAGCAGGATGTTTCCTACTGGATATTTAAGTCAAATTATGGTTTTATTACAACTTCTTAACAACTACCTTACTTCCAACGCCTGCCTGCTTTACAATCTTCTTATATGCCGCCAGTTTTTTTGCAGGTACTTTAATGACAGCCTTGCTGTTGATTCCCTTAAATGCCTTACTTCCTACAGACTTTTTCTTTAATCCTGTTGTAGAAATGGTAATCTTCTTTAAGTTCTTGCAACCTTGGAACGCAGAGGCTCCGATTGTAGTAACATTCTTTCCTATTGTTACTGTTGTAATCTTCTTGTTATTTTTGAACGCCTTTGCTGCTACTGCTGTAACTTTGTAAGTTGTTCCATCAATTTTAACCTTATCTGGAATTTTAATAATTGCTGCTTTTGTATCCGTTGTTTTTACATAAGTAACAGTTGCATTTTTCTTCGTTACCTTATAGATTGCCTTCGTCTTACGGTCTGTAAGTTTTGTGCCTGTTGCAGGTGCTACACTATGTGTTGGTGTTGCTGTGACAACTGGTGTTGCCGTTACCGTTGGTGTTACTGTCGGTGTCGCCGTTACTGCAGGACTTGTTGTAACGCTTGGTGTCGTTGTTACCTCTGGTGTTGCAGTTACTGCTGCACCTGTTGTAAGGTCAATCGTTACTGGTTCCTTAATTGCATCTTTTCCGTAAAGAGATGTATATCCTCCACGATACAATACTGCCAGTTTATCATACATCTTAGAGAATAAAGATGGATTAAATGTCTGGCTGGATGGTCGGAAACCACAACCTGTTAAATTCATTTTTGCAATTTCAAGTCCTAATGGACTGGTCTTTCCTCTCTCTGCAAAACCTTCTGAGGCAGAACCTGTACCATTATAATTTAATCTAGGTGCCGGATTTAATCCACTGGTTGAGCCTTTTGTGATAATTAAACTTGTACTATTAAAAATACCACCGGTACCAATCCAATTCTTACTATTCCAATATGGATCGTTTTCTACTTCTTTCTGATTATAAATAATATCCGGAATTGTTGTTCCTCCAATAAAGTTTCCTTCTTCGTCAAAGTTTCCTTCTACATCTTTTGGATCATAACTTCCATCTGCATTATAAATACCATCTCCACCTAACAGATTGCAAGTAACTGCTGCCATTCCATCACGGTCTGTATAAGAACCGATTCTGGTTGCACGATACCATGCATTTCCTGTTGTTGCGGTTGGGTGTACAAACATGGTACATCCCATGGCTGCATAATATCTTCCAAGTTCTGGATAAAAATGTCCATCTCGACAAATATCAATACCAATCTTACCCCATTTTGTATCAATTATCTTTGGAGTAGAACCACATACAGACCACTGTGTTTCAAGCCCTGCTCTATGTATCTTCTGGTAAGAGTCAATCCTTCCATCTGGATAAAGGATTGCTGCGGAATTGTATACCTTTTCAGCATGTTTTTCATAATTATTCGCTTCGTAAATCTTGCCCGCTTCATCCTTTTCTGTCATACCAAAAATAATATACATACCATATTTTTTTGCATATTCGCTCAAATAATTTGTACTTGCTCCTGGAATGGTTTCTGCGGTGGCAACCTGCATAGATACCCCATATTTTTGATAAAATGGATCTTTTTCTGGTTCTACATATCCATATCCTGAAAGTACCGTTTCTGGGAATACGATCATATCCACATTTTTAGCCGCAGCTTCTTCTATATAAGAAACCATCTTTTCTAATGTCTTTTTCTTATTTCCCCAATATCCTGTCATGTTTACAACTGCAACATTTGGACCACTTGTTACTGCCGCAGAAGTCACTCCAATTGTTTTCATTTCTGCTATGTCCTTATATAACTGTGCATACAATTCGGGATTGAAATCAGCGTTGCTACAGGTACTTCCAGAAGATGCTGTCAATGCTTTTCCATTTGTTAAAAGCCCTTTTTGCTCAATCACAATATTTGCATCCTCATCTACGCTTCCTGCTTCACAATCCGCTCCTGCATAATACATAGGTCCATTAAATGCACCCTGTAAAATTACACTACCACCAGGAAATACATCCGGTGTATTTCCTGACATACCACTGTCATCTACCAAGTCTGAGCTTAAAATTGTCATTCCATCACGGGATGCCACACTTTCCAAACGTAACTTATAATATTCCTGCCATCCTGCTACATTACTGGAATACCAGTTTCCGCCAGACGCTGTTGGGTTTAATAATAAGTTACATCCCATTGCTGCATAATATCTCTCTAACTCTGGTGTAGAATAGGTATCATAACAAATGCTAATACCAATCTTTCCATATTCTCCTGCATCAATCAATACTGGAGTATCACCTGCTACACACCAGCTACCTTCAACTGGAGTAATCTTCTGATATGCAGTAACCTCACCTTCTGGAGAACAAACAAAAGCAGAGTTATATGCATGTTTGCTATCTCCTTCTATGGTCTGTGTTGCACCATATATAATATACATATCATCCTTGTCTGCGATTTCTGCAAATATCTTCTGTGTTGGTCCATCCAATGGCTCTGCACTCTCTACTGCCCATTTATAAGCTGCTGAGTCCGGATCACTGGATGACACATAACCCGTTACACACATTTCTGGAAAGAGAAGAATTTTAACTCCCTTTTCATGTGCCTCTTCAATGTATTTTTTCATACTTGCAATATTCGCTTCTTTATTTCCATAAACAGATTGAAAGTTTACTACGCCCAACTCATCCTTCTGAAACTGATGCTTGGACGTTGGCTGCGCCAATCTTTCACTCCTGCTATAATCACCACTAAAACCACTATATGCCTCTGCTGTCGCAGGCATGCCAAATGACGAAATCACTACCGCAAGTGCGAAAACAATTGCAGCAATCTTTTTCTTAACCGAATGTTCATAGAATTTCTTCATACTTCTATTCCTCCTTCGTTTTGATGTTCGTTTTTTCTTGTGTGCGCACATTCACAAAAAACACAATTTACGAGTTTTATACTCTCGCGGTAGTCGCTAACTTCTCATGCAAGCATGGACTGTTGCCTGTTGTCCGCGTAAAGAAAGAAAAAGGTCGCAACACGCAATGTGTTACGACCTCTTTGTCTGTCTCTCTTTATGTGAAGGATTATAGCACCACTTTTTTTTGATGTCAACAAAATATTCTTACCATCTTTTGCCATGTATTACTTTGGGGGTTACAATTCACAGGTATGTGAACCATAACAGCTTTGGTTACTATCCATGTCTACACTTCCACATCTCTGAAAATGTAATCTGGGATTCCCTTTTTGTATTCTACCTTTACCTCTCCTTCAATCAATGGTTGCAAATAATCTACAAGTTCCTGTGTTACATCATTTCCAGCTTCATTAATCCATTCTCTTGGAATCGTTTTTTCTTTGTTTGCAACTTCTGATACTGGAACCGTAATATATTCTACTCTGTATGGGTCATTAGATATTCTTCGTAACGAAGTCATCTCATCTGTTCTTCCATTGAGTACCGCATCCACTGCCTTTTCTCCTAAATGAAAGGCTTCTGAAACATCCGTAGCGGAGGAAATATGTGCCGCGCAACGTTGTAATACATTTAACTCTACCGAACGCACCTTGCAACCAATTTCTTTCTGTACAAGCGATTCCAGATATTTTCCATTTCCACTAAGCATTACATGTCCAAATTGGTCTGTCTTTGTGGATTTTGCAGAAATATAGTCTCCATTTTTGTCATGAATACCTTCCGATACTGCCACAATAACTTGCTTTCTATGCTTAAACTGCTCTTTAATATCCGCAATAAACTGTTCTTGGTCAAAATCGCTCTCAGGAAGATAAATCAAATGTGGAGCTGCGTTATATTCATTTCTGGCAAGCACAGAAGATGCTGCCAACCATCCTGCATTTCTTCCCATAATTTCCACAATAAGAACGCTTTCCATGTAATAAATGTAAGTGTCATGGCACATCTCCAAAATAGATGTTGCAATATACTTTGCTGCGGAACCAAAACCAGGCGTATGGTCAATTTCCATCAAATCGTTGTCAATAGTTTTTGGAATACCAATCACCTTTATGTCATAATTTCTTTCTTTTGCATATCTAGATACCTTGTCTACCGTATCCATCGAATCATTTCCACCAATATAAAGGAAATATCGTATCTCATATTTTTTTATCAATTCAAATACACGCTCTAAATCACTAGAATCTTCCTTTGGGTCCTTTAATTTGTAACGACAAGAACCTAAATACATAGATGGAGTAACTCTAAGATGTTCTAATTTTTTTTCATTTCCCTTAAATTCTTTGGTAAGATTTAGTACATTCTCATCCATAAAGCCCTGAATGCCATTTACCATACCATACACAGTGTCAATCTTTTCACTATTGAACGCTGCACTTAATACACCTGCTAAACTGGCATTGATCACAGTAGTTGGACCTCCAGATTGCCCTACTAAAATATTTCCTTTCATGTTTGTCCTCCAATCTTATCTTGCTGAAACAGGATGGTTGCACTTTTTTGCATAATCCTCCAGCAAATACTGTAAATCCGAAATACTCTCTATCTCATTTATCTTTCCTCGAAGTTTCGCTGACTGCGGATACCCAGTCGTATACCATGCCACATGTTTTCGCATTTCTCGCATACCCAGATACTCTCCTTTAAATGCCACCTGCATTTTTGCATGGCGAAGAATGGTCGCTATGACTTCTCCAATCTCTGGTTTTGGAAGGTGATCCCCTGTTTCCAAATATCTTTTCGTCTGGGTAAACAACCATGGGTTGCCTCTCACACCTCTGGCAAGCATCACTGCATCACAACCAGTCTCCTCCAACATTCGCTTTGCATCCTCAGGTTTGAATATATCTCCATTTCCAATCACCGGAATCGATACCGCTTCTTTTACTTCTCGAATCACATTCCAATCTGCCTGTCCACTATAGTATTGTTCTCTCGTTCTTCCATGTACCGCCACTGCTGCTGCCCCACTCTGCTCTGCAATTTTAGCAATCTCTGGCGCGTTGCAATCCTCTGCTCCGAATCCCTTACGGATTTTAACCGTCACTGGTTTTTCCAAAATGTTTGTCATAGCCGACACAATCTCTCCCACCAGTTCCGGATTTTTCATAAGGGCAGAACCTTCTCCATTATTTACTACCTTTGGCACCGGACAGCCCATATTAATATCCACAATGTCAAAATTACGATGCTCAATTCGCTTTGCCTGCTCGCTTAAAATCTTTGGATCACTGCCAAACAACTGCAATGCGACAGGACGTTCCTGTTCCTCAACTTCCAGAAGAATGGTCGTATTTTTATTTCCATACATAATGCCCTTTGCACTGACCATCTCGGTATAAATGAGGTCTGCTCCTGCTTCCTTGCATAACACTCGAAAGGGTAAGTCCGTCACTCCTGCCATGGGACCAAGCACAAGTTTTCCATTTATTTCTACATTTCCTATCTGTAAACTCATAGTTTCCTCACTCTAACGCTTATTATATTCATAAATAATGCGAAGTCCTTCTAAGGTCAAATTGCTATCATAAATATCAATCTCATCGGTCTCATCAGATATAATTTTTCCCAATCCACCGGTTGCCACTACTTTGATATTTTCCATTGCTGTTTCTGCTTTTAATTTCTTAACAATGTATTCTGTCTGTCCCACATAGCCAAAAAACAAACCTGCCTGCATACTTGCTACTGTATTTTTAGCAAGAATCGTCTCTGGTTTTTTTATTTCAATTTCCGGAAGCATGGCAGTATCCTTCCACAGTGCATTGGCCGAAATTCGAATACCAGGACTTGTCACTCCTGCAATCAATGATCCATCCGCTGTAATTACATCATGGGTTGTAGCTGTTCCAAAATCAATCACAATAACCGGTCCACCATAAAGCTCATAGGCAGCTACCGCATCCACAATACGATCTGCCCCCATTGACTTTGGATTTGCAATGGCAATATTGATTCCCGTTTTAATACCCGCACCCACAATGATAGGCTGTACATGAAAATATTTTTTTATTCCACTGGTAAAAGAATGCATGATATTCGGCACAACGGAAGAAATGATTACATCTTCAATCTGCTTTGGTTCCAGTCCATTCTTCTCCAACAGTTCTGTTATGAAAATACCGTACTCATCTGAGGTACGGGATACCTTTGTAGTCATTCGGTACGTTCCACGCAAATCTTTTCCTTCAAACACGCCCAGCGTAATATTGGTATTTCCTGCATCTACAACTAAAATCATGCCATCCTCCGATCCACTGAAATTCAGTGTATTTTCTCTATTTGCAGGTGTCATTGCACCCTTGCTCTATCTCGTATTTACAATTATCGTTCTATTCTTCTGCCAGCAAAGCGGCCACATCTTCATTTAAGAAAAATGCTTTGTAATAAAGCTCCAAACTTTCCAGTAATTCTTTTTTCTGTTCCTGAATCTGCTTTATCTTTAACACACTTCCAATTTCATCATACAGCAAATCACCTTCATCTGCCTCGGTGTGAAATAAAAGATTCCCTTCTTCATCAAATTCCATGGTAAGAATACCGCCCACATCTGCTGTAAAAAGGACACACATAATTTGTAGCTCCTCTTTAATTGATTCAGGCATCTGCACAAAATCTTCATTTAAATAGTATTTTTCTTCATATGCACTAGATGCACATAACACAATGTTTTTTTCCATAAAAAATTACCTCAACTTGTAACTACTAAACCGTTATCTAATCTCTAAATTTAAACATACGCTTCCTTACAGAATATCATATATTGAGCATATTTACAAGAACGGAAACTAGGAGAAATCACCTTGTTGGTTTTCATTGTTTAAAAAAAGAAAACGCCCCCAAAAGACAGACCTAACCTCTGTCCTTTGAAGAGCGCTTTCACATAAGTGTATTTTTATTCTATTTTTTATTCTTTTCAATTTGTACTATAATTTTTACACTTTTCTTATGATAGTTGCTCGTTTCTGCTGCTGTTACTGTAATAATAGCTTTCCCTGTACTTTTAGGCGTTACAATTCCTTTATTACTTACAGTTGCTACCTTTTTATTGGAGCTCTTATATGTTACTTTTCCATTTCCAACTACTCTTTTTGCGTAAACGGCAAATGGCTTTGATTTGTATGCCTTTTTATAGGATTTTGTATATCGGATTTGTTGTATTCCTTTATGGATTACAAATGTTGTCGTTATAGTTCCTGTATAACCATTTTTTCCTTGGATTCGCATTGTCGCTGTTCCTACATTTTTATTATTTTGGTAACTAATCGTATAATCATTATCTTTTTTTAGTTTTACACCTTTATTTGTAATTGTTACAGATGGTTTTATTGCCTTTCCAGTATATGTATATGCAGTTTTATCCCATTGCATCTGACAATCCGATAAATCAACTAGCTTTATCAACACTGGGTATTCTGAATCCGAACGAAATTCCCACTTTAACCAATCTTCATTATCTCCTCTATTTTTATTTAACTGTTCAAGAAACGAATCCGTCTTCATATCAGCCTCTGGTAATGCCTTAATGTTTTTTTCAACACCATTCATGGTACCAAAATTGACACTATATGCTTCTTCTGAAGTATAACTATTGGCTACGATGGATTTATTATCACTTACCCATCCTGCGATAGCACCCATTTTTTGAGAGGCCGTACTATCACTAATCTTTCCTGTGTTGTAACAGTTTTGTATTTCTGAACCCTCAATTACGGTTCCTACAACGCCTCCTATATATGCACTACTGTAAGAATTATCCCCTGAAAAAGATACATTTCCTAAATTTGCTGAATTATATATTTTACTACCATAACTATTTCCTGCAATTCCACCACAGCCTGAAGCAGAATAAATGGCATCCTTCATACTCACGTTCCCATTTGAAATGCAATTCTTTATAATGCCACTATTTTGCCCTGCAATTCCACCAGAATAGCCAGTTCCTAAAATATTACCGCCTTTGTTGTAACAATTATAAATCGTTCCATCATTTGAACCAGCAATGCTACCTACAGAAGAACCACCTTCAAATTCACAAGCTTCCATAGTCAAATTTTTTACAATTCCATTGTCTGCAATATAACCAAACAATCCCATAAAAGCTGTACCATATTGCGTAACATTGATGCCCTTAATTGTATATCCTGCACCATCAAAAGTTCCTGCAAATTTATAAGACATATTTCCAATCGGTGTAAAATTATTTACTGTTACTCCATCAAATTCTATATCTTTTGCTAATTTAATGATTTTCCCTTCATAGTTATTTCCATTATTTACCTTTTGAGCAAATTCTTTTAATTCTCTTGCAGATGATATCGTAAGATAGGAATTTTCTTCTTTTGTATTATCAATACTTTCCGCTCTTACTATTGTTTTATCCTGCATACCTATACTAAAAAAACTTCCACCTGAGACTAATGTTGCACTCATTACAATCGCCAGTATGCCTTTGCATAATTTTTCATTTTTCATATCCCTAATTCCCCCTTTTCTTTATATTTCTTCTTTGTTTTATTTCTATTCTCTCTCATCTAAAGGCACATAACTCTTATGCTTTGCCACTGCCTTATATGCTGGTCGAATAATTTTACCTTCATTAATAATCTCTTCAATTCGATGAGCACTCCATCCTGCAATACGAGCAATTGCAAAAATAGGTGTATACAACTCAGGTGGTAAATCAAGCATGCTATATACAAATCCACTATAAAAGTCTACATTTGCACTAACACCCTTGTAAATCTTACGCTCCTTAGCAATTACTTCCGGTGCGAGTCTCTCCACCATAGCATACAAATTAAACTCCTCCATACGTCCTTTTTCCTGTGCTAAATCATGCACCAATCCTTTAAAGATTTCAGCTCTAGGATCGGAAATAGAATATACCGCATGCCCCATACCATAAATAAGACCTTTTTTATCAAATGCCCTTTTATTTAATAAGTCACATAAATACTGCTTTACTTCTTCCTCATTGGTCCAATCTGCTACCTGTTTTTTCATATCATCAAACATACGAACTACCTTGATATTGGCCCCACCATGCTTTGGTCCTTTCAGAGAACCCAGAGAAGCAGCAATTACCGAATAGGTATCCGTTCCTGATGATGTCACAACATGCGTTGTAAACGTAGAGTTATTTCCGCCTCCATGCTCTGCATGAATAATCAATGCAATATCTAAAATCTTTGCCTCCAATTTTGTGAATTTACTATCTGGACGCAATAAATGTAAAATGTTTTCTGCTGTAGAATACTCTTCTACCGGCTGATGAATAAACAGACTATTTCCCCTCTGATAATGGCTATATGCCTGGTATCCATAAACAGCAAGCATTGGAAACAAGGCAATCAACTGTAAACACTGACGAAGTACATTTTCTACAGAGGTATCATCTGCACAATCATCATAGGAATATAATGTCAACACACTTCGTGCTAATGTATTCATCATATCTGCACTTGGTGCTTTTAAAATAATGTCACGCACAAAGCTGGTTGGCAACACACTTCTGTAGTTCGCCAAAAGCTTCTTAAACTTATCTGCCTGTTCTTTATTAGGAAGTTCCCCAAAAATCAATAAATATGCAGTTTCTTCAAATCCAAAACGGTCTTCTTTTAAAAATCCTGCTGTCAATTCTTCTATATCAATTCCCTGAAAATAAAGCTTTCCCTCACATGGTATCATATCATGGTCCACAATTGTATAGGAACGAATCTCTGAAACCTCTGTAAGACCGGTCAATACGCCTTTTCCACTCACATCGCGTAAACCACGCTTTACATCATACTTGGAATACAGTTCCGGATTGATTACTGCATTCTGTTTACAAATCTTCGCAAACTCCTGTACCTCTGGTGCCATTTCTGAAAAATACTCAGCCATGTAATTCTCCTCTCTCAATTAAAATTTACCTAAAATTACTCTCCTAATGTTGCCACCATAACTGCCTTAATGGTATGCATGCGATTTTCTGCTTCGTCAAAAATAACGTCCGCATGTTCTTCAAATAATTCTTCTGTAACTTCCTTACCCTTTACTGCTGGAAGACAATGTAATAAAATAGTAGAATTTTTTCCTGTACGTGCAAATAATTCATGGTTTACCTGATATGGCTGTAACAATGCAATTCGTTCTGCTGCCTTATCTTCTTCCCCCATAGAACACCATACATCTGTGTAAATAGCATCTGCACCCTTTACGGCATCTAACTGATCTGAAATCGTAATGGTTGCCCCAGATTCTTTCGCATAACCCTGGCATAAAGAAACCAATTCATCCGTTGGCCATAAAACTTTTGGTGCCAAAATAGTAAAATGCAATCCCATCTTTGCACTACCAATCATAAGACTGTTTGCCATATTATTTCTTCCATCCCCAACGTATACAAAATTCAAGCCTTCCAATTTTCCAAACTGCTCACGCAATGTAAGGAAATCTGCTAAAATCTGAGTTGGATGGTATTCATCTGTCAAACCATTCCAAACAGGTACTCCACTATACTTTGCTAATTTTTCTACAGTTTCCTGTTTAAATCCGCGAAATTCGATTCCATCAAACATTCTTCCTAACACACGAGCGGTATCTTCTACACTCTCTTTGTGTCCAAGTTGAATATCATCCTTTCCAAGATATTCCGGATGTCCACCTTCATCAATGCAACCAATCGTAAAGGAACATCTTGTTCTGGTAGAAGGTTTTTCAAAAATTAAGGCAACATTTTTTCCTTTCAAACTGTTTCCTGTAATTCCTTTCTTCTTTTTTGCCTTTAAATCAGCAGCTAAGTCAAGAAGATAACTAATTTCTTCTTTTGTAAAATCTTTTAATGTTAAAAAACTACGTCCTTTTAAATTCATATGTGGTCCTCCAATCTTTTTATAGGCAAAAATGACTGCCAAAAAATAATTCCAATTCTTTTCTTTCTATATTATTTACGAATAAATAATCATATTTATTGTATTTTTATTCATTGTATCACTTTTAGGGGCTTTGTCAAGTCTTGCAAACTTAAATCCTATTTGCTCCTATCCTCATTATTTGCTTCTGCCTGCTTTTCTTTATCTGTCTTTTGATTTTTATTATCTTTATCTGGAACCTTCACATCATGTGTAACATAATCTGCAATCAAATCCTGCTCCAACACCTGACGTGAAGCTGCTTTCAGCCCCAACATTTTTTCATACTGCTTTTCGTAATCATTAATATCAACTTCTTCTAAGGTATCACGTTTCCAAGCTTTGCTTCCCTCAAAAATACCTTCTCTGGAAATATCAAATATAATGTCATCATAGGCAAAAGAACCTTCAAATAAATACGCAGTAAATGCCGCATATCCATGTTCCGCAGTAAGTAAGTTTTGTCCCATAATATATGGCTGCTCCAATTTAAAATCCATAAGATAAGACACAGTAGGCAAAAAATCCACCTGACAACCAAGTGTAGATATAGTTTTTGTCACCTTACTTCCGGGAATATGGATAATACAAGGTACTTTTAACATCTCCTCATATCCATATTCTTTTCCTAAAAATCTTCCAACGTACTCATCATTTTTATCCATGGTACAATTTAAACCATGGTGATCCCCATAAAAAGCCAAAATTGTATTATCATATAATCCAGCTTCTTTTAGCTCAGCAATCAACTCTCCGATTGCCTCATCCGTATAATGGACCGCCTGTAAATAATTTGCAAACTTACTTCCTTCGTCCTCCGGCAAAATATCCAGTTTTTGCAATTCCTTTGGCATTTCATATGGATGATGGCTGGTAAGCGTAATTCCAAAAGAGAAAAAATTTCCCTTTTGTTTTGAAAGCACATCTACCATCTGCTTAAACATGGATTTATCAGAAATTCCAAGTCCTACTATATCAGAAGAATCCAGCGTCTCAATGCTGTAAAAATTATCAATCCCCTGATACGGATATGCCGCCTGCCGATTCCAAAATGTGGCTTCATTTCCATGAAATGCAAAAGTTGTATATCCCTGCTCTTTCAACTTCCAAGGCAATCCATTGTAAGTATTATCGGTATAAAGCCGATAACTCTCTCCATCAATAACCGGATAGAGACTATTTAGCGTTGCAAATTCCGCATCCGCTGTATTGCCCTTTCCTATAATAGAATAGTAGTTATCGAAATAAATACTTTCCTCTCCGATTAATTTATTTAAATTCGGTGTCAACACCTGACCGTTATATTCGCGATTTATCAAAAAATTTTGAAAAGCCTCCAACTGTATCACAATTACATTTTTATCTTTTCCAATTCCTTTTAAACTTTCAATATCTGGAGAATTGTCTGTTACATCTGGTGTATCATTTGCATCCTCCACCACATTGATAACATCCTGCGGCTCCCAGAAATCATGATGTACTGCCTGATATGCCACATCCACAATATCCTTTATATGATTTGTCATAAAACCAACACTATTAATTTTAGTAAGGAACGTAGTTCCTCCTGGATTTATGACACAAACAAGAATAAACGCAGCAAGTATCCCTTCTATTACACCTTTTTGAAAATTCGTAAATATTCCCGCATATTTCTCTTCCGATGCCTTTCTGCGAAAATAGTAAGATGCAAAAGGAATATCCCAGATTAAAAAAATACTGGCAGGTATTAAAGTAGCAATAAAACTTTGTGGCACCTTTGCAACATTCGACACTTGATAAATCTGTCTGACAGATACCGTCTGATTGTAATAATTAAAATACATCGAATCTGCAAACATCAAAAAACTAAGTCCCACATATATAATCATAAAAATTGCATATTTATGCTTCCATTTACTCTCACTTAGATGAGAAAATATAATCCAAAATATAAAAATAGTCCCTAATAATAATGGATGTAAAAAAGGATTCACATCAATCAAAATATAATACGTCACTACTTTTAACAACAAAAACGCAAGTAACATATAAGGTACCTGCACAATCTTTTTTATCTTTTCCAATACACTCATTCCTTTAAAGCACAGTAAGCTGTCATCAAATCGTTTTGATGACAGCTCTACCTTTGCTATTTTCATCGAAGAGACATTCCTATCTCAACCAATTGTAATTTATTTTTCTGCAACTTCCACTACAGATTTTGCAAGTCCTGCTAAACTCTGTATCTCAGATGGAATAATAATCTTTGTTGCCTGACCATCTGCCGCCTTAGCAAAAGCATCCAAACTCTTTAACTGAATTACCTGTGGTGTAGCTCCTGCTTCGTTCAAGAAGCGGATACCATCTGCATTCGCCTGCTGTACTCGTAAAATTGCCTCTGCCTGACCTTCCGCCTCGCGGATCATCGTCTGCTTCTTTGCTTCTGCACGAAGAATAGCAGCTTCCTTCTCAGCCTCTGCTTCCAAAATAGCAGATGCTTTCTTACCTTCTGCAACTAAGATGCTAGACTTCTTCTCACCTTCTGCTTTTAATAAAGTCTCACGACGTTCACGCTCTGCCTTCATCTGCTTCTCCATAGAATCCTGAATTTCAGCAGGTGGAATAATATTCTTAAGCTCTACACGATTTACCTTGATACCCCAAGGGTCTGTTACTTCATCCAAAGTAGCTCTCATCTTTGCGTTGATATCCTCTCTGGATGTAAGTGTCTGGTCTAACTCCAACTCACCGATAATATTACGAAGTGTAGTTGCTGTTAAATTTTCAATCGCCATAATTGGATTTTCTACACCATATGCATATGCTTTTGCATCTGTAATCTGGAAAAATACAACTGTATCAATACGAATGGATACATTATCCTTTGTGATTACAGGCTGTGGTGGAAAATCTACTACCTGTTCTTTCAATGGAACTTTTTTTGCAACCTTGTCAATTAAAGGCATCTTCAGGTGAAGACCTACCTTCCAAATATCCTGACAAGCTCCTAAACGCTCTACAACAAATGCTTCTGCCTGAGGTACTACTCTAATACAAGAAATTAGTACACACAGAACAATAACTACTAATACAATTACTGGTAACATACTTGGTGACATACCTTTTACTCCTCCTCTTTTTTCACATTTACAGTTTCATTTTGTGTTACAATCAATTTCACTCCGGAAATTTCAACAACGGAAACCTTTGCTCCTTCGGGAATTATACTTGCGTCTGCACTTCTTGCAGTCCATTCTTTTCCAGCCAATGCTACTACTCCCTTTTGATTGAAATTATCTATGGTCTCCAATACTTTTCCCTCAGCACCAATGATTGTTTCTATGTCCGTCTTTACACGATGGCTGTTAAATCGCCTGCATGCACTCGGTCTGACAAAAAATAATAGGGCCACAGATACCACAAAAAACAACACAACCTGTATGCCAATGTCAGCCCCCACTGCACCTGCTATAAGTGCTACAACTGCACCACCAACAAACCAAACGGTAGTAAGACCTAATGTAATGATTTCTACCACAATAAATATTGCAATCAAAATCATCCACATAAGTAGAACTGAAGTCATACGCGCCTCCTCCTTCCTCAAAACGTTTCCTTGAAAATAATTGTACTTGATTTTATCTATCATATCAAGTTAAACTTTGATTAGAAACTCAACACGATGTCTATATTTTTTCAAGAATTATTTTACTTTTTCTGGCGAAACAGTTCATACATCATAATTCCTGCTGCCACAGATGCATTTAGGGATTCTAACTGCCCGCACATTGGAATTTTAATTAAAATATCTGCGCTTTCACGCATTTCTTTGGAGATTCCCTTTGCCTCATTTCCAATTACAATGGCTGTTTTATCTGGATAACGCTCCCCATCATAATCATTTTTCCCCTGTAAATCTGTTGCCACTACAGAAACACCTTTTACCTGCAATTTCCTGACAGTCTGCATCATATCTTCCACGTAAAAGAAAGGAACTCTGAAAATAGAACCCATAGTAGAGCGAACCACTTTAGGATTAAACAAATCTACGGTCTCCTTACTCATAATCACTGCATCCATTCCGGCACCTTCCGCTGTCCGAATAATTGTTCCCAAATTTCCCGGATCCCGCAAATCCTCCAACAACATTATTTTTAATTGCTCTTTTGCAAGCAGTTCATTCCAGTCATAGCAAGGTTTCTCTACAATTGCAACTACTCCCTGTGGTGTTTTTGTATCGGCTGCCTCTTTTAATACTTTTTCCTCTACAATTTCATATTCTACCCCTTTAAAATATGCTTCCTCTGCTTCTGTAAGTCCTTCTATATAGGTATTTGTCACATAAGCTCGCTTTACCACACCTAACGCTTTTGCCTCTTCAAACAGCTTCTTTCCTTCTATTACAAATGCATTTTGTTCCCGGCGAGTACGGACATTCTTTTGAAGCTTTACTAAATTCTTTATCTGCACATTACTGCTATTGCTAATCATCGCTACGCAGCCCCTTTCTATTCTCTATAGCTACTATTCTAGCCTTTCTTTCTCTGTTATTTTCCTGCATACTACTACTCGAAAGTGTAACAGATAGCCTGCTGGAATTCAATAGTGAAGATTGTTTGCTTGATTTCCTTTGTATGAAATGCTATGATTAAAATAGACTGTTTTTCTAACAATTCTGCTATTATACAGCACAAATGTATAAATGGCAGAATAATTCAAGCAGAATGGTAGAAAATGTACAACAGATACCGAAAATTTAATTATTTTGCAAATATTTGCATTTGCAATAAACAAGAAAGGATGCGTATCATGACAACAAACGAAAAAGCATTACAATTACATGAAGAATGGAATGGAAAAATCGAAACTACCTCTAAATGCCAGGTAAAGACAAGAGAAGACCTCGCACTGGCTTATACACCTGGTGTTGCAGAACCTTGTAAGGAGATTGCTAAGGATAAAGAGTTAGCTTATAAATATACAATCAAGTCAAATACCGTTGCTGTTGTTTCCGACGGAAGTGCCGTTTTAGGTCTTGGAAACATTGGTGCTCATGCTGCTATGCCTGTTATGGAAGGTAAGGCTGTTTTGTTTAAAGAATTTGGTGGTGTAAATGCATTTCCTATTTGTTTAGACACACAGGATACAGAAGAAATCATCAAGACCGTTGCTGCCATTGCTCCTGCATTTGGCGGTATCAACTTAGAAGATATTTCTGCACCAAGATGTTTTGAAATCGAGACTCGTTTAAAAGAAATGTTGGATATTCCTGTTTTTCATGATGACCAACATGGAACAGCTATTGTTGTGTTAGCAGGTATTATGAATGCATTAAAGGTTGTTGGCAAACAGAAAGAAAATTGCCAGGTTGTTGTAAATGGTGCTGGTTCTGCTGGTGTTGCTATCACAAAGCTTTTATTAACTTATGGTTTTAAAAATGTAACTATGTGCGATATTTCAGGTATTTTATCGAAAAAATCTGAAAATCTAAACTGGATGCAAAAAGAAATGATGGAAGTAACAAACCTTTCTCAAAAAACAGGAACTTTAGCAGATGCCTTAAAAGGTGCCGATATTTTTGTTGGTGTGTCTGCCCCAAATATTGTATCTGAAGAAATGGTTGCCTCTATGAATAAAGATGCTATTTTATTTGCTATGGCAAACCCTGTACCAGAAATCATGCCTGATGTAGCGAAAAAAGCAGGTGCTAAGGTAGTTGGTACCGGTCGTTCGGACTTCCCTAATCAGGTAAACAACGTAGTTGCTTTCCCTGGTATCTTCAAAGGTGCTTTGGAGGGACGTGCTACTCAGATTACAGAAGAGATGAAGCTTGCCGCAGCCAATGCCATTGCTGGATTAGTTGCTGATGAGGACTTAAACGAAAACAACATTTTGCCAGAACCATTTGACCCAAGAGTTGCAGAAGTGGTTAGTAATGCAGTAAAAGCTCATATTAAATAATACAATAGTGAATACTTGCATTTTTTATAGACACAGGACTAACTGGTTTTATAACAAAAGCTAGAGGTGTAAGTGCTACCTAGCTGTTTTACAACACAGAACATAACTGATTTTATAACAAAAGAGGCTGTTTGCATATCCTAATGGATTGCAACAAGCCTCTTTTTTTATTTCGTTATTTTATTCCGCCAGCAATTGTTGTATTAAATACGCATAAACATCCTGACTCTTATCTTTCCATCTGGCACATATGGTACTGGCCTCCTCCTCAGTAGCAACATTTAAGTTAATCTCCACTGCATTAGAAGTACCATCCTTTACAATACACCTTGCTGTATACTCATTTTCATTTACCTGAAAATAATCTGCCACAACCAGAGTATCTTCCATAATATCCATCATATTTTTATCTAGATAACTTTCAACATCTTTTTTAATTGCTTCTGAAATTTCTTGAATACAATATCCCAAAACTTCACGACCTTCATCTGTAATATGAATATGGGAACTATTTCGTATCGTTTCTATGGTAATAAACCGATTCTGCTCCAACTCAGTAATCGCAGATTGAATATTAAAATAATTGGTGTAATCATTTTCCAATATAAAATCCGAAATTTGTGCATTGGTCAATGGCAGTTTCGCCCGTTCCAACATGTAAAGTATAATCAACTTATATAAAGTAAATGCATCTTGTGCCATTTTACACCCCTCCCATTATGTCAATTGCACGTTTGTTGCTGTTACTATTCACGACCTTTTTCTCTACATTCAGAAAATCCCGCGCAAAAACCGGCGCAAGCCGCTACAAAACTAGCAACTTCTATTTTTATTTTATCACAACTTTTTTTCCTTGCCAACTATCCTGCAATTTCATCTCCCTGTGTATCGTATTCATAACGGTCTTTTTGCTTGCACTCCATTCTGGTGCCAACAAGATTTTTTTCGGTCCATCACCTGTAATTCGATGTATCACTATGTCCTGCGGTAATTGTTCTATACATTCTAATACCAGATTGACATATTGTTCCAGTGTTAAAGTCTTAAAATAACTGCGGTATCTGGCTAAATCGGTACCTTCCAGCACATGAAGCAACTGTAGCTTTATCCCCTGAATCACTGCTTTGTCTTTCTTCCCCTGCTGTCTGGAGGTTGAAAACTGTGCTAAATATTGTATTGTGTCTACCATATCACTTTTGCTTTCAAAAGGAAGTCCCAAAATTGTATGTACAATAACCTGTACATCTATTTGCGTTAGCTGTTTTACTGCCTGTTCAAAAACAGAAAGCGGATATCCACGTCGAATAAATGTTGCTGTTCTCTCATGTATCGTCTGTAAACCTAATTCCACCCAAACCGGCTTTATTTGATTTAACTCCCAAAGCAACTGTAGCACATCCTCCCCCAAACAATCTGGTCTGGTAGCAATGGATAATGCTACGATACTTGGATGTGAAATCGCCTCAGTAAAAATTTTTCGCAAATATGCCACTTCTGCATAAGTATTCGTATAAGATTGAAAATATGCAATAAATTTATCTCCTACTCTCTTAGCCTGTTTAATCCCTGCTATTGCCAAATCAATCTGCTTTGTCACACTTTCACATACAGGGGCAGCAAAATCTCCAGAGCCTCCCGCACTGCAAAAAATACACCCTCTCGTATCTAATTTTCCATCACGATTTGGACAGGTCATCCCACCTTGTAAAGACACCTTATACACTTTCTCTCCAAATGTGCTTTTTAAATAATAATCAAGAGAATAGTATCGTTTTTCATTCCAAAACCGTTTTTCCTCCATGTTTCCTCCTATTTTGAATTAATTCGTATCTTTACTCACGTAAATAATACAAGCATAGACCATACAACTTCGTATTATCTATGCTTGCGTAACGTGACAGTTCAACCACCTATATCATTTTATTAGATTTCCGATCCAATATAATAAACCTTAATCTGCCTCTCCTTCAAGGACGATGGATTCACCATTTTTTTCTGCTTCATAATATTCCAGCATATCCTCGATGTATTCCCAGACTTCATCTACGCCTGTCTTTTTTAAAGATGAAAATGGTATAATTGGAGTCCCTTCCACACATTTTAAAGTCTTTCGGATAACAGAAACATGCTTTTGTACGGCACCACGACTAATCTTATCTGCTTTCGTCGCAATAACGATAGGATTAAAACCATAGTGTAATACCCAATTATACATTTCTACGTCATTCTTGGAAGGCTCATGCCGTATGTCTACTAAAAGAAATATAATACGAAGCTGCTTTGACTGCAACAAATAGTTTTCTATCATCTTTCCCCATTTTTTCTTAATCTCCTGCGATACACGAGCATATCCATATCCAGGAAGATCTACAAAATAGAGTAAATCATTGATGTTATAAAAATTAATCGTCTGTGTTTTTCCCGGTTTTTGGGAAGTTCGGGCATAGGAGCGACGATTCATAAGACAATTAATCAACGATGACTTTCCCACATTTGACTTACCTGCAAAAGCAATCTCTAACTTATCATTCTGTGGTATCTTACTGGTAATTCCACATACTGTTTCCAAATTAACACTTTTTACATGCATGTTATTAATCAACTCCTTTCCCATTCTCTATCTGTTTATAGCAATGATAAACGGTTCCACATCTTAATCTTATTTATACAGCTATTTGTAAAATAAATGTAACTGTTCAGCAGGTACTTATTCACCCTACGAAACAAAAGCCT
Organism: Lachnospiraceae bacterium; assembly: GCA_050875145.1. Taxonomy (GTDB): domain Bacteria; phylum Bacillota; class Clostridia; order Lachnospirales; family Lachnospiraceae; genus CAG-411. The sequence continues at coordinate 50,085 of JBNMLH010000009.1, forward strand.
GCTTAAATACATCTTTTACATGTTCTACAAAATAAATTTCCAAACCAGATGTAATTTCGTCTTCCAGTTCTTCCACATCTTTTCTATTTTGCTCTGGCACACAAATAATCTTTGCTTTTGCCTGCTTTGCCGCCAATAATTTTTCTTTTAAGCCTCCAATCGGCAACACTCTTCCTCGAAGGGTAACCTCTCCCGTCATGGCCACATCTGCACGTACCTCTTTTCCTGTTACTGCAGATAAAATAGCGGTAGCCATCGTCACTCCCGCAGAAGGACCATCCTTTGGCGTCGCTCCTTCCGGCACATGAATATGAATATCATGTTTATAAAAATAATCATCTTCTATTTTATATTGCTCGCTAAGTGAGCGCACATAAGTCAATGCAATCTGTGCAGATTCTTTCATGACATCGCCAAGCTTTCCAGTAAGAGAAAGTTTTCCCTTTCCCGGCATGGTATTTACCTCTATTTCCAAAGTGGTTCCACCTACACTTGTCCATGCCAATCCTCTGACAATACCAACCTGTGCTTTATTATTTATCTTTTCTTTTCTATATTTGGGCTTGCCAAGATAATGTTCTAAATCCGCAGATGTAATCTTTATCTTTTTATCTGCAATTGCTTCTCTGGCATCACTGATACTTTCTGCTCTTGCCTGCTCCAATGTTTCTTTAGCTGCTTTTCTGCAAATGCTTCCTATAGTACGTTCCAGTGTTCGTACACCAGCCTCTCTTGTATATCCGGTAATAATCTGGTCCATCGCTTTCTTGTCAATGCTAATCTGTCTGGAACCCCATCCACTTTTCTCTAACTGTTTTTTTAACAGATATTTCTTCGCAATATGATACTTCTCATTATCTGTATAACTAGAAACCTCAATAATCTCCATACGGTCTAACAGTGGTCTTGGTATCGTTGCCAGAGAATTCGCTGTAGCCACAAAGAATACCTCTGATAAATCCATTGGAATCTCTACATAATGGTCTACAAATTTATTGTTTTGCTCACCATCCAATACCTCAAGCATAGCAGAAGCAGTATCGCCCTTATAGTCACTGCTCATCTTATCAATCTCATCTAAGAGCATAAGCGGATTCTTTACTCCCACATTTTTCATAGCAGTAGCAATTCGCCCAGGCATAGCTCCTACATAAGTACGCCTGTGTCCACGAATTTCTGATTCGTCCCGAACACCACCAAGACAAATACGCACATAAGATTTGTCTAATGATTTTGCAATAGAACGGGCAATTGATGTTTTACCTGTTCCTGGTGGTCCCACCAAACACAAGATAGGACTATCACCTTTTTCTTTCAACAATCGCACTGCCAAAGATTCTAGAATTCTCTCTTTTACTTTTGCAAGTCCATAATGGTCTTCATTTAGAATTTTTTCTGTACGTGCAAAATCTTTGCAATCCTGTTTTCTGCGTTCCCAAGGAAGTTCCAGCAAAGTCTCTATATAATTACGCAACACTGCTGTTTCAGAAGAATTGTTTCCCTGTACACGAAAACGTTCAATTTCTTTTCGTATTTTTTCCTTTGTCTCATCCGTAGCTTCCAATTCTTCTAAACGCATCAAAAATTCTTCCGCATCACTTAGAGAATCTTCTCCCAGTTCTTCACGAATTACTCGCATCTGTTCTCGCAAAAGATATTCTCGTTGTCCACGGTCCACCTTTGCTTTCACTTTTTCCTGAAAATCCTGCCGAATCCTTCCTATTTCAATATCTTCTTCCAAATAAGCCGATATTAGTTCATACCGTTTCTCTAAATCAAATTCACTTAAGATTTGCTGCTTTTGTTCTAATTGTAATGGAAATATCTTCAAAACTTCATCAATAAGCTTTGCAATATTTTGAACCGACATAACCTTCTGTAATGCCTTTTGCCCTACATTTCCATTCTCTGTTGCATATATCTTTACATCATCTTTTAAATTTTCAAGCATGGCAGTTTTCTCATGCTCTGTCAAATGCTCTAACTTATCCTCATCCTGTGTCTGGACTTCACCTACCAGATATTTTTTTTCTTCTGAGACTTCTAATAATTGTCCACGATCAATACCGATAACCATAACCCGAATTACATCCCCCGGCATACGAATCATCTGCTTAATCATGGCAACCGTCCCCACCTGATACAAATCATCTTGTGTAGGGCGTTCCACATTTTCATCTTTTTGTGCTACAACAAACAGCATCTGGTCAGACATCATTGCCTGTTCTACTGCCGCAATTGACATTTTTCTACTTACATCAAAATGCATCAGCATTCCAGGCATAACTACCATTCCTCTCAATGCCACAATCGGCATTGCTCTCTCTATCACGTTTTTCATCATCCACCTCATCAGTAAAGCGACCATCCATATCCGCTTTGCTATATGTTCATGAACCTATCCTTCTGTCAGTTAATCGGTAACTTTCCCTCTATACTTCTGCACAATGTTTTTACATTTTATTATGCAATTTCATCATCGTTGCTTTTCAGACGCACAGACTTAACTGTGTTTGGTTTCTTTCCATCCTCTTTATCTGCATACTCTAAAATCGGTTTTCCAGTGCCCTCTACCGCATCTTTTGTAATAATACACTTTCTAACCAAGCTCTCAGATGGGATTTCAAACATCGTATCCATCATAGTTTCTTCCATGATTGCACGTAATCCTCTGGCTCCTGTCTTTCTCTCTACAGAACGCTTTGCAATCGCACGAATTGCGTCTTCCTCAAACTCTAATTCTACATTGTCCATCTCAAACAATTTTTTATACTGTTTTGTAATGGCATTCTTTGGCTCTGTTAAAATACGAACAAGTGCATCTTCATCTAATAAATCTAACCCAACACTTACTGGTACACGACCAATAAACTCAGGAATTAATCCGAATTTCACAAAATCCTGTGGAAGTACCTGTTTAAACATCTCTCCCACATTCTTCTCATTAATATCGGTTACCTCTGCATTGAAACCAATTGACTTCTTACCAATACGAGCCTCAATAATCTTTTCCAGTCCATCAAAAGCTCCACCACAGATAAATAAAATATTCGTAGTATCAATCTGCATAAATTCCTGATGCGGATGCTTTCTTCCTCCCTGTGGGGGAACATTTGCTACGGTTCCTTCCAAGATTTTTAACAATGCCTGCTGTACACCTTCACCAGAAACGTCTCTTGTAATAGATGTATTTTCAGATTTTCTTGTTACCTTATCAATCTCATCAATATAAATAATTCCATATTCTGCACGCTCAATATCATAATCTGCTGCCTGAATAATCTTAAGAAGGATATTCTCCACATCCTCACCAACATAACCAGCCTCTGTAAGTGCTGTCGCATCTGCAATGGCAAATGGCACGTTAAGAAGCTTTGCAAGGGTCTGTGCAAGATACGTTTTACCAGAACCAGTTGGTCCAACCATAATGATGTTACTCTTTTGCAATTCTACATCCAGATTCTTTTCCATAAGAACACGTTTATAATGATTGTATACTGCAACTGCCAAAGTACGTTTTGCATCATCCTGACCAATTACATATTCATCCAAAAAATCCTTGATTTCCTTTGGTTTTAATAAATTAATATCACTATCATTTTCAAAATCCTGAAATTCCTCTTCCATGATTTCTGCACAAATATCTACACATTCATCACAAATATACACATTTGGTCCTGCAATGATTTTTCTAACCTGCTCCTGTGCTTTATTACAAAAAGAACATCTAACTGTTTTCTTATCGTCCTTCGTTGCCATATCTAATCCACCTTTCACCTCTTAACCTAAACTTCCCACCTGTAAAACAAATTCTCCTATATTGCAAGATAAGAGGGCACTATAAGTGCCCCCCTCCATTGACGGGATTTCTTATTGACGACTTGTTATAATACTATCTACAATACCATAGTCTACTGCTTCTTGTGCAGACATATAATTATCACGTTCGGTATCAATCTCAATCTGTTCTAATGGCTTTCCTGTGTTAGCAGCCAAAATTTCATTTAACTTTTTCTTTGTCTTTAAAATGTTATCTGCAACAATCTTAATATCTGTTGCCTGTCCTCTTGCCCCACCAGATGGCTGATGAATCATAACCTCTGCATTTGGTAAAATCATACGTTTGCCTTTCGCACCACTAGATAATAGGAATGCTCCCATACTAGCTGCCATACCAATACAAATCGTAGAAACATCACATTTAATAAAATTCATTGTATCATAAATTGCCATACCTGCTGTAACAGAACCACCAGGACTATTAATATAAAGATTAATATCCTTTCCAGGGTCCTCTGCCTCAAGGAATAACAACTGTGCTACAATCACACTTGCAGATGCGTCTGTTACTTCTTCTCCCAAAAAAATAATTCTGTCCTTTAACAATCTAGAATAGATGTCATAAGAACGTTCTCCTCTACTGGTCTGCTCAATTACGTAAGGTACTAAACTCATTTTTCTTCCTCCTCATATCCTTTTTGCATCTTTTATAATGCCAAACATTTTTACAAACTGATTCTCAGGTCTATACCTGATAATACTAAGTTTTCTTGCGTACAAAAATCCGCTCGGCTTTCCATACGCAAAAGAACTTAGTGCAAAATGCCCCTATAGGACTTCCACCTCTTTCTGCTCATGCATGTAGAAACTTTATCAGGAAGTTCAAAAAATCACAAAACAAACACTTTATTCAAGCTAATGCGTCAGTCACCAATGTCCCATGCAAGCATGGGACTTGGGGCTGTCATTCGCATTATATAAAATTCTTATTTTTCTACTGTATTTTCAACAACAAATTCTGCTGCCTTCTGTACTGCAAGATCCTGTGCAAGCTGTTTCTTCTGCTCATCTCCGATTAACTCTTTTACCTTATCTAATTCCATCTGATAAGCATCTGCCATCTTCTTCATTTCGTCTTCAATTTCAGCTTCTGTTGCTTCAATCTTCTCAGCTTCTACAATAGCTTCTAATACTAATCTGCTCTGGATTCTCTTTAATGCCTGTGGTCTCATCTGCTCTAAGAATGCCTTTGGCTCCATACCTGTAAACTGGAAGTACTGATCTAAAGATAATCCCTGGCTCTGCATTCTACGTGCAAAGTCATCTACCATCTGACGAACCTGTGTATCGATCATTGGTTCAGGAATTTCCATCTCTGCATTTTCAACAACCTTTGCTACTGCTTCATCTTCTTTTGCAGCCTTTGCAGCGTCTTCCTTCTTCTTTGTAAGCTCTTCTTTTACCTGAGCCTTGTATGCGTCTACTGTCTCGCACTCTGATACATCCTGTGCGAAATCATCATCTAACTCTGGCAATTCTTTTGCTTTGATTTCTTTTACTGTTACCTTAAATGTAGCTGGCTTTCCTTTTAAGTCTTCTACATGGTAATCTTCTGGGAATGTAACATTGACTTCTGCTTCTTCCCCAATGTTCTTTCCGATTAACTGTTCTTCAAAGTTATCAATAAATGAGTGAGAACCAATTGTCAGTGGATAGTCTTCTCCTTTACCACCTTCAAATGCTACTCCGTCTACAAATCCTTCAAAATCAATTACTGCTGTATCTTTATCCTGAACAGCTCTGTCTTCTACAGTAATTGTTCTGGCATTCTGCTCTCTTACGCGGTCAATCTCTGCATTTACATCTTCATCAGATACTTCAACATCTGTCTTTTCTACTTCGATTCCCTTGTAATCTCCAAGTTTAACTTCTGGTTTTACAGCAACTTCAGCAGTGAAAATAAAAGGCTTTCCTGCTTCTACCTGTACAACATCAACAGATGGCTGTGAAACGATTTCTAAATCACATTCATCTACTGCCTTTGCATATGCATCAGGTATGATTACATTTGCTGCTTCTTCATAGAATACTCCTGCACCGTACATCTTCTCGATAATTTTACGAGGAGCTTTTCCCTTACGGAATCCCTGTATATTCATCTTGCTCTTATTCTTCTGATAAGCCTTTTCGATTGCAGCTTCAAATTCTTCTGCACTTGCTTCGATAGTAAGTTTTGCCATATTCTTTTCTAACTTTTCGACCTGTAAACTCATTGTTCTTATTTCCTCCTTCGTGCAGAATTATTCTACACTTCTTTTAAATTGTTTCCTTATATGCGGGTAAACCCATTCAAGATACGATTATAACATGGAAAACCGCTAATTGTCTATCTTTTTTTTATAAAGCCCACTTTTCTTTTACAACATCTGCTACCTGTTTTACATATTTAGCACAAAGGGCATCCGTTTCTGCCTCAACCATCACACGAACCAAAGGTTCTGTACCGCTTTGACGAAGTAAAATTCTTCCGTTCGTTCCCAGTTCTTCTTCTACCTGTTTTGCTGCTGCAAGTACATCCGGATCTTCCATAGCTGCATTTTTATCTGTAACTCGTACATTTTCCAATAATTGTGGGAAAATAGTAACTTCACGCGTCAAATCCGACAATGGAGTTTTCTTTGTAAGAATTACTTCCATAATCATGAGTGCTGTTAAAATTCCATCTCCTGTTGCTGCATATTTACTGAAAATAATATGTCCTGACTGCTCTCCACCAATAATATGGTCATTTTGCATCATATTCTCATACACATATTTATCACCAACTGCGGTCTTTTCATAAGAGATTCCTTTTTTATCAAATGCTTTATACAATCCTAAATTTGACATAACAGTGGTAACTACTGTATTGTTATTTAATTCTCCTTTTTCTTTTAGATATGTTCCACATACATATAGAATCAAGTCTCCATCCACAACATTTCCTTTGTTGTCAACGGCAAGGCAACGGTCTGCATCACCATCAAATGCAAATCCTACATCCAAATTGTTTTCTTTTACAAAACTCTGCAATACTTCAATATGTGTAGAACCACAATTCGTATTAATATTAGTTCCGTCTGGATGATTATTAATTACATATGTCTTTGCACCAAGCGCATCAAACACACCTTTGGCAATTTCATAAGCAGAACCATTCGCACAATCCAATCCCACTCTCATATCTTTAAAAGAACGAGTAGCAAGTGACATCAGGTAACCAATATAACGATTTCTACCTACTGTATAATCCGTAGTACGACCAATCGCATCCTTAGTTGCAAATGGTATCGCATCATCCGGACCGTCAATATAATCCTCAATCATTTTTTCTACTTTTGCTTCTAATTTATGTCCCAAGCCATTTAAAATTTTTATTCCATTGTCATAGTATGGATTGTGACTTGCAGAAATCATAATACCGCAATCAAAATCCTCACTTCTTACCACATAAGATACGCTCGGAGTTGTTGTAACATGTATCAAATATACATCTGCCCCACTAGCTGTCAATCCCGCTGAAAGTGCATCTTCAAACATATAACTGGAGCGTCTGGTATCTTTACCAATTACAATTCTCGCCTTATGTTCTTTTCCATAATAATACCCCAAAAAACGTCCTACCTTATATGCATGCATAACATTTAAAACTACATTTGCCTCTCCTCGGAATCCATCCGTTCCAAAATATTTACCCATTTTTCTTCTCCACCTTTGCTATGTTTCTTTTTTGCTTAACTTTCATTTTAACATAGCCATTTTTCAAAGTAAAGAGCGCAAGACCGCAAACCATAAGATACTGAGATTAAATTTTTCCTAAACTATTGCAATCATTTTTATTACCTTATATTTCATACATTTTTTCCAGATGATACTCCTAAATAACACAAAGACTGCGACACGAAGAAATCCTATTACAAAATATAGCACTGGTTTATGTTCTCCTTTTATATTTTGTACTACTTTTTCTTTGTGCAACAGTCCCTGTTTATATCCTTACACTTTATTTATTCTTTGCATTGTCTGCCTTTTTATCATACTTTGAGGTGTAACGTTCCCTATCAACATTTACCTTTTCCTGTTTTACAGCCCTTTCATATTCATTCACTACAGTTTCCTGTTTTTTGGCACTTGCCAAAATATTTGAATTAGGTCCAGAAATTAACAAAGAACCATCCTGCTGCGCATAGGCAAGAAAAATGTATTGTTTTCCCACTTCTGGCAAACAATCTTCATCAAATAATACTACGGATTTTTTGTCCTGTGCAACTCCACCATGTTTCACAATTTTAATCTCTTTTTCCTTTTCCAACTCTCCTTTGATGTTTTCTTTTACACGGATTGAGTAATGTGTATACGGTGTTCCTTCTTCTACTGTCTTTCCTTTTGCATCTTCCATCGGCACAACGTCTTCATATGTTGTTTCGTCCTTGCTTACCACTTCCCCCAAAAATACATAGTCTACAATCCCTACTGATTCATTTATATTTTCTGTATCATATACGAAATCCGCTTTCATAGCATATACTGGCAAATCAGATACATTTGCCGCAGCGTTTTCTACATTTTTATTTTTTCCTTTCTGCATATACAGCATCCCAGAAATCCCAGCCACGACTCCTAGCACAAGTATTACGGTTAAAATTTTCTTTTTCATAAAGCATCCTCCTATTCTAATATTTTTTGTAGGCAGCCGTATAAGAATCTTTATCATCTTTTCCTAATGATGTTTTTCTAGTCTGTGACTTATACATAATGTTGCCAGTTCTACTATGAGCCAATCCCAACGCATGACCCATTTCATGTGTTGCCGTATTTTCAATTTCAATTCCTACACAATCTTTTAAATAATATTTATTTAATTCAATCTTTCCTGATGGATATGTAATCCCCGTACTTCCATTCGATTTGTTAATGTCTGTCACATATACATCCTGTACCACTTTTATAGAATCTTTTCGAATCACACCCGGCTTATATTCATTCCAAGTCTTTTTTGCCAACCAGATATAATCCATATAAGCACTATTTCCGTCTACATCTAAATGCTTTCCACTATCTACTAAATTCCATTCCAAGACATATGCCTTAGCTAAAGCATGAATATTGTTTCCCGTTGCCAATATTCCCATTGCTAAAATACAACTTATCACTCCCTTTTTTAATTTATTCCTTCGTTTTTTACTGACTATTTTCCACTGTTTTCTTATAAAATTATTCTTATACACTTTTGTTTCTCCTTTTTATTTTCTTTTTTAATAAATGTATCCTCTCCCTTTTCGCGAATAGCACAGAATAAAATTATTAATGTAATTATATGTTGTTGTATATTATATGTCAAGTCATTTCTACATCAAAGCATTGTAATGCAAACATTTCTCAATAGTGTATTTCAAACAAAAAGAGCATTTGCATGAATACTAACCTTGCAGCCTGTGATTCATACAAACGCTCTATATCTCCTAGATTATCTGTTCATAAAATAAATTACTTTCACAAATTTCCTCTACCGTTTTTTCAGTTTGGCTATATGCCAGTACAAGTTTCATATACCCTGCAATCGGTGATATATCAAACATTGGATAAACACCTTCCTTGAGAAGCGCATCCTGTGTCGCATAACTATCCATTCCCTCTTTTTTTAAGGAAGCCACATATACCGGAAGTCCCTGTTTGCTACACCGTTTAGCAAATGCCAAAAAAGAATACTTTTCTCCTTTTGTACAGGCAGTCCCTGCATGATACAAATAATGATATACTGCTGCCACTCCTTCCCCTGGCACAATAGAATCATAATTCTGTCCCGGATAAGGCATCAAAAATAATATATCTTTTTCAAAGCAAAGCTTAGATGTAAAAAAAGCTTTTGTAGATTTTTGTAACTGCTCCAAAGTTGGATTATGTGCAGCATTTGATAACTGCAAGATAAAATTTCTCTTTTCTTTGTTTTGCGGCAGCATTTTTCCAAAACACTCCCCTCCAAAGCTCCCATATTGATCTCGCACATTATCCGCTGGAATCATACGAGTTGCCAGATGTATCTCCACTTCTTCCTTATCATTTTCATAAACAGAAAATACACCCCTTATTTTTCCCTGCCGAATAAGTTCCACCGCAGCTCGTAGATTTGTCACTCCATTACTTTTTGGATGCCCCACAGGATAATTACTGGCAATCAACAAAATCGGAATTGTTACATGTCCAAATAGCATACCAACAAGTGCTGATGTATACGCCAGCGTATCTGTTCCATGTGCAATCACTACTCCTTCATATTTTTCAAAAGGAAATGCATACAAAAAATCGTATAATTTCTGCCACTCTCTTTTTGTGAAATTTTCACTCAAAGATTGAAACGGAGAAAAAATTTCAAATATATCCTGTTCCTTATATAAATCCTCATATGCAGCCGTTAGCTTGTATATAGATTGTTTTCCCACATCTATAATATGTTCTTCTACAGAACTACCTATGGTTCCACCTGTTAAAATTAAAGCTATTTTTTTCATGATTCTTCCTGCTTTCTGTTTTTCACAAATCTCTATTTACAATTGGTTTAATTTTCCGTTCTCCAAATAGTAAATCTTCTCACACTGTTTTGCAATTCTTTTATCATGTGTCACAATAATACTACTATTCCCCTGCTCATGAAGTTTATGTAACGTTTTCATTACCTTTTCTGCATTCTCATCATCCAAAGAACCCGTAGGTTCATCTGCAAGTAATAACTGTGGTTTTTGTACCATTGCCCTAGCTATTGCCACACGTTGTTGTTCCCCACCAGAAAGTTGACATACTTTTTTTTCTAACAAATCATAAATTTGAAAATTTTCCACTACAGAAAGCACACGACTCCTTATTTCTCTCTTGGATTTTTTTCCAATATACATAGGTGCTGCAATATTATCATAAACAGACAATCCTTTTAACAAAGCATAATCTTGCATAATAAAACCTATCTTCTCATTGCGCATCCTATTCCATGTTTTTTTCTCCTTTATAATATCCTTACCCATCCAATGATATTTTCCCTCATCAGGTAATTCTAACAATCCCAAAATTCGTAACAATGTAGATTTTCCTGAACCTGATTTACCTAAAATAGCAATCATGTCTCCCTGCTTTAAGGTAAAATTCAAACCATTTAATACAGCGTACTTCTTTTCCTTTTCTCTATATGTTTTTTTTATATTTATAAGTTCGATCACATATGATACCTCCTTCTCCATTTTTTTACTATTGCCATATACACAAATATAATTAACATAATATATACTAAACAGTATATAGTAAGAAAAAGTACCGTATTCCCATCCGTTATCTTACTATTAAAAACTTTTCTTTTCTCAATAAAATTGCAAAAAGAAAAAAATGCTGCTACAACCATTACCAAATTAATAATGTGCTGTCCACACCACAATGCAAATATACCGCCGTATCCCAATCCTAACATGCGATAAAGTTGATACTCCTCCTGGTTTCTGCGAAAGTACATATAAATCTGAATACTTACACTAACAAATGCCATTACCAAAAGAAACATCATATACAAACCATTCCCTATTATATCTTTCCTAATCTGTATTTTTCCATTTTCCTTTGCTTGTTCAAGGGATGTCACCTTATATCTGTTTTTTAAAAGTTCTAATGCAGAATTTTTCCCTTCTGCATTAACAATAAGACTAACTGCTTCTAAGTTACTATCCGTTCCCATCCATTCTAATATTTCCACACTGTTCGTCAACATTGCACCCCATCCTTGATTCATCAAGGAAAATAAGTTTCCATCTGCATTTTTGTCTAAATGTATACATTGTCCTGGATTTTTCAATATACCTGCTACAACTACTTTTTTCTTCTTACCATCTTTGGTAAGCACCACTTCATCTCCAACATTATATATTTCAGCTATCTGTCCCCCAAGAATAATTTGATTATCCTCATCTGTAAACCAATGCCCTTCCTTTAAAATATATTGTACCTTCTCCATTGTAGTATTTATATATTCCAATGATGGAACTTCTCTATAATCAATTTTATCAATTCCAACACTGATATCACTATACATATATCCTACACAATTTTCTCCCACAAGCTTTTTTACATCTTTTATAAAGTTATCTTTATCATCCTGATTGTTTTCCACCAAATACAATTCCTTATTTACAACAACATTATCAAGCGTTTTGCTGTCACGAATTACCTGTATCAGCGTATGGTTTGTAATAAAAAGGACAATAAGCATCTGTATTATAAGTAATACAGAATATGGAATATGAAGCAAATAATTTTTTATTGTTAATCGAAACATATTCTTATCCTTTCAATCTATTTTGCATATACAAATAACTAGCCAGTACAGATATTCCCTGCAATTCAACATGTAGTCTCAAAAGACATACGCATACAGTTCCCAGTAAATATCCCCCTAAGGTAAACATTAAAATCAGCACCAAAAATAATGCCACTATACTGGCTGCAATCTGAAACAATAGCATTTCTATTTGTACAGATAATATAAGTACAGTTTTCTTTATTCCTATCATATGTAATATCAAAAAATCTTCTTTTCGTTCCTCTAAACTCTGTAACCAAACAATAAAAAAGCCGATTCCTATAGATAAACATAACACCCCAAATACTCCGCCTCTTATATAAAATAAAAAACTAGCTTTTTTTACACTATTACCACAATACAACAACAGCGAACTGAAAACCAGTGCTAAACTGCATAAATAAAAAAAAGCCATTATTTTTTCCTTTTTCCAAAACACCTTGCTATTATATAAAGAGAAATATATCTCATTCATATGTTTTTTCATCCCTTTACTTTTCCCAAAATTTATCGATTATTAACTTTCACTAAATCAGAAACCAAACTTCAAAGTAGATTATTCCCCCTTTGCAGCATTAAGCTTCCACTCCAAATACCTTGTTTTCCATTCCTTATACCTTCTTCGACTTAAAATAAGATGATCACCATTTTTCATAACAATATTTCTAGCATCAAAAGAACCCACCCATTGAAAATTCACTAAATAAGAACGATGTGGCATAAAGAAGCCAAATTTTTTCAACTGTTTTTCCAATTTAGAAATCTGCTCCATACATATGTACTCTCCATTATCTGTATGGAGTTTGACTTGTCTTAACTCCACCTCAAAATAAATTATTTTTTTTACTGGAATTTTCTTCTTTCCAATATTTTTTATAGGAAGGGAAATACGCTGTTCTTTTTTATAACAAAATTTTGCTGGCACAAAAGTTTCCTGCAATTCTTTCTTAATCTCTACTTTATCAATATAACGGAATACTTCTACTTGATATCCTTCTCCGCCGACCTCTGTATGTGTATTCAATACAAAAAATATAACTTCTTCATTCCATTTTCGGTATTTTTTTATAGTATCAAATCCATTCCCCTGCGACATCTGAATATTCATAAGAACAACATCAAACTTTTCCTGCGCTTCTAAAAAAACTTTCCCACTTTCATAAGTGGATATATCTACCTGTGCATTTGAGTAATCCTTTATCTGTTGTTTTACCACTTCAATCCATTTTTTCTCATTATCTACTATTGCAATCTTCAACTTCTATGCTTCTCCCTTCAAAACTTTTTAGTAGAATGAAAATAAGTTTTTCTAACTGTTTGTCAAGTCTGTTTAAAAATACATCTATAACGCAAACATCTTATGCTTGCTAAATTGGCACCAAACAAACATACTTTCTTTCATAAAACTCTATCAGGGCATTTCTTCCGTATCCTACAGGATTGAAACAAAATGCCCTAATAAAAAGCTCATTTTTTCACTAATTTATGAAAAAATAATCACTCCCAATCTTCTATTTATCTTTATTAAAAAGACAACATTCCAAAAATTCATTGGATTCGATAGAATAAACTTTCATAATTTTAACAAAAATATTTCTACATATCCGATAGCTAATAAAACCAATATATACTCCAATAAAATTGAAGATTATATCGTTAATGTCAATCACTCTCATATTAAAGCCAATAAATCTTCCAACAACAAACTGTATTCCCTCTACAATTATTCCAAATAGAACTCCATACCCCGCAATTGTTTTTGCCGATTGCTTTTTTAAGATTGAAACTAAAAATCCGAATGGTATCGTAAGCACTACATTTAACAAAGAAGTTTTGATGTCACTGGCGGATAACGTTAAAATAGGAATATAGTTTATATTTTTCATCACATCATAGTCTATATTGTTACTAATTAGAATTGGAAATTGCGTATAGCTCAAAACTCCACACAAATATATATACAATATAGTAGATATAATTAAATAAGAATTGCTTTTTTTCATTTTCCAACGCAAAATGCAGAATATTGGAACATAAATTGCAAAAAGTATAATAATCGTTAATAAATCAAAATCAACATATTTAATCATTCTGTTTTTACATCCCCCGAACCTTTTGCACTATAATCATCTTCATAAATCTTATAAAACTGTAAATAATACTTATTAGAATTGCAAGAGGTCTTTCCTAGCTTTTTATTTTTAAAACTAATTTTCTTCTTGTTTCCCAGATCTATTGCTTGTCCAACAGCTTCATCTGGTCCAAATTTTTCACGAAGTAATAATACATAAATCGAATTAGGATCTGTTCCTGAAGGCTTATTCTTTTTTTTCGTATTTTTTATTTCACCTGAAATATATGCTGTTCCTTTTTTCAATGTATGATAACTATCTGTATCACAGCCTTGAACAAATCTATGTTTCATATCTAATTTCCAACTACTTGAAGATGACGCTGCAAACACTGGAGAACAAGTCATAACTCCAATTGCCATACTTAATAGTACTGTCGCTCCCTTTGATTTAATATTAGTACTTTTTCTCTTCATTCTAATTTCTCCTTTTTCTTCCTGAATTGTAACGTAATTACTTTAAACGCAAAACGATATCCATATCTTATTTTTTGTATATATACTAAAAAACTTCGTTCGAACGCCATCCATAATACCACAAAAAATATCAAGAAGAAACACTGTCTGTCCAAATGGCACTTTTTTTGTTTTAACGGTATTGCTCATTTTAAAGTAAGCGAATATTTTTTTCAAAACATAATCCATCCGACAAAATATATATATCTATTTTTACATTTCCTTTATAATTTTCTCTTATTGTATCATAGAATTCAGAATTTAACTACCAAAGAATTAAATTAAAATGACTTTTTTAAGAACAAAGTGGACAAGTCCACATCAACTCCCTATATCACTCACTCATGAGGGACTTGCTCCACTTTGCGTGCCAGACGCAGGTTGCACGCTTTTGCAATCATATTCCTTTCGCATCTTTGTACATTCCGCAGAGCGTTTTACTCTATAGGACGCACTTTCCTATTGAACAAAAAAAGGTGCCGCTATGCGACACCTTTTTTCATTTTGCCGAACTTATCTTTCGGACTTTCCTAACATTTCCTCTTCCTGGCGTTTAATCATCTGACGAACCATCTCGCCACCAACTGAACCATTCTGAGCACTTGTCAAGTTTCCGTTATAACCGTTCTTTAAAGGTACTCCTAACTCATCAGCAACCTCCATTTTAAAACGGTCCATTGCTTCTCTTGCTTCTGGAACTTCCATTCTTCCTGAACTGTTACTTGCCATAATTCACACCTCCGTATTTCGGTGCATTGCTGTTTTCTTATTCCCAATCCGTTCAAACTCTCATTTTTCCATTTTGGTTCAATTCTTACAGCTTATATCCTATGCGCATTTGTATACCGGATATTTGTTTTTGCACCTTGCGGTTAATAGTATCTTCGATAAGGAACCGTTCATCCTCATCGAAGATTTCTCCGTTTCAGATGTTCGTTTCGCTTATCGTAATCTTATTATGTGCATAAATTATAAAAATATCATGGAAGTTCCTTCCATTTTTATTTGCTATGAAAGTGTTGGCAAACTGTAGCCGCTCAAAATTTTTGACAAAACTTCTCAAAACTTTTGACAAAACTTTTCGGGAAATATTTCCGGTATTTATAAGCACGAAACGGAGGGAAAAACCCTCCGCTTTTTTTGACAATAATTTTGTGAATAACGCCTACTTTTCAGAAGCGGCTTCATCCTCATCTTCACACTTGGCAAGTTCCTCTTCCAAGGCTCCAATCTCATCACGGATGACCTGTCTCTGTTTGTGGAGTTCCTGAAGGTCATAAGGTGACTCCATCCCAAGGGTAGAATACTCAATACACTTGGCAATCTTCCAGTCCCCAATATCAGACTCCTGACATGAGAGCTTGGTCTTCAAGTCTCTTATTTTCTGTTCTATCTCATTTTTGCTCATTGTTGTTTTGCTCATCTCTGTGTCCTCCTCCAATAAATGGATGGATAAAAAGCTCATCAAAGAGCTTATCCATACTCTTAACTACATTGTATGAGTCATAGTGACTCACACCGCCCTTCCATGAGGCATAGGCACATCTCACATCATCAAAGGACATCTCCCCGGCATCCATGAGCTTCCGGAACTTCTTCAGCTTTCTCCGCATCCTTGTGACGGAGTCTTTGCTGATACGTTCCTGTACCTTTCCTGTCTCTGTTAGGTTATATTTGATTTTAAGGAATGTGAAGCCATGTGACAGCTTTACTATCTGTGTTTTCTTTGGATTGATAAAGAGTCCAAGCTCATCACATATCCCTTGTATGTCATTCAGGAGCCCCTTCAGGTACTCCTTGTCTTCATGGATGATGTAGATGTCATCCATGTACCGCCCATAGTATTTCATGCCTTTTACAATCTTGCAGTAGTTGTCTATCCTTGTGGGATAGTATACTCCGGATATTTGAGATATTTGGCTTCCAATACCCACGGACTTTCTCATGTACTTTTCGCCTGTCAGCTTTGCCTTATCAATTTGAGCATGTTCCAAGGCGTTATACAGCGTTTTCATACAGTTAGCATATTCTTCATCAGTCATGTAGGAAACATCCACCCTGAAGGTATCTATGAGCTTCTCAATAAAGCTCATTGTCTCCTTATCACCAATCTTTTTCCGCATTTCCTTTATCAGACCATCATGGACTATATTGTCAAAGAATTTGCTAAAATCAATCAGTAATACATACCCTTCATTGCTCTTGTGTTTCCGGTAGAACTTGTGAAGATGTGTGCTCAACCGTTTCCTTGCAAAATGGATACCCTTGCCCTCCATGGAAGCACCATTGTCATAGGTCAGGTACTTGGAGAGCTCCGGGACAAGCACATTGTCACAGACTGACCTCTGTACCACACGGTCAGAGATGTGCATTGACTTAATATGCCTTGTTTTTCCCCTCTCATGCAGCTTGAACTCATAGAAGTCCTTCTGCTCATAGGTTCCATCCTTCATCTCCTTTTGAGTTTGGTTGATATTCCTCAAAAGGTTCATTTCATACCGCTGTACTGACTCTTTCCACGCTGTTCCCTTCTTGGACTTGTTAAAAGCATCAAGCAGGGAGTTGGCATCATATACAGACTCCATATCATTCATAGAGCTTCACCTCGTTTCTAGCACCAACTGACGTATCAGGGTGCATCAAGATGTTCCCCCATCCTCCCTCTATCAGAAGATGGGCTTCTTTACCTTTCGGAAGGACAAGCTTTCCTTTCCTGTATCGTATATCGGCACATAGCCTACACTTAGTATACATACACGAAATCGGGCGGACTCCACCATCCCCGGCGGCGTTGTTATTATTACTATTACCATTATTGTTACAATTAGCAAACGCCGCCGCCGACACCACAGCACTCAACGGTGGAAAAGTCTCTTGATACAAAGCTTGCCCCGGATAATTATACTTGTTTTTCAGCCTTTTGGGAAGCACCTTCTTTCTGTGCTTTGGCTGCTTCATTCTCCCTGATTTTCTTCAGGATTTTGTTGTCACTCTTTCTCCATCCCTTCAGGAGGGCTATCTCCTTCTCAATCATTTCCACATATCTCATGTACTTCTGTGCATCCACCGGGATGATGGATATGATGTACTGCATCTCCTGAAGGAGCTGCTCACAGTTTCCTATGGCATGATTTTGGAAGTTTCTCCGGTCATAGAACTCACTCTCACATACTGGATATATCGTATTTGCCTGTGTGATGTTCATTATCATGTTGTGGAGGATATTCATTATATTATTCCTCATCTTGTCTATGAGCCATGCCGGATATTCCTCTATTATCGTGGCTTTCATTTCATACTTCTCCACAATCTCCCGGAACTTCTGCTCATCCTCCGGCTCCATTCCCGGCACCCCATACAATGACTTGACACTCCTCACTTTGTCCTTGATGCCAAAGTCCCGGAGGAGCAACATTGTCACCTCTCTCCGGAGTGTTATGGCGTTGTGGTAGAACTCCAAACTCGATACACTTCTTTTATTCTTCAGTACGCTCAACCTATTTCCTCCTTCCGGTCATCTGCCCCCATACAGGGGGCAGATTAAAGATTAACCGATACAGAAATACGGGCGGACTCCACCATCCCCGGCGGCGCCGGTACCACTACTACCACCATCATGGTTACAATAAGCAAACGCCGCCGCCGACACCACAGCACTCAACCAATACCACCATCTACTTCCGTTATGTCCAAGTCCTGCTACCTTCAGGTTAGGAGCTAACCGGAACAACGGGAACTGAATATTGTCACATCCTGTATCATAGAATGAAGAACTAAGCACTGTGGAACCATATACCTGTATCTCACTCATAAGTTTAACTAAGCAATCCTTCCACTCCCAGTTGCTTGCATATCCTGTGATGCCTGCTCCTGCGTTTGAATTGCCTGTTGTAGATACTGCTGTTGTCAGCAATTCTCTGTGACTAAGTATATGATTATTTAATGCTGTTTGCAAGGCTGCTGCATATACAGGAAGAACCGTTTTATACATCTTAGAGCCTACATACCCACCTGTTGTCACATTTGTATCATTCATAACTGATTTTGTCTTGAAGCAGTCCTTCGGTACAATCACAGCATGATGTTTTGTGAAGGCTGTATCTCCATTATTCCAAAATACATCAAAGCCTGCCAAGATACATCTGACTGTCTCGGTACCACCCAAGCCTGTAGTGATGCTTATGTCAAAATAATCACCCACATACAAGTCCTTAAAGGTTCCTGCACTGATACGCTGACATATTTCATCCACCGTATACACATTTGTCAGGTTCTTCCCTCTGTAGATGGAATTATGAGCTGCTGCACTGTCAGAAAAGACATTGATGAACTGCTCATTGAGGTATTTGTCATTGTCAAGGAGCTGCTGATGTCTCACATTCCACTCATCATAGTATGCCGGAGTTGTCCTCTCCATTGCTGTCATCTCAAGGACAAGTTTCGGATGCTCTGCTGCTGTTATATTTGCCATTTTCTTCTTCCTCCTTAATAGTTGTCTTCAATGGTGAATGTCACCTCTGTCTCATCCTTACCTTTTGCAAGGAAATTAGAGAACGCCACCACATCTCCATCCTCATCAATGAGTGCCATCTCACTGATGAATGTACCAACAAGCTCATCTTCCTCAAGCTTGATGGTATACTCATAGGATGTATCTGAAGTCTTGGTTGATGAAGTATAAGGCTTTCTGACCACCTCTTTCTTCAATGCTACATTCTCCGCAAGTGGTACTATCACGGTACCATCTCCATTGACACCGCCGGAACCAAGTGCAATGTGTGTTATCTTTGCAACCGTTCCGGTTGTATGGCTTGCTTCAGCCATCTTTTTTCTTCTGATTTTGGTTATCACGCTTTTTGTTGCCATTCTACAATACCTCCGTTTTTTGCCAAGCATCTATTATCTTGGAACCATCAAGGCTCCATGTTCCATCAAGGAAGATGAGGTTGTGCTCTTCATGCCATATCACCCTGAACTCCCTTGTATGTTCTACACCAAAGCTGTATGCCTGCTTGGTGGTGTATTCTGTCCTCTGTGCATCCATGAGCCGGGAGCCTGTCAGCTTCCAAAGCCCGTTGAGCTTCAGATAATCAAAATAGTCAATGACCATCCGGTACTGCTCCAATGTCTTCCTGATACTGTATGCCTCCTCACAAGGCTGCATCCTGTACCGCTGCTTCATTAGCAGCTTCTCTTCATGCTGATGGCGGAATGTTGTGCTCCATCTCATTTCTCTTGGAGACATCTGTGCATCCACCACATAACTTCCATCTGTTGTCCATGAGCCATCTGTCTTCAGGTATTCAAAATAGTACATCCTGAAGCTGTATGCCGCCTTCAGGATGGCACTCTCTACCATCCGGCAGGCATAATTGTATGCCATAACTGCAAGCCCGGCTTCATGGAGCTCATAAAGGCTCTCATATCGGTATCCTATCCGGGTACCAACGGGAGTCATCTCTGCATCAAGCATATAGCTCCCATCCAGTTTCCACATTCCATCAAGCTTCCTGTAGTCATAATAGAACAGATGCTTCTTATACAGTACCTCAAGGAAGTTTCCTGTGTGTGGCTGCCTGATGCTCAAGTTATACTTGAAGAAGTAGTTGTCCTTTGCACCCACCTCTTTCCACTTCCTGACGGTCTTCCGCATAATGTCAAAACTGATAGGATGCTCCTCATCCGCATCCATCACAATTACTATGTAGAACTCCGCCCATCTGTTTTCAATGGTATCAGACTCCAATGTCCGGCTCCCATCAAGGAGCCAACTTCCATCAAGTGTGAAATGGGAAAAGCCTGTCAGGTCATTTGCTCTCACAAGAACCGGGGAAGTATATCCAAGAGTCCTCACCGCAAGCAGCACTCCCTCATTGGTACCTCCAAGCTTGCATATCTCCTCATACATGGCTATCCTTGAGCGGAAGTTCTCTGGATGTTCTCCTTCATACCGGGTGAGCCTTCTATCAGCTCCATGTACCGGGAGCATTTCATGGCTGCATGTAGCAACCATTCCCTCATCCCTTGCCCGGAGTATGTCTTCCTTTGCTTCATCAAACCTCTTGCCGAACACCCGGCAAAGGATGTACCACTTATTCAGTGCTTTCTTCAGCTTCTTCAGAGGAGTAGTGAGCAGATACCACATGTATTCAATAAAGTTCTCTATCATGGCGGCATCACTCCTTCCCCCTTGCACTCTGTACTACGTTCCGGACAGTCACATTGATGTCTCCTGCCATGATGACCTTGTCCTGTTCAAGAACCATGTCATCAGACGGTTGCAAGATGTCTGTCTTCCTGTAGTTATCAATCTTTGTACTAAGCACTTGGATGATGCTGTCCCTGTATAGGGTATTCATTTCTCCCCTTGTCAGAGCCATCATGTCCTCAATGAGTTTTGTTGCCTGTGCATCCACTCCATCCGTTGCCGCATCTTCAGCAAGGTATATCACAAGCTCAAAGTCCTGTCTCACTACTTCACTGGACTTCACAAGATAGTCCTCATAGTTTCCCTTCAGCGGCTCAATGGCTTCACCCACCTTTCTTATCAGCTCCGGAGAAGCTTCTCCTGCTGCACCTGTGACAATCACATCCACTGTGCCCTGACCTCTTGGATGCTGTGCATCAATCCGGGCATCCAGTACACCGGGTACAGCCTTTGCAGCGTTCCGGAGCTTCTCTTCTATGGTTCGTGTTGCAAGCTCCGCCCATGAGCTCATACATCTGTCACGGAGGTCTTCAAGGTCTTCCTCTTCAGCTCCTTCCTCAAAGAGCCAGTCATCCTCATTTGTCACATAGTCCACACCATCAAGGTGTATCATGGATATGGTTATTCTTCCCGGTGCTATATTGTAATAGGTTCCGGTAGCTTCAGCCTCCACAAGCACTCTTCCTACAGGTTCCCCGGCATCAATGACCGTATTCTCACAGCAATAGAACTTCAGCTCATTGCCTCCGGCATCCGGTTCTGTTTTGAAACAATGTCCTTTTGTTACCTGAAGAGCATTGTTGTATTCACTCCTGTATATGCTCACATAACCTCTTGCTGCCTTTGCCTCCTTCTGCTGTTTGGAATAGTCGGCAGCCTTAATCTTCAGCCAGTCTCCTTCAGCATGTTTGATGAAGCATCCATTCACGATAGTACGGGCAAGCTCTTTCAGCTCTATGTATATGGTCACAAGCATCCGGCAAAGGTGATAGAAGATGCCGCCCTTTTTGAAGTTCGTTATAGGAAAGCCTTCACCCTCAAGCTCTCCCTGTACCTTTTCCATCTCCTCATCTTCATCCGGGAGAGGGATAATCTTCTCCATAATGCTCTCATCTATCATTCCACAATCACCTCCACGCCATTGCTCTCAATGTCAATGTTATATTCACTATTGCTGTCTGTCCTCCGGAAGGCTATCCTGATATGGTATATATGACCGTCAAAGTTCACCGTTGTCTGTATGCTTCCGGCATCAATATAGTCCCTTTTGGACATCTTGGAACGGATACGCTGCTGTATTTCCATCTGTGTGAAGTCATCATACTCTCCCTGCATAAAGTCAAGCAGGCTCCACCCATAGCTTGCATCCCCTTCCTCATCCTCATAGAAGAGCTCACCCTCTTCTGTCATTGCCTCATTCTTAATATCCTGAAGCCAACATTCATCATCCGATACAAGGGCTGTGTCCCCGTTCCCGTCTGATACAGGCTGACCATCTTCATCAAGCATGATGTCTACATCATTTGCACCTGTTATCTGCATCAGAAGCACCTCCCTATGATATAAGGCTTGCACTCACCATACATGAGCACGATTGCCACAATCTCATTCTTCAGGACAGGTATGTCAGTTTTCACCTTTGGTACCTCCGGGAAGCGGATGTCAGGCTGCTTGTTTTTGTCAAGTATTTTGAGAGTTGCTTCATACAGCTCTCCGTTCTGTCTCACAGATACCACCTTTGCATATAAGCCGGGCGGATACTGCATGTGTGGATAGTTCTCTTTTATCTGATTTTGAAGCTCCTGCTCCACAAACATCTTCATCATGTCAGACATCCTTCTCACCTCCTGCAAAATAGATATACATGTGTACCGCTCCGGTATCATCACTTCTCACTATTGTCTTCTCTACTGTTACAATTCCGCTGTATTTGCTGTGCTGCACCTCAACTTCTTGGCTGTGGTGTATCCAAGGGATGGCTATTGTCTCCGCCTCCCAAAGGTCTCCGTACTTATTCAGGGACAGGATGGTCTCTCCCTCCTCAAGTACATATATCTCTTTCTGTTCTTCCTTGGTTCCCCAATAGAATACCTTTTTCTGAAAGAAGAACGGGTTCTTGATGCCCCATGAGCTGTTGACCTCTGCTATGGTATTGATACCGCTCTTTCTGTCAATGACAAAAAGGTCTTTCTTCCCATAATGTTCATCAGACAGCACATAGTCCTCAATCCCTGCACATGCCAATACATACCGGATGACATCCTGCGGCTCACAGTCTACAAAGGATGCCTTGATGGTCACTCTGTCAAGCTTCATCATGTCATCTTTTATCATTATTTCCTTCCAGTAGTCCGTGTCACCGCATCTGACATATCCATCAATCAGGCTGTCAAAGTCATCCTCATATCCAAGCTCAACGCTTGCTTCATCCATATCTTTGAACTTCAGGACTCCCTGAAGCTGTGGTGATAATTCCACCCGGCACCAGTCCATGTGAGACTCTTTGCTTGAGAAACACTCAACCTCTATACCATCCGTCACCTCATAGTCTCCTACTGTCACCCGGAACTCCGGGGATATTAGCTTCTTGTATCCCAAGCTTCTCACCTCCTGCTATTTCACAGCCGCCCTTGCTGCCTTCTTACCTCTGCTTGTGTTCCGGCTGTCCTTTGCCGGGCTTTTGCTTTTTGATTTCTTACTCTTTGACTTCTTTGTGCTCTTTTTAGTAGTCTTTTTCTTTGTGGTCTTCTTTTTCACCTTTATCCCGGCTATATCAGGAGCCCACAGTTCCAATGAAGCTATCCGTTTGCTCTCTGATATAACCTTCTTAGAGGTGAGGTTCTTGAAGTATACCTTTGTGATACCACGGACTGCACAGTCTTCATTGACTATTGGAAGAAGCTTCGGCTTGTCCTGACCATAAGGCTTGAAAAGCCGCTGCATCTCCGTGAGCTGTTCCAATGTGGTAGCAGTCTTTGTGTCCTCAAGCAGTATGTCTATCATCACCTTGGCATTTTCATAGCCTACAGGCTGTGACTTCTTGTATCTGCCCTTCTCATCCTGTGCCACATACACGCTTCCGGCTTCCTGAACCTCCACGCTTGTGACCTGACCTTCAAGATATATACCTCCAAGCTTCACTACCTTTTCCTGCACATACAGCATACCGCCTCACCTCCTATGTTGTTGCCGGAGTAGGGCTGTCTGTCCGGTTCTGTGCATCCTTCAGCTCATCTATCAGCTTGTAGAGCAGAGGTAAGTCCTTAATCTTGCTTATATCTACAGTGAAGCTAATCTGATGGATGGTGGTGCCGCCTTCTTTGCCCCATCTCTCTGATGTGTATGTCTCTTTTGTGGTTGTTGTCTTGCTTTCCTTTTCCTTTCGTACTGATGCAGCCTTTGAGGTCAAAGCACTTGTGATGTTTGCCCCGGTCTGCTGTACTGTATCACCGCTTTCTTCGTTCTCTCCTTTGACTACGCCTTTGACAATCTCTGTCATCTGCTTCCACAGTTCGGATAATGGAAGCACCGCTTCAGCTCCGGCTTCTCCTCCTCCCAAGAGGTTCCCTCCCATTGCTCCAAAGATGGTTGCTCCGTTCAGGATACCGCCTTCCTTGTACCATTGGATGGAGAAGGATGGCAATGAACCTTTTCCGCCGATACCATAAGGTGCCTGTCCACCATTTACACTAATATGTGGCAGCTTCAAGTCCGGAAGCTTCCATGAGAAATTGAAAACTCCTTTGATTTTCTCAATCGTACTGGACACTACAGACCTTGCCGCTTCAAGTTTTGATGAGAAGGCTGACTTGATACTGTCAAGAACTGAAGAGACCGTATCCTTTGCCGCCTGTATCTTATTGCTTATAGTAGAGCGTATACTCTCAAGCTTCCCACCTGTCAGATTGTTTATCACGGAGTATGCTGTACTGAAGGTACCCTGTACTCCTGTCATTGTTGCTGCTACAATTCCCTTTATGCCTCCGCCGCTTGACTGATATGCAGCCTGCATATTGGAGAGCTGTGTGCTTGCATAGTTCTTAGCTGCTAACATTCCGGATGATACTGCATTTGCCACACCGGACATCTTCTCACTGAATTGGTTCTTGATGTTTGTGAGCTTTCCGCCCGTCAGGTTGTCAATGAATGTGAAGCCTGCTGTGTAGTATCCCTTCACGCCTTCTACAGCCGCCGCTGCTACGCCCTTGATGCCGCCGCCATGTTCTTCATAGGCTGCCTTCATATTGCCAAGCTTTTCCTTCACGGTGTCGGATGCAGCTCCTAAGATATTTCCAAAGAAGCCCTTCACCGCTTCAAGCCCGTTTTTGATGGTGTCCTTCATCTTCGTTATGGTCTCGGTTGCATCTATGCCGATTGCCGACAATGCACCACCAACCACATCCAAAAATCCGGATGCAAACCCACCAAGGAATGAGAGGATGGCATCAAAGCAGTTGAAAAAGAAGTCCTTCAGGTCTCCGACTGCTGCGGATGCAAAGTCAAGAGCTCCCGAAAAATCGCCCTTGAATAGTGAGACAATCATGTTCACCACATTGGTAACAAAGCTCACCAAACTTGAGAGGGCATTGGTCAACGGGGTCAGTGCGGATATAATTCCCTGAATACAACCAACGAAATGACCAAGTGCTACCGTCAGGACTGCACCTAAGACAGCACCTAGTACCTCAAGGATTGGCTGCACCGCCTGATACAGTTCCATGAACTTCTGACCTAGATTTTGTAGGGCAGGCTTCAATGTCTGCCATGCCTGCATGAAGGATGATTTCACCTGTTCAAATAGTCCAATCCAAAAGCCACGGAAGGCTTCTGACTTATTCCATAGGACTACAAAGGCGGCTACTAGAGCCACTATTCCGGCTATCACCCACGTTATAGGGGAAGCAAGGAAGGCTGTATTCATTCCCAAGGTTGCGGTCTTCACAAGTCCTATAGCGTTCTTTGCTGACAGGAAAAGCTTTCCAAGGCTTCCTATCACACCCATCACGCTTCCTGCTATCACAAGGAATACTCCAAGCTTCAGGGCTATGTTCATAATGCTCTGAACCGTTTCCTGATTGTTGCTTATCCACTTGGAACCCTTCTGTATCAGTCCGCTCACTTTGTCCATGGTATTGTTGACTGCCGGAAGTAGTCCATTTCCAAGTTCCTCCACATTGTTGTGTATCTGTTGCTTCAGCACTTGGAACTTCTGCTCCGGTGTGTTGTTGATGGCTTCCGCCATCTCCTCCGTCACAGATATTCCGTTTTTCATGCTTCCCTGCAAGTCCTGTATTCCACTGTCAAGGGTCTCAACATTGTTGTATAAAAGGTCTATAAGGGCAACCGCCTCATCCGTTCCAAAGGCTTCCTTCAGTTCCCTCTTCTCTACTGCATCAATGGTCTCCCCATATTTACTCTTCAGCTCTGTCAGGATGTCCGGCATTGATAGTAGCTGATTGTTGGTATCAAGGAAGGTCAGTCCCAACTTCTCTCCGGCACTGGATGCCTGATTGAGGAAGGACTTATACTTTGTTGCTGCTTCAGAACCGGACATTGTAGTCTGAAGCTGTCCCATTATGGCAAGCTGTTCTTCAAGTGGGACATTGGCATTTGTAGCTGTGGCTCCTAGTGCTGATATCGCACTTGCCATCTCGGAGCCGGATGTCTTGTAGTTCTTAACTGCTGTTGCAATTCCGGCGGAGAACATCTCACCAAACTCAAGGTCAGACATATCATCATAAAAACCTTTATAGATACCGTAACCTGTGGCAAATAGTGAGCCCATCTCTTCCGTTGTTGATTTTGTGGCTTTACCCGTCAGGGCTGCCAGTTGTGTGAACTGTGCCACGCCTTCATCCGTCAAGGATGCTATACCTGATTTAATATCATAGGATGCCGTTATGAAGTCCGCTTTGCTTGTTCCTGCCCATGTGTTGGAGAAGCTCTTTGCCGCATCCTCCACCGCCTTCAGGTCTTTCACTCCCAAAGAGGAAAGCTCTCCAAGTGCGTTCTGTGTATCAAAGGTGGCTGTGACTGTTTTCATGGCAAGCCCGGTGATGGTTCCACCTATTCCTGCCATTGCTACCCCTGCCTTCTGCATGGTTCCAAAGGCAGAATTGAGCTTGTCTACACTACCGGATACGCTGCTCTGCACACTGTTCATCTGACCGGAAAGATTATCCACCAAGTTCAGGATGACAGACAATTTGTATACTGACTCCATACCCATGCAACCACCTCCCTGTTGCTTTTTACTTAAAATGTGATATACTATTCCTTACAAGACCATAGAGGTGTATCAAGTCCCACAGTTTCCGGCTGTGGGGCTTTTTTATTCGTCATTACTAAAATTGTCTGCTATTCCTTTTGCTACGCCTGTCTCAATATCTTCAATTCTCATCTCTCTTGCACAGTCCGCTTGACCATACAGCTCAAAGAACTCTTCAAAGGTCAGGTCTTCAAAGCTTTCTGGAAGCAGTTCCTTGGGAAGATAGGTATATATGACCATCTTCCCATAGCTCACAAAGCTGCTCTTGAACCGCTCCTTGGCATCCTCTACAGCTTTTTTACTGATGTAGTGTCTGCCAGTCCAAGCATACGGAGAAGCTTATCTGCAAGGCTGATAGTGATTGCCGGATACTCCTCCACTGTTTCCTTGAGCATGTCTCTCTGCTCATCAATGATGTTGTCAAAAGCAAAGCTCTTAGATGCCTTTGTCACAGAGTTGGACATGGTCTTCACATATCTGTCATAGGATGCTGCCTTCGGCTTCTTGAAGAGGAATGTGAACTCATCCTCTGTCTCATCATCCACCTGTACCGTTGTTACTACCGTGTAGACCTTCTCATCTGAAGCTGCATATTTCTTCTTCAGGCTCTCCACATCTGTCTTCTTCTCTGCATCAGCAGCCTTTCCTGCATTGAGGAGCTGCTCTTCTCTTGTATCATTCATGGTTTATACCTCCGTTTTTGTCATTTATTTTGTTATTAGTTACGCATCAAGACCATTGATTTTGATACCGCCCATTGCCATACCATCAAGGTCTACCTTCATGGACTTGTCTCCCTGTGCCGCCTTGAAGCTACGCTTTGACAGCACAACATTGGTCAGGACATCCGTACAGGTTGCAGCTCCTTCGTCTGCATAGTTCACTACAATCTTCGGGATAACATACTTGTAGAAGTTCTTGTATCCCTTTGACTGGATGACCCTGCACATCTCATTGAAGTCCTCACGGAGCAGGGAAATCTTGACGGAGTTCTTCTGATTTCCGGTACCATAACCTCTAATCTTTCCGCCCTTGCCATAGATAGGCTCTTTTTCCTCCTCATCATCATAGGAGATTTCCATGGGTTCCATGTTCTCCATGCCGGAAGCTGTGATTGTCACACTTGACCAGTCATAGGCTTTTCCGTTGATTAACTGCTTGTTTGCCATCTGCCTCTACCTCCTTCCTAAGATGCTGAATAAGGGTTCTCTACTGCAAATGTGAGGTTCATCTCCCTCACATGACCCATAGGTACATAAGTGATATTGATGTCAAGCTTCTCATCCACAAGGATGTTGAGGTTCTCCGTGTCAATGGTCACGCTTCCGGAGCTTATGATTTTATCACGGACAGCATCTTCCACAGGTGTATTGAGCTGCTCCTGAATATTGGTGATGCTTGTCTCAATATCTTCCGGGTCAACCTCCACCTGAAGCTCATCAAGTGCCTTTGCCCTGACAGCCTTGACAAGTCTGTTCGATACCCTGACATCTTCAGCATAGGAGTAGTCACTACCTTCAGGTGACATCATGTTTGCAGAGGTCACATAGTAGTCTTCCTTGCCAATGTACTGCCTGATGGTCACATACTTTGCCTTGTCCAAGGTCTCAATATAGTCCTCAATTCCTTCAGGAAGGAGCTTGAGAAGCTTTGCTTCAGAGATAGGGAAGCTCTTCACCTCTCCAATGCTCTGTGACTCTTTGGCTCTTCCATAGAGTCCGGTCACAATTCCTGCATTGTTGATGTCCTGAACCCTTCCATCCATTCTCTGATAACGGGAATTGCTACATACAACCTGCATGTAGATATTGTTGATGCCCTTCCGTTCCTCAAGCATTGCGTTCACATAATCCTCAAGGCTCTCATCCGCCTTCTTTCCTCTTGCCTCACAGACAAAGAACAGAGGTCTCTTGTACTTAGTCAGGAAGTCATTGGCAATCGTACACAGAGAAGCCCACAAAGCCTTGGATGATACTCCAACGATATGAACGAACTCAAACATAAGAGGGCTGTTGATGAGGCTCTCAACCGCACTGATTACTGACTCATTGCTCATAGCCGGTGATGTGGAGGAGAATGTGAAACGGTCTCCCTCCATAAAGCTGTCACCGCCTTCTGCATCCGTGAACTTTGCAGTCAGTCCGGTAGTTGCCAGTTCTGCCTCTCCGGTGATAGGTATTGTCATTTCCTCTGTGAAGGTATTTCCTCCATCCAATGAGTATCTGAAGCTTCCCTCATTGCACTCTCCGGCATCCATTACCTCAACCACAATGTCATAGGCATTGTTAGGGCTTCCCTTTACCTCAAAGGTACCGTATCCCTTTTTGTCTTCCGTGATTTTTCCAATGGTTCCGGCTGTCCCTGCTTTCACCGGGATGCAATAGATTGAGGATGCTCCCCACTCAACCGCATCAATGCAGGCATCAGCAAGAGGTGTGTTGCCAACCTTCTCCTTGATTTTCTTGGCGTTCATTGTGCCACTAATCAGGATAGGTGACTTGCTTTCCACATTGGAAATGCCGATTTTGATTGATGTCCCGGTACCCGTGGAGCTGCTTCTCCCAAGGTTCCCGTCTTCGACTTTTACATTTACATCTCCAAACATTATCCCTTTGCCTCCTTGTCTTTCTTACTCCCGTCAACCGGGGCTTTCCGGAAGGCTTCACAGGCTTCTTTGAACTCTTTCTCTTCCACCTGTCTTCCACTCTTCCATCCGTTTGCTGCCTTCGTTCCTTCAAACACCGCATCAGATACACCAAGTTTCTGCTTGAGTTCCTCAATGCTCATTAAGGATGCAGCCTGTTTTGTTTCTGCCATGATTATTCCTCCTTATCCGACAGAGCCAATGTCCATTGGCTTAATGTCTCTATCTTGATAGATACCGCCTTCAAAAGTGATGTCGAACTGTACCGCTACTTTCGCCTTCAGGATACTGTCACCCTCTTCTACCCAGTCCGCTTCACCTACCACGATATTCACCCAGTTACCATCCACATCAATTCCCTTCTTCAGGTTTTGGAGAAAGTTCTCAAGGATTTCCTCCACCTTCTCCTCTGATGTGTCCGCTATCACTACATGGAGTGATGTGCTCCTGTCCCACAGCTTCACTCTACGCTTCCGCTGCCCCTCTTGGTCTATGTATGTTTTTTTTGAGCCGGAGCGTGCGAATGTCTCACCGTTTCGCAATACTGCACCAACGTGGACTTCGTTTCCTGCCTTCAGCTTTTTCATATTGGTGTAGACCTGACTCTTGATGCCGGAGCTCTTCAGCGTTTCTATTAAGTAGTTCCTTTCCTTTACCATGTCCTACTCCTCAAAAATTTCCTCCAAGGTGTCCTTGATGTCCTGCTCATCCTCTTC
Organism: Lachnospiraceae bacterium; assembly: GCA_050875145.1. Lineage (GTDB taxonomy): Bacteria > Bacillota > Clostridia > Lachnospirales > Lachnospiraceae > CAG-411. The sequence goes on from JBNMLH010000009.1 coordinate 80,662, forward strand.
ACTGATACCCAAGAACGGTCTTGGTGGTATGCTTACTTTGACAGAGGCTACTCTCTTCCATTGTCCACCAATCTTGAATGTGAGGTACTTTTTATTCTTTGCTCTTATTGTCCGCTCATCACCAAATTGGTGTGTGGCAGCCCTGATGTCATTGGTACCTACTGCAAGTCCACTGTCACTCACTTCTGACCGGATGCTTGTTTTGAGCTGTGTGGTCTTGGTGAGCGTCTTGCCGCCTTCCTCCTGTGCCCGGATGGATGGCTTCCAACTTGTACCTTCCGGAGTCTTCTCCTCCGTGAAGCGTTCCACTGTGGAAGTCCTCAATCCTTCCGCTATGGAGTTCAGAACCCCACGGGTCTCAAGGTGGCTCAATCGGTTCAGGCGTTGGAGCAGCTCATCAGTATCTCCGGACATCTCTGCCCTGATTGACGACATCCCATCACCATCCTCTCATACTGTCCCTTGAGAACACCCTGCCTGAAGACTTCATCTTGAAGCCATTGGCTGCTTCGCTGCTTCCTCCTTTTTCCTCAACGCCTATGCTTATGATGCCCTTTGCCACATCAAGCAGAAACTTGATGGCTGCGTTGTATCGGTTCAGGAAGGTCTTCTCCCGGTCACTCTCATCTATACCTGTCCTTGATACAAGGTTGTATACAGATATGTCTTTTGCAAATTTGTTGATGACCTGTGGTGTCTTAGTGAAGGGAACTCTGTACCGTTTGGCAAGGTACCCGTCAATCTCGGCACAAGCATCAGATATAGCAGACTCACATAGTGTTGCAATCTTAGCTTCACGCTCCTGCTCATCTTCTATGTACTCATCTCCAATGATGACATTCTTCATATCATCCTTTATCATTTCAAGAACCTCTCCAACAGTACAGTACATTCCAATCACCTACTTCTTATCCCTGTGCCTGTGCTTCTACTTCTCCGGTAGAGCCATACGCCATCTGCCAAAAACCATATCCTGCATTGCTTCTTCCATCAGCTCCATACAGGTACTCATCCAACATGAAGACATTCTCATCAGTGTCTCTTGTTAAGGATGTGAACTTGATTTTCTTTCTAAGCTGATAGATGAAAGGCTTCAGGAAGCGGTTGGTGCAAAGAAGGAACCAATACTCCGGATGCTCTGCAAGGGCAGGCTCTACATGAAGCTTTGCTGTTCCCTTCAGCACGTTTGTGGTACCGTCAATCTGGTCTGCTTCCAAGATGAGCCTTGCTGTCTCCTCCAATGCCGGAGGTACAACCAAAAGGTCAGGCACAAGCTTCAGGCTCTTGCCCTTATCTCCCTTGATGCTCATAATGGAGCTTCTTCCTTCCATGTAGGACTCCCTTGACAGCTTCTTATTGCTTCTGTTGCTGTAGGTCGCATCACCTACCTTGTGGGCTGTATTAAAGAATGAAAGCCCGTCATAGCACTTCTCATTGAAGCCGCTCATCATAGCACCAAAGACAAGCTCATCCGGATGCAATGCAGCAGCTTCTCCCATGTTGGAGAAGAGAGGAGTATACACTCCATACTTGTCATCCTCAATGTCATCTCTCGGTACACCAATGGTCATCTCAAACTTTTTGTTCTTGATGAGGTAGTCATAAGCAGCAAGAGCCTGTACTTCTCTCTCACCAATCCACTCTCTCATGCCCGGCATCTGACCAAGCCACTTGTAATCCTGCTCTCCTGTGGTGCTCGGTACCACAGTTGCAACCTTCTGATAATTGGACTGTGTGGTATCAAAGCTCTTGTTGAAAGCTGTTGAGTATCCCACTGTAAGTCCGTGTAAATTTGCCTGATTAACAATCATGTTTCATGTCCTCCTTATACCTGTGTTATGTCTACTGTAACGCCATCATCATCTACCTCTAAGATGGTGCCTGCTACACTTGAGCCATCCGCTGTGATGGTCACTGTCTTCTCATCCTTGATGTAGCACTTCTTCAGGATGTCAGTCTCTTTGATGGTTCCATCATTCTCCCATACGAATGTCCCACGCTTCACACTGACAGTCTGCTCACCATCTGCCCCGTTACGGTTGTCACAATATCTCTGCACACATCCGGCAATCAGGAGCCCGGCGGAAGCAGTTGCCTCTACTGCATAACCATCTGAATTGATGGCTGCCATTGTTGCCTCTGTCAGTTCTGCTCCTCCCTTGACAGGGATGTTGAGCATCCGGTTCCCGGTTCTCTCGTTTCCTGCTCTGTTCATCTCTTAGTCCTCCTTCTTGTTGTACTTCTTAACATCCTCCATGGATACTCCCATGTTCTTGAGGATGGCTATATCCACCTCATCAGAGTTGGAAGCTGCCGGAGCATCCTTCAGGTCAAGCTTGCCCTGCGGAACTACTACAGGAGCCTTGTCCACAAAGCCCTTGAAGCCTTCCATATCCTTCAGGGCGTATGACTTAGCCCATTCAGACTGTGCGGCTGTGATTTTTCCTGTCTTCAATGCCTTCTGAACCTCCTCATCTGCATCTCTTTCAGCCATACGCTGCTTGAGTGCAAGGAGTTCAGCCTGTGTATCCGGTGCTCCTGCCTTCAGAGCCATGATGGAAGCTGCCACATCCTCGGTCTTGGCATCCGCCTTCAGTCCAAGCATGGAAAGGATGGTGCTGTTTGCCACCATGTCAGCCCCTTCAGGCTTCGGTTCACCATCTCCCGGCTTCCCATCTCCTTCACCCGGCTTCTTTCCATCCATTTCTTTGAGCTTCTCTGCTGCTTTTGCAGCATCCTCAACCGCTTTCTTGATTTCCTCTTCCGTTGCGGTCTCCGGAAGTCCTAATGCCTTTGCAAGTTCCTTTAAGTCCATGATATTTCCTCCTTCTGAAATGTCCTCTATATCAAGGGAGTTCACTAATGCAAACATCCCATCAATAGCAGGTGTGTTTGTAAGTGCAACAGAGTGTATTGCTGTTGCCTTTTGGTCTCTTTTTCGCACCAATACCACCGGGGAGAGGTATCTGTACTCCTTATTCTTCAGGTACTCGGCTGCTTTTGGTGTCCATTCCACCTTTGCAATGATGGCATCTTCACCTTTGTAGAGGTCTTTTATCCATCCGCCTGCCGGAGCCTGCACATCTGACAGTGTTTGGTGCTCATAATCAATGACAAGGTCAAGCTTTCTGTCCTTGAACTGTTTCCGGATGAGCTCAAAGCTCTCATCATCCACATTGAAGTCCCCCTTTTGGGAATGTACTCTTCCAAGGGGAAGTATTTTGATTTCTGTAGGCACACCGGAGAGCTCCACGCCCTGTCCGGCACATGCAATCAGCTTTGCCATATCCGCTCACCTCTTTCCTTTGCTTTCTGATAGCGTTATAACGCGTTATAACGCCCCTTAGAGCTTCTCAATGTAAATATCCTTAGATTTACCTATCCGAACACTCACAGCCTCTTAAAAAGGCTCTCATTTTGTTTCACCATCTTCCGGCTGTTTTCTCTCCCTAAACATCTTCCTAAGCTCCGGAGATATATTGGTCATGTCCGGCTTCCATACGGTCTTTGCCGGGTTATTGGAGAAGCCCTTGTCAGGAAACTTTGTGAGTATCTCTCCGGTGGAGTAGTCCACATCATACGGTGCCTCTGTTTCAACATGCAATCCCATCCTTTCAACCTGTTTTTTTGACAAGCTCACCACCATGCAGCGGCACCGGAACCCGTTGGGTGGGTACCATACATCCCATATAGGGTCATCTGCCCGGTACACTCTTCCTTCCATGACTGCATGTGACTCTCTCACATGTCCGTCTCCGGCTGTCCGGTATCTCCAATATGGTCTTAGCTTCATTGTGGTCTCATCTGTCATGCTCTTATAGTGTCCTGCATTGAGGGCGGTCTGCATATTAGTCCTGAAGATGTTGTCACACTTCCAAGGATTGATGCCCTCATATCCATGCTCCTCAAGGAACCTGTTCATATCTTCCAGGAACTGCTCCTTGGTGGTTCCTTCTTCTGCTGCTTTTGTCAGGCAGTCAAGAAACTCCTGAAGGACTTCAAGACTTGTATATCCTGACACCGTGAAAGCCTTTGCCCGGCTCTCATCAGACAGCATCTTGTACTCTTCACTTGTCAGTGTTCTCTTCCCCTTCAGGAACGCCACCGCCTCCTTGAAGACAAAGTCCTTTGTCAGTCCATACAATACATCCATTAGTCCATTGACCTCCCTATCAGGTGTGACAGATAGATGCCCTGCTGTATCAGGTCTTCAAGCTCCGGGCTCTCCATATCCTGATACAACTCACGGAGCTTCTTTTCATCCTTCAGAACCTTTTGCAGCTCATCCATGTCCTCCGCTTTGTCAATCATTTTGAAAATAGGCTTCATCATCTCCCGGAAGATGTCCTCTGATTGCTTATTAGCAATGGAGACGATTGTGTCCACCTGTCTCTGTTCTGCCTGTCCCTCTTCCTGCTTCAGCTTCAGCTCCTCCGTTGTTTCCATTGGTTGCTGCTGTGCTGTCATCATTCCTGCCTGCGGCGGCTTCAGGACTTCCTCACCGTTTTCCGGCTTCGGTATGTTGAATTTCTTGTATATGTGGCTCTTTGGTATCTCAAGCCCCATATCACAGGCAAGTGTCTTGTATATTTCAACTACTTCCTTCTGGTCTTCCACCTCATGGCAGTCAAAGCCAAAGAATGGTATGTTTGCTTCACTTCCATAGTTGAACTCTACAAGCGGTCTGATAATGTCCCGGCGGATTGTCACAGCTAATGACTTTGCATCAGCTACAGTCAGGTCATGCCTGACCTCGTTATGGGTCTTTGACTGTGCATAAGAGCCTCCGCCGCTGTCTGATGTGAGTGTCTGTCCAAGGATTGCCTTGCTTATCTGCTCATCACAGTACCGGGCAAGCTTCTCATATATCTCTACGCTTGTGGTCTTCTGTGACTCAATGAACTCTATCATTGTGGAGCTCGGCACAATCCCGGCTGCATCCGTTCCAAGACTGATGATGGCTTCCATGAGCTGCTTCTTGTCACTCTCTGATGCAGAAGCATCATACTTACCAAGACGGAGCGGCATACCGAACACTTCACAGAAGCTCACCCAATCCTTGATGTCATAGTTCTTGAACAGGTACATCCATGAGACAACCCTCATAATTCCTGCCCGGCTTGCGTGTCCTGACTTTGCCTTGTACTTATGTACTACGAACTTATTCTCCGGAAGCTCCACACCGGAAGGATACTCTCTTGTGCATACCTTCAGCTCATCCGTGGTACTATCCCACACAAGCTTTTTAGGATGCACATACTCAATATCCTCAATGACATTCCTTCCATCCTCTACTGTCCATGCAAGCTCCATGATGCTGATACCCTTTCCAATGGCATCCAACATATCAATGAGCACTTCATCAAAGTTCTCAATTCCCTTGAGCTGCTCATCTATGAAGTCCGCTATCTCCTTGTCAATCTCATCTTCAGAGAATGGCTGCACTTCCCAATCAAGACCCGTCACAGCAAGCTTTCTTGTCTGCATCTGTGAGAAGAGGTGTGTATCCTTTTCCTCCATCTCCTCAAAGAGCTCCATCTGTGCCCTGACATTCCCTTCATCAGCTTCCCGGAAGATACGGGCAAGCCTGCGTGGTGTCAGTCCGTTGGATGGATAATCAGAGAACTTGTCATTGACATCCCCAACCGCCACTCTTGCGGTCACGGGTCTTTTTGTTCCTGTATCTACATCCGGATTGAATGGTACTCCTCCGCCCCGGTTCCTTTTCTTTCTTTTTGCCATGCTGTATCACACCTCCTAGTAGGCACCTTTACCCATCCGGAAACGTCTCCGGAGGACTGTCTTGTAATTTGCTTTTGATGCTACCGCCTTGACTGTCTGTGCAAGCTGCACCGCCATCTGAAGACCATCAGGAGCATCATCATTCTTTCCCATAGGGAACTCCTGAAGCTGTTTCAGGAGTGTCTTGTGCTCCCGGTTGAATTTCAGGTACTTGTTCTTGATGACAGGCTGCAATGACTCAATACGGAGTACCTTGTTGACCGTTGACTGTATCTCCTCTATCGGGATATACTCTCCTTCCTCGGCTGACTTTGCAGCCATGACCTCCTTGAAAAAGTATTGGAACTGGACAACTTCCACACCAAACTTGTAGAAGCCCTTCTTGCAGTCCCTCTTCAGTCTCCGGTTCATCTCAAACACATCCTCAATGATGACATCCGGCTTCCTTTTCTCTACGGAGGCATCCACCACATACATGTACCCGGTCTTGGTAGACAGGGCAAGGTTGATGATAGAGCTTGTATCTGACTTCTTATTCTTTCCAAGTGACGGGTCATTTGCACCTACAAAGACGAACTCCGGACTTGAGAAGTCCATGAGCTCCGGTTCGTAATAATCGAACCATTCAGGATTGAATGTTGCACTCTCCGGGTCAATCGGGTCATTCTGAAGCTCTGAATTGAAGGATGCTGTACCTTCGGATACCTTAATCTCCATCAGGTCATAGTAGGACAGCTTCTCTTCCCAAAGGACTTCAGCTCCAAGGAGCATCTTTTCCTTATGGGCTTCATAGAAAGTCCTTGCATCCTCCTCATGGTTCTCATTGAAGAGGTTGGTATATATGCTTTCCCACTCATCCCACAGCTTTGTATTGACCGCCTCTGATATGACTGCCCTGTACTTCTTTGTCTTATATCTTGGGTTCTGAAGCACATTGTTGAGCAGGGAGTCATAGTGGAGTATGGTACCTATATACATGATGTCTGTGTAGGTATCCCCTGCTTTTGATACTGCTTTGTCAAACCAATTCTTCAGCTTACGCCTCTGCTCCGGTGTGTTGACATTCTCATCATTCTCAATATCATCCAGTACAATGAGGTCAGGTCTCCAGTTCCGGTGTCTTCTACCTCTGACCTTCTTTCCGGAGCCTATTGCCTCCGCCTTGATGTCTGTCTTGGTCAGTATCACTCCGGTTCTCCATGCCTTGTCTCCCTTCAGGGAGCCAAAGTCCATGATGATGTTTGCATTGTCCTCAAGCTCTGTCTTGATGTCATCAAGAAAGCCTTCCGCCTGTTCTGAAGAGTCTGACAGGATGAGAATGTAGTGCTTGTATGCGTACAGGATGGCATGGAGACTGTCTTTGAATGTGAAGTTGGTTGATTTTGCATGACCACGGGGAGCTGCCACCACCTGACGGGAGCCCTTCAGTCTTGATATGACCTTTGCTTCCTTCAGAGGGTTCCTTCCTTTCATTACTCCCCGGCTCCATATCTCATCAAGCTCCTCATGGAAGTGTGGTGACTTCCGGATGAAGTAGTGTGGAAGATACGCCCTTCCAAAATATGACATGTCAAAGGCAGCAAGTTCTTTTCTAAGTCCATGCTCTCCCATGAGCTCCTCCCCGGACAGATACCTCTCATTCAGTTTTCTTCTTTCCTCCTGATGGTCTGACCCACGGAGTACATATTCCTCAAAGAGCTTGGTCTGATACTCCTCATTGTTCTTGATTTCTATATCTTCCTCTTCCTCAAGCTCCCTCATCCAGTTGTCAATATCAATCATCTTCCATCATCCGCTCCTTTGCTTTTGCCAGTATCTCCTTGAGCTGTGCTGCTGACTTCTCATCCTGCTTGATGACCTTCAGCATCTCGGACTCCATTTCACGGAAAGCAATGTCAGCCTTCCTTCTCATGTCCTGCTTCACCCTGTCCTTATATACCTTTGTCCGGGACAGTGAAGCAATGAGCCTTCCTGCCTTATCAAGTGGCATCTCATTGAACTCTTCCTCTGCGGTTGCCACCTTGTTCAGGAGCCCGTTCATGGTCAAGAGTATGGCAGCTTCCGTGTAGTCCGCTTCCGGGTTCTCCTTCACCACCTGTATCAGCCTGTCAGTCTGTGCCTGTGCTTCAAGAAGCCTCTGCATGGCGTTATTTGTCCGGGTGGCATATCTGCCTACACTGGACTTTGATATGTCATAGCCCTCTCCCTTCAGGAATTGGCTAATATATTCATAGGTATTGGATGTGTCAGCAAGCATCACATCCACTTTCATCCGCAAGTCTTCAGGGAGCTCATCAATCTTTGAGGTTATTCTCTGCTTGGTTCTCTTATCACCCATCAAATATCAACCCCATTGTCTTCAATCGTACCTTCCGCAAGGTCTACGCCTTCCTTGGTGAGCTTGATGACTGCATCATTGGCATAGGCATTGTAGGCTGTGACCTTTTCCTCGGTAAATTCGATGTATCCGGCTCCCTGAAGATAATCAAGATACTTGCTGATGTCCGGGGATATGATGAGCCCGGCTGCTATCATGGCATTGGATAACTGCCTTGTGAGGGCTGTGTTGTTGTATCCCTTCACCAAGCACCGGATGATGTATCCCCTGATTGCCTTGTTCTGCTTGATTTCTGCTTTTTCTAAGTCATTCACGTTGTTCACCTCACTCTTTTCTGTTACTCTGCATTAGGAGCTTGTCAATCTTGCTGTCAATGCTCCTCATTCTGTCCTCCACTCCGTTCATGGAGCGGAAGAAGTCTTCACGGAGTACAAACGTGGTAGCAAAATCACCCTTTATATCATTGAGTTCCTGTTTGATGTTCGCTATATCCCGGTCTGTCTCCTCTTCCAACTTGTCAATTCTCTTATTTACTTTGTCATCATTCTCTTTAATCTGCTTTTTTATCTCCTCTGTGCTGCTCTTGAGGTTGTTGAACCACCCCTTGATGAAGAAGGTTATCACTCCAAGCCCAAGAGTGATAACCCCTGCCATCACATCAGAGAACGTGATAACATAATCCATAGGCTACTTCTTTCTGATGAGCTTTTCTGCAAGCTCTGTGACCCTTTCCCATCCATCCATTGACACCAACGCCACAATGAAGGCAGCAATGAATGATGCAAATACCATGAACCACTCAATGGCTACCCCATAATATGCCGCAAGTCCCAACAGGCAGACCGGGCAGAGGATGAGGGACAGGATGATGACCGTCAGGGCTGTAGGCACCTTCTTGTCAAACCATGTCCACTTTTTGAGTGCCTCCGTAATGATGGAGACGATAAACGCCATCACACCGATAAAGAGGACAATCTGTGATACATCCACTGTAAAATTCGTCATACAAACCACTCCTTTTCTGTCATTTTTTTTGAGAATAATGCACAAAACAATAAGAGCATGTACTAAGTACATGCTCTTATCTTATACTCATTATGAAAGACTCTTTAGGGGAAACATTTTCGGAAAATCAATCATCATTATTCATGTCAAAAATGCTCATCTGTCCTATCATCGGCTCATCCTTCAGTATGTTTCCTATCTGCTTGGTTGTCAGATTATACTTCTCTGCAAGCTCCTTTGAGTTGTATCCGTTCCACTCTTTCTTGATACGCCTGTTTCTTGCCGGAGCTATGATGTTCTCTGTCTTTGGAAAATAGAGCTCATCTCCTTTGGCATACTCACTAAGCTCAATGAACTTCTCAATCCCTATGATGTCCACCACAGGGCGGTAGCTCTCTGAAATATCCTCTAATGTGGTCTCTTCAATGAGGGCTCTTGTTAGTTCATCTGCTACCATTATAGCCTCCTTCCTACTATTATGAGGCTTTCTTGGTGTATGAGAGGCTTATCCATCCGGCTCCGGACTTCAATCTGCCCCATCCATTCTTTTCCTCCACAATAGTGTACTTGTTCTTCTTTCCTGTCACTTCACGGATGGCTCCTACTACACTGTATCCTGTTCCTGCACCGGAGCGGATGTTCAGTACATCACATGTGGTTGTGATGAGATACGGTGTGAATGTTGTGCCTGTGGATGCAGCTACCTTCTTGGTGTATGAGAGGCTTATCCATCCGGCTCCGGACTTCAATCTGCCCCATCCGTTCTTTTCCTCCACAATGGTGTACTTGTTCTTCTTTCCTGCCACTTCACGGATAGCTCCTACCACCTTGTTATCCGTTCCTGCACCGGAGCGGATGTTCAGCACATCACATGTGGTTGTGATGAGATACTCCTTGAAGTCATCATCCTTCTTGGTCTCATCCGGCTTCGGACTTCCATCTCCTGCCTGACTGCTTCCGGTTTCCTTAATTGCATCCAGTATCTTTAGTATCTTTTCACCATATCCAGCTCCTGCCGCCCATCCTTTGCTCTTCGGGTTCTCCTGTATTCCAAGATACTCCACATAAGGAGCACATCCACGGGATACAAGGTCAAAGCGTGGGTCAACACATTCCTGCTTCAGCTTCGTTGTATTGGCGTATGCCTTGAGGTGTTGTATCTGTGCCCGGATGCCAAGCTGTGGCGTTTTGAAACTGTTTCCTGTCTCTCCGTTCTGTGTCACTCCCATACCACAGAAATTATTCTGTGAGAGCTCCACAGCACTTCCGGAGAAGGTGAAGTTGCCTGTCTCAAGACAGCTCTGTGCAAATGCAATGTCACCACGGATATTCTCCGCTTCACCTTCAGACAGATACAGAGGTATCATATCAAGTACGCTCTGTGCAACGCTGCCATTCTTTGCCTTGATGTATGCTGTCATCTGCTCCGCTGTAGCTTCAGATTTTCCGGTTATCTTGGTCATGCTGTCCTTCTGCTCTGTCCCTCCTGAAATAGCTTTCTTGAAGGCATCCCATGTGTGCTTTGTCGAATTATACACATACGGATTAGGACATATCTTTCCGGTCACATCATGGTGACGGATAACATTGGAAGCAGGAACTCCATACTTCTGCATCAGGTACTTAGTCAGTTCAATGGCAGCATTGACAGTTGCCTCTTCAAAGTACCAATCCTTGCTTTCCGCTGACTGACTTCCTTTGTTGCGGACACACATCTCAATGCCTATAGAGTTGCTATTCCTGCACTCTGCATGTTTATAGCTGCTTGCTCCACAGTGCCATGCAATGTCCTCATCCTCAACACTCTGCCATACCTCTCCATTAAAGCCTACAAAGTAGTGTGCTGATGCTCCAAGATACTTACTTGCATAATACTTACAATTTGCCTCTGCTCCTCCAAGAGCCCCTACATAATGGATAACAATGTACTTGATACGCCCTGCGTTATCCTTATTTGTGAAATTGTACGGGGTCAGGAGCTTCTCAATCTTTGGTGCTGCCATTTCTACACACTCTCCTCTCCAAAAAATCCCATGCTGTCAGGGTCTAAACTATTGCGGAACTCTTTGAGTTCCTCTTCCGTCATGTTGCTCACTTTCTCCTGAAGCTCTGCTCTCTGCTCCGGAGTCATGTCCTTGGTGTATTCACTAAGGATGTCCTTGCTCTGTTCTGCCATGATTAGTCCTCCTTTTCCGTGTCATCATAGTCTAATGTGATGGATGTCTTGGTCTCCACAAAGATGCTCTTCCGGATGCCCTCAATGATGGCATCAATCATCTCTTCCGGAAGAAAAGCTTTGATGAGTTCCCCGTTCTTGATACGGTAGATGTACCACAGCTCCACGTCAAAGTCCGGAACTGTTTCCCCTTCAGGAACCAATACAGAGATGAGAGTCTCCTTGTCCTTCTCAAACTCTCCCTTCAGTTTCTTCAGGAGGAGCTTCTTCTGCTTGTCATCCGGCTTGATGCTCATTTCATCAAGGAACTCCTCAAGTGTGGTCTCAAAGGTGTAGTCACCTGTGAAGATTGCCTTCATAGCCTTCTCAAATTTGCTGTCAAATTTGTAGGTTGTCTTGGTCTCCTCTTTGACCTTCATCTTGTATACTCCCTCACCCACAAGCTCCTTCAGCTTGTCCGGGTTCAGGATGTCAAGGCTCATGCTGTCTGTGATGGCAGCACTACCCTCATCACCGTAAAACTTCACATACTTCACATTGTGATCTTCCATGATAGCCAATCCTCTAGCCTGAAGCTCCGCCTTGTAGCTGTTCATCATAGCCCGGCTCTTCTTCTGTTCACGGTCAAGCCACACACATGCTCCAATGAGCTGTTCATTGGTCATGCTCTTCACTGTCTGCTGTTCCATTACTGTCCTCCTCCTAACTTCTCAAATGCTTTTGTTGCACAGGCTTCACAGATACCCTTCCCATGAAACTCATGCACATCCTCTGTCGTTCCGCAAAAATTACAACGGAGCGTGTACGGTTTTATTCTGATTTCACCCTGATGCTCTTCCACAATCATAGGGTCTTTTGGCTCAATGCCAAGTTCTCTCCTCATTGCCACCGGGATACTGATTGACCCGTGGCTTGTCATCTTCTTGTAAGCTGTACTCATGTGTCTGCTCCTTTCTAGGCATCCAAGATGTCCTTGATATAGTTGTACTGGTCAACCAACTTGTACTCATGCTCACCCTTTTCCCTGACCTCTTCAGAGAACTCACGGAGCCTGATGGCAAGCTTCAGAACTTTGGCAGCTCCTACAGCCTCAAGTGAGGCTCTTGAGCTCATCCCTTCTCTCTGACAAAGCATGTAGGAGATGGCATCCATGAGGTAATGCTCCCATATAAAGCAGTCACTACTTCTGCCATTCCACTCTTCCCTTGCTTCATCAATGAACTTCTTCCGGTTCAGCTTCGGCTTATCCGGAGGAAGCACCCCTTTGTCCTGCATCCTCTTCTTGAACTCTGCCCTTGCCTGCTTCTCCTTATTGGTCAACCGTTTATTCTTCGCCACTATATACCACTCCTTCCTCTTATGAGCTGTCATCCGGGTCAAGTTTTCCTGCCCGGAGCTGTTCCTCTAGCGTTTCCATTGCAGCAAGATGGATGTCAAGCATGTTGTTCTTCACATCATCCATATCCAGTCCACGCTTCAGACCTTCCATGCCAACGAACACCTGAAGGAAGCCTGCTATCTGTGCCAACTCCTCAACACTGATGTCCTGTCCCTCAAAGTTGACCTTGTCATCCCTGACTGTCACTATTAGCTTGCAATCCTTCATCCTGCTCCTCCTTCTCCTTCTGCCTCTTCAACATACTCTTCAGAGCTTCAATGAGCTTTGAGCATTGCTGATAGTTCAGCCACTCAACCGCACTGACACCAAACATCTTCTGACACATTCCATTGACCCTTGCAGGCTTGTCCCATCCAAGCTCTTGCGTGAGCTTGTATATCTTCTTCCGTTGGTTCTCTGTGACTTCACTTCCGCTGTATCGGTTCCTTCCACGCTCTGACTTCTTAGCAGAGTCCTTCATGTTACCAAGTACACGGATGACAGTCTGAAGCTCCCTTTTGTTGAGAGCCTTGATACTGTCCTTTCCTGTATGTGCCTGAACAAGAAGATACAGCTCCTCATCCGTGAGCTTCAGCTCCGGACTCTTGGCAATCCCCCACACCCTCTTGATACTTGGCTGTGATGTATTTCCTGCCATACTATCCTCTCTTTCTCTTATCGTTCCCATTCTCAATGACTCCGCCTCTTGCATACTGCGTCAGGAATGTAGGTATCTGTATATCCTTTCTAGGCTCCGGGATAGTATCTGCACACAGATTGATGTCACAGTATCCATGCTCATTGATTGCTTCATATACGCTCTTCATAATATGTTGAGCAATCTGCTCTTCCTTCTCTCCACTAAGTACAATCTTAATCTCCTTCATAGAACTCTCTCCTTCCTACAACATCATCATGTTGGATGCTTCACTCACAATCTTCATGGTTATACGGGTCTCACCCTTCTGCTTCAGGATACGGAGCACGTTGTTGAGCGTTCTGTCCAACAGACGGAAGCATCCGCTTTGTGTGTTGGTTGCCCGGCTTATCATCTCACCCATGGCAGCCTCATCCACCTCATATCCTTCAAGGTAGTCAACTACTTCATTCTTTGACAGTCCCTTCAGCTTGTAATAGAAGTCCATCCTGTTAGCAAACCGGGCAAGATTGCCCTTCAGCTCTGTCTCAAGTCTCGGCTCTCCTGCTATGACAATGCCTACATTCGACTGGTCAAAGATACCACGGAGTATCTCCATCTTCTTCTGTGTGTACTTGTTGATGAGCTTGTCTGCCTCATCAATGATGAGTAGGAACCCTTCATTGGTATTGAAAAACTCACGGATGCGGTTGACTCTGCTCCATATCGTTCCACCGTAACCCTTTGGGAGTCCTATACCGTTCTCAATGGCTTCCACCAAGTCCCGGCAAGCCATTGTGTCATCACACTCAATGTATGCCACCCTTGGAAGCTCTGCATATTTCTTCAGGGCGTGTGTCTTTCCCTGACCGGACTTTCCAACGATTATCCCAAGCCCCATGTACTCCTGACATGCCTGACACACACCAATGGTCTGCACAAAGTCTCTGCTCTCAAAGAACTCCACCTTCTTCTTGAGTGTGCCTGCTCCTGTAGGTACGCTGTTCTCCGGTTCCTGACCTTCAGCAACGCCTCCGGTAGCGGCAAGAAACTCTCTGACCTTCTTCTCAAGCTCTGTAGGGTCACTTGCATACTTCCCATTGAGGTACTGACTAAGTGCTGCTCTTGAGTAGTTCATCTTGAGAGCTGCCTCTGCCTTCGTCATCTTCATCTCCGCCAGTCTCTCATTCATCTGCTCTGCCAATGTCTTCTCTGTTTTGTAGGTATTCAATGCTTCCATGTTTACAACCTTCCTTTCCTTCAACCTTATTTCATATTTTCCAAGTACGCCGCCGCAATCGAAAATGCCAACCACGCCAATTCAACCAATGCTATAACTGCCATAACCACAAGGGCAGCTCCAATCAATATCATCCTGACCATATCATCCTCCTATAGCTCTAAGCTTCTTGAGGGCGTTTTCTGCCTGCCTACTCATGTATTCGCTGTCCGCTTCAGGCTCTTCTCTCTTCTCGGCTCTGAAACCCTGCTGATAGGTTCTGTCTGTAGGTATCGTGATGACCTTTGCAGCCTTCTCCTGCTTCTTTCCACCTATCATCAGCTCAATACCACCTGTAGTCTCATTGAAGCCAACATACTGCTCATTGAGTTCCTCAAACGGTCTCCTTGCCTCTTCAAGTCTTTCCCGGTCACGCTTCTGCTGTCTCTTCTGCATCTTCAGGTGCTCCTCAAGAGCTTTCTGTGTAACCTTCGGAGCTATCTGAAGAAGCTCCTGACAATATGCTTCACAGATACGCTTGCCCTTTTGGTCAAAGACATACAGGACAGCCATATCATCCGGGTCATACTTGATGTCAACCTTCCGCCCGATATAGTCACAAAGCTCATCAGAGCGGTACTCATATCCCCACTTGGTAATGCCAATGTTACGGACAAGCACGTTCTCTGACTTCATCATCAGCATGGTTGCATAGCTCTTAGGCGGTGCCGCCTTGAAGTATCTGTCCTCATTCATAAAGCAGTCATAAGGCTTCTTATAAGTCTCTCCCATCTTCTTCAGTCCGGAGTGTTCCGTGTGCATGTAGACCGTTGTGAGCCATTCATGCCACTTCTCATAGAACTCTTCCAGTGTCAGGAGTTCTCCTCTCTCAAGCATCCGCTTGATGTCCTTATCCACCTTGTCAGAGGTCTTTGAGCCTGTCAGTGTTCCGGTGTATGACTTCATCCAACGTGTGAACTTATTGCACACGGTACGGAAGAACCTCTCAATCTGACCTTTGCTCCATGGCTCATAAGGAAGAGCCCTGTGGTCATCCTTGATGCCTATACTCTTGTAGAAGCCCATTGTCTCATTGTCAAAGTTCATGCCGCTCCGGTCATTCCTGTCTCTTCCTGTCATGGTCTTGGCTGTGTAGTCCTTACCATTGTCTATGTAGAGATACTCCGGAACTCCGCCCGGCTCTGAATATATCATTTTGAGTAGGCTCTGCTTCAGGATGTCAGAGTTGGCATCCTTGCACATCACATCTCCCATGATGACCCTGCTCCTCATGTCTACCCATGCAGCCAAGTGTGGCTTGATGGCTATAACCTTGCCATTAGGCTGCTTGTAGCTCACCCAACAGTCAAAGGTATGCTCATCACCCATGACAATCTGCATCACCTGAAGCCCCTTGGTGTCTCTGCTTCCTTTCACCATGACCTTATTCTTGTACTCACGGGTACCACGGGATGCAAGGAACCAAGCGTTCCTCATCCCCTCATCCTCCATGAGGTAACTGATGTACCTTGTCACCGTCTGATAGGATGGTATCTTCTCCCACTTGTTGATATTGGCAATGGCTGTCAGCTTCTCATACAGCATCTCACGGGTTCCTTGGTTCCGGGCAAAGTCCTCATTGAACCATATATTCTTGATAACCTGTTTGACCTCCGGCTTGATACTTGGAAAGCATCCGGTTTCTTTTGGCTTCCGGCACAGGCAGAGAACCTTGAAGAACTCACGCCCTGCTCCGTCTTCCTTCTCAAGCTTGTCCGCCCATGCGGATGCTTCAAGGTATGCCTTGGTGTATCGGTAGAGTGTTCTCTGACCTTTTCCAAGATACTTCTGTGCAAACTCTTCAGCGTACTTTGTCCGGTCTCCTTCGTCATACTGAAGGAACTTTCTGACCACGTTCCCAAGCTCCACAGCCTTGTAGTATCTCTCCTTGTAGTTTTCAATGTACCAATCAACATCAGTATTCACATACCATGGCACTTCCGGCTTCTGCTCATCCTCTTTCTTGTCCGGAAATTCTTCCGTGAAAGATTTCAGCTTCTCCCGTTCCTTCCATGCGTTCCTTGCCTGCTTGGACAGTGAGGAGACCGCCACAAGTACAACATCCCTTCCTCCTGTCTCTGACTTCTCGGTCTTGGTCACAAAGTTCTTTTTATTTCTCTGTGTTCTTCGTGCCATTGTCTGATACTGAACGCCTTCCAGTTCCGCCGCTTCGCTCAATGTGACATATACTTCAGCCAATCAGCTCACCTCCTTCATGCTGCTATTTCAATATCCAGTATCCTTGATATTGCCTCAATGTATTTCTTTCCACTACGCTCACCGACTAAAATCTTGTGGATGTACTGCTTATTGCATCCAAGCAAAGCAGCAAGCTCCACCTGTGTCATATTCTTGTCTATGAGCCTTTTCCTGACCTTCCGCCCAAAGGGTGTCAGTCTCGTCTGCTTTGTTGCCATCTGCTCACCTCACATCACAGCTTGTATACCCTCATACCGCAACCATTCAGGTCACAGGTGTATCCTTTTTCTATAAGGGTCTCAATGACTTTTGGAGCCGCCTCATACAGGATGATACCCTGACGGACTGTGCCGCCTACTGTGTATCCTATGGACATCCTGATGGGGCTTGTCTGTTCCTGAAGCTTCAGGAGTATTGACATCAGCTCCACATCACTATCCTTGTATTTCTCCATTACAGCCTACCTTTCCAACCAATTACAGGCTCTTTGATATAGTCCTTGTCTTTGATTTTCCTCCAACCTTCTTCAGAGATACCCGGCTCACTACTTCCAATGAGTCCGGAAGGTTCTTGACCACAAGCCAATTCTCCGGCACCAATCCATGAGCCTTCATTATCTTCTTCTGTTCCCTTGTGGGAGCCTTTCCGTTCTTCATCAGTAGCTCACCTCCGTCTCCTCTATAATTTTGTCAATTATATTGAGAGCGTTTTCCTTTCCCTCAATCTCTGCCTCAAGCTCCATCCGGTTCTCCCGGAGCTGCTCAAGCTCTGCATCCAACTTCTCTCTGTGCTCAACCAATGCTTCCATTTCATCACTTGACAGGTTCAGCAAATGCCTCATCTCCTCTCTATATATTTGAACATCAGGGCTTCAAGCTAAAACTCCGATACTGACAAGCATCCGCTTTGTCATCCTTCTATCACGGTCATAGAACTTCTGTCCCTTAATCTCCTGATTGACATAGAATGTACCGCACAGGTACCGCTTTATCATCCAAACCTTGTCCGGGTTATACTTGTCTTGTATCCTTGTTACCTTCATAAAACCTTCCTTTCCCTGATGCCACTGTCTCATTCTTCAACTCTTAAAGTAGGACAGGACAGCTCTTCTATCTCTTCCTGTATCCGTTGCACTTCTCTCTGTGCGTTCCGGAGGAGCTCATCAAGCTCATGGGCTTTCTTTGCTCTTGGAAGCATGTCATGGAAGATTGTCATACCAAAGCTCTTATACAGTTCAGCAACTTCATCTTTGCCGGATGTGTTCCGGATAGATGGATGCCACATGTAGACTTCTTCAATCACTTTGTACTGCTCATCCGTGACAGTTCTTTCAATTCTTTCTTCAAATTCCTGCTTCTGCATCCTGCACCTCCTTCATTCCTTCATAGTTCCATTTCCTGATACCCTGAACCGGGTGACTTTCTTTGTGCCGGAGAACTCCGACTATTGAGATTTACTAAGTTTTTTGATATGATTTATCTTGGATTAGTGGGTTACAAGTAACCCTTGCAAGGTTTATTATATCTTCCTATTTGCAGAATGTCAACACTTTTTCTGCTTTCGGGAAGAATAAATATTCCAATTTGCAGAAAGAGAGGTCATCATGGAATTAGATATGATAGGAATTGGTGAACGTATTAAAACAAGAAGAAAAGAATTGAAACTCTCTCAAACAGACATATATGAGAGATGTGACATCACTTCAGGAGCATTGAGCAAAATTGAAAACGGAAAAACTACGCCTTCCGTTATTGCATTTTATAAGCTTTCACAAGTGTTAGAGTGTGATATGAATTGGTTGGCAACCGGAATATCTTCCAATATGCAGAAGTCCAATATCTGCAAATTGGAAGAGGAGCTGTTGAATGGTTTCCGGGAGCTTCCTGAAGATGACAAAGAGGAACTCATGGGCTTATTGCAACTAAAGCTCCGGAAGGTGAAAAAAGAAAGAGATGTGACTGCAAAATCATCCCCTTCAGCAGATACAGAAACGGGTGACATGGTAGGCTAATTTTTTATACTGTTTTCGGGTTACTTGTAACCCTTTTTTGTTACTTTGCCATTTCAGGAAAATAATTCCCGAAAAAATACGTTTTCCCTTGAAAACAAAGCAAAGTAACAGTTCACTTTTAATAGTTCTATTTTGTTACTTTGCTTGTATCATGTTCCGGCTCCACGGTTCCGGGTACTGATTGCATTGAGTAACGCCATTTTTTTCAAGCGTTACTCCCAAAAAACCCTTATTTTATGGGACTTTACGAAACAAACACGCACATTGACAACACTTAATCAGTAACGTAATAACGCCACGTTATAACGCTTGACCTATTTTCAGAAGAGGATGCCTGATGTATAATGTCCTTACAACCTAACTTTGAGGTGTTGTGGATAGAACAAGTGCTCAAAAACCAAGTAAAACCAATGCTTCCAAGCACTCTATCCACTTCCCTCCCTTCCAAGGACACAAAAAAAGCATCCGAAACAGCTTATTCTCAAATTCGCTGTCAAAGATGCTTCATTTTTTCTCTATTAAATTCGCCACAACCCTTGATTTCACGGGGTTTCCCGTCATTTCCCACCTCTTCACGGATGGTCTCACGTTAGAATGTCCTTTTTGTCATATATTCTGTTAAGTTACACAAACAACTCATCGATTCTATTCTATACATTTTTTAATTCGTCCCACACAACAAAACTGCCCTTTGTAGTCTTTTTTACATAATAAAGCCCTTTATCCGCTTTGTTCAATGCTTCCTGTACCTGCTCGTTATCAGAACCGTTGCAACTGGCAATACCAATTGAGCAGGAAAGCAATTTGTCCTTTGGTATAATCACTTCGCCACCAATCCTTCGCTCAATCGCACTGTTTAATCCATCCTTCATCATAAAGAATATATTTTTTGCAACTTTTTTTCCAAATTCAATATCATGTCCATTGATTACAAGTACAAACTCATCTCCACCATAACGAACTGCATAACCACAGTCATCTACTACACGCTCTAAAAGCTGTGCAAAACGTACTAATACATAATCTCCAATTTCATGCCCAAATGTATCATTGTAATATTTGAAATTATCTAAATCAATGTACAATATAACATTTTTCTCTTTTGGCATCTGGTCATCTTCTCTAATTCTTTTTTCGAATCCCTGTCGATTATAAAGTCCCGTCAACAAGTCTGTAACTGCCATATCACTAAGCTGACTGTTCATACGATTGATCAATCCAAGATATTCCAATCTTTTTAACGCGATGTAAAATTGGTTACAGAAAAATTTTAAAATGGTAAAGTCATGTTCCATAAGGAGATAACGACTTCCAATGTAATTGTTATGCATCTCTACATAACCAATCAATACGCTTATCACCCCGCCTTCACTATCCAAAAGAGGGAATGCAAATATGGTAATAATATGATTGATATCAAATATTCTAAGCAATTCCTGATATTCTAAAAATCCTTTATCTATACGATTTACTAAAATCGGACGTTTATGCGCCTGAAAATAGTCCACTAATTTTTCCAATTCAAGCTGCGTAAAGTTACGAATCCGATCCGTAATCACTGTGTTTTTTCCGTTGGATTCTGGTCCATCAAAATAAGTAAGCTGCGCCCCATTTTTTTGATTATTTACAATAAGTATACCATCCAGATTAAAGTAATTTTTCATCAGTGTAATTGCTTGACTAGTCATTTCTTCCGGTTCATTATCCTGATTTAACAATTCCTGCCATATAACAATAAAATCAAGATCTCTTTGATTCATTTCCATGTTATGCTGCAATGCTAAATTCTCCACCTGTTCCAAAACCTGCGCATTACTCATCTCGCGTCTTGCAATCGGTGTTTTACATAATCTTTCTGTACGGTTTTGTTGCATTTTCATAAGAAAATTTTCGTGAAGATGATATCCATTTTTTCTGCAAAATTCAATTCCTTCCTCCAAAATTTTACTCCATTGTGCAAGCATGCCTCGCATTTTGTAAAATTTTGCCATCTCCACTACATACAAAAGATAATTGAGATATTGGCTACTTTTTTCCGCAGCCTGATGCATATTTGCCTGTCTGAATTCTTCTTCTGCTAAATCATATTTTCCTTCTCTGGAGTTTAACATACCCCTTATCATATGCTCAAAAAATAAAGTATCATGCCAATATCTATAACGGTCCTCATCTTCAATATATTTTAAATGCCGCACATAAGCATCAATTCGATTCAAACATAAATAACAACGATATTCTTCCTCATTGTAAAGCGAGCAAATCCCCAACATACCATATATTCGGGAAGTATCACAAATCTTAATTGAATGCATATGTAGCAAATCCATTACTTGCAAAAGAAGATTTAAGTCATCAATCGCTGCCTCAAATTCTCTGACAAGCATCTTATTGACTGCACAATTATAAAGTGTAATGGCTACTTCCTCTTCATCCTTTAATTTCAATGCATAAAATAGACTTTTGTTAAAATACTCCTCTGCCTTTTGGTATCGTTCGGATACGGCAGCATTGTACCCGATGCCATTATATGTGTGAACTTTTTGTATCAATTGTCCACCTGCTTCTACAACCTCCAGCTTTTTTTGGTATAGGCGATCCACTGTATTATGACAACCATATTCACCAAATAAAACAATACTCTGTGCATAAGCATCCAATAAAAACTCCTGATTATCTAGTTCCTGTGCAATGGCAATTCCTTTTTCAAAGTATTTCTGACTACCATTCCCCTCTTCTACAGCCCGCAGACTTTCTTCATCTTCTTCAAAACAAAATACACAAATATGTGCCAACATATTCCGAAAACCAAATTGCTTCGTCTGCTCATAGAATTGTTCTGTAATATGATAATCATTAGAACGATTGAATACATCTCTCCAATAATTATATTTGGATAACATTCGTAAGTTTTCTGCCTTGTATTCTGCCAGTTTATCCCCATGTTTTCGGGCAATTTCTTGACAATAGTTTACATACAAGTCTACTTTATTTTCCAATTGTTCCATTCCATAACGGCATTTGACAAGCAAATAGTAATAGTTATAGCGTAACAAATCATCATCCAGTTCTTCTCCCAATTGTCCCACATTTTCGCATATCTTCAATGCTTGAGGATATCTTTGATTCATAAGTAAAATCAGAATAAAAATCTGATAAAATTTTGCCGCCTGCTTCTTGGTAACCTCTAAAGTCCCCTGTCGCATCCTCTCTGTAATAATATCCATATAATATTTTGCATCCTCTACACCGAGGAAAAAGTACAAATTGTTTAGATTATGCAAATATTGGTCAACGCAATCCGTTTTGGGAATAAATACATCCTGTACATCTATTGTAGATATAGTTGTCTCTGTATTTACACTGCCCCACTCATATTGAAAATTCTGCCGTTCCACTTCTTTAATAAAGCGTTTCCAGTCCTCTAAAATGTACTCTGGAGTACGGTATACCTCATTGTACATAGCCAACAACTGGATGTTATGCACTTTATCACTGATAATAAGTTCATATAAAAACTGAATACAGGAAGCATTCGCCAAGTGTAGTTTTTCCAAAAAGATAAACATTGGTTTTCGATTAGAAACGTACACATATAAGTCAATCAAAGACTGTAACATACGCCTTCTCTCATACTTTAACTCTGTAATCAGCAAATCCTCTTTTCTTTCTGCCCTTCCCTCACGAATATAAGAAGCAAAAATAGGCTGTTGCAATGGATATACTCCTGCATGTTTCACAAACTCTTCTGGAGTTTCATCACTAAAATACCTATAGTATAATCCGCGAATCCATTCTAAAAATGGTGAATATGGTTCCTGCATACTATGCATCGGAAATGCATGAAATAATAAACATGTCGAGGCGGTTTCATCCACGACACTTTCATAAATCTCTTGCTGTGAAATAAGAAGTGTTTCATAATGCTTAATAAACATAAACTTAGTAGAACGGTTGTCCTTAAAAGCTCGTACCAGCTTATGCATATAGTTACTATACTCCATTTTTGCACCCCCATATAGTTTTTACCTTTGTCCCCCATTTATTAAACACGAACTCTCATTATTTCTATTGTATCTCTTTTTTTGTTTTTTTTCCATATGTTTTTAGTGATAAAAGATAATAGTTCAGAATAGGATTGAAAAATCCCCCTTTAGCAATTATGATAGTAAAGAATGTATTTATTATTTATCCACTTATGAAAAGCAGGAGACTATACCATGAAAGTAAACTTAGAAACTTGGAAACAACGAATCATACGAAAATCACATCTAGGATGGAATTTATTAAAATCTCTACTAAAATGGGGTTTTTGCTCTGTCATTACAGGTATTGTATGCGGATTGATTGGTGCTTTATTCTACCGCTGCATTGCCTTTGTTACCGCTACAAGAACAGCATATCCCGTCTTAATCTATGCCATGCCATTAGGCGGTTTATTTATTGTTTTTCTATACAAAACCTGTCATATGCTAAATGATGGTGGCACCAACCGGGTAATTCGTTCCATTCGTACAGAGAAACCCCTGCAATTTAGAATGGCACCACTGATTTTTATTGCTACCGTAATCACCCATCTGTTTGGTGGTTCTGCCGGACGTGAAGGTGCTGCCTTGCAAATTGGCGGAAGTGTAGGTTCTACAATTGCTCAAAAACTCAAGCTGAGTGCAAAAGACATACATGTGGTAACAATGTGCGGCATGAGTGCAGTATTTGCAGCACTTTTTGGCACTCCGATTACCGCTACCATTTTCAGTATGGAAGTAATCAGTGTTGGTGTACTGTATTATGTAGCCTTTATCCCCTGTCTGCTTTCTTCCATAATTGCTTTTTCAATTGCAAAATTTTTTGGAATGAAGCCCGAAAGCTATCAGATTACAAATATCCCCGAAATAAACATCCAATCTGTGCTTCAGGTAGTATTACTGTCTGCCCTTTGTGCAATTATAAGTATGGCTTTTTGTTTTATTATCCACAAGACAACAACCTTATACAAAAAGAAGCTAAAAAATCAATATCTACGCATTTTTGTAGGCGGTATCCTTATTGTCCTACTCACCATAATCATGCAAACACATGATTATAATGGTGCGGGAATGGATATTGTAGCTAAAGCTTTAGACGGAAAAACGATCCATCCTACTGCATTTCTTTTTAAAATTATTTTTACTTCTATGACTTTGGCTGCTGGCTTTAAGGGCGGGGAAATCGTTCCATCCTTCTTTATTGGCGCTACTTTTGGAAATGTAACAGGCAGTCTGCTTGGCTTACCTCCAAGTTTTGGTGCTGCAATCGGACTAATTTCTGTATTTTGCGGTGTTGTAAACTGTCCAATTGCCTCCTTATTGCTAAGCATAGAACTTTTTGGAGAACAGGGTCTTATTTTATTTTGCCTTGCTTGTGCTATCAGTTACGTGGTATCCGGATATTACGGGCTTTATAGCAGCCAGAAGATTGTATATTCCAAACTTTCTCCAACTTACATCAATAAAAGTACCTATTAAAATTAAAAAGAACCGACTTAAAAACGTTTTGTTTCATAGTCGGTTCTTTTTACGTGGAAAGCTATCTTGCTTTTCCTTCTATTAATTTTAATTTCTGTCCTCGGCTTAATTGCTTAATAGCATATTCTCTGCTCATAGCCTCCTGTTTCGTCGCATATGTCTCATAATATACCAACTCTACAGGAAGCCGGGTGGCTGTGTACTTTCCACCCTTTCCTGCATTATGGGTCTTTACCCGCTTTTCTAAGTTATTTGTCCAACCTGTATAAAGACTGCCATCTCCACAGCGGAGAATATAGGTATATGCCTGTTGCTCCATACGATACCATCACCTTAGATACATGCTTTCTCTACTGCTAATGTAACCGTTTCACCATTGATATTCCACTCTTTTACATAGCCGTCCACATCGCCTAAAATAATGTTTTCTGCCAAAACTTTTTCTTTGACTGCATCTGCATTTTTTTCCAAAATCTGTGCAATCTTATCATTTCCATCTGCATATACATAGATGCGATCCATTACCTCAAAACCAGCCTCTTTACGCATCGTCTGGATTTTACTGATGATTTCAAGCACAAAACCTTCTTCTAATAATTCTGGTGTTAAAGAAGTATCTAATACAACGGTCACACCATGATCGGATTCGGATACAAAACCTTCCATCTGTGCTGCTTCAATCAACAAATCTTCCTCTGTCAATGCTTCGTCCACTCCAGCAACATTGATTGTCAATGTTCCCTTTTCGTTTAACTCATCCATTGCTTTATTTCCATCTAAACCAGCTAAAATTTCTTTTACAGCATTGATGTTCTTTCCAAATCTTCTTCCCAAAGTCTTAAGCTGTGGCTTGAAGTTGTAAGAGGTAAAGTTTCGTACATCCTGTGTAAAGGTTACACTCTTCACATTTAACTCATCCTCAATAATATCCTTATAGAAATCAGATAATTCCTGTTCTGCCTTTACATACATGGTTCCAATTGGCTGACGGTTCTTGATATTTGCTGTATTTCTACATGCACGTCCCAATACAACCACATCCAAAACTTCTTCCATATCCTGTTCTAACTGCTTGTCAATCCATTCTTCCCTACACTCTGGATAATCACAAAGATGAATACTTTCTGGTGCATTCTTGTTGATACTTCTCACAAGATTCTGGTAAATATCCTCTGTCATAAATGGAATCATTGGAGCTGCTGCCTTTGCAATGGTAACCAATGCAGTATATAACGTCATATAGGCATTAATCTTATCCTGTTCCATACCCTTTGCCCAGAAACGTTCACGGCCACGACGAACATACCAGTTACTCATCTCATCCACAAATCCCTGTAATGCTTTTGCAGCTTCTGGAATCTTATAGTTTGCCAAATTAGAATCTACCGTCTTTACAACTGTATTTAACTTAGACAATAACCATTTATCCATAACCGAAAGTTTATCATATTCCAGTGCGTACTTTGTCGCATCAAATTCATCAATATTCGCATAAAGTACAAAGAATGCATAGGTGTTCCACAAAGTACCCATGAATTTTCTCTGACCTTCCGTTACTGCCTCGTCATAGAAACGGTTTGGAATCCATGGCGCACTGTTACTGTAGAAATACCAACGGATGGCATCTGCACCAAATTTGTTCAATGCGTCCATTGGGTCTACTGCATTTCCCTTGGACTTAGACATCTTCTTACCTTCTTTATCCTGTACGTGTCCAAGCACGATTACATTCTTATATGGTGCCTGATTGAACAGTAAGGTAGAAATAGCCAATAAGGAATAGAACCATCCTCTTGTCTGGTCTACTGCTTCTGAAATAAAGTCTGCTGGGAACTGTTTCTCAAATACATCTTTATTTTCAAATGGGTAATGGTGCTGTGCAAATGGCATAGAACCAGAATCGAACCAGCAGTCAATTACTTCTGGTACACGATGCATTTCTTTTCCACAATCCGGACACTTAATGGTTACCGCATCAATATATGGACGATGCAATTCAATATCATCCGGGCAATTATCAGACATAGACTTTAATTCTTCAATACTTCCAATGGCATGCTGACAACCACACTCGCACTCCCAGATATTTAATGGGGTTCCCCAGTAACGGTTACGGCTTACGCCCCAATCCTGTACATTTTCCAACCAGTCACCAAAACGACCCTTACCAATTGTGGCTGGAATCCAGTTAATCGTGTTATTATTGGCAATCAAGTCATCCTTCACTTCTGTCATTTTGATAAACCAAGATTCTCTTGCATAATAAATCAATGGTGTATCACATCTCCAACAGAATGGATAACTATGTTCGAACTTCAATGCCTTGAACAGTAACTTCTTCTCTCCTAATGACTTGAATACCAGCTTATCTGCATCTTTACAGAATACACCTGCCATATCAGTCACTTCCGGCTTCATCTGTCCCTTATCATCTACAAGCTGTACAAATGGAAGGTCGTATTTTCTTCCTACTTTGGCATCGTCTTCACCAAATGCAGGCGCAATATGAACAACTCCAGTACCATCGGTCAAAGTAACATACGAATCGCATACTACATAAAATGCTTTCTTATTCTTTACCATAGTACGGTCACCTGGGTCTCCTACCGTACCGTCTGGATTGTTAAATGCATAATCAAATAATGGCACATACTGCTTATGCTCTAACTCTTTTCCCACATATTTTTCTACAATCTCGTATACTCCATCAATCACAGAATCCAAAAGTGCCTCTGCCATGATGTAGTATTCCGTTCCAACAGCAGTATCTTCTTCGCCCTCTTTTACTACATCATTCTTTTCATTGACCTGCACTTTTATCTTTACATAAGTCTCATCCGGATTGACACAAAGTGCCACATTGGAAGGAAGTGTCCAAGGTGTTGTAGTCCATGCCAAAATATACTCATCTTCTGTTCCTGCTACCTTAAATTTTGCAATTGCAGACTTTTCCTTTACATCCTTATATCCCTGTGCTACCTCATGAGAAGACAATGGTGTTCCACAACGTGGGCAGTAAGGCACGATTTTATGTCCCTTGTATAATAACTTCTTGTCCCAGATAGTCTTTAAAGCCCACCATTCTGACTCAATGAAATTATTGTCGTAGGTAACGTATGGATTTTCCATATCAGCCCAGAAACCAACTGTACCGGAGAATTCTTCCCACATACCTTTATATTTCCAAACAGATTCCTTACACTTTTTCACAAATGGCTCTAATCCGTATTCTTCAATCTGCTCTTTTCCGTCTAATCCAAGCATCTTTTCTACTTCAAGCTCTACAGGAAGTCCATGGGTATCCCATCCTGCTTTACGTGGAACCATCTTGCCTTTCATCGTCTGGTATCTTGGAATCATATCTTTGATGACACGAGTCAATACATGCCCAATATGAGGCTTACCATTTGCAGTTGGTGGTCCATCATAAAAAGTGTACGTCTCTCCTTCTTTTCTAGAATCCATACTTTTCTTGAAAATATCATTGTCATCCCAGAATTTCTCTACTTTTTTTTCTCTCTCTACGAAATTCAAATTTGTCGATACTTTTTCGTACATGCTTCAAAATCCTCCATTTCTATATGATGTACTCTCGAAATCTACATAAACCGAGTCATTCTGGCTATATTTTCGATATACTGCTTCCATTTTCTCGTCGTACACACCGTGTACGCACTGCGAAAATGTCATTGTATATCAAAAATCTATCTCAGAATTCTTCGATTCGTAAATTCCGAGAGTACATTATGTTAAAAGTTGTATCCCAACTGATTAACCTTGATTGGATATATAATCAAACTTATAAATACCCTATTCTTTTGATTCTATCTGTAAATGAAATATCTGTCAATACCATACGTTTCTAGTTTATATCATTGTGACAGATTATACAATAGGAGGAAAGGGGAAAAATTTCTACTTGGCCATTATTGTGTTATAAATCATATTTACAGTTAATCCAACAACATCCCAGCCTCATAAGAGCACTTTATATAATCAGGATTACTATAATATACATTTGAATTAAAATCTGAAATTTCTTCACTGATGAAAGAATTAAATACATGTTTTATTGCTTCAACTACATTTTCATACAATTCCACAACATCCAAAATCAAAATCTGATACACCCGTCCAATGGCGGTTACAGACGGCACATTGTACCTACAGGTAGTGATGTTGTCAAAGCTCCCCTCCGATATTCCGTATTCGTCAATCCATTCGTCACACACTTGCTCAAAAGATAAACAATGATTCACACTTGCTACCTTTAACTGATGCAGCAATGCCTTATCTGATAATTTCCCCACAATGTCTTTTGTCTTATTATGTGTTTCCCGCGCCACATACTCGATCATAGAACATACAAAAAACAAGTCATCTTTATTCCACTGTACTGTCATCAATAGCCGCACTCCTTTCATATTTCAAGCATTCTAATGCCCGGATACTGTGAAAACTAATTTGATGTGATGGATGTTTAAATTTTGCATATTCCCAAAAAACTTCCTTACTGATAATTCCATTTAAATAATCATTTACAAAATTCCAGATTGTATCATCTGCCATTGGTCCTTCTACAATATCATATTCATGCACCATTCCAGCCCGGCATTTAGCAATAAAATTCAACCATTCGTCACTCATTTTATCAAACTTCATAATCTTCAACTCTGGGTTTTCTGTATAGGAATATACATTCACAACTCCGTTTTCATGCTTACGTTCCGCCCATCGATATGCCTGCTCATAACTTTTTGTACAATAAAATCCCCATGAAAAATCTTTTGTATACTTTGTTTTTCTGATTTCTGGAAATTCAACCATTTGCCCGCTTCCATGATATAATTCCAATTTACTGCCTCCTTTGATATTGTCATACAAAATTCCCACTTATCCAATTTTTTTATACAACAATTTTGCATACTTTTTTCTATATAAACATATTTTGTAACATGAATTCCTTTATATTTTTGAGTTTATCACACTTTTGCTGATGAAAAGTGATGAGGCGGTTAAACGCAGAAAGTGCATCACGAACATCCTGAACGCTAAAATCTCTACCCTTAGCAATCCAAGTTGAAAACAGGTTGTGATAGGAAATATAAAATCCCAAAATGTAATCATTGTATTCATTTGCTTCAATTTTTGAACGCATTTTATTTGCTGATTCCCAAATCTTAGCTGCTAACTGTTGTTTATTCATTACGCACCTCCAATTATCAGGTAATACGATTTCTTGGTCAAATCGTTTGTTTTTACCATACTTGCATTATAACATTTACGCACTATATACTCAATAAAAACTGGTGCCATTTGCTGCAGCCGGAAAGCCTCTACACCATGCTTTCCGTTCACATTTTCATTCTATATTTGACATTCCCAACACAGATAGTTATAATTCTAACTGTTTGAATTATAATTATTAAAGGAGGAACTTGCATGGAAGATTCATTGCATTATCTGATTATGGCAAATCAAATGCTTGTGCAGAAAACCTTATTGGACAAATTGAAAGATACCGGTCTTACCATTGGGCAGCCCAAGATTCTTGATTATCTAAAGGAGCACAATGGGAGCAGCCAGAAAGAAATTGCCCGTGCCTGTTTCCTGGAAGCCGGCTCTTTGACTGCCATTCTAAACCGAATGGAAGAAAAAGGGCTCATCGAACGCCAGATGCTAAATGGAAACAGACGCAGTTTCCACATATTTATGACCGATGAAGGAAAAGAGAAACAGCAGTTGATCGATCAGGTATTTTCTGAGATTGAAAAAAAAGCATTGCTTGGTATTTCAGAAGAAGAATTTCAGACATTTATGTCCGTATATCAGAAAATTTATAAAAATTTAGAAAATGAAAGAAATAAAAATCAAAAGAAGGAGCTGTAATTCATGAATAAACTAAAAAGATACCTTTTATTTCTCGTAGGATTATTTGTAAATGCACTGGGAGTCAGTCTCATTACAAAGGCAAGTCTGGGTACCTCACCCATTTCTTCCATTCCCTATGTACTTAGTCTGAATTTTCCACTTACTTTAGGAAATTTTACAATACTATTCAGTCTCTTGCTCATTGTATTGCAACTGATCATTCTACGAAAGGACTTTAAACCCGAACATATTTTACAGATACCGGTTTCCATTGCATTTGGTTATTTTATTGATCTTACCATGTATCTGTTTTTCTGGGTAAACCCTCAAAATTATCTTGTAAAAGTATTTGCCCTGCTTGTGGGCTGTCTGGTGCTTGGATTTGGTGTTTATCTTGAAGTATTGGCAGACGTTGTCATGCTTCCAGGTGAATCGTTCGTTCGTGCGGTTGTACAAACATGGAGCACCAACTTCGGAACCACAAAAATTATCTTCGATTCTTCCATGACAATCCTCGCCGGACTGCTCTCCTTTTTCTTTTCTGGAAAATTACGCGGTGTTCGTGAAGGTACGGTTATCGCTGCTCTACTGGTCGGTTTTATCGCCCGCCTGCTTGGCAAACGGCTTGGTTTTATCAAAAACTATCTTTTCCCAGAAACCGTTTCAACAGCAAACCAGACTTCTGCTGCCGGAAAAGAAGAGAGTCACAAAAATGTAATTGTAATTGGCAGACAATATGGCTGTGGTGGACATGACATAGGAAAAGCACTTGCTGAAAAGTTGGGATACCAATTTTATGATCAGGAAATCATCGAGCTGATTGCGGGAACTACCGGCATGACATCTGATTTCATCCGAAAAAGAGAAGAGTCCATGACCAACAGTCTGTTGTATGACTTTGTCAATCAAATGTATTTATATGGAACGAAACAGGAAGAAGCTCCAAAAGATAAGATTTTCGAGGCAGAAGCCAATGCTATGAAAGAATTGGCACAAAAAGGAAATTGTGTCATCGTCGGGAGATGTTCCGACTATATCCTTCGTAAAAACAAAAACGTTCTGAAAGTATTTTTTACTGCTCCAATTGAGCAACGTACCAAACGCATTATGCAACGTCTTCATCTAACCGAAAAGGAAGCAATACAACAGATTCGCAAGGAAGATAAAAAACGTGCCGATAATTACCGCTACTATACCGGTCGGATGTGGGGTGCTGCTGCCAACTTCGATCTTACACTAAATACGGAACTTGGTCATTCCTATATCGAACGTTGCATCCATGATGCTTTATAGAATAGTCAATAATATTCGCAATCCGCAAGTGCCTGATATTTCCATGGGCGGTCTTTCGTTTTCAGATAATGATAAAAACCTGTCTTGTAACATCTAAAACCTTACAGTAAAAATTAATTTTTCCTTTGATCCTGCCGTCCTCCGTTTTTATTGCAAGAAACATTAATCTTTGTTTCTTGCTGACTTCCGACGGCTGGCTGCGAAAAAAGCACTGGCTTCCTCTAAAAATTCATTTTCTTCTTTAAGACGATGAATTTTCTTATCCTGTTCTCGGATCTGTTTTCTAAGTTCAATTAGTTCTTCATTAAGAGTTAATACATGATCAGGAGTATGTGCAGCTTCTTTTGCTACCAAACATCCCTCTTTGAAGGCCTTTATCCAAGTATAAAGGGTGCCTGATGGAATTCCTAATTCAGTAGCTGCTTTATGACCACCTATTTCCTGTGCAAGCTTAACTGCTTGTGATTTAAACTCTTGATCATATGATTTTGTAATTCTTTTGTGTACCATATCAATCTCTCCTATTCTCTTATAGATTATATATCAAAATCCTTGAGAACGGGATGTCAATTTTTATTGTACAACATCAAAATACAACACTGAAGTGGGGCAGACTTAAATAAAGTGGGGCAACTTTACTTCACACTGCCGACAAGCAACGCTTTTCCCCACCCTACTTCATATCGTTGTCAATGATAAAGTTCCGGATGTGCAACCACTCCACCATATTTTAATTTTGGAAGTTTTATCAATTGATCATAAATTGCTTTTACTTCTTTACGAGCCTCTATACTCAAATATTCAACATTTTCAAGTCTCAATCATATACATCCAATCATTATACCGATAGATATTACCAACAAATATAACACTGGAATAGGAATCTACATACCTGTTAAATATGAGATGTATGATATTCCAAATCCTGTTTTCACGCTGTCAAAATTATAAAAGCAATAACGCGATTGCTACAGCAAAGATAACTATACCCACTATACTGACTACCGTATATATAGTTCTGGATTCTTTATCATCCTTCTCTTTTATCAGATAATACAGCCCAAATCCAAAAATCAATAATCCAATTAATGCACCAATCATTTTCACTATCATTTTTTCCTCCATTTTAACAGCAATGCTGAATTAGTAATTACAAGCACAGAGCCTGCATTATGTACCAATGCTCCAATAACAGGATTAAGAATTCCTGTCATAGCCAGCACTATGGCAACAAAATTAAGTCCCATTGAAAAAGACATATTTATCTTTATCGTTGTCATCATCCGTTTTGAAAGTGCCAACAAATGCGGCAGTTCCTTCACCTCATCATCAATCAGTGCTATGTCAGCTGCGTCTACAGCAATATCACTTCCTATACCGCCCATGGCGATGCCAACATCAGCAGCCTTTAAAGCAGGAGCATCATTGATTCCGTCTCCAATCATGCATACCATCTCATGATTACTCTGATAATCCCGAATGTGTTTTAATTTATCTTCCGGAAGGCAATTCGCATGCACATCCGATATTCCAAGTTGTTTTGCAATTGTTGCCGCAGCTCTCTCATTGTCTCCTGTAAGTAGTACCGGCATTACATTTAAGCCCTTTAGTGATCGAATTGTATCTGCACTTTCTTGGCGAATGGTATCTGCCAGAGCAACATATCCTACAAAAAAACCGTTCGCTGCCACATAGATAACGGTACACCCTTTGTTAATATATTCATCAGCCTTCAACTCCCAGTCATCACCGATAGAAACCTGATTTTCTCTAAGCATCTCTTTGTTACCCGCCAGAACAAGATAATCATCAACCACGGCAGATACGCCTCTGCCCGGAATCATTTTAAATTCAGTCGATTTCAAAAGCTCAAAACCATTTTTCTGCGTAAAACATCTCACTACCGCTTTTCCCAGAGGATGCTCTGATGATTGCTCCGCAGCTGCACATAAAGCATATATCTCTGCTTCACTCATATTTAAGGATGCACTTTGAACTTTTATTACTTTCGGAGTTCCATAGGTAAGCGTTCCGGTTTTATCAAATGTAATTTTTGATACCCCTGCTAACCGTTCCAGTGCATCTCCCTCTCTTACAAGAAATCCATGCTTTGTAGCATTGCCAATTGCTGCCATAATGGCTGTAGGGGTAGCCAGAACAAGTGCACATGGGCAGAACACAACCAGAATCGTTACCGCACGAAGGATCTTTCCTGTAAGCAGCCATGTAAGCAGTGCTGCTGTCAATGCAATAATGACAATCCATGTAGCCCATCGGTCAGCAATCCCTACAATCTTTGCCTTTCCGGCATCTGCAGACTGTACCAGATGTATCATACGCTGTATGGAACTGTCCTTACCTACCTTTGTCGCACGCATTTCAAATGCACCAAACTGGTTGATCGTACCAGAAGAAACCGTATCTCCGGCAGTCTTATCAACGGGAAGTGACTCTCCTGTCATAACCGCCTGATTTATAGATGTCTGACCTGAAATAATAACTCCATCGACTGGAACAGTTTCTCCCGGCAATACTTTTAAGATATCATTTACCTGAACCTCCTGTACCTGTATCACTTTTTCTTTTTCATCAATAATCACATGTGCAGTCTGTGGTGTCAGATGTACCAGTTTTTCAATTCCGGCTCTTGCCTTAGCTACAGTTAGCTCTTCTAACAAAGCTCCAAGCTGCATAATAAATGCTACTTCACCTGCTGCAAAATCCTGACCAATACAGATAGATGCAATAAGCGCCAGCGATACAAGTACATCCGCTTTGATGTCAAATGCAGTTACAAGCCCTATGACTGCTTCCAAAATAATCGGAATACCACATAAAACAATAGCAATCCAAGCCATATCAAATGGAAACGGCTGAAAGTTTGCCAGACTCAAAACAACAGCTATTCCTGAAATAGCCAGCATGATAATATCCTTCCTAATACCGCCTATTTCCAGAAATTCATCAAGTTTATACATTATTTTCTTCATGATTTTCCTCCTTTATACCTATATGGGTATAGGTTTATTATACGTATAGGGGTATGGGTTGTCAATACCGTATTAAAAAAAGCAGTCAAAACAACTGCTTCCTGATATCGCATTCTGCTACATATTTGCAAATCGCTCAACTGCCTTTGTAAAATTCTCAATTGTCTTATCCGCATCGCCATGCTCTATTCCATCTTTGACGCAATGCTTAATATGTCCTTCCAGAACAACCTTTCCACATCCATGCAATGCCGATTTTGCAGCATTTATCTGTGAAAGAACATCTTCACATGGTACATCTTCATCTATCATACGGTCAATTGCCTGAACCTGTCCTATTATTTTTTTTAATCTACGATGTAAATTATCAGAATCCATACACTGCTTCATATGCCACCTCCTAGTACCCTTACGGGTATATGTTAAATTATATTATGCACATTTCCTGTTGTCAACCAAGTGTTTTTAACTCCAACTCCGTATACCTATGGAAGCACAACGACAAAACCAAACTTTTTAGTAGTACAAATCCTCTTTTCCC
Source organism: Lachnospiraceae bacterium (assembly GCA_050875145.1). Classification (GTDB taxonomy): domain Bacteria; phylum Bacillota; class Clostridia; order Lachnospirales; family Lachnospiraceae; genus CAG-411. The sequence goes on from JBNMLH010000009.1 coordinate 115,623, forward strand.
TATTACATAATCGTTATTATCTTTTCCCTGAAAGCAAGGGCATTCTTCCTGATTTCTTTGATAATAAGTTTAAAAACTACTTTTCATCTTTATAAGCATATTTAAAATTTATAGGTGGTGCCGTTACGGATAAATATACAAATTCTTCCTTTCCATCATTTCGTAAACCATGCACATCTTCATCGGCAAATCGAACAACATCACCTGCAACAAATTCTTTTTCCATATCATCTGCAAGTAATAATTTACCCTTTCCCTTTGTTGCATACCAGACCTGCTCCGATGCATTATGCCTATGCCTTGGCTGACACGCCCCCTCTTCAAGGTGAACCTCTGTAATCGTCACTCTTTCACTGGATGAATTTTCATTATTTAGCAATTGTCTTGAAACAACTCCCGGATTTGAGAATTCCACTATGCTTTTACGACTAATAAACTCCATTTCTATTTAACCTCCTGTTATCTCTACAAGCCGGAATTTCACACACGCATTTGTTTCTCAAATTCAAACATTCCTTCATTGCCATCTCCGACAAAATCATCCAGCGTATCCGGCATAGGATGCTTCTCATTGAAAAATTCCGTAATATGAAATCCGCATACATTCACATAAAAATGAATATTGCGCCTGTCAAAGTACGGCGTGCAAGTTTCCCACACTTTCGTATTCGGGTACATTCGTTCCAATTCAAACCAAATCTTTTTGCCGATACCCTTACTCTGTACACCGTTCTTGACAAATAGCAAATCCAGATGATTGTACTGCGTACTATCATTGATGACAACAACCGCTCCGCCCACCATTTTGCCATCTATAACAGCTTTATATGTAGCAGCTCCCTCAGCATCCAATGACTGGTTAATATCCTTTTCAGGCAGAATCATGGCGTCTGTTTTTCCGAAAACATCTTCAAATCCCTTTTGAAATGCCTCCTGCATATCCAACTTATATTGTTTTAATTCTTCTTGTTCTACTTGGACTAATTTAAGTTTCACCTTATATCTCCTTCAAAATCTGTATTGTTGCACCATTTTCCATAACAGAAAATCCGTGTTTTTCATAAAAAGGTACGTTTGCTGTATCCTCCAGCATTCCCTCAATATATAGGAAATCCTTGTACTTTTCTTTAATATATTCTATCATTTTGCCAGCAATCCCCTTACCCTGATAATCAGGATGAACAAGTATAAATTTATAAGTTACTATTAAATTTAATAGTTGCTTATAAACACTTCTATCCGTCATAGTCCACTTTCATCCCGAAATACTCTGGTCGTCCTTTATATTCTGCCTTGATGATTCCGACCATCTGCTCTGGAGTCTCCCTGCACCCGCTATCCAGCCACATCTTGATAATCGTATTGATGCCACTGCGGAAAAACTCACAATGGTAATCAACAAATTCGTCATTAAAGTGCTTTCTTGCCAGATTACGGTCATAGGATACAATTTTGTACTTATTGTCATATCCCAGCTTAAAATAAAACCGAAACAAAATCTGATTTTCTTTTATATACTGAAAAAGTGGTAAATAGTTATTCGAATTATATGTATGTTCCAACTCGTCCTTATATATTTCCTGAAAGCCTGCCTCAATCTCGCTTCTCATCGCATCAGCTAAGGCATAGATATCCTCATAATTTGAATAAAAAGTGGTTCTGTTTATTGCCGCCTTTTTACAGATATCTGTTACCGAAATACGTGATAATTCCTTTGTTTGAAGCATTTCCACAAATACTTTCTTAATTTTTTCCTGTGACTGTTTTCTTCTTTTATTATTTGGTGTATTCATATTTCTATTATTCCAACACTTGTAATTATTTTGATGATTGTTTTTCTATTTCCTATCATAGTATACTGTAAAAGCATTAAACATACAACTGTTGAGTTAATTTATTATATGGAGGTATACACAATGAGTAAAGAAATGAAAGAAAAATTCGCAAACACCGTAAAACCTATCAGTAACAGGGTAACCGGAGGCTATCAGAAGATAGAAGATACTGTTGTTGGTGGCTACAAAAAAATCGAAGATGCCTTTGTTGGCAAGTATCTTGCTAAAGAAAACGAAACTGTGGAAGATGCTAAAACACGACTTAATCAGGAAGCTGATAATCGCAGAAATGAAAAGACTTACCGAAAAGCAGAGCATCTTAAGGCAGTTCAGCAGAAAAAAGCACATCATAAAGAAAAAATCGGAAAGAAGTAAATTGTATTATAAAAATGGAGATGCAGGTTTCATTTTCGGACAACCAATCATGAGTATTTTTGTATCCAACAAGACAATGATTCACATCGCTGCAGTTGGTATCCGTATCACAAGTTTGTTTCGCATCGCATTGGGTGGTGTTTCAGCTACTACGCTATATACTAAATGAAGCATATCTTTAGTATTAGGAGCTACTGCCGGCATTGGTCACTGGGTAACAAAACTACTTACAGAAACTACAGATAATCAGGTAACCGCATATGTACGCACACCGAAAAAATTAGACACTACTTTAAAAGGTGGAAGCTGTCGCTCCCACCTCTACATTTATTCTCATTTTATCAACTCAACAAGCCAGAAGTTGTGACTATCTTTCAAAACAGACCACGTATGTCCCAAGCACTTGAATACATGGAATTTTTGCAGCATTTTCTACCGAAAAACTCTCTCTTGGGTAAATATTTTTGACTTCAGTCGGATATGCCGGTAAGGTTTTTCCTATGCTTTTTCCATGGGCATCATTTTCAGCAAATTTCCATACAAAACTACAGTCACAGAACTCCTTATTTGCTGTAATGTTTTCCGGATTTCGCAATATTACTTCCTTATCAATAAAATAGCAGCCCGCGTTATCTTTCTCGGCAGGACAAGAACCTTCAACTCCAACACCTGTAAAAGAAATTTCAAGAAATTCTGTTATAAAGCTTGTCGTTTTACCATCCTGCTCAAAAGGCACATTCGTCCAATATCCGATATTTAACCAGCCTTTGTTTCCGTCTTTTTCTACGGCGGTATTCAATTCCACATATCCACATTTTCCATCCTGGACTTCAGCGTTAATACGAAGGACAGGACGCAGAGAGGAAAATCCATCTGGTAAAAGAGCTCTCAGCCTGTCCTGTTCAACTTCATATGCCATTACAAATTGTTCAACCTTCATTTTCTATTGCCTCCTTAAATTCCGATTGAGATTTCACCTGTTTTAAGGGATTTAATAACTGTTATATTTTGTTATCAATTTCCTCACGATCCCTTGAAAACACTAAGTTTGTGACAAGTAAGCTTTCCCTTATGTTATATCTTCCCATACGAGTTTACGAACTCTGATAAGGAAAAATACAAGGGCAGGAAAAATCTATAAAACAGTATAACACAAAATAAAAGTGACATGGTGAACTGATTGAAATGCTTCTGATTTTTGTAACTGATGATTGATTGATAAGGAGATAAGATACGATGAGAACAATATTTGCAGAATACAACCTACAGTGCAATAGCATTGATGTATATACCAGTGCTAGCTATATGCTCCGCATTGATTGTTGGGAAGCAAAAAAAATTTAAAAACCACACACAGATTGGACTGTGCACTAAACACACTTTCCATTGCTGAGCCATTGGAATACGCAAAATTGTATCTTGATGGAACAATGCAAATGTGGATAGATGCGGAAGATTCATTGGAGTTATAACTTTTGTTTAACACTATTCACAAATAAGTTTGTTATTTACCCCAAAATATACAGGTACCCTCTTGACTTTTTCAACAGGTGCCTGTATATTATTTATTAAAGGTACCTGTCGAAAGTAAAGGAGGTCATATTATGAACGATATTTATTTCGATATTTACGAGAAACTGTCAACTTTACAATGGCTTATGAAACGCCACCAGATATTCTGTCAGGCAGAATCCGGTCCATTTGCTGACACAACCAGAGGACAGGGAAGAATTCTTGCCATGCTGAAAATTCAACCTGAGATTGCAACAAAAGAACTTGCATACTTGTTAGGAATCCGCCAGCAATCTCTTAATGAATTACTCAACAAACTTGAGAAAAATGGCTATGTAGAACGAAAACCATCAGAAAGTGACAAACGTGTTATGATTGTTCATTTAACAGAAAAAGGAAAACAGGTTCAGCAACCGGAAACAGACTATCAAAAAATCTTTGACTGTCTGCTCCCAAACGAATTAGAGCAGCTATCCCAGTATTTAGATCGCATTATTGCAGCCTTTCAGGAACGGGATAAAAATGCTTCTGATGAAAATGACATGATCAGTTGGATGAACCGGGCTCGTGAACGCATGGGCAATGAACATTTTGACCAGTTAATGTCCATGCGAGAAAGAGCTTTCGGACACAGAAATCCACCGAAAGATATTCCGGGAGCTGAGCGTTTTTCCAGTGACTATGACGGACCTACTCCTGACAGAACCGGATTTCCACCAAGAAACTTTAATTTTGATACAAAATAACAAAAGGCACTGTAAATTACAGCGATAAGTCCTATGGAGATTTTTGAACTCCATAGGACTTTTTCGTTTTTTATCAGAAAAAGGAGACGAACGAAATGAACCAAAAAAATGAAAATTACTGGCTTTTAGATGCACCTGTCGCAAAAGCTATATGGCACATGGCAATTCCTATGATGCTTGGAATGTCCGTAAACATTATTTATAATATTACAGATACTTTTTTCATAGGCAGATTAAATGACACTGCTGCTCTTGCTGCGATCTCACTGCTGTTGCCGTTTACAACTATTTTAATGGCAATCGGAAATTTATTTGGAACAGGTGGAAGCACTTTATTTTCCCGACTGCTGGGAAGTAATAATACAGATAAAACAAAACTCTGTTCAAGCACAACATTATGGTTATCGTTCCTTTTCGGTCTAATCGCTGCTGTAATATCTGTAGTATTCAGTGGCTCAATTACCCAGCTTCTTGGAGCAGACCACAATACATTTTCTTATATAAGACAATATCTTGTTTTTTACGGAATCGGAGCGCCATTTATTGTTGCTAACTTTACATTAGAACAGTTAATCAGAGGTGATGGGGAATCCGTAGAATCTATGATAGGAATGATGATAAGTGTTGGTACGAATATCATCCTTGATCCGGTTATGATGTTCGGATTACGACTCGGTATCAGCGGTGCTGCAATCGCAACCGTACTCGGAAATGCTGCCGCAGTCATCTATTATATCATCTGTATACAGAAGAAAGATAACCAGTTATCCGTACTCCCAAAATATTTCAGATTAGAAAAAGACATGTTAAAAGAAATTTTTTTTGTTGGATTATCCGCAATGTTATTGGATATTCTTTTGATTATTTCCAGTCTCATGTTTAATTATTATGCGATGAAATATGGAGATTATGTCCTTGCCGGATTTGGAATTTCACAGAAACTCGTGCAAATTGTAGACTTAATTGGCATGGGACTTTATATGGGTGTCATTCCACTTATTGCCGTTTCTTATGGTGCGAAAAACGAACTTCGTATGAAAGAGATCATCAAAAAGACTTCTCTCTATTTGGCTCTTATCATTGCAGGTCTGTTTCTTATTTTATTTACAGGCAGAAAATTTGTTGTCCATTGCTTTTCAAATGATCCTGATGTAATACGCATAGGTGCATACATTTTAACTGTTCAGCTCTGTTCTTCCTTCTTTGCTGCCGGAGCAGGTCTTCTGACAGGAATCTTTCAGGCAAAGGGTGAAGGTACTCCTGCTGTTATTATGTCTGTTATGAGAGGTCTTATCCTCATACCGGCAATTATTTTGGGAAATTACCTTTTTAAGGTGAATGGGGTTATTTTTTCTTTGCTTACCGCAGAAGCTATTTCATGTATTACAGGTTTTATATTATATACAATCGAGAGAGCAAAAGCATTGGCAAAATGAACGTCTATGCACACTATACAAAAAAGCCAGGCAGAAATCTGCAAGGCTTTTATTGTATGGCGGAAAATTAACTGGATATTTCAGTAAACTGAAAATGGTATATCTATTTATGCCAATTCAGTGCAAATAAAAAACATATTCATCAGCCAATAACTGAAAGCCATAATTCTCATACAAAGATTTTCCCATCTGAGACGGGTTTAGCATAACCTTTCCAATCTTATGTTCCCTGGCATACATCATTGCACAGTTTAATAATTTTTTCGCAATTCCTTGGTGCCGGTAAAAAGGGTCAACATACATATTCATAAGCCTTGCCACTCTGCCGTTTGGATATTTTGTTGTTGGCATCATTTCAAATAATGTAATTCCCACGGTTGCAATCAACTGTCTGTCATATTCACAAACAAAAGCAATATGCGTTCCATTTTTTATGTTACGTTTGAAAAAGTTCAATGTTTCTGCATAAATCAATTCTGAGTTGAAATCTGAGTCAAGTTCTTTTCTCATCTGCATTCTAAGGTCAGTTAATTCTTCACAATCAGAAATTGTTGCAATTCGATATTTCATTTTTTTCTCTCCTGCAAATCTTGATTTTCTCACATTTTTATAAAATGGAATTTAATTTGAACTATTTTATACCAAACTCTTTGGCATATTTCATTACACCATGAATGAAAGTATCATCTTGTTTTATGTTAAATGCCATAAAATTTTTATCTGGTACATCAAAAGGCGAAATAATGCCGAACAAGGTTGCTGGCACATAGCCGAATCTAGGATAATATTTTTCACTCCCTAGAACGACAGAATATCTATATCCTAACTACCTGGCAATTCTATGTCCTTCCTTTATCAAAGCCGTTCCATTACCCTTTTTCTGATATTCCGGCAAAACAGAAAGTGGTGCTAATGCCAAAACATCCACTGTTCCTACCTGAGCTCTTGTAAACATAATATGACCTATTATTTTCCCATTTTCTTCAGCTACAAGAGATAATTGCGGAATATATGACTCACCTGTTCTCAACTCATTTACTAAATCTTGTTCATTACCATCTGCCTGTTCAGCACTATGGAAAGCTCTCTTTACGATTTCATAGATTTCCATATAATCTTTTGGTTCTTCTTTTTTTATCTCCATAAAACACCTCATTAAACTGGAATTTCTATTTCTGTTGCC
>JBNMLH010000003.1:0-245538 GCA_050875145.1 Lachnospiraceae bacterium
AATTTATTACAGTTTCTAAACGCAAACTTTCCAATCTTTGTTAGTCCTGTTGGCAATTCAATTTCCTGCAAACCTTTACAGTTATCAAATTCATAATCATCTATTGCTGTCATTGATACATTGGTAAGTATAATCTTAGATGCCTTTCTAGCATATCCAAGTCCACTAATAGAAGTAATCTGTTTTCCCACTGAAGACAAATCAATTTCTCCACTATATGCCATCAATTCCGCAAATGTTATATCATGTTCTGCCGATCTTCCCAAAGAAGTATTTACAATCCTTTTTAATTCATTTAACAACGTTCCATCTGGAATCCCAGGTCTATTTGTCTCCTTCGAATCTATCTGTTGTACAATGGCATTCGAATCAACTGTCACAGTAGAATCTGCCGCTTTCACAACTGCTGTTCGTTCAAAAGGATATAAGGCATATCCAGGCATACCCGTAAAAGACATAGCAACTGCCATAGACAATCCAATTGCCTTTTTTGTGCTAATTTTCACTTTACTCTTTTTCATTTGCTTCTTCCTTTCTTTTAATTTTTGTGTTACATTTCCAACCACAATTCTTGAATTTTCTTTTTAATATACACGATTTAATTATATCATTTCTTTTTTTTCAATGCAATCTTCTAATCTTGCATATTTATAATTTTTTATATTTATCCAACTATGAGAAACACGCTTTGCGAGTTTCTCAAGATATCGCGGTAGTCGCCAAAATCTCACGTCCTAAAGGACTAGCTCCGCGTCGTAAGTGTGGACTTTAGCTTGTTACCCGCGCAAATCAAAAAAGGATGCCGCTAATACGACATCCCTTTTGGGTTTTATTTATTTTTCTGTACTACTTGGTGTTGCAGTTGCTTCTGTAAGATTCATCTTACAGTTATCTACTACAAATTCCTGAACTTTACTTAATTTAAGTCCAACCTTTATCTGCTCTTCATCATCATCTGTAACCTGCTTCAAAAACTCTTCTTTTGACACACCATACTGATCTGCATATTCTTGAATCTGCTTGTCATAATCATCGTCCGTAACTTTAATATTTTCTTTGTCTGCAATCAAATCCATAACAACACGACTAATTGCTTCTTCCTTGGCGCTCTTTTCCATCTGTTCATTAAATTCGTCTTCTGTAGAACCCATTTGTGTAATATAATCAGACAATTCCAATCCATACTGAGATGCTACATTTTCATAATACTTTTTCATCTGTGATTTTAAATCTTCCACATCTTCTTTTGGATAATCTTTAATCTTACATCCATCAATTACCTTTTCCCATGCTGCCTTCTTTTTATTTTCTAGAATAGATGCATCTAACTTTTCCTGTAACTCGTCTTTTACAGAAGCTGCATAATCTGATACATTGTCATAACCAGATACATTGTTTTTAATATAATCATCCGTCAAATCATCTACAGCAGGAATTTCTGTAATAGAATTTACTTTTACTTTAAATACAACATCCTTACCAGCTAAATCTGAATTGCTATATGTCTTTGGAAATGTCAGATTAAGACTTAATTTCTGTCCTTTTTTAGCCCCAATCAAACCATCTTCAAAACCGTCAATAAACGTGCCAGAACCCAAAACTAAATCATAACCTGTAGCCGTACCGCCTTCAAACGCCTTTCCATCTTTCAGACCTTTGTAATCAATATTTACCTTATCTCCTTTTTTGGCTTTATAATTCTTATCCTTCGATACCTTTGCTACCTCAGTTAATTTGCTTTCAATAGAAGAATTTATGTCATCGTTTGTAACTTCTGTCTGTGACGCTGTGTAATCAACAGAAAGTCCCTTATAACTTCCCAACTTCACATATTTATTGCCACAACCTGCTAAAGATAATGACATCACTGCTACTAATCCTAATGCTGCTATTTTTTTTCTCATCTTGTTCTCTCCTTAATCTCAAGTCAAAGCAATCACTGCTCTGCTATATCATTATAACTACATTTGTAATATCCAATATTTTTACCAAAACACCCTTTTCATTCACCTATAATAAAGGTAAAATTTTAATATAGTTATAATGGTAGTTTTTATGCACCACCATACATTTATAACACATTTCGCACAAAAAGGAAAGTGTTTTTCACATATTTCACAATTTTTTCGTACTTGTCGCATGAAGGAAAAATAATTGTTACATTACACGTAACCGCAAAAAATAATTACTATTTTAGAAACATTTATTTCTTCTTAACCATTCTTCCTTCTTTATATTATCTCCAAAAAAGCAGCTAAATTTCCACGCTTTCCTTTGGAAGCCCTGTGAGAATATAATAATTCAGAATTGCAACAAGTACATACACAGGATACACCGATTTGTGCTTCAGGAATTCCAGCTTCCATCAAAATCAACTTATTCGCCATCCACAAATCTAATTGATACTTTTTCATAGTTTTTTCTATAAAGACACTCTTTAACATCAACTCTATTTCTTCCCACTTCTTATGTTGTATTCGCATTATTGTTTCAATAGAAACAAAATCTTCGAAAGCCTCTTTCACATCCTGACTCACTTCATAACATTCTTGACAAATAGAAGGTCCAATCATCGCTTTTAAATCATTTGGATTGGTACCAAATTCTCTTTTCATCCTTTCAACTGTCTTAGCTCCGATTTTTCCTACCGTTCCACGCCAGCCAGAATGACTAAGACCTATAGCTTTATTTCGTTCATCCACAAAGAAAAGTGGTACACAATCTGCATAAGATGTACTAAGAACAACATTCTTTTCATTCGTTACTAATCCGTCAATGTCCTTCAATTTCTTTTTCCTTAAATCTGTCCCCTGACAATCCTTCTTTCCAGCTCGATACACAATTGTATCATGTACCTGATCCGATAGTACCAAATTTTCCGTATGTATCCCTAAAGCATGGCATATTCGCCGATAATTTTCATCCACATTACAATCCTTATCTCCTCGGCTATAACTCAAATTCATCGTTCCCAAGTATCCTTCACTGACACCGCCCAATCTAGTAGAAAATCCATGTCGTATAAATGGTATCTTATCATACATTGGAAATGTAAAAAAAGACACTGCCTCCTCTTCTTGAAGCTGCGCCTCATATTTCTCTCTATTATAATCCAAACCAGATACCTGATTGGCTTTTACCCATTTTATCTGCATTCTCTTACTCCTTTTATAATCCATGCTTTTCGCTAAATTTCCATTCACTAAAACTTTTTATGTTCCTTTCCTTGCATACAACAAACTATTCAAGTGCTCATTTCCACTCATTCTGTATTAAATGCATCCTTAATTATTTTATACTTTTCCCCTAACATACATACTACGTCAAAACGACAGGGAACATCCTCTGGCAACCCCTGTTTCATAAGATAATATCTGCTGGCAGCTATTATCTTTTTCTGTTTACGATAATCAATTGCCTCTTCTGGCATACCATAGGCATCTGTAGAACGATATTTCACCTCCACAAACACATAGTATTCACCATCTTTTGCAACAATATCAATCTCTCCCATACGAGTATAAAAATTATATTGCAGAATTTCATATCCACAAGACTGTAGAACTACTCCTGCTATTTTTTCTTTTTCATTTCCCAGCTTTCTTTTTTTCTGTCTAATCAACTATTTCACCATTTTTTCACGTATTTTTTCCATATCACCTACAAATACTAAAATCTCTGCTACTACCTCATATAGTTCCTTTGGAATATATGCACCAATCTCCACATCTGCCAATGCATCTGCCACTTTTTCATCTTCATGTATTGGTATATTGGCTTCTTTTGCTCTTTGCAGAATCTTTTCTGCCACATATCCCTTTCCTGTAGCGATTACTTTTGGTGCTTCATCTCCATTCTCATAAGACAAGGCAATTGCTTCTAACCGTTTTCTTTCTTCCTCTGTCATATACAGTCATCCCCTGTTCTTTTACTCTCCAAGTATTTTACCTAAAAAACTGCTTCTATGAATGGCACAAGGTCCAATTTCTTTTAATACTTCCGTATGTGCTTTAGAACCATATCCCTTATTACTGGCAAAATAATACTCTGGATACATTTTATCATACTCTACCATCATGCGGTCCCTTGTAACCTTTGCCACAATACTTGCCGCTGCAATAGAAACACTTCTGGCATCTCCCTTTATGATACCTACCTGTTTTATGTCCACACCCGGAATTGTAACTGCATCATTTAACAACAAATCAGGTCTTACCGAAAGTTTTCCAATTGCAATCCGCATAGCCTCATAGGTTGCCTGCAATATGTTAATTTCATCAATCCTAGCTGGAGGAACCACGCCAATGCCCACTGCAACCGCTTTTTCCATAATTACATCATACAATTCTTCCCGCTTTTTTTCTGATAATTGTTTGGAATCATTTAAATATAGTATATTTTCATCTTTAGGCAAAATAACCGCTCCTGCCACAACAGGTCCGGCAAGGGGACCTCTCCCCACCTCATCAATACCACATATATAAGGATATTCCTGATACTTATATTCAAATTCTTTCATTTTTTCTGTACGAAGCAACTCTTGCTCATACTTCTGTTGCTGCTTTTTATATTTTTCTAACAGCTTTTGTACTCCCTGTCTTGCATCACTACTATACTCCTGTTGTAAGTCTTTCCAAGTCTGTATATCCGCAGCCTCAAATTTCTCTTTTATTGCTGCTATTGTCTCCGCCATATCTTTCCCGTCCTTTACTACATAAACTTTATATTCGCTACCTTATTTCAATTTTCCAAATGTGTCAAATGGATAAATACGATAACTAGCCTTTCCAATAATCTGACTTTTTTTCACCAATCCAACATCCTCCGAACGACTATCTGTACTGTGATTTCTATTATCTCCTAGAACATAATACTCATCTTCTCCAATTGTAACTGCATCATATGTATTGTTTAATTCATCCATACTCTCCAGTCCATAATTTTCATTTAATTTGTTTCCATTTATATATATTATTCCGTCTTTAATTTCTACTGTTTCACCAGGCAAACCGATAATTCTTTTTATGTAATAATTGTCTTCATCATATCGGAACACAATAATATCAAATCGTTTTGGTTTTCCAAATCGATAGGCAATCTTATCTACATAAAGACTGTCTTCATCATGTAGCGTTGCTTCCATAGAGGCCCCCTCTACAATTGTATGTGTACCAACAAAATGATTAAAAGCGGCAGACAAACCAAATGCAATCAAAACACATACAACCAACTCCAAAAAACGGGAAAACAAGATTTTAAAAAAACTTTCTTCTTCTTCCTCTGTCTGTATCTCTGCTTCTTTTTCTTTTTTTATCTTTTGTTTCTTTGTTTTATTTTTCTCACGAGCTGGCTCTTTTACTATATTCTCATTTTTCTGAATTTTTTCCTGTATCGGTTCTTCTTTTAGATCAAAAACTTTATGTTTTTCCTCAAAAATAGACTTCTCACTATTTTGGTTTCTTATCGCATTGCCATAATCAATTGCTTCTTGTAATCGTTCATGAAATGCATCTGTCGTTTCTTTTTCTTTTGTATCCTCAGGTTTTGTTTCTGCCACACGTAAAAAGGTATCTAAGTCAAAGACATTCTGAGGATTGTTAAACACACCCGATTTATAATATGTTTTAATTTCACGACATACACGCAAACTATCTTCTATCTTTTTTTCATCATACATTGAAACACCCCCTCTTTTGTGTCTCTTTACAGTTTGACTCTATCGTTTATCCCTCTACTTTTTCTAATGTAATCTTTCCAAGTTTTCCACTTCTGAAATCTTCCATAAGAATACTTGCTGCCTTATCTAAATCAAGTTCATCTCCCGGCTTTTTGCAAGATCGTACCTTTGCAATATGTTCCAACGCTGCCACAGGTTCCATATTTTCTTGTGCTTCATATCTATTTGGAAGTACCTGTGGATATTCTTCTTGTAAAAAGTGAATTAACTCAATTGCTAAATCTGTGATATTTAAAATCTCATCTTTTATAGAACCAATCATAGCCAGACGCAATCCAACTACCTGGTCCTCAAATTTCGGCCATAATATACCAGGTGTATCCAATAATTCTACATTTTTATTTAATTTAATCCATTGTTTTCCTTTTGTTACACCAGGCTTATTTCCTGTCTTTGTACAGGCTTTTCCCGCAAAACTATTGATAAAGGTAGATTTTCCTACATTAGGAATTCCTACAATCATAGCACGAATAGGACGATTGATAATTCCTCTTTTTCGATTACGCTCAATTTTTTCTTTGCAAGCTTCCATAACAATATTTTGTACTGCTTTTACACCATTTCCATTTTTGGAATTTACCATGGCAACAAAATATCCCTTATCTTCAAAATATGCCTTCCATTCTTCTGTCCGTTCTTTATGTGCTAAGTCATTTTTATTTAGCAAAATTACACGCGATTTATTTTTCGCTAACTCATCTATATCCGGATTTTTACTGCTTAGGGGGATTCTGGCATCTACCAACTCGATCACAACATCTATCAACTTGATGTTTTCCTGCATCATCCTCTTTGCTTTTGTCATATGTCCAGGGTACCATTGAAAATGCATCTTTCTCTACTCCGTTTCTTCTTTTTGTGCATCCTGCGCCTTTAACCAACTCACAAATCCAAATTCAGGTTTTAAGCGAAGCCATGCCTTTCCTACAATTTCCTTTTTCGTTATCATTCCCACACTAGAATATCGACTATCTTCACTTTGGTTTCGATTATCTCCAAGCACAAAATATTCGCCCTTTTCCAATGTAATCGGTTCTTCTGCAACACCAGCAGACACCATATCATCTACTTTATTTGTCTCTTTGTATAGTTTATCGTTAATATATACCTTGCCGTCTTTAATCTGTATTGTTTCTCCTGGAAGACCAATTACTCGCTTTACGCTATTGTAATTGTGCTCTTTCCCTTCCTGTCGATATACAATTACATCATTTCTTTTTGGTGAAAATCCCACATAGGCAATCTTACTAACAAAAATCACATCTCCATCATCCAAAACTGGGGACATAGATTTTCCATTGACCTTCGTCTTTTCAAATCCAAATGTAATCAGCAATATTGCCAATACGATTGCAATTATAACTTCTATAAGTAATATAGGCCACTCTCGCATAATACTGCGAAATGCCCCTTCTTTTTCATCTCTATATCCATAATCCATGTTCTTTCGTCTCCCCAAGTTGTTATTTTCTTTTTCTTACTTAATAAACACATTATACAAATCATCTTTAAATTTTTGCATAACTAAGCATTCACAAATTTATTGTACAAGAAGCGTATGGATTTGTAAAGAAAAACCCCCTTTTATTATCGTACAAATTTGCACGAAACAAATGGGGGTAACCTTCTTATTATTTTGGTGATTATCTAACTAATTCTTTAACCTTAGCAGCCTTACCAATTCTGTCACGTAAGTAGAATAATTTAGCTCTTCTAACTTTACCGCGTCTGATTACTTCAATCTTCTCTACGATTGGAGAATGTACTGGCCATGTCTTTTCAACACCAACACCATTAGAATTCTTTCTTACAGTAAATGTTTCCTTTACTCCACCGTTCTGTCTCTTAATAACAGTTCCCTCAAATACCTGAGTTCTTTCACGGTTTCCTTCTTTTACCTTTGCAGAAACTTTAACAGTATCTCCAACTCTGAAATCTGTTACTTCACTCTTTAACTGTGCATCTTCGATGCTCTTAATAATATCGTTCATTGTGTGAACCTCCTTTAATATTTAGATGTTCTTATTATCTAATTTATAACAGCGGACCATCTTTTTAATCACAACATTTTTATTCTATCACATTTTATCTTTAAATGCAATATTTTTTTTCATAATTTTTTCATCTTGTTTGGTAAAGGAAACTTGTGAAAACAAATCCGGTCTTTTTTCCTTGGTTCGTAACAAGGATTGTTCTCTTCGCCAGGTTGCTATATTTTCATGATGCCCCGATAACAATACATCCGGCACCCGCTTTCCTCTCCATTCTACTGGTCTTGTATATTGTGGATATTCCAATAAGTTGTCAGAAAAAGTATCTGTAATTGCCGATATATCATTATGCAACACTCCTGGCACCAATCTTGATATAGCATCCATCATTACCATAGCTGGCAGTTCTCCACCAGTTAATACATAATCTCCTATTGACACATTTTCATCTACAATTTCTTCTAATACCCGTTCGTCAATTCCTTCATAATGACCACACAAAAACACCAAGTCCTCTTCTTTTGCTAGTCGTTCTGCCATGGATTGAGAAAAAGTCTCTCCCTGAGGAGTCATAAAAAGTACCTTGGGTTTTTTTCGCTTTTCTTTCACAATCTTTTCGCATACATCCTCATAAGCAAGATACACCGGTTCTGCTTCCATCACCATTCCGGCACCTCCTCCATAAGGGTAGTCATCCACTTTATAATTTTTATTTTGTGCAAAATCCCTGATATTTGTCACATCTAAATGCAACAATTCTTTTTTCTGTGCACGCCCTGTTATACTAAAGCCCATGCCTTGTTCGATCATATCTGGAAATAATGTCAACACATGATAATGCATAGCTGCCTCCCTTACTCTAACAGACCCGGTAAAATGTGAACCGTAATCTTTTTTGCATCTGTATCTACATTCAACACGCATGATTTTATAACAGGAAACAGTATATCCTTTCCCTGTGGAGTCTTTACTACATACACATCATTTGCACCTGTCTGCAATACTTCTTTTAATTCTCCAATATCTTCGCCTTCATCGGATACTACCTTCGCACCGATAATATCACATATAAAGTATTCATCCTTTTTTAACGGAATCGCCTGTTCCCTATCAATCAACAAATCTTTTCCCTTATACTTTTCAATATCGTTTATATTGTCAATACCTTTAAATTTCATGATAACCATATTTTTAAAAAAACGAACACTTTGCACTTCCAGCTTTATCTTTTCTTTTCCCGTATCCAAATATAGCTTTTTCAATTTTTTGAATCGATTCACATCATCTGTTGTAGGAAAAACTTTAATTTCTCCTCGCACTCCATGTGTATTTGCAAACACACCTACTCGCAACATCTGTTCCATGTTTTCCTCCATCATTATGGTAAAAAAGGGCGGTAACACCCGCCCTTCTAAGTTTACTACTGCTGTATTTCAACAATTACTTTTTTATCTTCTTTTGAAGCCGCCGCTTTTACTACTGTGCGGATTGCTTTTGCAATTCGGCCTTGTTTTCCTATTACTTTACCCATATCATCGTCTGCAACTGACAAAGTGATCACTAATCCCTTTTCCGTCTCATTTTCTGTTACTACAACCTCATCTGGTTTATCTACTAACGATTGGGCAATTGCCTTTACTAACTCTTTCATTCCCCACTTACCTCCAATTTTATCTTCAAAATGTATCTGATACCATATTACTGGCATACTCCCTTTTATTCAAATATATTAACTATTCTTTATGTACAATTTTATTTTTCTGCATATACAAGAAGAATATGCATAGTTTGCACAAAAGCTGTACAAGCCACACATATCCCTTTGTTAATGCTCTTACATGATACCAGCGATCTTTAATAACTTACCTACTGTATCAGTTGGCTTAGCTCCGTTAGATAACCACTTCTTAGCAGCCTCTTCGTTTACATTAAATACGCTAGGCTCCTGATTTGGATCATAAGTACCGATTTCCTCGATAAATCTACCATCTCTAGGAGATCTTTCATCAGCAACAACAATTCTATAGAAAGGTGCCTTTTTCTGTCCCATTCTCTTTAATCTAATCTTTACCATCTTTGATTCACCTCCTTATTGTGTTCATCATATATTAAAAGCCAAATGGCATTTTAAACCTACCTTTTTTCTTTCCAGCCATCATACCAGACATCTGTTTCATCATCTTTCTTGCCTGCTCAAATTGTTTTACCATTCGGTTTACCTCCGCAATGTCAACTCCAGCTCCTTTGGCAATACGATTTTTACGGGATGGATTTAATATATCCGGATGTGTTCTTTCTTCCATCGTCATAGAGTAAATAATAGCCTCTACACTCTTTGTGGCATCATCAGGTATCTCTAAATCTTTTGGTATTCCCATGCCAGGTAACATACTTAGAATGCTAGAAAGACCACCCATCTTTTTCATTTGATTCATCTGTTCCAAGAAATCATTAAAATCAAATTCAGCCTTTCTGATTTTCTTTTCCAATTCAATAGCTTTTTCCTCATCAATTTCAGCCTGTGCCTTATCAATTAATGTAAGAATATCTCCCATACCAAGAATACGAGAAGCCATTCGATCTGGATAAAACTGTTCTAAATCTGTTAATTTTTCTCCTGTACCAATGTATAAAATTGGTTTACCAGTTACGGCACGAATGGATAATGCAGCTCCACCTCTTGTATCACCATCCAATTTTGTCAAAATCACACCGTCAATATCTATTTTTTCATTAAAGGTCTGGGCAACATTAACCGCATCCTGACCTGTCATGGCATCCACAACTAATATACTATGATCTACTGCTATATTTTCTCGAATTTCAATCAACTCATCCATCATATCTTCATCTATATGCAAACGACCTGCTGTATCGATAATCACAATATTATTTCCATTTTTCTCTGCATGTTCCATGGCTGCTTTCGCAATATTAACTGGCTTGTGTCCATCACCCATAGTAAACACAGGTACTCCCTGTTTTTCACCGTTAATCTGCAACTGCTGTATCGCTGCAGGACGATAAACATCACATGCCACAAGTAAAGGCTTACGACCTTTTTTCTTAAACAAACCTGCCAATTTTGCTGTTGCCGTTGTCTTACCAGCACCCTGTAAACCACACATCAAAATAACAGTTATCTCATTGGCAGCCTTTAAAGAAATTTCTGTGGTCTCGCTTCCCATAAGCTTAACCATTTCTTCATTTACAATCTTAATTACAGTTTGTCCAGGCGTTAAACTATTTAATACATCCTGTCCAACTGCTCTTTCCTGTACTGCCTTAATAAAATCCTTTACAACTTTAAAGTTTACATCTGCTTCCAACAAAGCAAGCTTTACTTCACGCAAAGCTGCCTTAACATCAGCTTCTGTCAAACGTCCTTTGCCGCGAAGGTTTTTGAATACATTCTGAAGTTTGTCTGTTAAACTATCAAACGCCATATCTGCTCCTCTCCCCAATTACAGCATATCTAATATGCAATTGGATAATGCCTCTATCTCTGCAATTTGCTCCACATCTTTTGTTTCCCGAACCTCCATTGCAATCTCATGAATCTGATTTACATGTTCTTTTGTCCTGCGGAATTTTTCAATTAAATGCAAGGTATCTTCATAATGCTCTAGTTCCTTGCTACAACGCTTAACAATATCATGTACTCCTTGGCGACTCATGCCCTGTTCTGCTGCAATCTCACTCAGAGAATAATCATTTAAAACATAGTCTTCAAATATGGATCTTTTATGTTCTTTTAGCAAACCGCCATAAAAGTCATACAACAAAGACATCTCCACTATTTGCGACAAAGCATCGGTATTTTTTTGTTTCTTTTCTTCTTTCATAAAAAACACCACCTGTAAAGTAATTTTCTTTACAGATGGTAGTATATACGATTCTTGCACTGCTGTCAAGTAAAAAATTTGACACTCTTTTTTCTATCGATCCAGTCGTAATTTCCCTGTTTTTATTAATGAAATTACAATTTCATCAATGTTCGGATCAAATTGTGTCCCTTTGCCAAGCTCAAGCTGCTCCAATATATAAGAAATGTCCTTTTTCCCTCTATATACACGATCCGAATTCATCGCATCAATAGAATCTGCAATTCCAATAATTCGAGCTTCAATTGGTATTTCCTCTCCTTTTAGTCCCACAGGATATCCTTTACCGTCATACCGCTCATGGTGATAATATGCACCAGTAGACACATCATTGATAATTGTAAAGTCCTTTAAAATTTCTCCTCCAATAATAGGATGTTTTCGCATTAATGGAAACTCTTCTTCTGTTAATTTCCCATGTTTGTTTAAAATAGCATCCGGCACTCCTATTTTTCCAATGTCATGTAGCAATGCCATATTGTATAAATTTTCTTGCTCCTGTTTACTCCAACGCAATTCATTTGCAATTATCTTTGAATATTTTGCTACACGCTCCGAATGTTTTTTCGTATAGGAGTCCTTCGCATCAACAGCATTACAAATTGATATAATTGTCTGCATCGTTATTTTTCCAATTTTACGACGTTCCTCTTCCATAGATACTTCCATCCGTTCCTTTTCTCGCATTTGATAAATTTTTGCTTCCTTTCTTTTGTAATTAATATATACAGAAAGCAAAAAACAAGAAAAAAACAAAACAGGGATGCGCAAACAGAAGCTATCTAAATATTCAAATCTTAAACATTGACGTACCGGCGTCCAAAACAACACAATATACAACAATTCCAAATAAGCAGACACAATCACGCCTTCCAACATACCCATTATCAACATGGTAGCACCAGGTACAAGAAAAGACCATAATACAGAAAAACCATCATTATATCCCATAATTGCATAAATGGTAAACACCGCCATAATTGCTATCGCTGCCACTCTTTGCGCAAACTTTTTTCTAGTCGGACGAATATAAACAATGTATCCACACACAAGTATGATAAATGCCAATAACAACGCAGATATCCACGCAAGCGGGTCTGCTGCTCTATAATTAAATAGAATTGCACCCATACAAATCAAAACAACAATTGTAATAATTATCATCATAATTTTATTTGCACTTTTTTCTTCGTTTTCAGTTACATCGGCGCAAAAAACTTTTTTCAGCCACTTCCATTTCTTTTTCATCTTGCATTTCGTACCTTTCTATAGCAAAAAGGAGGCTCCACCGCCCCCTTTTCAAACGATTAAAAACTATTTATAGTAATCAAACTGCAATCCATACATCCGTACAGTATCTCCATCTTCAATACCTAATGTTTCCAATTGTTCTAATATACCATTTTCTTTTAAGAATTTCTGGAAAAATTCAAATCCCTTCTCCGAATCTAAATTTGTATATCCCAGCATTTTCTCAATTCTTGGGCCTTCCACTACATACATACCATCTTCATCGATTTCTACTGTAAATGGCTCATCCGCAATTTCTAAGGAATCTACAAAAAATTCTTTTTCAAAGACAACCGGTTCATCCCCAATTTCATTTAAACGTTCTTTTACATAATACAAAAGTTCCTTTACGCCCTTACCACTAACTGCTGAAATTGGAAATACTTTAATACCCTTTGGCTCAAATTCATCCTTTAATGCCTGTAATACTTTTTCTCCTTCATCCCCATAGAACACATCAATTTTATTTGCAGCAATCACCTGAGGTCTACTTGCTAATTCTTCATTATAAGATGCCAACTCTGCATTGATTACTTTAATATCTTCAATTGGATCTCTTCCCTCTGTTGATGCAGCATCTACCATGTGTATCATAACTTTTGTGCGCTCTACATGGCGTAAAAACTCATGTCCTAATCCAATTCCTTCCGATGCACCTTCAATTAATCCAGGTATATCTGCAATAACAAAGCCATCTCCACCATCTAAATCCACCACTCCCAAATTAGGGTTTAATGTGGTAAAATGATAATTTGCAATTTTAGGCTTTGCATTGGTAACTCGTGCCAAAAAGGTAGATTTTCCTACATTAGGGAAACCAACCAAACCAACGTCTGCAATAACCTTTAGCTCTAAAAGCACTGTCAACTCTTTTCCCGGTTTTCCCGGTTGTGCAAACTGAGGTACCTGCATTGTAGCTGTAGCATAATGCTGATTTCCTTTTCCACCACGTCCACCTTTTAGTACAATTTCCCGTGGATTTTCATAATTGATATCTGTAATTACCTTTCCACTCTCAGCATCCTTTACAACTGTTCCAGGTGGAACTTTTACAACCATATCCATACCATCTTTTCCATGGCATCTTCTTGTTCCACCAGACTCTCCATCACTGGCAAAATATTTCCGAACATGACGAAAATCGTTCAGTGTATTTAATCCTTCATCCATTTCAAATATCAAATCACCGCCACGTCCACCATCACCACCGTCTGGTCCTCCTGCTGCAACAAACAACTCGCGACGAAAACTCACATGACCATCGCCACCTTTTCCAGAACGTATATATATCTTTGCACTATCTGCGAACATTTTTTCACCTCATCCTTCTTTCTATCTCTTCTTTTGTATACTCTGGGATGTTCTAACTCACAGAAAATGAATTGTATAACATCATCCTAACTATACTACACATAACTTATCTTTTTCCATGAGTTAAAACACCCCAAATATTTGATTACTCAAGTATCTGGGGTGTTATGTTTGTAATGTTATAGATTATTTTGATTCTACTGGGTAAACAGAAGCCTGCTTCTTATCTCTACCCTTTCTTTCAAATCTTAATACACCGTCAACTAAAGCGTATAATGTATCATCTCCACCACGTCCAACATTAAGACCTGGATGAATCTTAGTACCACGCTGTCTGTAAAGAATATTTCCAGCTAAAACAAACTGTCCATCAGCTCTCTTAGCTCCTAATCTCTTAGACTCAGAATCTCTACCGTTCTTTGTAGAACCAACACCCTTTTTATGAGCGAATAATTGAAGATTCATGTTTAACATATCCTTACACCTCCCTGTTGATTTATTGAAATATTACACGAATATATTCTCTGCTATATTCTTCCTCAATGCCTTGTAAGCCAAGCAATAAGGAATCCACCAATAATTTAGACTTATCACTAATGGATGAAGTCATCTGCAATATAACTTGATCCGTCTTGGTGTCCTGATCTACATGAAAATCATCATCAGTAAACTTCTCAATTGCATTTACGGTATTTATAAATAATGCGGATGCTGCAGCACATACAATGTCCTGTCCATACTCAGCATATCCTGCATGACCATGCATGCAAATACGATTGCAAATACCGTCTTCATTTTTACTAACAGTAACCGTAATCATGTTGCACTCCTATCTGGATTACATACATGGATTAAGCATTGATCTTTTCAATCTTAACCTGTGTGTACTGCTGTCTATGACCATTTTTCTTGTGATAGCCAGTTTTTCTCTTATATCTGTAAACAATAACCTTTTTAGCTTTTCCTTCTTTTACTACAGAAGCAGTAACAGTTGCTCCAGCTACTGTTGGCTGTCCAACTTTTAAGCTACCGTCATTTACAGCAAGAACCTGATCAAAAGTAACATTTTCACCAGCTTCTACTCCAAGCTTTTCTACGTTAATGATATCGCCTTCGGCTACTTTGTACTGTTTACCACCTGTTGCTATAATTGCGTACATATGGCACCTCCTATTATCATTACTCGCCAGCTATGGTGTTTGCATAGGCAAATCTTAAACCTCGCTGTGCGGCATACTTCTACATTAAATCACATTTTTTTTTGTTTGTCAAGCATTTTTATTTACTTTTTATAATTGTCCGCTACCACAATAACTTAATCAATATCATCCTCATCATAATGCCCATTGATATCCATTGTATGTAGTGTTCTTCTTTTTAATCTGGCTTCTTCTGACGCATGCATAATATAATCTTTAATTTCATCGGAATGCTTTACATGCAAAATTTTCAATTCAGGATGTGTAATATCTCCTGTATAACAGACAATGGTACCCAAACCAAAAATTCTTTCAAAAAAGCTTTTCTTTAAACGTGTGTCCTGAATCTTATACATAAAAGCATCATCTTCCACGATATTTAAAAATCCTGTTTTTATATTTATCTTTTCTTCATCAATCAGATATTTTGTAAAACTTAGTGGTAGTCCAAAAAATACTACACGTTTTCTTTCTCTATATTCCATTTTTTCTCCCTTTTCATTTTTATTGAATTTGAACAGTCGCACTCTTTCCAGAACCTGTAACTGTCATTTTACATCCTGCCAGCTTTGCATTTTTAGAAACAACAAACACAACTTTTCCCTTCGCTGTTTTTCCTGCTTTTATCTTTTTATTATAGAAAACCAAATCATCTTCTGCCAAGGACAATTCAGCAGAATATTTTTTCCCATCTCCAGTGGTAAGTTGATAGTCCAATTGTTTTTTTACAAGGCTAACCTTCTTATCTTTTGTAGTAGTATTTTTCAATTTCAAATTGGCAACTACAATCTTCTCCCCTTTTTTTGCATAAATAGCATACCCAGTTTCACCACCTGTATATTCTGTACATGTAGTTATCTTATCTGCTGTCACTTCTATTCCTGAAATTCCCATTATATCAGATAATGTATATTCTTGCTCCTGATTTCCATTCTCTTCAGAAGTAGCAGATGGATTTTGATTTTCTGGCTCCGCTGTTATTCCCGGTGCAGTTGTAACATCAGGACTTCCAGTTGGTTCTGGTGTTTCTTCTGGATATTGCAAACTATCTGTATAATTTTTACTATATTTTAACATCAAACCAGCTATATATTCTGCGGTCTCTGCCGTTTGCTGCTCATTGAGCACAACAGTTTTTCCACATCCTGTCAATCCTAATGCTGCAATTAACGCAAGCACTCCTACTCCCTGTTTTTTCACTATAATGCCCCCTCAACCTATAGAACAGTCCTTAAAATATTTTCACAGACCTTTCTTTTTATTTCTTTCATTATAACAATATTTGACAGCAAACGCAAACCCTTTCTAACTTTCCTTTGTATCCAGCTCAAACCAAAATTCCACTCCATCATTGGTATTATGCACACCACACTCCCGATGCATAGAATTCATAATTGCCTTCACAATAGACAGTCCAATACCGCTGCCTCCATATTCTCTTGTACGCGCCTTATCGACTTTATAGAATTTAATCCAGACTTTTTCCAAGTCATCTTCTGGAATTGGCTCTCCTGTGTTTCTTACAGCAATACGAACTACATCTTCCATTCTTGTCATTTTTATTTCTATGATTTTTTCTCCATCCACATGATTCAGTGCATTGCTCACGTAATTTGTCACAACTTCCTGTGTCATATATTCATCTGCCCATACATATACAGGTTCCTGTTCTTCAAATATCACCGTTACTTCTTTCTGTGCAAAGATAAGTTGATTAGAGTTTAAAACCGATTGTATGACTGCAACAATATCAAATCTTTCAAACTCTATTTGATTTTTGCCAAACTCTATTTGATTTAAGTTTAGTAACTTCTTTACCATATTATTCATTTTATTTGCTTCGTCTATAATAACTTCACAATAAAATTCCCGATCCTCAGGATTATCATTAATATTATCCTGCAACCCTTCTGCGTATCCCTGTATTAGTGCAATCGGTGTTTTCAACTCATGCGTTACATTTGATAAAAATTCTTTTCGCATTTCATCAATTTGTATCTTACTTTCAATATCCGACTTCAATTCATTGTTAGCAGACTTCAATTCAGAAATCGTGGTCTCCAATTTTTCTGAAAGTACATTGATGCTATGCCCTAAGTCACCTAATTCATCTTTTCGCTGCTCTGTGTATTTAGTTTCAAAATTCAATTCCGACATCTCATGTGCAATTTTAGAGAGTTTTCGGATTGGTTTTGTAAAACTGTCACTAATTACAAACATTACAATAACTCCAATTAAAATAGCCAGTAATGCTGCATAAATCAAAAATCGACTTGATAATTTCACACTCTCCTGTATGCTTTCATAATTCGTACGCATATAAACTGTATGCGTCTCATCCGCTATCTTGATAGAACCAACTAACTCTAAATATTCCGAATCCAAACGATCATCATGCACTTTTACAATGGAATACAAACCACTTTTCTCTTCATATAGAGTAGTAGCATCCACCTGCTTTCCAATATCCTTTAAATCTCCATAATTTTCTCCCATCTGATTCAACACAAGCTGCTGTTCCCGCTCATTCATCCGCTGGTCCTCTGCAGATGGATATAAAAATACACCTTGATAAATCCAATGCCCCTGATAATATATACGCAACCAATCTACTACATATATACTTATATTATTATCTGCACTCCACTTCTCCAGTGCTAACTCCACTGCAGAATCTACTTTTTGAGAATCTTCCTGCTTGTCTTCTTCCTCTGTTTCTGAGTGATTTAACTGTTCATACACTTCTGTATAAGATTGTTTCAGCGATTGACATTTGCTGTACTGATAATAAGTAGGCAAAAACAATTCATTAGCGCCCCAGCAAAGTATAAACACTCCAAGAAGCAATGCAGAAACAGAACAACTCAACCGAAAACGAATGGACTGTTTTTTTAATTTCTTCTTCATACTTTTCCACTCTTTTCTATTCTATTTTGACTTCGGTGTCTCAAATTTATATCCCATTCCCCAGATTGTTTTGATGCAATCACCTTTATCACCCAATTTGCTTCTCAGTTTTTTTACATGGGTATCAATCGTTCTGGCATCCCCAAAGTAGTCATAATTCCATACATTATTTAAAATACGCTCTCTTGATAATGCCACCCCTTCATTTTTCACAAAGTAAGATAGCAACTCAAATTCCTTAAAACTTAACTCAATTACTTTTCCATCTACGGAAACTTCATGTGCAGTTTTATTAATCACAATACCATCAATTTCTATATTTTCATCATCTACATTATTAGTACGTCGCAAAATTGCTTCCACACGGGCAACTAAAATCTTAGGACTAAATGGTTTTGATATGTATTCATCAATTCCTAAATCAAATCCCAAAAGTTCATCCTTTTCGTCGCTCTTTGCCGTCAACATAATAATAGGCACTTTTGAATATTGTCTTATTTCTCTACATACCTGCCATCCATCCATCTTAGGCATCATAACATCTAAAATAATCAACGAAATATCGTTTTGCTCAAAAAATTTATCAACAGCAACTTCACCATTTTCCGCTTCGATTACATCATAACCTTTTTTCTCAAGAAAGTCTTTTACAAGCTTGCGCATTCTGCTTTCATCATCCACAACCATTATTTTTAATCGTTCCATAAACATCCCTCCACAATTTTCCCTATTATCTGTTAAAATGTTGTTGTTTTTATCCTAACAAAATTCTATGTATAAATTGTGAAATCTACTCACTTTCTTTTTGCTCTTTTTCCTTCTGTTTTTGTTGTTCCTTCCACTGCTGTTCTTTTTCTGTTACCGCATTTTCCCGTTCTTTTAATTCTTCTTCCCACGCTGAATATTTATCAAGCACTGCATCCTCGTCATAAGTCCGATAATTAAAGTACACCATAACCATCATCAATATAATTAAACCACCTAAAAAACAGATAATTATTCTTTGCAATTTTCTTTTATCCTTTGAATCCTGATAAAGCACCCGATACTGTTCCGCTAATTTATTTGCTGCCTCCACATCCTCCGGAAGTTCCCTCTGCGAAACCGCCTTATCTACAGGTATTGTCTTTATATATTGTTTTTCCATTACCTCATTTTTTATTAGATACAAATAAAGTTGATGCATAAAGTCATATCCGATAACGGTATGAAACATTTTATTTTCAGATGCCCTATTGTATATTTTTAACATCTGCTGTTTGTCTTTCATATTAGTATGTGCCTTTATATATGCAATGGATTCTGCTTCTTTTTTTGCTTTGTCATAATCTTCCCGGGTCGCAAACTCATAACCATTTACTATCCATTTTTCATCCGCCATTTAAAACACCCTCTTCCCTGAAAATTTTATTTTAAGACACCTTTACTCTTCTCTTAGCTTTTACTTCCATATTGTAAAGTAACATATCCTCTCCATTTTCCAGTCTATGCAATACTTCATTATTTTTGGGTTTACTGAAAATCCGATACATTATTTTCTAAATAAAATAGTGGTGTTTCTTTTTTTATGTTTTGAATCACATTCTGGACGATTGATACATCTCTCGCCCAGGCATTCTTCCCATCATAGTTAAAAACAATCAATACCTTCTCCTTCGGTAGATTCTTTTCTTCCAGGTAGGTAATCAATTGCTCGCGTGCTTCCTCTCTTTTATCATTGGAAAAAGTAATGCTTTCTGTTTCATCCTGATATTCTATCTCAAAGCTTCGTAGTTCTCCCAATCCGCCTGCTAATTTTATGACCATATACTGGCAATCTTTCGAAATTATTTTTTCTAATGCTGCATTTTCATTTTGTAACGCTTTTATAGTTGCGGCACTGTTTTCTCTGTCCTTTTTTATTTCTCCATTGGTAGTCATAATAAAGCTAAACAACATAATCATCAAAATATCTACTAAAACAGATAGATTCACTATTTTTTTCATTGTCATAAATTTATCCATTATTGTTCCTCATTTTTTGTATCTTGGTGTTTACGACTCCATTCCTTGTCTTTTAATTCAAAAATTCCTCGAATAATCAAAGCATCCAGAACCTTAAGTATAATACAGAAAAACAAGCCACATAATGTAGTATCTAATGCTGTCACAAATCCCGCCTGTAAACTGGCTGTATCATCTTTTATCTGCAAAAGACCTACTACAGTTCCCAAAGTACCAAGCAATGGCAGGATTTCCTCACATACTAAAAATATATTATAAAAATAATCCGTCATTCTACTCTTGTGTCCTTTTTCACGAAAACAGACTGTCAAACAAGTCACAAAACCAAATACAAAACCTGCTGCTGCCACCATAATCATGATATCCATTATGTACTTTGCTAAAAAATTTACCATTCTGTACTGTTCCTCCTAGTTTTTATCATCTACCGTCCATTTAATCTTTGCACTGTCCATTGCCTGTTCCACTGACGCAAGAAAATCTGCAATCGCATTTTCATCATGAATTGTTACGATAATTGTATCCAATTTATCTTCTCCGACTTCTGTTTTTAACCGATCAATCAGCGTTTCAACAGATTCCAGTGTTTCCTCTCGAAATATAATCTCATTGTCCTGTGTCAGTTCAATATCATAGTTTTTTATTTCAGGTGTCTCTTGTGTTTTTTCTTGCTCCGAACCTTGTTTTCCAAAAAATCCTGTTCCATTTCCTCCCCCAATACCGAAATACCATATTGCTAAAATCAACAAGATCAATATAGAAAAAATCACTGGAAAACATCCTATACTACGTTTCTTTTTTTCTTTCTTCTCCTTCTGCATAACAATAACTCCTCTCTTTTCCTTTGTATTAATTATCTCTATTATATCGCATTTTTATTATAAGTACACTAAAAAATTGCCAATAAATTTGCTATCTTAAACGCAATCCATCTACATTACAAGCCCAAAATTCGAAGAAGTATATGTTTTCTCAATCTCCTTCAATTCAACTATCATAATACTTCTCCTTGTTTTTGCTCTTCTTTCTGTACCACACAACCAAATACAATAGCTGTGTTTAACAAATAAACCATAAAAAAGGCTATTGTAACATACCATCCTAACCGCATTAATCCAGCATAAGGTTCCAAATCAAAACGAGCCAAAATGCCTTTATTTTGAAAAATAATATATGTCCCCAATGCACCTATGCCCACATTACAAATATGTCCAAATAAGGTCATACCATATATTCTTTTCCAACTCATTCCTAACATACGAAATACTTTCAGCTCTTTCTTATATTTACAAACATACAAAAATATATGAATAGCTACACTCACAAAAGCAATTGCAATCATACAGAATAACCGAAATGTTTCCTTGATCGTTCTTTGCTTCTGTTGCTCCTTTGCATGTTTTAATACATCCTGTACAGAATAAATCTCATAATCTTTTTTTATTTCTGCTACAACCTTCTTTGATGCATTAGCCAAATCGAGCAGACAACTCTTCCTTTGTAGAATATCCATATCACCTATACTTTGAACCAACTTTTTATCATTGGTCAACATAACACTTCTTCTATCCCAAAACAAACCATCTAAACTATCAATATCTGTTGAAGCAAAACTAGGCTCCTTTACTGGTTCTTTCAAAATTCCTACCACGACAGCTTTCTCTTTTATATTTTCTTCCGAAATAATGAGCTCGTCTCCGACTTTATACTTTCGAGCACTTTCGCCACCCAAAATCACTTCATGCGCTGCGTTACTAAACCATCTTCCACTAGAAAGTTTATAACTTATTTTTTGTGCAACTCCTCCTAGATATACCATTCCAGGACTATCCAAACTGTCCATCCCGTCTACACTTTTTTTGCCATTTCTCTCAATATATCCTACACACTCTTTTCCCAAAATATTTTCTAACTTTTCTATATCAACATCTAAACGTTCTTTACATGTAGCATAATAAAGCGATTTTTCTGTAACCTTAATATTTCTCAACATCTGTATATCCGCAGAAGTCAACACAAAAGATATATTGAAAATAAAAGATACTAAAATTAATTGTGCAGCTAAAAACATGGCAACCGGCATATTTTGTACATACATTTTCATCATTATTTTTAACATTTTTCTCTCCTATAAAAATGGTTCCGGCGCAACTGTTTTTATTTGTTTTAGCCGTATCCAATCTATTATCCCCAAAAGTATCTGCAAGTCAAAATGAATACGAAAAAAACTTTTAAACATAACTAAAACAGATATTTTTTCTCCAATCCCAACAAAAAATGCTGCATATACAATAATTGGAATAATAGTTGCCTTCATCTGAAATTTTAATAATTCAACTTGTAATTCCTTATATAATATTAACTGATTTATTCCGAGCATTTTTAATATCCTATAATCTTTTTCTCTTTCTTTTATGCTATACAACCATAGAGATAAAAAACCTAAAAAAATGCTAAATGATAATATTCCGTACTCCTGTTTTTTTATCCAATATAATAGTAAAAAATCCACGCATCGTCTATCAGGGCTAATCACCGACAAAACAACTAACAATAAACTAATGCACAAAAAGTATAAAAGCATTCTTTCGCTTTTCCAAAATGCAGCATTTACTTTTTTTACCAAAAAACCACCTCTTTTTTCAAGGATATTCGCAATCCGCATTGCTACTTGCTCATATAAAAGTGGCACTACGTGCCTTACGAGATACAAGGCTTGAACCCAGCACCTCATGGGGGAGTACCCACCACCTAAAGGCAGTGGGTTTTCTTGCTCCTTTATAAACAACCCTCCATATCTGCCAAAGTCTTATCAATGTCTGCCTCTGTATGCGATGCAGACAAAAAGATGGATTCAAACTGGCTTGGTCCAAAGTAATTTCCATGCACAAGCATTTTCTTAAAGTATTCTGCAAATTTTTCTGTATCTGCTGTTTTAGCTGTCGTGTAATTTTCCACTGGTTGCTCTGTAAAATAGAGGCAAGACAAAGAACCTTCTCCCACCATGCGGTAAGGCAACCCTTTTTTCTCAAGTATGCTATTGGCTCCTATGCGAAGTCTATCCCCAAGTTTTTGCAGTTTTTGATAAATATCTGGACTCTCTTTTAAAATTGTCAACTGGGTAATTCCTGCGCACATTGCAACCGGATTTCCACTAAGTGTTCCTGCCTGATACACACTCCCAATTGGTGCAACCACCTGCATTACATCACGCCTTCCTCCATAAGCTCCAACTGGCATTCCACCGCCAATAATCTTTCCGAAGGTAAGTAAATCCGGCTTAATGCCAAAGTATTCACTAGCCCCACCTGATGCCAAACGAAATCCAGTAATCACCTCGTCAAAAATCAATAATGCATGATTCTTATCGCAAAGTTCCCGCAATCCTTGTAAAAATCCCTCTTTTGGAAGCACTACTCCCATATTTGCTGCAATCGGCTCTACGATTACACATGCAACCTGTTCTTTGTTCTTTTCAAATAATTCTTCCACACTAGATAAATTATTATATTCTGCGGTAAGTGTATCCTGCACACAGCCCTTTGGCACTCCACTACTATCCGGCACTCCCGTTGTTAATGCCCCGGAACCCGCTTTTACCAATAGTGCATCGGAATGTCCATGATAACATCCTGCAAACTTAATAATCTTATTTTTCCCTGTAAATCCTCTTGCTGTTCGGATTGCACTCATTACCGCTTCTGTTCCAGAATTTACCATACGCACCATTTCCAATGCAGGTACCATAGATACCATCAATTCAGCCATCTCTACTTCAAGTGCGGTTGCTGCTCCAAAACTAATTCCTTCCTCTAACTGTGTTCGAATCGCCGCAAGGACCCGTTCATCATTGTGTCCTAATATCATTGGTCCCCAGGAACCAACATAATCTGTATACTTATTTCCATCCTCGTCATAGATATACTGCCCTTTTGCACATTTTATAAATACTGGTTGTCCACCTACCGGACCAAAGGCACGAACCGGACTATTGACACCTCCCGGCATAAGTTTTTCTGCACGTTTAAATAACGCTTTTGATGTTTCTACTGTGTACTCCATTACCCAATTCTCCCTTCTTTTATAAAGCCAGCAAGTTCTTTTGCATAATAAGTGATAAGCAAGTCTGCCCCTGCACGGTACATAGAGACTGCTGTCTCACAGACAATGGATGTTTCATCTATATATCCTGCTGCCGCTGCTGCCTTAATCATTGCATACTCTCCACTAACACTATATGTAGCAATTGGTTTCTCAAAATGGTTTCTTACTTCACGAACAACATCTAAAAATGACAATGCTGGTTTTACCATCAAAATATCAGCACCTTCCCTATCATCCAAGGCAGCCTCCCTAAGAGCTTCCCGACGATTATGGTAATCCATCTGATATCCTTTTCGGTCTCCAAACTCAGGTGCTGACCCTGCCGCATCACGAAACGGACCATAAAATGCAGAGGCATATTTTACTGCGTAAGACATGATTGGAATATTGGTAAATGCATTGTCATCTAAAACCTTTCGAAGCGCACCAACCCTTCCATCCATCATATCCGATGGTGCCACCATATCTGCTCCTGCCTGTGCATGGGAAAGTGCTGTCTTTGCAAGCACCTCTAACGTTTTATCGTTATCCACTTCCTGTCCGTGCAAAATACCACAATGTCCATGAGAAGTATATTCACACATGCAAACATCTGTAATCAGATATAAATTAGGATAATTTTGTTTGATGTATCGAAGCGCCTTTTGTATAATTCCTTCACAATCCCAGGCACTACTTCCACAAGCATCTTTATGTGCTGGTATTCCAAACAACAATAAGCTTTGCACACCTGCATCACTTACTTTATCCAATTCCTCACTCAAACGATCCATACTATACCGATACTGCCCCGGCATGGAATCGATTTCTTCTTTTTTATTTTCCCCTTCCATAACAAACAACGGATAAATTAAAGTATCTGCTGACATTCTCGTTTCACGCATCATTCCTCTAATAACTGGATTTTTTCTTAATCTTCTTGGCCTTTCCACTAAGTTCATATTTCTTCCTTCTTTCTATGGTTTCTAATATATACTTCTTACCTATTTTATTTATGTGTTTGCTGCAAGTACTGCTTCTATCATGCTGTCCATAGAAGCCTCCTTGGAAACTGTCACCTGCATATGATATTTTTGTGCCTCTTTCGCGGTATGTTCTCCAATGCACACTGCATGTATCTCTCCATAATCCACCTTGATAAAATTCTCAACAAATCCATTCACCGTAGATGCACTAGTAAACATAACATAATCTATTTCTCCATTCAAAAATGCCTGTTCTATTTTTTCTTGTATCGCTCCGCAGTTGGCGTATTTTGTACGATAAATTGCCACATCTTCATACTCTATTTCTGCATCTTGCAATATTTTTGTAAGTAACAAAGAGCCTTTCTCTGCTCGGAACAGATACACTTTTGTTTCTTGAGAAATGTTTTCTACCAATACTTCTCCTAAAGCTTTTGTAGAATATTCTGCAGGCATATAGTCCGCAAATATACCGTATTTTCCCAATTTCTTTTTGGTGCCAGAACCGATTACAGCAAAAGAAATCTTCGGATTTGTGAGTATCCTTCTAATATCCATTTTATGTTTTTGCAACAACGTAAAGAAAACTTCTACCCCCCGCGGACTGGTAAATACTATACAATTATCTTCTCTACTTTCCGCTATTTTTTCTATTGCATTTTCAAACGTATCTTCTAATTCGGTTTCTCCCAGTTCGCTAATCGGAATAGTTCGAATGGTAGGAACTTCAATCACCTGTGCGCCTAAATCACGTAATCTACCAGCCAGATAAGACATTTGCGCTTTCGGACGCGTCATTAAAATCTGCCTACCAAATAATGGCTTTTTTTCAAACCATGCAAACTTTTTTTCCAATGCACAAACCTCTCCCACCACAATAATCGCAGGACTTTTTATTCCTACTTTTTCTGCCTGCATTTTTAAAGTCTCCACAGTTGCCACAACTCTTTTCTGGTGACAGGTTGTTCCACGTTCCAGAATGGCTGCTGGCATATCCTTACTCATTCCATTTTCCATCAGGCGATTACAGATCATCTCCATTGCACTTACACCCATAAGAAATACCAATGTTCCCTGCATTTCCACTAATGCTTTAAAATCAATATCTAAGGACTCTCCCCTTTTCTTATGTCCTGTAATCACATGAAAAGAAGAGGTGAAATCTCTATGTGTCACTGGTATCCCATTGTAAGCAGGTACTGCAATGGAAGAGGTAATTCCCGGAACAATTTCAAATGGAATCCGCTCTTTCACTAACAGCTCTAACTCCTCTCCACCTCTTCCAAACACAAAAGGATCTCCACCTTTTAATCGTACCACCTTTTTTCCTTCTTTTGCCTTTTCTAAAAGAAGTTGATTAATCTCTTGTTGTGGCAACGTATGATGAGCAGCACGTTTTCCTACATCTATCAACTCTGCCTTTCGAGGTAAAAGTGCCAGAAGTTCTAAACTTATCAATGCATCAAAAATAATCACCTCTGCTTCCTGTAAGACTTTGAAGCCTTTTTGTGAAAGCAATCCCACATCACCAGGTCCCGCCCCTACAAGCCATACTTTTCCATTCTGTTTTTTATTCCCATACATGTGCTGTGCCTTCCTTTCCACACATTTTTGTCATTCAATGCAATCCATTCTTAGCCTTTATCTTACCCATTTTTCCTGTAATTCTCTTGCAAGTTTTTCTCCCAATACTTTTGCTTCAGACACTATTCCCGTAATTGTTCCGACAGAAAAATCTCCTACTGGCTCATGATAATAGAGACCTTTTAATGTTACTTTATCTTCATGGACTTTAGCAAAAGCAGCAATTGGCGAACTGCATCCACCTTCTAATGCAGAAACAAAGCTTCTTTCTGCTGTTGCTGCATACCCTGATTCAGCAGAACAAGCACAAGCAAGATAAGAGTAGTCTTCCCCTTTTCTTCCCTGAAATGCCAAAATTCCCTGTCCTGCTGCCGGTATCATTTCATCGGTTGAGAAAATTTTTGTAACATGTTTTTCCATAGAAAGTCTTTTTAATCCTGCCACAGCTAAAATTGTAGCATCATACCCTTCCTTTTCAAGCTTCTGCATTCTCGTTTGTACATTTCCACGTATTCCTCGATAACTCGCTTTCGGATATAGTTTTTTCAATTGTTCCATTCGTCTTCTGCTAGATGTTCCAATACACCCAGTTTGAAAACTTTCTTCTGCACCTTTTCTTACCAAAATAGCATCTCTTGGATCTTCTCTCTTTGAAAAACCAAGCAATGGTATTTCTTCTGGAATTTCCATAGGCAAATCTTTTAAACTATGAATAGTAATATCCACACGACCATCCAGCAACGCCTGATCTAATTCTTTTACAAACAAACCTTTTCCGCCAATCTGGTCCAGATTTCGGTCCAGTATCTTATCACCTGTAGTTTTCATGGTTACAAGTTCAAATGCAATCTCTGGATGTTTTTTTTCTATTTCCTTTAATACAAGCATCGTCTGTGCAACCGCAAGTTTACTTTCCCTGCTGCCTACTCGTATCACTTTTCTCATTCACCAATTCACTTCCTTCTTTTTAAAATTGTAACTATTCAGAGGGTGCAATTCGTAAAATGCCAGATATACAGAATGACTAAAAATATATTGTTTATGGCTGGACATTTTACTCATCACGCCGTTATCGGCTATACCTGAGTATGTGTAACTTGTACCTTATCCGCAAGCGCAACCGTACAAGTTACACATACTCAGGTTCACCCTCTGAACAGTTATTTAAAATTTTTGTTCTTCTATCGTAACTCTCATTGCTTTTAAACACTCTTCCCAGTATTTATCTGGCAACATTTTTTTTATATCAAACAGTAACGACGTTATTGTCTTTTGCGTTCCCTGTCGTACCAATTTTTCTATCTCATTTTGCTGCTGTTCCTCTAAAGCTTTGTTTAAAGGCTTTTTAATTCTTTTGTAAGCCACTTCCCCACTAATTTTTCCAATCGTCTGAATATCAGAAAGAAATTCTTGAATTTGCTGCTGTTTTGTTAATTTATCTTCATATTCCTTTATAATGTCCAATGCTTTCGCCATTGCTGTATCATCCTGTTTTGCAACAGAATTACCACCCAATGTATCAATGTTATAAAGAAGCACATCTTTTTCCTCTGCAAATAAACTGGAAATATCTCTTGGAACCGCTAAGTCAATCAAGATTCGTTGCTTTCCATCTCGGAAAAGATTGGCACATTCTTCATATTTTATTGTATGATGTGGACTGGTTGTAGCACTAATAATAATTTCACACTCTTTCACCCACTGCAATCTGTCTTTATAATCCACTACTTTACAACCCTTCGGTATCTCCACCTGTCTGGTCTTATAATTTCTTACCGTAACAGTAACGATTGCCTTTTCTGCAATCATAGCAGTTGCAGCCAATCTTCCTATCTCGCCATTTCCTATGACAAGACACTTACAACCTTCTAAACTCTTTTTGTGTTCTTGTAATACCTTTTTCATTTCTTCAATCACAGACGCTTTTACCGCAGTCAAATGTACCTGTGATTTTATTTTTTTTGCCGCAGTAATTGCTCCCTGAAACACCTTTTCTAAATAGGCATCCGTAGTTTCTGCTTCTCTTGCCTGCAAAAGTGCTGTCTTTACTTGTGTAATGATTTGATCTTCTCCAAATACTTTTGATTTCATACCACAAGCCAACTGAAACAAATGATGAATCGCATCCTGATTTTGACGTCCCACCACATACTTTTCATATTTTTCCGAATCAATCTTTTTCAAAGAACAGACAAGCGCAAATAAATCTTTCACTTCTTCTTTCGCACTAACATACACCTCTGTTCTATTGCAAGTAGATACTATAACAATCCCATCCAAGCCATACTTGTTTTTTAAAACCTGCATTCCTTCCAAGGAAGCACTCGGTTGGAACGCAAACAACGACCTGATATTTAAGTCTGCTTTTTCATAATCGATTCCAATCATCTGTAGCACTTTGTATTTCACTCCAATCTACGTTTTTTCTTCAAACGTACCTTACTATACATTTCAAATTTATTTTTATCACATCTATTTTCTATATATACATTCTGCCTCTCGTATGTGCTCAAGAAACATATTTTGCACTCCTTGCAATTCTCCCAATGCCTTCTTATAAAAACGCACCTGATATTTATCCTGTTCCAATTGTGCCTTCCAAGAATTTTCTCCTTCAATCATATCTCTGTTCACATGCTTTCCTGCTACAATCATCATTGATGCAAGACAAACATGTTTTATCTTATTTTGCTTCAACTGTTTTTTTACATCATCAAAGGAAGGCTCCCCTTTCATTGTCCCAACATAGATATTCCTATATCCTTTTTCTCTTAATACACGTTCAAAATTAGAATATACAAAATTGGTCTGATAACTGGAACCATGCCCCATCAGCACTAACGCTTCCCCCTGTTCTACAGGATACGCTTCTCTCAAAATATCTGCCAGTTTCTCATAATCTATTGTTCTCGATAATAACGGACTTCCAAACCGTACCTCCTTAAATTGTTCCAAATACAACGTTATTTCTTGTTGCACCTTCCTATATTCAGTCCCATTAATAATATACGTTGGTTGTACGATTAATTGGTTCGTTCTTCCTTCCCCAATTATCTGTGACAATGCCTCTTTTATATCAGGTATGTGTGCTCCCTGTTTCTCCAGTTTTTTCTTTATGTGCTCACTTGTAAAAGCTCTATATACCTTACTTTCAGGAAATTCTCTTTGAATCCTTTTTTCTATGGCACCAATCGTTCTCTCTCTAGTACCTTGGTAGCTGGTACCAAAACTTACTACCAATATTGCTTTTTCTCCCACAAGAAATCCTCCAGCTATTTCACTTTCTTAATATTCAATCATTCTTCTTGCTGAAACGCCCAAATCAAATGGATGTTTCACTTTTTGAATATTCGATACATAGTCTGCATATTCTAACATACGTTCTGAGGGGTCTCTTCCTGTCAAAACCACCTCAAGACCAGCTGGTCGCTGTAATAAAAATGGATATATATCCTCTTCTTTTATCATATCAGTGCTAATTGCCCCAAACACTTCATCTAATATTAGCAAATCATATTCTTTTTTCTTTATCAATTGGGAAATCTCCTGTATTTTATTACTATAAAATACTTTGGCTTCCTCTTTTTCTTCCTCCGTCATCATAAAGGTAAACTTTATATTTTCATATTCGGGAAGCAAATCAATATTATCCACTTGTGCCAAACCAGCTCTTTCTCCCGATGTATTGTCTTTTAAAAATTGAAACCACAACACCTTTCCGCCAGCTCCTGCACATCTTACTGCAAGACCAACAGCACAAGTTGTTTTTCCTTTTCCATCTCCACAATAAATATGAACCAGTCCCTTTTCCATATAAAATTTCCTTCCTTTTCTTTCCATCTATAAACATATACATTCCCAACAACTATACTACCACTACATTCCCAAGAAGTCCAAAAAATTAAAGCAATTTTGTAGCAAAAAATAAGCACCAACAGAAAAATTCATCCTTTCTGTTGATACTTATCTTTTTGTTCGCTTCCGTAATCTACAAAATTTCTTGCCCTATACACGCAAATACTGAATACTTCTCTACCAAATATGGTTCATAAATACTTCTAAAATCTCTGTTTTCATCACGTATCTCTTTGCATCTACCAGCAATAAGATCAGAAGTTCTACTTGTAGTTATAACCATTCAGTAATAAGTTAATGTGTTTTTTTCATTGCCAACACATACGCAACTCCTACCGGTGCTTGCATCCTATGCATCGGATTGCCTTTATTATACTTTGAAAAATATTGTTTTGTTATTTCCCTATCATTCCTATGTTCCAATAACTCAAAGCCGCACTTCTGTAAAAATGATTTTATTTCTGCATAGGAATACAATGCCTTCATCTGTTCTCCTGCGCCAAAAGCCAATATTCGATTTGTTTTTGTCTCATTACTTTCATTCGTCGAAGGATAATCAAAACATATTACTGAACCTTCTGCCATAATATCATTAATTCTACCTCCACTTAATCAAATAACATTTTAGCTATCTTCTCCAATTCTCTTCTTTTCTCTACATCATCATATCCACTTTCCTTATCATCGATTCCATTCATCGGAGTGATAGAAAACAACCCACTTCTGTTACAGTAAAAAAATATCTTTTTTACCCCATCCATCTTAAGCCATGCCTGTGCTTCTCCCTCTGGATACAATTTTACCATCTGTATCTTGTCAGAAGAAGTTGCAGCAATGAAAGAGATATAATGTTCTTTCGTCATTTCATGTTCTATTCGCACATAATATTCATCCTCGACACGTTCCACAAATATCTTATGATTTTCATCTGTTTCTTCCTCTTCTTCTGGCTTCAATAAAACACCATGACAATAAGCAACCACTTCTCCCATACTATGAAGCACATTTCCACATACCGGACATATATAAAAATTTGATTTCATCATATTTGCAGATACATTTGAGTTAAATACAATATTTCCAGAAATTAATTCAGTGACAGATACCGAAAAAGTTTTTGCAATCGGTTCTAACAACGTAATATCTGGATATCCTTTTCCTGTTTCCCATTTAGAAATCGTTTTATCGCTTACTCTTAATCTTTCCGCTAACTGAAGTTGTGTAATATTGTTCTTTTCACGCAGTTTTCTAATCACTGCTCCTGTTACATATTGATTCATTTCTTTATTTCCTCCATAATCACATTCTAAATCATAGCTTTTATTTTCGCTACCTACGGAAAGTAGAGTTATCATTTCATCCTTTCTGGTACTACTGTTCACGCCACACTGTTTCTATGTAGTACTCTTCATGCTATACCATTGTAGTTTCCTTTCCTTTTTAATATCTGATGCTATATTTTCCCTATCAATCTTATTCTTCGCTCTTGCATACTCCAGTGTATCAATTATAAAACTCAAACAGTTTGTTTTAATCCATTCTTTAGCAATACCTCAATTTTCAAAAGTTTCAACAGTTATTTAATTTCGTATCAGAAAATCCCTATTTACTAAATTTATACCCACACATTATGCCATAAAAAAATGAGAATGGACTTAACCATTCTCATTTCTATACACTGGAATTTGTCGGGTAGTTTACGCTGCCGGTCTTTAGGTTATGTAAACCGGGATTGTATAGGACTTCCTCCATATTCCGATTTACATTGTTTCCTATAAATCGCTTTGTCATTAGAACTTCACTACTTCCGGTTCATGTGTGAATGAATAAAATGTGGCTGTCGCATTTTTAAAATAAAACACCTCTGTGTTTCCATCATCTGCTGAGTACATATTCTGTAAAGACGGATATGCATCTAGCATAGATTGTCTTGCTTCTCTTCTGTCATCTTCTACAAGTTTCCCAGCTACACGGAGCCACTCACCATTTTTAAATGCACAGATTTCTACCTTTGGATTTACGTGAAGCTGCTTTGAAACATCCTTTACCTTGCCAGTCTGAATATACAATTTGCCTTCAAAAATATGGGCTGTTCCAAAAGGTCTTACTCTTGGCTGATCTCCCTCCACTGTTGCCAGATAATAGGTGTCTGCTTCTTTTAAAAATTTTACTACTTGTTCCATTATGTATTCCTCCTTGTTTTTCTCCTTGAATGAATCGATTATACCACTATTTTCCTTTAATCTCAAAAGACACCTCACAAACAAGGATTTATCTAAATTTTTCCGGGACATTATATCCGTAAGAAATTAATTTTTCAACATAAGACTTATCATTCATACGCTGCAATGATTCATCATAATATTTTTGATTTTGCTTATCTTCATATCCCAGAACAATCCTTAAAAAAATAACAAAACAACCTATAGTTCCTATAGCTCCAACAAGAACGCATCCTGTCAGTTTATCAGGATAGCTTCCCATCGTTCTTATATCCATAATAAGCCATATAACACAAGCTACAGTGAGTATTAAAAAAACAATCGTTGCAATAAAATAAAGCTTAGGTCTCTTTGTAGCAGGTTCAACACCTTCTAATGCAATCTCCCTCCATCTACTATCAAAATATTCTTGATTACAAGCCTTGCAATTTCTGATAGGGCTTCCATATACCCATGCATTGCAAGCTTCTCTGTTCTTTTTTCCACATTTGGGACAATTCCACTCAACATATCCCATTGATATCTATCCTCCTTATTTTTATAAATTCCGATTTGCTAAATTCATATCTATATTATATCACAAAAATAACGGCAATGCAGCCGTTACCCGAAGGAAAGAATAATCCCGAAAGTATAGTAAACGAAACTTGATTCGCACATACATAAAAAATGAGAACGGATTTAACCATTCTCATTTCTATAAACTATAATTTACCTATCCCAACAAGTCTTTTTGTCTTCTTCCGTAATTGTTCGAATGACCCTACAAGGATTTCCTACTGCTACCGAATCATTTGGAATGTCTTTGACAACGACACTTCCGCCTCCAATTACGACATTACTTCCAATTGTAACCCCCGGCATAACCTGAACCCCAGCACCAATCCATACGTTATCTCCTACAGTAATGGGATAAGCATATTCCAATCCTTGATTTCGACGCTCAAAATCAATAGGATGCCCCGCCGTATGAAAACCACAATTTGGTGCAATAAACACATTATCACCAAAAGTTACTTTTGCACCATCTAAAATGACGGTATTGTGATTGGCAAAAAAGTTTTCACCAATCTCGATGTTGTAACCATAGTCACACCAGAAGGGTGCAATAATGCAAAAGGCTCCCTTCGTTTTGCCAAGCAATTGCTTCATAACCTCTTGCTGTCCTTGTTCATCAGACGGATAGAGTTGATTGTACTGATAGCAAAGATCTTTTGCCGTAGTTCTTTCCTTCAATAAATTTTTGTCATAATTTGCATCGTACAACATTTGTTTTTGCATTTTTTCTTTCTCTGTCATTTTATTTTCCCTCTAACCTTTCTAAATAATCCGTTTTATCTTCCTCCGTTATTTTTCTGATTACCTTACATGGATTTCCTACTGCTATGACGTTTGCAGGAATGTCTTTCGTGACAATACTTCCAGTTCCTATAATTGTATTATCGCCAATTGTAACTCCTGCAAGAACCTTTACATCACCGCCTAGCCACACGTTTTTTCCAATATGAATTGGCTTACCATAGCAGCCTCCGTTTATCCTTTCTTCTGCATCTGTGGCATGATTGGCAGAATACAATCCAACATTCGGTCCGAGCAATGTATTGGAACGAATCGTCACCTCCGCACAGTCAAGAATTATACAACCAAAATTGATATATACATCGTCTTCAATCGTAATATTTTTACCAAATTCGCATTTGAAATCAGGTTCTATCCACACATTTTTTCCAACACTTTTAAACAACTGCTTCATAAGTTGGTTTCGTAACTCAACTTCTTCGTCTTCGGTCTTGTTGTAGGCTCTGAACAACTTCTTTGCTGTCACTCTGCGTCCAAACAAGTCCTCATCAAAGTCATTGTATATTAGCCCCTTTTGTAATCTTTCCCATTCTGTCATTGCATTTGCTCCTTTCTAAAATTCCGATTGAGAAACCTGTCGTATTTATACAACCTTCATTTACGCTTTTGAAAATATATATTATAACGGATGATAGATTGGTTTCATTTTATCGAAAGTACAAAATTCTCTGAAACCTAACGTTTTTAATTTCAACTTTGTTTCATCAATAAATGTTCCCAAATGTTCTGGCTTATGACTGTCACTTCCGATGGTCAATATATGTCCACCTAATTCCCGATATAATTTTAAAATATCTTGTGATGGAGTAAGGTCGGATAATCCATATCTGTGACTAGAAGTGTTTACTTCAATACCCTTTCCATCTGCAATTATATATTTAAAAATCTTAGTTAGAATCGGTTTTAACTTTTCAAATGGATAGTGACCAACATTATCGTACCTTGTAATCAAATCCATGTGACCTAGCACGCTATAATTATGATAATGTTGCACCAAATACAACAATTCTTCATAGTAGCGTTCATTATATTCCTGCTGCGTTTTGTTTTTTTGAAAATCCTGATTCCAGAATTCTTTATTCTCCACTTCGTGAACAGAAAGAATGATAAAATCAAAAGGAAACCCTGCAAATAATTTTTCATACTTTTCAATCGTATGTGTCTGCATCCCAAATTCCAGACCAAATTTTAAACTAATCTTGTCATCATATAACGCCCGCATTTCCTTAAATGTTTTATAATAAATCGGATAATGAACATTTGCCAAAGGCATTTTATCCGGCTCTCCTAAACCACCTTTGCGATAGAGCATTTCTCCAGGTTCATCCCAGTCTTTTTTTATGCCATAATCCACATGGTCAGTAAAGCAGATTTCATCTAATCCTAGAACGATAGCATCTTTTATTACTTTTTCCATAGCATAATTAGAATCGTCGCTAAATTCTGTATGAACATGATAATCCGCCTTCATAATCCCCCTATCCCCTCCTTTAAATTTTAATAAGTTTTTTCCCTTTTGATACTATAAACTGGATGGCTGGTCCTGAAACAACATAATAAGTGCATTCATCTACACAAACCTGCTGCGCACATGCCTAACTTACTCATTGTTATTTTCACGTTCTTTAATCCCTGAACTGATCACATTCCATGCTTCATCATCAATTTCTTCATTATGGAGTACTTTCCTTCTGTCGTTTTCTGTAATTTTGCGAAGCACACGACATGGATTTCCTACTGCAATCGACCAGTTTGGAATATCCTTTGTCACTACACTTCCTGCTCCAATCACCACATTATTTCCTATGTGTACGCCAGGACAAATAACACTACTGCCGCCTATCCATACATTATCTCCAATTGTTACTTCTTTTCCATATTCAAACATGGAATTGCGCGTATCTGGATGAATTGGGTGCCCTGCTGTATAAATGGCTACATTCGGAGCCATAAAACAATTATCTCCAATCCTAACACTTGCCACATCTATAATAGTGCAATTATAGTTTGCAAAAAAATTCTCTCCCACCTCTATATGTGAACCATAATCACAATAAAAAGGCGGATTAATCACACAATCCTTTCCACTCTTCCCAAGAAGTTCTTTAACGGTCTCTGAAATTCCATCAAAATCAGATCGATCCATAAAATTAAGTGTTTGCAATTTTTTTCTGCAAACACTCTGCTCCTCCATAACCGTTTCATCAGAAACATACAAAAGCTGCATATCTCTTCTTTTTCTCATATCCATAATTTACTCCTCCATCTCTGTTAGTTTTTTTACCCACTTATATTTTTTATAATGCCTGAACGCTACTGGAAAATTTACAATTTCATCCAGCTTCAATGTAAAATATACGATTAGTATTGGTAATTTTAGTATAAATACTGTCAAACATCCAAGAGAAACTGCAAAGTACCATATGTTAATTGTATCGCATGTTAATCCAAATTTTGTATCCCCACCCACCACTTATTGCTCTATGCAATAGAAGTGAGGGACTTTCTTGTTCATGTTAAAAAGTCTATTCTTTACTTCATACATTGAATTTATACCTTTCGAGTTTCTTTTTTAAGATAATCCATTTTTATTGATTTTTATATAAAAATCTGCCATACTTATATAACATTCGTTCGCAATTAGGAGG
This sequence comes from Lachnospiraceae bacterium, assembly GCA_050875145.1. Classification (GTDB taxonomy): domain Bacteria; phylum Bacillota; class Clostridia; order Lachnospirales; family Lachnospiraceae; genus CAG-411. The sequence goes on from JBNMLH010000003.1 coordinate 37,061, forward strand.
TTTTGTATGAATAAGGAATATATAGATATTATGTTAAATTCTGATTTTTCTGAGAATGTAATTTATAATCAGCCGAATTTCCCTGCATATATAAAAAAAGGACAGCTCTCATGCTATCCAGATTATCGTGCCGTCAGTCACTGGCATGATGATTTTGAATTTATACTAATTTTGAATGGTAGTATGTCTTATAATGTCAACGGAAATCATCTACTCTTACAGACAGGTGAGGGACTTTTTGTAAACAGCAGAAGTTTTCATTATGGCTATTCGGACACTCATGCTGACTGCAGTTTTATCTGCATTTTATTATCCTCCGAACTGCTTTCTTCCAATGAATATTTCAGGACTGCTTGCATAAATCCACTTACACAAAATGCACAATTTCCATTCCAAAAACTTACTGTAGCCGTTCCCTGGCAGTATAGCATCATTAATGATCTCTCTGAGTTATATACGGTAAATAACAAAAAACTCTACCCATTTCATATCATACAAAAATTTGCACATATTCTGGAGATATTGTTTCAAAATATGAATTCTTCTACAGAGTACGAGCAAAATAAAGAGGATATTCAAGCGATTACCGCTATGATTGGTTTTGTGCAGAAGCATTATCAAAACAAACTCATACTTAAAGATATTTCAAACGCTGGAAATTGTGGCAAAACAAAGTGTACTTCTCTTTTCCAAAAATATCTTTCCATGTCACCAATATCATTCCTGAACCACTACAGACTAAAAAAGGGAAGTCTGCTTCTTAGGAGTACTTCCATGTCAATCACAGAAATTGCTTACGCATGTGGATTTTCTACTACAAGTTATTTTTGCGAACTATTCCATAAATATTACAATATTACACCCGGAGCTTATAGAAACAAAAGATAAGACATCATCATATGCAAAAAATACTACCATTTTCATGTCTATAAACTATAATTTCATATTTTCCTATATTTCTTTACCAGTGCATCAAATTCTTCTAAATACTTGTGGAATTTTTCATCATCAATTCCTTTCGTTAATCTCCTCTTTCCCTTACATAAGTTGTAGAAAGATGTCTTTTTTCCATTGATATCTATAACTGTGTCTTCGGAGTACGGTCTTACTATTGTTCCTTTCAAATCTTCTGGAAAAATAGAGACCAACTTGGTTAATTCATCAAACGTAAAATATCTAGGCGATATATTTAGTGTCTTTATCCGACTATTCGCCAGACAACTATAATTAGAATCCAATACTTTATCACCATACCATGAAAAACACTTAACTGTACTGAGTGCAACAGGGTTAAGTGATTCTATTTCCATCTTACTCCAAACAACATTGCCAATATTGAACACCTCCAATGCCGGAGCATCTTTTATTTCCTCTATAGAATGTAGTTTTGTAAAATCATCTAATTCCAATCCCTTTAAAGCTTTATTATTACTCATTTTCCAAAGTTTAGTTGCCTTCTGATTAAAAAAATAAGTAATATATTCAATCTCCTCTAATTCTGATAGCAATGATAAGTCTTTCACACCTTTATTTTTCCAAAAGGATATGGCTTTGAACTGTTTCCCATATTCATTTATTAAATATTCAAAAGTCTTCTGTTCAAGCCCTGATATGATAATAGATTTTGCATTTGGATACTGCCTTATAGTATCAATCTGCTGTATCGTGATTTTTCCTCCGCCAACTTCCTTCTGTCTTAAATCTATATCATATCCATTTGTACCCGAAAAATTATTAAGATTTATTGACATTAGTCACCTCCATCACATAAAAATTTGAATTATCCCAATCAATAAATTCCAATTTGTTAAATTCATATCTATATTATATCATAAAAACAACGGCAATACAGCTATTCCACAAAGAAAAAGACAATGCCAAAAACAGATATAAACAAAACATAATTCGAGTATACATAAAAATGAGAACAGATTTAACCATTCTCATTTCTAAACATTTTATCAAATTTATTATATCTAATATATGCACTGTTTCTGCCTGCTTTGAATATGTCAATAGCTGGCTTACTGTATTTACATTCAACCTCTAACCTCCATCTATATATGACATCTTCAAATTACGATTCTCAAATCTCCCAAAATTTAGATGTCAGCTCCTGGTTTATGATAGATGAGAGAACATTAGGATTATTCTTCTGAAACGCTTTCAGACTTTCAAGAAAAGCGGTTTTATTCTCCGTCTTTATGTCTGAAAAAGTTGCATCTAGCTTCTGGTCTTTTACATTTTTCTCCATATATTCCTCCGACCGCTTTTCGTAATTGTCAACCATCGAAGGATTCTTTTTCACTGCCCCTTCATACCAATTTGTAAGATATTTTAACGCATTAAGCTGTCTGTCCTCATTACTGCTCTCTTTACTGCTCTCTTTACTAATCTTCTGATATTCCGTGTACGCACTGCTGTCCATCGTCCGCATCATGTCAAGCACATTTGTAGTCTTTACAAGATTGCTGCCATGCCCAAGATATGTGCCTTTCTCTATCCCGTAATTCATATTTCCGTTGTTGTCAGCTTTTCCTGCACTCGCAAGCTTTGCGATGGACTCCATCGCTTCCAAAAATGATTTTCTGCTATCTTCTGGGATAAAGTTCTCTGCCGCACATTCCGCTTTCTTCATACCAAGTGAAATATTTGCCTGCCGTTCTTCCCCCGTCATAGCGCCACTATTTCCGACAAGGAAATTCTGACGGATAATATCATACACAAATCCCTGCTCCTCTTTGCTACAGTTCTCCACCGCAGATGCAACCGCCTTGTCTGCACCGTATATTCCAGAATATGCCGGAAGTTCTAAGGACTTATCAACCTGCGTGATTTCTTTTTGGAATGCTGCATTCCTAGCATCCATCGCTTCCTGCTGTTCCTGCGTTATATTAGCATCCACTGTGCCTTTTCTGCTTTCCACAAGTGCAGCCATTCCATCTCCCGAAAATTCAACAATAACCGCATCCCCATACTGCGAACCAATGTCCTTCATCGCCTGCAGGGTTTCTTCCCTCGACATCTTGTCCATAATCTTATTGCCATGTTCATCCGTAGTGTTAAACTCGTACTTTACAAGGGTGTCTTTCTTATATGTACCGTTTCCATATAAGGGAATATTCGTTGTTCCTCTGTAAAACCGACTGTAATCAATATTCATAATATACACGCTCCTTTACTTTATTAAGTCAAGATATAATCCTTTTTTTACATGTCGTCCCATCAATAATCAAAATCACATCTGCATATGTTTTATCCAGATAGGTTTTATACTCTTCAATTTTCTCACTGTCTACCTTGCTATTTGCCTTTAAAATTATTCTCTTATTTTAGATGCCAACACGGTATAAAATTCTTTTTCCTGTTGCAGATATGCTGCCCTTTCCTCTGTAACTGCTGCTAACGGATTTTCTATTCTCTCCAATATTTTGTCGATAGCTGCTAAACAACTTTCTTTCGTTTCACCAAAAATATTGTCATCACCACCTGTCAGAAAATCCTGCTCCACAGATAACTGCGTTAATGTACTGGTTACATCCGTCTGAAATGGATTAAAACCAGTTTCTTCCAATGTTTCCTGCCATGCCGCCTTGACACTCTCTGGCACTGTTTGAAGGTAATAATCACTAATATAAGCAATCTGTTTTTTGGTTTTTTCGTCTGCAAACTGATAGGTTCTGTTATTCGCTTTTAACTGTTCATATGCCGCCTGCGCATCACTGTTCGCTTCTGACTCATACCAACCATCTTTATTTTTGCTATATTTCATGCCATTAACTATAAAATCTTTGGAAGTGTCTACACCCAAATAAGACATAACATCCGTAATTTCTTCTGTATACTTAGCGTATTCCTCTTTTGAATGTGCTACGGTAGTCATTGTCCCACCTGCATTTCGTAGCAATGATGCCAATGCATCTGCCATGCTTTGTGCTTTTACATAGGATTCTGTATCATACGGATTATCTCCACCAGAAACATCTACTCCATGCGCTGTAACCGTAAGCACATGACCTCCATTCACACGGATCCTTTGCCCTTCTGCAATATTAACAGAATTATTCTGTCTACTAAGTGAAGCACTCTTCGCCAATTTTATAGGTGTATTTAACACTTGTACCAAATCTTCTACCGGATTTAGTAAGTGCTGCGACATCACTCCATTATATGCTTCTTTATCTTTAATAACTGTATTTTTGTAATTAGACGTAAGTCCTCTTGTATTGGGATTAATATAATATGATATTGCTTGCATCATCTCAACCTCCTTCGTTTTTTCTAACCTCTATTTCCTTTATCGGATAAAATAACCTGTTCTCCAGAATCATATTCTGTAATATCAAACTCGTAATTCTTTTTCTCACCATAGTCTGACAACAAATCTAACAGATTTTTTCTGTCATCTATCCTGTCATCACAAATAATAATGTTCATATTTTTCATTCCTATCTTTGATTGCTCTCATGCCTGTAAACCATATAAGTTTCACGTAACACTCTTTATTATATCAAATAAATATTCCTCTCGATCATCCTCTGCATCAAATGACTATTTCCCGCATAGAACGACTATCTCCTATAGAAACACAAAAGCACTGTATCTCAAACTCTTTGAAATACAATGCTTCCCTGCATTTTCTATATCGTCATATTGCTATGATTACTTTACTTATTCACATTTTCCTATCTGGGAGTGCCTTGTCTGGTGATGCCTTTTCTGTGTCAACATATCCCAACGCAATAATTGCTATCGGTTCAAGTTGCTTGGAATATTAAACTGGAACTTGTTGTATTCTATACCGATACATCAATAGAATTACGAACTAGCCTATTACCATTTTTAACAAGCGTAGCTTCCACTGATTCTCTTGTGACATTATCAAGAATACTTGTATCAAATTTTTGTCCCGGCTTCCAATTTGGATTGGCTGATTTCACCGCTGCATACATAGCGGCTCTATACTGTCCTTCATATTGTTCCAAAGTCCATGTACCACTTAAACGTTTCTCTTTATTTACACTTAACTGATATTCTTTGAAAATATCTGAACGCTTCGTTGTATCACCATTTGAAATACCGTTTTCTTGGATAAATTCTCGCTTCACATTATCAAACATTTTTTGACGGTATTCCTCAGATACATTCGTAAGTTTCTGCCACGATGTACCTTTGCCAGTGACATCCATTCCTGCCACTCCATTTGCATTCAATAAATCTCCATCTGAATCAAATTGTTTCATCAAATTTTTAACAATCGTATCTCTTCCACCGAATGTTTCATATATCATTTTTTCTTCTGGAGACATCATGGCTTCGTTCTGAATTACACCTGATAACCAACCTTTTTCTTTCAAAGCCTTATATTGTTTACTATTTGTATTGACACCATTATAAGTATTACCTAATCCGCTAATATTTATCGACATATAAAAACCTCCTTGTAAATTAACTCAAAATCCGTTTAAAATTAACTCACTGCTATATGATATATATCGTCATAAATCCAGAAAATCAAACATACCAGTTCTACAAGTCTTTATTTACTAAATTCACATCTACATTATACTATAAAAATAACGGCACTGTATATCACTTTATCTATATACAATGCCGTTATCTTAATCCTCACTAATACTCCTATATAGATATACCCTATAAGGAGCTTAATTTGTTCAGTTTTAGTGGAGCTGGCGGGAGTTGAACCCGCGTCCGAAAATCCGTCCACCCCAGTATCTCCTATCACAGTCAGTTTTTTGACATTCCCTCTATCAGCCGAGAACTAACACTCTGCTGACTTTAGTAGCTTCATAAATCTCTTACTTACGCAAAGCTTTGTAAATAAGGTGCCCTGCAAGTTTGATGCCAATTCCCAAGTCGCAGGAAGCCTAGGATTGACAAGCCGCCCTTAGGCAGCTAATGCTAAATTATCTTCAGCGTTTATATTTAATCCAGGTTTTTACGTGGTCCCAGAGCCACGGATAGCTGCTCGAGTTTCAAAATCCCCGTCGAAACCATTACAACCCCATAAAGTTGTTTTGGTTTAGCAGATGATACCGATCTGCCTTTCAGTGGAGCTGACGAGAGTTGAACTCGCGTCCAAAAACGTCCACATCGTAAAAATGGTATCACACACCTTTTTATTTGTCAAGCCGCAACACCAGCTAAAAACGCATATTTTTCTTAAATTGCTTTTCTGCTTCTCTCTGCTGATCTCGTTTTGCAATATCCTGTCGTTTATCGTATAATTTTTTACCTTTGGCAAGTCCAATCTCTACTTTCACAAGACTACCTTTAAAATAAACATTAAGAGGTACTAAGGTATAACCTTTCTGTTGCATTTGTCCCATCATCTTGTTAATTTCATATTTATGAAGCAACAATTTTTTTACACGCAAAGGATCTCGGTTAAAAATATTGCCTTTTTCATAGGGACTGATGTGCATTCCATATATATACACTTCGCCTTTTTCCACACGAACAAAAGCTTCTTTTATACTACACTTTCCCATTCGAAGAGACTTGACTTCTGTTCCATGTAGCGAAATACCAGCCTCGTAAGTCTCTTCAATAAAATAATCATGCCTTGCTTTTTTATTATTCGCAATCATTTTTTTTGCTTCTTTTGACATTCTCTATCCTCTTTTCCTACTCAATTCTTCATGCAAAGAGGGCAGAAATGCCCTCTTTACAAACAATCCTTACAATGTAAACGGAATTATACTTTATTTTTCCTTTTTTCTAGCTTCCTGGCGTATCTTTTCAAATTTTTCTTCTGCTTTTTTCTGCGCCTCTTCTACTTCTTCTGCTGTAGGTGTATAACGAGCCAAAATTTCCTTTTCATCCAACTCTTCCTCCTCTGGCATAGGAAGTTCAAAATCAACAGTTCGTGTAAGCTTATCCACTCCAGATACAACCACCTGTATTTTTTCTCCTAATTTATATGTCTTCTTCGTATGTTCTCCAACCATCATATAATTTTCTTCGTCGTAATAATAATAGTCATCTGTCAAAGCTGTAACTTTTATCATTCCTTCTACTGTATTTGGCAGTTCCACATAGATTCCCCAGGTACTAATACTTGATATGATACCCTCAAACGTTTGTCCAATAAACTGCTTCATGTATTCTGCCTTTTTCATTTTTTCTACTTCACGCTCTGCCTCATCTGCCCGTCTTTCTAACTGACTAGATTGTAACGCAATATCTGGAAGTATCTTATTATAATGATTGGTTCGTTTTTCGCTAAGACCAGACTTTAAGCTTTCTTTTATGATACGATGGATCTGTAAATCAGGATATCTACGGATTGGGGAAGTAAAATGGCAATAATATTTTGTTGCCAAACCAAAATGCCCATCACATGATACCGTATACTTTGCCTGCTTCATAGAACGGAGAGTAAGTCTGCTAATCAGCGTTTCCTCTTGTGTTCCCTCGATTTTCTTTATTAATTTTTGCAACTCTTTTGGATGAATTTCTTCTGGTCCAATTTTGATACTGTAGCCAAAATTATTAATGAAAATACCTAATTTTTGAATCTTCTCAGGGTCTGGTTCTTCATGTGTACGGTATACAAATGGTGATTCCCTCCAAAAGAAATCTTCCGCTATCGTCTCATTCGCTACTAACATAAAGTCTTCTATTATCTTAGTTGCTTTGTTTCTTTCATACGCTTTTACTTCCAAAGGAGTTCCCTTTTCGTCCAAGATAATTTTACTCTCTGGAAAATCAAAATCAATGGAGCCTCTTTTTCTTCTTTTTTCTCTTAAAATATCTGCTAACTCTTCCATAAGTTCAAACATTGGTACGAGTGGCTTATTCTCTTTTATCGTTGCTTCGTCATGGTCCTCGATAATCTTCTTAACCTGTGTATAGGACATTCTCTTTGTAATATTAACCAACGTCTCAGATATTCTGTGGTCTACCACATTACCATTCTTATCAATATCCATAAAGCAACTCAAGGCTAATCGATCCACACCTGCATTCAAGGAACAAATACCATTTGATAAGGCATGTGGTAACATTGGAATCACTCGATCAACCAAATACACACTGGTTCCTCTCTTGATTGCCTCCACATCCAAAGGTGAACCTTCGGTTACATAATTTGATACATCCGCAATATGCACACCCAGCTTATAAATATCGCCCTCTTTTGTAAGAGAAACTGCATCATCCAAATCTTTTGCATCTTCCCCATCAATCGTTACCATCATCATATCGCGAATATCTTCACGACCTTCCTTCGCTTCTTCTGGTACTTCATCTGGAACGGTTTCTACCTGATGCATCACTCCATCTGGAAAATCTTCTGGTAATCCATACGCTCTTACAATTGAAAGAATATCTACGCCCGGATCATTTATATGTCCCAAAATCTCAATAATTTCACCTTCTGGATTCTGGTTTCCTCCACCATAACTGGTGATTTTCACTACTACCTTATGTCCACTGACTGCATTTTTACAATGTTCTTTAGGTATAAAAATATCCTTTGTAAATTTTTGATTGTCTGCTATTACAAATCCATAATTTTTGCTCTTGGCAAAAGTACCGACAATCACATCTGTACCTCGTTCTAATATTCCAACAATGCGGCCTTCTAATCGTTTTCCAGTTTTTTCAGGATTTACGTCTACCTGCACTTTATCATTGTGTAATGCGCCTTTTGTTGCATTTTCAGGAATAAAGATATCCTCTTTTTCTCCTTCAATTCGCACAAAACCATACCCTTTTTGTGTTCCGCAAAAAGTTCCAACCTGAATATTTCCGGAAATTGGTTTTACTTTTCCTTTCGAATCAATTGTTATCTTTCCATCTGCAATCAAACTTTCAATCACTTCGTGAAAGTCTGCTTTCTCTTTTCTTGGAACCTGAAGAAGGCTCATCATTTCCTTCATTTTTATAGGACGATAATGTTTTTCCGAAATAAAACCGTATATTAATTTCTTCTTTTCTTCTAAAAGCAACTTATCCATCATAATAATCACCCCTTCTTTCTTGTTTGCCCCGTTTTGTATGTTACTCAATCTAATTAATGATACTACTCTTGTGAGTATCTACTAATTTATATCCGCACTTCTTTATACTATATATTATACCACTTTCCTGCAGAATTTCATTAAAAAGATGTCTTTTTATCAAAAACAGATAGCTTCTTATACAACCTTTACATATTCGAATAAAACAAAGAAAGGTAGATGAAATACTCATCTACCTTATCTATGGTTATCTTAATATTCTTACCAAACTTTTAAATTTAACACAATAGAAAGAATAATAAATAATATCGCTAATGCAGTTGTTGCTCTTTTTAAAGCACCTTCTGCAGAACGTCCCTTATTCTTGCTCCAATATGTGTCACTTCCGCCTGATACTCCACCAGTAATAGCAGATAATCCTGCATCCTTACCTTCCTGCATCAAAACAATTACAGTAAGAGCTACACAAACTAAAATATATACAATTGTTAAAATAGCTTCGATTGTATTTAGCACAGTTCACACCTCCTAACAAAGCACTCATTTTGATATTATATCATACAAGCTTACACATTTCAATCCTTTTCTTACTTTTTAATCAATAACGACTTTCCTGTCATTTCTGTCGGCTGCTCCATTTCCATCATTTCTAATAAAGTAGGAGCAATATCTGCCAAGCATCCACCTTCTCTTAATGTGTAATTATCATCATAATTAACTAAGATAAATGGTACTGGATTTGTTGTATGTGCAGTGAAAGGTGCTCCTGTTTCATAATCAATCAACTGTTCGCAGTTACCATGGTCTGCACAGATAAACATCTGTCCATCCACTTCTTTCAATGCCTCTACAGCCTTTCCAACGCACTCGTCTACTACTTCCACAGCCTTAACTGCTGCTTCCTGCACACCTGTATGTCCAACCATGTCCGGATTAGCAAAATTAATAATGATTACATCATATTTATCTGATTTGATGGCATCCACTAAACCATCACAAACTTGATATGCACTCATTTCTGGTTGCAAATCATATGTTGCTACCTTTGGAGATTTTACTAATAAACGTTCTTCTCCCTTGTTTGGTTCTTCTACACCACCATTAAAGAAAAATGTTACATGTGCATATTTTTCTGTTTCCGCAGTACGAAGCTGTGTCTTTCCATTTTTAGCAAGATATTCACCAAATGTGTTTGTAATTTCAACCTTATTGAATGCAACCGTTTTATTTGGAATTGTCACATCATACTCTGTAAATACCACATAAGTAGTATCTTTTCTTCCACCTTTGCGTTCAAAACCATCGAAATCATCTGCACAAAATGCTCTTGTCAACTCTCTGGCTCTATCCGGACGGAAGTTATAGAAAATAACAGAATCTTTATCCTTTACAGTTGCAACTGGAGCATCATTTTCCATAATTACAGTTGGAAGAACAAATTCATCTGTCTCATCCTTATCATAAGAATTCTGTACTGCTGTCAATGCATCATTTGCTGTTACGCCTTCTCCATCTGCAATTGCCTTATAAGCCTTCTCAACACGATCCCAACGATTATCACGGTCCATTGCATAGTAACGTCCCATAACACTGGCAATCTTTCCAACTCCAATTTCACTCATTTTGTCTAAAGCTTCCTGAACAAAACCTTTACCTGATGCTGGTGCTGTATCTCTACCATCTAAAAAGGCATGTACATAAACATTCTGAATACCTTCTTTTTTAGCTAGTTCAAGCAATCCATACATATGGCTGTTATGACTATGCACACCACCATCTGACAATAATCCGAATAAATGAAGATCAGAATTGTTTTCCTTGCAATTATTAACAGCCTTTAATAAAGCTTCATTTTTAAAGAAGTCTCCATCTTGAATCTCCTTTGTGATTCTTGTCAGTTCCTGATATACAATTCTTCCGGCACCCATGTTCAAATGTCCAACCTCAGAATTACCCATCTGTCCTTCTGGAAGTCCTACTGCCATTCCACTGGCATTTCCTTTTACAAAAGGATACTCTGCCATCAATTTATCCATAACAGGTGTATTTGCCATAGCAACTGCGTTTGCTTCCTTTTTTTCATTCAATCCGTAACCATCTAAAATCATCAATACTGTAGGTTTTTTACTCATACTAAAAGCTCCTTTGCATTTTATTTTAATTGTAGTAACTAATCAGATCTATCCTCTGAATAATTATAACTATAAATTTGTAACCATTCACATTACATTATCTGTATCCATTTATTCCTTTTTATGATACCACTAAAACACCACTATTATAATAAATATCAAAGCGTTTTTCAAGTTTTTCTATATAAAAGTTTATATCAGATATTCGTTTGCACCTTTTCACTTTCTTCTGGAATATCCGCTAAATAAAGCAAAAATTGTATAGATACAGTCTGTCTCCTTTTTATGATATCGTGTAAACACAACAAAGATACACTCAAATATCCCAACACAAAAAGGCTATCTGAACGGTAATAATAACCGTTCAAATAGCCTAAAGCCTTTATCAGCAAAATAATTTATGCTAAATCCAAAAATATATGAAAAATTACTTATAGTTTACGATCTGACCAAATTCTGCTTTCAAAGAAGCTCCACCTACAAGACCACCGTCAATGTTTGGCTTAGCAAATAAGTCTGCTGCTGTCTTAGCATTTACAGAACCACCATACTGAATACGGATTTCTGCTGCTGTTGCATCATCATAAACTTCAGCGATGCAAGCACGAATAGCAGCGCATACTTCTTCTGCCTGATCAGAAGTAGCTGTCTCTCCTGTACCGATTGCCCAGATTGGCTCATATGCGATTACAGCCTTCTTAGCCTGATCTGCCGTTACATTCTGGAATGCAATCTTAATCTGCATACGAATCCAGTCAATGTAAACACCCTGTTTTCTCTGAGCCAAAGACTCACCACAACAGATAATTGGTGTAATTCCATGTTCAAAAGCCTTTAATACTTTTTTATTTACAGTTTCGTCTGTTTCAGCAAAGTATTCTCTTCTCTCAGAATGTCCAAGTACAACATACTTAACACCTGCATCAACTAACATAGCTGGTGAAATTTCACCTGTATATGCACCGCTCTCTTCAAAGTACATATTTTCAGCACCAATGTTAATGTTACTTCCCTTTGCAGCTTCCATTGCAGGAATAATATCAATTGCAGGTACGCAGAATACTACGTCTACATCATCGTTTGCAACTAATGGCTTTAATTCGTTTACTAATGCAACTGCCTCACTTGGAGTTTTATTCATTTTCCAGTTACCAGCAATAATTTTCTTACGCATAATAATATCCTCACTTTATTTTTATTTAGTTATTTGTTTGCTATCAAAATCTCAATGTCGTTATCTACATGAATTTTGCAACAAATTACTTATCGTTTGCAGCAACTACACCTGGAAGATCTTTACCCTCTAAGAATTCAAGAGAAGCTCCACCACCTGTAGAAATGTGTGTCATCTTATCTGCAAATCCTAACTGATTTGCTGCTGCTGCTGAATCTCCACCACCAATGATTGTAGTAGCATCAATTTCAGCCATTGCCTTAGCAACTGCAATTGTACCAGCTGCAAAATTAGACATTTCGAAACATCCCATTGGTCCGTTCCATACTACTGTCTTAGCACCTTTTACAGCATCTGCATATAACTCAGCAGTCTTAGGTCCGATATCTAATCCTAACCATCCTGCTTCTAATCCTTCTTTGTCTGTAACAACCTTAGTATTTGCATTGTTATCAAATTTATCTGCTGCCATTGTATCTACAGGAATTAATAATTTCTTACCATTTGCTTCAGCCTTAGCCATCATTTCCTTTGCATAATCTACATAATCAGCTTCAAATAAAGAATCACCGATTGCATATCCCTTTGCTGAAAGGAATGTAAATGCCATACCACCACCAATAATCAAAGTATCTACTTTATCAAGAAGGTTATTGATAACTGAAATCTTAGAAGAAACTTTAGAACCTCCTAAGATTGCTACGAATGGTCTTTCTGGATTGTTTACAGCATTTCCTAAGAAATCAATTTCCTTCTGCATTAAATATCCAACTACTGCTGTATCAACAAACTTTGTAACACCGACATTTGAACAATGTGCTCTATGAGCTGTACCAAATGCATCGTTTACAAATACATCACATAAAGAAGCTAATTCTTTTGAGAATTCTTCTCCATTCTTTGTTTCTTCTGCTCTATAACGAGTATTCTCTAATAATACAACATCACCATCGTTCATAGCTGCTACTGCTGCCTTTGCATTTTCACCAACAACAGTTGCATCTGCTGCAAATTTAACTTCCTGTCCTAATAATTCTGATAAACGAACAGCAACTGGAGCTAAAGATAATTCCGGCTTTGGCTCTCCCTTTGGCTTACCTAAATGAGAGCAAAGGATAACCTTTCCACCATCTGCAATCAATTTCTTGATTGTAGGTAATGCAGCAACCAAACGGTTCTCATCTGTAATCTTTCCATCCTGTAATGGCACGTTAAAATCGCAACGTACTAAAACTTTCTTTCCTTTTACGTTAATATCATCTACTGATTTTTTATTTAACATCTTTATTTTCCTTTCTTAATCGAATTTTATTATTAGAACTAAAGAATATCTAATAAACAAGCAAAAAGGTCCGGTCCAAAAGACCGGACCTTTTTTAGGTCTATAAAAGTGCTAACACACTATTCTTCCAATTAAATTATGCTAACTCAGAGAAGTATTTAATTGTTCTAACCATCTGGCTTGTGTATGAGTTTTCATTATCATACCAAGAAACAACCTGTACTTCATATAAATCGTCAGCTACTTTAGAAACCATTGTCTGTGTAGCGTCGAATAAAGAACCAAATCTCATTCCAACGATATCAGAAGAAACGATTTCATCTTCGTTATAACCGAATGACTCATTTGATGCTGCCTTCATAGCTGCATTGATACCTTCAACAGTAACATCTGTACCCTTAACAACTGCTGTTAAGATTGTTGTAGAACCTGTTGGAGTTGGAACACGCTGAGCAGATCCGATTAACTTTCCGTTTAATTCTGGAATAACTAATCCGATAGCCTTAGCTGCACCTGTTGAGTTAGGAACAATATTTACTGCAGCAGCACGAGATCTTCTTAAGTCACCCTTTCTCTGAGGACCATCAAGAGTCATCTGATCACCTGTGTAAGCATGAATTGTGCACATGATACCAGACTGGATTGCTGCATACTTATTTAATGCATCAGCCATAGGAGCTAAGCAGTTTGTTGTACAAGATGCTGCTGAAATTACTGTATCTTCAGCCTTTAATGTGTTATGGTTTACATTGTAAACGATTGTAGGAAGGTCATTTCCTGCTGGTGCAGAAATAACAACTTTACGAGCACCTGCCTTAATATGTGCAGAAGCTTTTTCCTTAGATGTATAGAAACCTGTACACTCTAATACAACGTCAACATTTAATGCACCCCATGGGCACTTGCTAGCATCAGCTTCAGCGTAGATCTTGATTTCTTTTCCATCAACTGTGATTGAATCTTCTCCAGCCTTTACTGTATCAGCCTTTTCATATTTACCCTGTGATGAATCATACTTTAATAAGTGTGCTAACATCTTTGGGCTTGTTAAATCGTTGATTGCTACTACTTCATATCCCTCTGCACCGAACATCTGTCTGAATGCAAGACGTCCGATACGTCCAAAACCATTAATTGCTACTTTTACTGCCATGTTTTGTTCCTCCTAAAAATTATAATTTTTAATGTATACTGCCTGTCCATGTTTTGCATGCAAAACATTGCGAACAGTAATTCACAAAAATGTTTGTTCTTACAAACCTCGCTTATTATTTTATACAATTTGCTTGTAAAATGCAAGCGTTCTTTTCTTTTTTTTTCATTTCCAACCTTTTTTTTGAAAAAGAGACTTTTTTTGTATTTTTTTGTGCAAATTTCACAATAATTATAGGTTGCACAATTATGTCAACTTCTATTCTACTTTTTTCATTATTCGCCTAACAAATTTCGATACAAAGCTTCATACTTGCGTGCTGATGCCTCCCAAGAAAAATCCGCCTGCATACAACGGTCAATCATTTTATTCCATTCCCGCTTTTTGTTCTTGAATACATGTTTTGCATAGCGGATCGTATTCAACATCTCATGTGCATTATAATTTGCAAAAGAAAAACCTGTACCTGTACTTTCATATTCATTATATGGTACCACAGTATCTTTTAAACCTCCTGTTTCTCGAACAATTGGAACGGTTCCATAGCGCAGACTCATAAGCTGACTTAATCCACATGGTTCAAATAGAGATGGCATCAAAAATGCATCACAGGATGCGTAAAGCTTATGTGACATTTCGTTAGCATAATAAATATTAGCAGATACCCTGTCCGGATACTTCCACGCATAATGGCGGAATAAATGTTCATATTTGCCCTCACCTGTTCCAATTATAACAAGTTGCGTATCCTCATCGCATATTTCCTCTATTACATAGTCAACCAAATCTAAACCCTTCTGATCAGTCAAACGACTACAGATTCCAATCATAAACTTTTTGTCATCTCTGACAAGCCCCAGTTCCTCTTGAAATGCACGTTTATTTTTTATCTTCTCTTTACGAAAATTCTTCTGTGTATAATTTTGATAAATACACGGATCTGTTTCCGGATTGTAAACATCATAATCAATACCATTTAAAATACCAGTCAAGTCTTTTTCTCTTGCCCGAATCAACCCGTCCAAGCCTTCACCGTAAAATGGCATTTTTATTTCCTCCGCATATGTTTCACTTACGGTTGTAATTGCATCTGCATACACCAGTCCACCTTTTAAATAATTTGCATCTCCATAAGCTTCCAGTTTATCTGATGTAAAATAATAAGAATTTAATCCTGTCATATCTTTTACTGCTTTTAAATCCCATACACCCTGGAACTTCAAATTATGAATGGTCATAACCATTTTAATACCGCGGAAAAACTCTCCCCCATTAAAGGTATCTTTTATGTATACTGGTATCAATCCAGTCTGCCAATCATGGCAATGTATGATATCCGGCCTAAAATCTAACAAAGGCAAGGCTGAAAGAGCTGCCCTTGAGAAAAATGCAAATTTCTCCATATCCTCATGAATATGATTGTATGGCTGAAAACCACTAAAATAAAACTCATTATCTATAAAATAGTATTTGATGCCCTCATATTCCATCTCCAATATTCCCACGTACTGGCTTCTCCAAGCCAGTTTCATGTAAAAATGGGTCTTATACTGCATCTGGTTTTTATATTCAACCGGAATGGCTGTATAATTGGGAATCATCACCCGTACATCAAACTCCTCTTTATTAAAATATTTTGGCAACGAGCCTACTACATCTGCCAAACCCCCTGTTTTTATAAAGGGATACGCCTCTGAAGCAATAAATAGTACATTCTTCATACCGTTTTCCTCCTCCGTACTTTTACTCAATCCTCATTCTATTATAACTTATTTACACTTTCAATTAAAGTGCTTATTTTATATTATAAATTATAAGGTTTATTGACGCTGTTGCCACTTTTATTAGTTGTCTAAAATCCAAAAAGAACTTTCAAACAACGAATACCCTTTGCTGTTTCTATCCCCAATTTAACTTTTTACGTTTATTTAATATAATCTTTTTCTATATTTTCATCGGCAAAATTCCATTTTACAGACTATATTCTCATTTTATATTCCAAACGTATCTTATCTGCAATCAATGCAACAAACTCCGAATTTGTTGGTTTTCCTTTTCCATTGCTAACGGTATACCCAAATAACTCATCAATGGTATCCATTTTTCCACGACTCCATGCGACTTCAATAGCATGACGGATTGCTCGCTCCACACGACTTGGTGTTGTTTTATGCTGCTTTGCTATCGTTGGATATAGCTGTTTTGTAATAGAATTAAGCATCTCTGAATCGTTTACTGACATCATGATTGCATCTCTTAAATATTGATATCCTTTGATATGTGCAGGTACTCCAATTTCATGAATGATATTTGTAACATCTGTTTCCAATGTATATTCTTTGCTTTTTTTACCATTTGCATAAAATCTTCCCTTTGTCTCTTCCAGGTTGCGGTCATTAATCGATGCATACACCTGCTGTATTCTGGCAATCATAGCATCGTAGTCAAATGGTTTCAGCATATAATAATCTGCCCCAACTTCAAAAGCTCTTTCCATCATACTTTCCTGACTAATAGATGACACTACAATAAATGCCGTCTTAACTGTTTCCTGTTTTTTTATACGCTCTATTACACTCAGTCCATCCAATTGTGTCAACAGTAAATCAAGTAACACAACATCCGGTTTCTTTTGATTTATCATTTCCATTGCAGCCATTCCATCTGTTGCCGACCCTACAACATGTATTGCAGGATTATCTTCCAGTACACCCTTCATAATCTCAATCATTCTTTCGTTGTCGTCTACTATAGCTACGTTAATGCTTGTCATGAAAAGTCCTCCATATATTTTCCTAGTCTTGTTTCTATGTTTCTAAATTGGCCGATATCAAACAAAATGATATTAGTTTTTCCACCCTTTTGCATTATATCTTTCTATTCGGGTTTTTTCAACTTTTTATCATCGCATAATTCGACATAGGCAGTAAAACAATACAAAAATCCTTATTTTTCGGCAATTACCACTTTTTGAAAGTGTTGATAGTCTTTTACTGTTTTCCAGTCCCCACCCCAAGTAAAACCGTAACTTTCAAATAACTTGTATACTTCATCATTCCTTTGAATCATATATTTTTTGTATTTTCCATCACATTTACTGCTATCGCGTTCTGCATAAACAGCACCATTTTTCGGGCTTATTGTTCCGCTACTATCAATATATGGATTTATTTGTGGGTTTATGTCAATGGCACATCCATAGGAATGCTTAGATAAATGTGTGCTTCCAGCTACCAGTCGATAATTAAAACAACTTGTATTGTTATCTTCCATCGAAGCTGTATCATCCGCCCCATATTCATCAATCAATTTCATCTTCTCAATCGGATATTTACGTTTATACAATTTATAAAATATTTCTACTACATCCTGTGCTATATCTTTATGTACAACCATTTCTCCTGATTTAATTTTTCCGTCAAATCCATAATGTTTTAGCGAAAGATACCGCAAATCAGCATACGAAATGTCTTCATTCTTTTTATAAGACTTTCCATCCATTCTTTTCTTGATAGAGGAGGTAATTGGTTGCATATAAAACCCCATCTTATATATGTTTGCTTCTTCAGGGAGTACAACTACAGTAATCGTATCTCCACTCTCCTCCTGTCCTTTAGAATGACAGCTTATTACGCATTTCCCAGCCTTATTTGCAGTAATGGTGCCTGTTTCATCTATGGATGCCACCGAACTGTCATCACTTTTCCATATAATACTTTTATCTTTCATTAACTCGTCATCTACATAAACTTTCAGTGTCTTTTTTTGATTTTTCTTGATATCCATTTCATTTGTTTTATTCTTTTTTATCACTACCTTTGTAATGTCCGTAGAACTTTTTGTTTGCGTTCCCACCTCCTGACACTTTTCTGCAAAAGGTTTCCAAAATAACAATACAACGATTAAAATAATCCCCAACACAATTCCAGTCTGCTTTTTATCCACTTTTCTTCAACTCCAACTCTTTTTTATTTTTTGTTCTCATGCCATAATAATTTACTGTTCAGTTATCTGTAAACAGTAAACCTTACATTCTATACAGATTCATAAATAGAAACAAAAAGGCTTTTCTATACACTTATCCCAGTAAGTATAACATAAGGAAATCTCTTTGGCGAACTTTTATATAATTATTTTCCAGCATCAGCTACACTTATCTATATGGACCAATCTCCTATTCTTCCAACATATTTTCAATAAAAACCCCATATCCTTTCGTGGGATCGTTTACAAATACATGGGTTACTGCACCAACAATCTTTCCATTTTGTATTATAGGAGAACCAGACATACCCTGTACAATTCCATTCGTAAGCTGTAGCAACTTTTTATCGGTGATTCGAAGTACCAGATCTTTATTTCGATTATTTACATTTATTTTCTGAATTTCAATCTCATACTGTTCTACTTTTCCTTCTAACTGACACCTTATATATGCTTTTCCAACTTTTACCTGCTGTTTTAATGCAACGGGATAGGCATTGTCATTCTTATTTGGATCGACTAATAATTTTCCCTTTATACCAAATGCAGTATTACTTTCAATTACTCCTAAGCGATTTTCTTCTCCTCTTTTTAAGTATCCTGTAATCTCTCCCGGTTGTCCTTTCTCTCCTTTTACTATTTTAAATATACCAGCTTCACAAACATATCCATCTTTGATCTCCATTAAAGAGCCTGTATCTATATCATTTATACCATGTCCTAATGCCCCAAATTTTCCCTCTTTTGTAATATAAGTAAGCGTACCAATTCCCTGTGTATCATCTCTAACCCATATTCCTAATTTAAAATTATTTTTTTCTGTTTCAACCGCACGAATTAAAACTTTTACAACTTCCTCTCCTCTTTTCAATTGCAATATGACCTTAGAATCTTTTAATCGCTCTAACTCCTTTATAAGTTCTTCTTTATTTTCCACCTTTACTCCATTTATTTTTTCTATATAATCTCCAGTTTGCACAATATTCTTTGCTGGTTCTACCGATTGTCCATTCATAGAAACAATTGCCCCCGTTCCAAGAATCAACAACCCTTTCGTATCTATTTTAATTCCAATTACTTCTCCTCCCGGATATAACTCCTGCTCATCAATCACATTTAAAGATATACTATGCAAAGGCAGGATTCCAAACAGTTTTAATCGAATGTTATAAGAACCTTTTTCCTGTGCATACAAGGAAAAAGGCTCTCCAAAATTAAATATTATATTTTGTTTTATCTGCTTTGTCTGGTTCGAAATAACCTGTGTTGTTCCTTTTTCCATACTCGCTTCAAGCGGTAGTGAAAATTCAAATTCTTCCTGTTGGTTTTCATACATATACAATTTGTCAGGAATTCTTTTTTCCAATTTGATATAAAGAAAAGAGAAAATCAATATAATGTCGATCACCAAAAATAATAACAATAGCAGTCTGTATTTTTTCTTTCCGTCCACATGCCTTCCTCCCTCTTGAATAGTATCGTTGTTAATCATAGTATCTCTAAAATAAACTTTCCTATTCGTAGAAAGAGTAGATATGCTTATTAATTGAAAACAACTCTCCTTTTATCTATATTAAGCCACCTTTTTTTGTTTTGCTAATTTTTTCATCTCCTGTGCATTTTTTCTCACAGCATCTGTAATCTCTGCTCCACCCAACATCCTAGCCAATTCATCTACACTTCCCATCTGACTGAGTGAACGAATATGGGTTGCTGTCTTTTCTGACTCAACAAATTTTTCTATAATAAAATGTTCATCTGCCATAGCCGCAATCTGAGGCAAATGTGTAATACACAATACCTGATGCTTTCCAGCAATAAGAGCCATCTTTTCTGAAACTTTTTGAGCAGTTCTTCCACTAATCCCTACATCAATTTCATCAAAAATTAATGTTTCTACTTCATCTTGCTGTGCCAATACAGACTTTATCGCCAACATAATACGAGATAACTCTCCTCCTGATGCAACCTTTCCTAATGAACGAACCATCTCTCCAGGATTGGTAGAAATAAGAAATTCTACATCATCAATTCCTTTCGATGTGTAATGTTCCCTTTCCGATACACTAATTTCAAATTGTACATCCAGAAAGTTAAGCTCCAACAAAGCTTTTTTGATTTTTTCTGCTAATTCGTTTGCATTTTTCTTTCTACAACTGCTCAAACGTTCTGCACACTGTAAATACGCCTTTTTCTTCTTGTCAACACGCTTTCTTAACCCTTCTAAATATAAATCGTATTCCTTATATTGCTCTATCTTTTCCTCTAGTTCATCATAATATGCCATAATTTGTTCAACAGAGTCACCATATTTCATTTTTAAATTATGATACACATTCAATCTGTTCTCTATTTCCATAAATTCTGCTTCATCATATTCCATATCTCCCATATAGTCTTGTAACTGATAGTTAAAATCGTTTACCAGTTCTTCTATATTTTGAAGCTGTTCCAGCAATTTTTCCAATGATTCATCGTATTCAGAAACTTTACAAAGCTGTCTGGCAGCATGTCCAACCTGGTCATTTACTGCCATCATTCCTTCCGCTGTAATTTGGTGTACTCCCTGCAAATTTTCTGCAATCTGCTGTGCATTTGCATAACGTTTATAGGAATTTGCTAATTCCTCGTCCTCTCCTTTTTTCAACTTTGCCTGTTCTATTTCATTCTTTTCATATTCCATAAAAGCAAGCTGTCTTGCACGTTCTTCCTGCGAAACATCCTTTTTTTGATACTCTTCTAAAGCTTTTTTATAATCTTTGTAAAGCACCGCAGTCTGTTCTAACTCTGCCGCAATCTCCTGCTTACTATACTGATCCAATATATCCAGATGTCTTTCCTTAGACAAAAGTGACTGATGTTCATGCTGTCCATGTATATCAATTAAGTATCCTGATAACTCCCGAACAGTTGCCATAGTAACCGTTTCCCCATTTATCTTGCATACACTGCGATTCTTCATAATCTTTCGAGATAAGATAATCTGATTGCCTTCCAATGGCAACTCCATCTCACGCATTTTATCAAATACACTATCCTGTTTCATCTCAAAAACAAGTTCAACAAGCCCATAATCTGCCCCTGCACGAATAATATCAGACGAAGCTTTTCCCCCTAATGCCATATTGATTGAACCTATAATAATTGATTTTCCTGCTCCAGTTTCTCCTGTAAGAATATTTAAATGATTCTTAAAATCTACTTCTACTTCATCTATAATTGCTAAATTTTTTACATGTAAACTAACTAACATAACATCAGCCTCCACTTAATCCCAAACATTTGTTTGCTTTTATGATAGCACACATATGTTCGATTGTAAAGTACATATTGTTATCTACTTTATTTCTGCTATTTTTCAAAAATGCCAAGCTAAATTCTATTTTCCTATCAAGAAACTTTTCAATGCAAACCAGCAAAACCTCCTAACAAAAAAGAAACCTCTGCCTTTTGACAAAGATTTCTTTTTATTTTATTTATTTAATTTTCGTAATTCTGACGCTACAATACAATCTAACTCCACGAACGGTAGCTGTTATGGTACATCTTCCTACTTTTCTTCCTACCACTTTTCCATTTGTTACTCTTGCAATTGCCGGATCAGATGAGGTCCATTTTACTGTATCACTAATTTCTTCCACCCATAGATCATCTGAATCATACTGTTGCATTGTGATAGATGTTTTATTTAACCCAACTACTGTCACATTAATACTAGTCTCCTGTCCACTGGAGGCTGATACAATAATTGTCGCCGTTCCCGGTCTGATTGCCTTAATACGCCCTTTAGATGTTACTGTTGCTACCGATCTGTTATCACTTGCATATCGTATCCTATCCGTTGTATCTGATGGTGAGATTACTACGGATGCACTTTGTGAAGTTCCTTTTACCATAACAATGTCAGATGCACTGACCGTCATAGATGTCACAGGAACTCTCTTCTCAACCTTTACCACACATGTTGCTTTAATATTACTTCCATCTGTTGTTTTTACACTAATTTTTGCTGTACCTTCGGCTACTCCTGTTACCTTTCCTTTACTACTTACAACCGCAATACTAGAGTTTGAACTGCTCCATTTTACCCTTTTATTCGATGCATTTGAAGGTCTAACTTTTGCCTTTAGTAGTCTTGAATTGCCTTCATACAGTTTAATATATGATTGACTAATGCTTAATCGTGTTACACGTCTAATAACACGAATTTTACAAGTTGCATACTCTCCACTTCCATCTGTTGCTTTTGCCTTAATTGTACATGTTCCAAGTTTTTTA
Organism: Lachnospiraceae bacterium; assembly: GCA_050875145.1. Classification (GTDB taxonomy): domain Bacteria; phylum Bacillota; class Clostridia; order Lachnospirales; family Lachnospiraceae; genus CAG-411. The sequence continues at coordinate 60,051 of JBNMLH010000003.1, forward strand.
GCCGTTACTTTACCTCGACTATTTACGGTAGCAATCTTTTTATTGCTGCTTGTCCATTTTACAATTTTATTGGTAGCACCATTTGATGAAACCGTAGCTTTTAATTGTATATTTTTCCCAACTGTAAGTTTGTAACTTGTGTGATTTAATTTTACAGAAGTTACCTTTTCTACTACAGATACCAGACAACTGGCTGTATATCCACCATCCTTAGATACACATGTTATCATGGCAGTTCCACCTTTTATACCTTTTACTTTACCGCTTGTATTTACTGTAGCAACTGATTTATTTGAAGAAGACCAAGTCACCTTTTTATTTGACGCATTTGACGGAGTAAAAATAGGCTTTAAAGTGAATGTTGTTCCAACTGTTATTGTCTTTTTCGACTTATCAAGCGTCATATTTCCAAGCTTGTTATTCACAGTTACCATAATTTGTGCCATTTCTCCAGAAGCAATTCTCGCAAAAATAACCGTATTACCTACTGATACTCCAGTAATGGTTCCATCGCTATTAACTGACGCAATCTTGCTATTTTGTGAGGACCAATTAATGAAACGTTCTGTACTATCTTCCGGTGTAAATGTAACTCCAACGGTATAGGAATCACCTACTCCTAAGGTTAACTCTGTCATTTCCAGACTAATTCCTGATGCCTGTTGTGTTACTGTCACTTTACAGGTTTCTGAATATCCGTCTTCACTTGTAACAACAATGTAAGTAGAACCTGCTTTTTTTCCTACCACAGTACCTGTGTCATCCACTGTTGCAATGGAAGAATCTAGTGACTTCCAAGTTAATACTGTGGTTGCCCCTTCTGGTGCCAAAACATATCCTATTTTTTCACTATGTCCATTTTCCAAGACGATTTCACTTTTGCTTAATGTAATACCTGTAGACTTTTCCGTTACTGTAATTTTACAGGTTGCCGAATATCCATCGGCAATGGTAGCCATAACATAGGTTTCTCCTACCTTATGTGCTGTAATAACTCCATTTTCACCAACAGAAACAATCTCTGGATTCATAGATTTCCAAGAAACTGTTGACGTTGCATCCTCTGGAGTCAACACATATGGTATTACATAAGTAGAACCATTGGCAATTGTTATCTCCTGCTCTAAAAACTCAATATTTGTTGCAGCCTGTGTTACATTGACAATACATATATCTGATTTTCCCTCAGATGTAGTAGCAATAATATATGTCTTTCCAGCTTTACATCCTGTCACTTCACCATTTGCATTTACAGTTGCAATCGTTTCATCCAAAGACGACCAAGTTACATTTGTCGTAGACCCTTCTGGCGCTAAACTGTACCCAAGTCCTTTGGCTTCTCCCACATCGACTGTCAACTCATGGGTATTTAATACAATCGATTCGGCCTCCTGTTTAATAGTCAACCAACACTCTGCATAAATAGAATGTGTAGGATCATAGCTAGGGGATACATAAATGCGAACTCTACCTGGTGCCTTCAAAGTAACAAGACCCTCGTCATCTACCGTTGCCAAAGATGGGTTTTCTGATTTCCAAACCAAAGTATTATTTGCCGCTGTATCTGGCTTACATTCTGCTACAAGTCTTACATATTCCTGCTTTAAGCTTACTGTCATACTGTCTGTTGGTAATGTCAAACTTTCTATCTCTGAAACAACATCAATTTTACAAACTGCCGCAACATAATTATCCTGATTTAAAGCTGTAAGTATCGCTGTTCCTGCTTTTACACCAGTTACTACAACACTCTTATTATCCGATGACACATTTATTGTAAATACACTGGTATCACTACTCATCCATTTTAATGGAGCCTCGTTTCGATCCGGTGTAAAGGAAGCAGTAATTGTCTTTGTTCCTCCTTCAACAATCTTTGTCTCTGTTTCACTTAATTTTAAGTTTTGTATCGTCTCATCTACTTTAACTTTACAAGTCGCTACTTTAATGCTTCCATCTGACATCTGCTGTGTCACAGTAATAGTTACATCTTTATCTGTCTTTGCCACACCTTTTATTAAACCATTCTGATCCACTGTTACATATTTCTCATCACTACTCTCCCATGTAAGTTCTCCATCATAAGATCCTGTAACCACAAACAACTGCATCTCGCCACCAACTGGTAAACTAATATTGCTCATGTTTAATAAAAGATTATCCACAATACGAACATCAAAGGAAGCAACAGAATTCTGAGAACTAATTTCAACTACATTTACCCATATAAAATTATTTTCTGTCTCCTGTAATGCCTCAATCACCTGATTTGTACGGTCATATTTGATGTATGGAGTTGTAACTTCCTTACTGGTATCATTTTTTAAATATGTCGATACTTTATACTTTGTCGTTAAATCTTTGACACTGACATTTAATGCCTCCGCAAGATTCAACTTATCCCCCTTATTCAGATTGACATTACGATCTCCTAAATTGGAATTAATCTTAACGCTTACTGTTACCGCCTTAATATTTCCAATATCCGTTCCCGTCTTAGATGCTTTTATTTCTTCTTCTGTATATAACCCATTGGGATAAAATTTAATATTATAACTTCCTGCTTTACCGATTAATCTTAATTTATCTCTAGATTCTTCACTTACTGTCTTTAATTGTATCAAGTCAGAATCCTTATCTTCGTCAAAGGAAGTCTTTAATAAAGTATAATCTCCTCTGTTTTCATCATACTGATAAATTGCCCATTGCATCCTTGCCTTGATACCTTCTGCTTCTGTTGTAAAATGTGCATTCGTTTCCATAATTGCACCTGTATTAACAGTATAAGAATCATTCGCTGATCCTTGTCCATCTATTCCTTTTATCTTTGGTAATACATAAACATCTAACGTTGCAGCATTTGTTCCATCATCTACTTTAATTGTAGTCTTTCCTGCTCCTACTGCATTTAAAATAGCCTCCGAACCTGTAACTTGGGTACCAGCTCCTGAAGTTGAACTGATACTGACTACATTTTCATTTTCACTTGTCCATGTCAAGTCCTTTGCGTTCTTTAATCCGATAGAAACCTTTGCAGAAGAAAGATATTTTGAACTGCTGTCATCCTTAGAAAGCACTGCTATCTTTTCTTTGTCTGTATCTTTTATACGATAAAATACTTTCTGATCCGAAGTATCAATTCCCCATTTTACTTCAACATAACAGGTAATTTCTTTTGTTTCACTTCCTCTGGTTATTGTTGCTTTTATCGGTGTTTTTCCTGTACCGGATATTTTTATGTTACAACTTTTTGTTGTAGCATTTTCTAATGAAACAATCTTTTGATTGAGATCTGTCAATTCCCATTTTATTACATCTGAATTTTCTGTTCCATTAAGTGTCAACGTTTCATCATTGGTTATTGTAACGCTGCCCCCATCTGTCACATGCGTAAATGGATCTCCTCCTGTTGTTACATAAATGTCTTTTAAATCTGCTGCTTCAGACTTCATTCCCCATCGAATTGCAAATATACCGATTGTCAACAGAACAATCAGCATAATATAAATATGCAGCCTTTTCCTTTCCTTCTCTCTTTGCGCCCATTCTTTCATGATAATCTCCTCCCTTTCTATCATTCAAATCCCGTCTTATCACAAAAAATAATATGATAGATTTCCAATTGAATATGGTGCATTTTCTTCTGCATCTGTTATTCATAACTTCATTTCTTTTTTACGCAAATAAGCCTTTCTATTTTTTATCGACATTTCTCACCGATTCACTAATAGAGAATAAAAAAACTCAGACAAAAATATATTTTGTCTGAGCCTTCTTTTAAAAATTGTGCTACAATCTGTCAAATTCCTTAAACATTAGAATTTAAAAACTAACTATGCGGTTTTAGCTGCACAATCTTTCTGCCCAGCTAAATTATTACAAAATTACTCTTCATCTGGCATATCCCAGTTATGATATACCTGTTGCACATCATCATCTTCATCCAATAAATCTAATGTCTTTTGAATACTTTTTATATCCTGCTCATCAGAAAGTGTTACATAAGTCTGTGGAATTCTGGTAACTTCAGCCTGTGCCATTGGAATATTTTCTTTTTCCAATGCTTCACGAACCACACTAAAATCATTTGGATCTGTTAATATCTCAAAGCTGTCGTCTTCCTCCACAAAATCTTCTGCTCCAGCATCTAATGCGATCATCATCATATCATCTGCCGCCATACTACACTCTTCTTTTGCAACAATAATCTGTCCCTTTTCATCAAACATATAGGATACACATCCCTGTGTACCTACATTACCATTCCCTTTTGTAAACGCATTTCTAACATTAGAAGCAGTTCTGTTCTTATTGTCTGTCAATGCAACAACAATAATTGCTGTTCCATTTGGACCATACCCTTCATAGGTTACCTGTTCATAATTTACAGAGTTTGCATCACCAGCGGCCTTCTTTATACCTCTGTCAATCGTATCATTCGGCATGTTATTTGCCTTTGCTTTCGCAATTACGTCACGAAGTCTGCTATTATTGGCTGGATCTGGACCGCCTTCTTTTACTGCTACTGCAATTTCCCTACCAATAATTGTAAATACTTTTCCTTTCGCAGCATCGTTCTTTTCTTTCTTATGTTTAATATTCGCAAATTTTGAATGTCCTGACATAACTTCCTCCTATATTTTTCTATTTCACGTATAAAATACGATTTTTCGACACATCAACTTATTTATTTTAACACCATTTTAACAGCATGACAAGTTTTTCTCTATACCAATTTTTTAATCTGCTCCATTACTCTTACAATTTCTTCATTGTCACGTACCGCACACATAACTGTATCATCTCCCGCAATCGTTCCGACAACACCATTGATATGTAATTCATCCACTGCCGTTGCTACAGCCATTGCCATACCTGACACCGTCTTTATTACAAGAATATTTTGCGCCTTATCCATAGATAAAAAACCAGTCCGAAGAACTTGCACATACTTGTCATATAAGTCCGATTCTGGCTTTTGCAAAACAACATATTTTTGCTTTCCATTATCTCCTGACACTTTTGTAAGTTTCAATTCTCTTATATCTCTTGATACGGTTGCCTGGGTCACTTTAAATCCAGCCTGCTGCAAGCGATTTGTAAGTTCTTCCTGTGTATCAATATTGTATCGACTGATTAAATCCAATATTTCTGCATGCCTTTTTATTTTCACTGTTTTCACCCTTTACTTTTTCATACAGCAAACCTAGTTGCCATATTTATTATCCGTTTTCTTTTCCCATGCCTAGTTTTTCGTGAAAAACTTCAAAAAAGCTAGTCTTTCCTACTTTTAGTAGACGACTATTTTGTTTTGCCTTTTTTATGTGAACGCGTTCTCCGCCATACATTGTTTTTTGCACCATACCATCCACTATCAGTATTCCCTCATTTTCTGCTTCTCCACGTACTGGCTCTAATTCCAGCACCACCTCATCCTCAGCCGATATAACCAAGCTTCGATTATTTAGGGAATGTGGACAAATTGGAGTGATAATAATGCCTTCCATCGTAGGCTGCATTACCGGTCCCCCAGCAGACAAATTATATCCAGTGGACCCCGTCGGCGTAGAAATAATCACTCCATCTGCTATATATTGATCCAATAATTCATTATTTATGTAGACCTTTACACACAACAAATGATATAAACGACCCTTATTTATAACCACATCATTTAATGCAATGGTATGACACAATTCTCCTGTATCCTTTGTATAAGCACAGGAGAGCAACATCCTATCTTCCAATCGGTACTCATCCCGAAGAAGCTGATCAATCGCACCATAAATCTGATTTTTTTCAATATCAGTCAAAAAACCCAAGGTTCCCATATTAACACCCAGCATAGGCAACGCAAGCTTGTTCACATCATTGGCAGCCTGCAAAAAAGTTCCATCTCCGCCTAATACAATAATAGCTTCCGTATCTTCTGGAATTTCTTCTACATTTGTAGAAAACTCTTTTGACTCATCTAATCCATAGTCTGTTGCCACATGACAGATACAATCTTTTTGCTTTAAATATTCTTTGATTCCATATGCTGTTTTTAAATCTTTATCCTTGCTCTCATTGGATATCACAAAGAAATGTTTCATCAACTTCCTCCATTCTAAGTAAAGTGAATATTCACAATCCGCTTCGCTACAATGCCTGATGGGATTTTTCTACAATTTCTTTCATGAACTCTTTTGTAATAGGATCCTCCTGTGTAATAGCTTCTGTTCCAACCTTACGAATATATAGAAGATACTCAATATTTCCCTCTGGACCCTTAATTGGAGAATAGTCTAATTGCAATGGCAAAAACCCAATATTTCTTGCAAATTCCGTTACCAGTTCAATCACTTCTAAATGTACGCTCTTGTCTCTGACAACACCTTTTTTCCCAACTTTTTCACGCCCAGCCTCAAATTGTGGTTTAATCAAACAAACAACTTCACCATTATCTTCTAAAAGTTCTCGAACGGGTACCAGCACCTTCGTTAAAGAAATAAATGCTACGTCAATTGAAGCGAATGCAATTTTATCATCAATCTGTTGTGGCTCTAAATAACGGATATTGGTCTTTTCCATGGAGATTACCCGTTCATCCTGCCTTAATTTCCAAGCAAGCTGATTTGTCCCAACATCCACCGCATACACTTTCTTTGCTCCATTTTGCAGCATACAGTCGGTAAATCCGCCAGTAGAGGAACCCACATCCATACAAATTTTATCTTTTACTGAAACACCATACTCCTCAATTGCCTTTTCTAACTTGTAACCACCTCTGCTGACATACTTCATAGATTGTCCTTTTACAACAATAGAAGCTTTTTCTGGAAACATCGTTCCTGCCTTATCTTCCCTTTGTTCATTTACAAACACATTGCCAGACATAATGATTGCCTTTGCCTTTTCTCTCGATTCAGCCAACCCACGTTTTACAAGTAAAACATCTAATCGTTCTTTTGGTTCTTTCATTGCTTTCTCCATTCTGATACAAAATACTATTATAAACTTTCTATTATCTTCTCATATACACTCTGAGGGTCCAGACCCAGTCGCTGGTATAACTCATATACTTTTCCGTGTTCCACAAAATTATCTTTCACCGAAATATTGATATGTCTCAGATCTAAATTATGATCACAAATAAAACTTGCAACACTCTGTCCATAACCACCATGTTCTACATTTTCCTCCATCGTTACAAGTAAAGAGTGATTCTGTGCTAATTCTTCAATCAATTCCTCATCAATCGGTTTTACAAATCTTGCATTCACAACAGTGGCATCCACATGATCTGCTTGCAATAATTCTCTTACCTTTTCTGCATGTTTCACCATACTGCCAACAGCAAGAAGCGCTACTTTACTACCTTTATGCAAAACTTCACTTTTTCCATATACAAGTGGCTCCTGCTGCTCTATCATTCCTAAATACGCAGTTCCTCTTGGAAAACGCATTGCAAACGGTTTTCCGAAAGATACTGCAAATTCTAACATTTTTTCCAATTCTGCAGCATTTTTAGGTGCTACAATCGTAAGATTAGGAATGCTGCCAAGAAAAGACAGATCGAATATACCCTGATGTGTCTCTCCATCATTTCCGACAATTCCAGCACGATCTAATATAAAAACAACTGGAAATTCTCCAAGACAGACGTCATGTAAAATCTGGTCATACGCTCGTTGCATAAAAGTAGAATAGATTGCCACAATAGGGATCATCCCCGCCTTTGCCATTCCTGCTGCATACGTTACTGCATGTTCTTCCGCAATACCTACGTCTGTAAATCGACTTGGAAAATGCTCTTTAAATGCCTGCAACCCGGTTCCACTTGGCATAGCTGCTGTGATAGCCGCTATTCGCTTATTATCCTTTGCCAGTTCTACTAATTTTTTACTAAAAATATCCGTATAAGAAGGTCCTGTTTTTCGACTTTTACTTTTTCCTGTCGTTACATCAAATGGATTCACTCCATGAAAATGAGATGGGTATTTTTCTGCAAAACGATACCCTTTTCCTTTTTTTGTAATAACATGAACAATTACAGTCCCTTTTACACGCTGCGCCCGTTCTAACATAGAATAGATTCCCGTAATATTATGTCCATCAATCGGTCCAAGATAAGTAATTCCCATATCTTCAAATAACATGCCAGGTACCATCAAACGTTTTATGGATTCTTTGGAACGTCGCATAGTCCCCATCAATGCATTACCTATCTGAGGCATTTTCATAATTGTTTGTTCTACACCAGTTTTAAATTTTGTATATCTTACATCGGTTCGTAGTTTTCCTAGATAGGTTGCCATACCACCTACATTTTCAGAAATTGACATATTATTATCATTTAATACAACAATCATATTTGTTTTAAGTCTTGCCGCATTATTTAACGCCTCAAATGCCATTCCTCCTGATAACGCACCATCACCAATTACCGCCACAACCTTATTATTTTTTCTCAGCAAATCTCTTGCCCTTGCCATTCCCAAGGCTGCCGATATTGAAGTAGAGCTGTGCCCTGTGTTAAAAGCATCCGTCGCACTTTCTTTACATTTTGGAAAACCACTCATTCCGTCTAATTGCCGTAATGTATCAAATCCATCTTTTCTTCCAGTTAAAATTTTATGCACATATGCCTGATGTCCCACATCCCAAACCAGTTGGTCCTCAGGAAAATTCAAAAATAAATGCAATGCCATAGTAAGTTCTACCACACCCAAATTTGATGCTAAATGCCCGCCTTTTTCACTGACCTTTTCCAGCAAAAAATCTCTTATTTCCTGAGATAATTGCGCATAGTCTTCTTTTCGTATTTTTTTTATATCATTTGCATGATTGATACTATCTAATATTTTAGGCATATTAACGCCTCCATTCCATTGTACTTTCCATTTATTCTTATTTTTCCCGGTATATCAAATATTTTACCAGTTGTTCTAAGTATTCATTTTTATATTTCTGTCCACGAAGCATAGCAATGGCATCCATAGACAACTGTTCCACCTGTTCTTTTGCCTTTTCAATTCCCATAATGGTAACATAAGTTGTCTTATGATTCTTCTCATCACTGTTTACAGGCTTTCCAATTTGTGCTTCTTCACCTATCACATCTAAAATATCATCTTGAATTTGAAATGCAAGTCCTATTTTTTTTGCTGCCTGCTGTATACACGCCACTTCTTCGTCAGAAGCTCCTGCCATAATTGCTCCAATCATCATAGATGCCTCTATCAGCGCTCCTGTCTTCAAATCATAGATGAAATCTAATTTTTCCCGTTCCATTGGTCGGTCACAATTCTCCACATCAACTGCCTGTCCGCCAATCATTCCGTATATCCCTGGTTTCTTGGCTAAAACTGTATATGCTTTTGTTGCCCGCTGCAAATCTTCCCCATAGGTAAAAGCTTCGGTTGCCACTTCAAATCCATAATTTAAAAGAGCGTCTCCCGCCAAAATTCCCATTGCTTCTCCATAAACAATATGGGTAGTCTTTCTTCCTCGTCGATACGCATCATCATCCATCGCAGGTAAATCATCATGCACAAGGGAATAGGTGTGTATCATTTCCATAGCTGCCATAAATGGTTCAACCAGTTTTGTATCCGTTCCCCCAAACAAACGAAAGCTCTCTAAAATCAACATCGGACGAAGACGTTTGCCCCCAGCCAATATACTATAATTCATAGCCTCAATGACTGTCTTTTGAAATCCTTCCTCCGAGGGTAGATAGTTTTTTATCACCTGCTCAATATATGCAACTCGACTCTTTAACTCTTCTTCAAATATTTTCAATTTACTGCTCCTCCGAAATTACAACTAACTCTTTTTCAACTTTATCTATGGATTGGTTACATTTTTTTACTAATTTCATACCTTCCTGATATAATTTAAAAGAATCCTCCAGCGATACTTCCTCATCCTCAAGCTTTTCTAAAATTTCCTCTAAAGCGTTGAAAGAATCTTCTAATGTTTTTCCTTTTCCTGCCAATTTCAGTACCTCCGCTCTATTTTCTTGTTCTTTCGATTGTCTTGTCTACATTTGCGATAATATCTCCATCTAACACCGAGATAATCAGTTTGTCTTTTTTCTCTATGTTTTTTATGGATTTTACTGCGTTTTGATTCGTATCCGTCAAAAATGCATATCCCTGACTAAGCTTTCGTAAGGGCGATAATCCCTCCAAACGCTCTGAAAAAATCGCCAGTTTGTATTTTTCGCGTTCCAGCTTATTTTTCATACTATTTTCCAGCTTATCTTCAAAGTTCAACAAACGTTGCCTTTTTTGCTGTAGTTGGTTTATGGGATTTGCGTGTTCCAGTCGAAGTTTTCGATTGTCTAAACGGGTTCGATACTGCTGTATTTTCCATGTCATTTTTTCAAGCAACAATTTTTCATATTCCATCGATTGTGCCATGACTTCCCGAATATCTGCCACTGCTAACTCCGCTGCTGCCGAAGGGGTAGGTGCTCTTAAATCTGCCACAAAATCTGCTATTGTCACATCCGTTTCATGTCCTACTGCTGAAATAACAGGTGTACAACACTCAAAAATTGCTCTTGCAACAATCTCTTCATTAAATGCCCATAAGTCCTCTATTGAGCCTCCGCCTCGACCTACAATGATTACATCCATATCCATCTGATCCAACACCTGAATCCCTCGTACAATAGATTCGGCTGCCCCCTGCCCCTGTACCTGTGCAGGATATAAATATAGTTGAATATACGGATTTCTTCTGGTCGCAATATTTTGTATATCATGAATTGCCGCACCTGTAATAGCCGTTACGATTCCTACTTTGTTTGAAAAAGAAGGAATTGGCTGTTTATATTCTGGTGCAAACAGTCCCTCTTCTTCCAAATCTTTTTTTAGCTGCATATATTTTTCAAACAAAATACCTGCACCGTCTAATTTAATTTCCTTGGCATAAAGCTGATACTTTCCATCTCTCTCATAAGTAGTAATGTTTCCAAACACTACGACAGATTGCCCTTCCTGTAATTCAAAAGCAAGTCCATCACGATTAGATGCAAACATAATGCAGGATAACTGGCTCTGATTATCTTTTAATGTAAAATAAATATGCCCTGAAGAATGATATTTACAATTTGATACTTCACCTTTTATATAAATTCTTCCAAGTGCAAAATCCGAATCAAAAATATGCTTAATATACCGATTAATTTCAGAAACCCAGTATGCTTTTTCTCTCATGACTCTGTCTCCTTATGTCCTGTAAAAAAACTCTTGTTTTTCTCATTTAACCCAGTTGTGCAAACGAAAACATTCCCTCTATGATAGAAAAAGGTTGAATTAGCTTCAACCTTTTTCTATCATACCTGCTACTTTCGCCAATACACCATTCACAAAAGATGGTGACTCATCCTGTCCATATTTTTTTGCAATTTCCACTGCTTCATTAATGGCAACACTCACAGGTATCTCTTCATCATACTTCATCTCATAAACGGCAAGACGCATAATCGACAAATCGACCTTTGCCATTCTTTTCAGTTTCCATCCATCAGAGGCACTTTCTAAAATGGAGTCAATTTCCTCCGTATGCGCTAACACGTTATGGTATTTATTTCTAATATACGCTACATCATCACTTTTAGGAGCAATTATACTTCCTAAATAATTTGAAACCTGTTCGTCTAATTCTTCCGGCTTGTGGAACTCTACCTGATAAAGTAATATCATCAAGTGTTCTCTGCATTCTCTACGCGTCATTCTCGACTTACTCCTATCTTTTCCTTTTGTAAATTTTATTCTGTGTAGATAGACAAACACTTTCCTTCGTTGTTCTACACATGCTCATCAGGGGCTACTATACAGCATCCCCTGATATTCGTCATTCTCTCTTTTACTAGATTGCAACCCCCGCAATTCTTACATTCACTTCTGCCACATGTAATCCAGTCATATTCTCGATTGCCGTTTTCACTCTTTCCTGTACTGTTTCAGATGTCTTAGGAATGTTGTATCCATACTCCATGTTCAAAGCCATATCAACCACTACATCTTCTGGGTTAATTTCAACCTTAACACCCTTAGCCAAATTTTTCATACCAAGCTTTCCAACTAATTCATTGGTAATATTTCCAGCCATAGATGCCACACCCTCAACCTCAGTAGCAGCCAGTCCTGCAATAATTGCTACCACTTCATCTGCAATCTGCACTTCTCCAACCATTCCTTCATCTAATACATTATAAGCTCCTGCCTTCTCTATCTCTTTAGCCACTTTACTACCTCCTATTTTCCACATATATTGACATCTCTGCCCTCATCTTATTTTCCAAAAAGTAACTGTTTAAAATCAAATTTGCCAAGCTATCGATTTTGAACAGATACACGCAAAATATATATCTCTATTATATCAAACTTACTGATTTTTGCAATTTTTTTTAGGATTCTTTGTGATTCTTTTTTTCCTCTCTATTTATTGGCTGTAGAAATTACGATTTTGTCCATAGCTACACCTGTTTTTCTTGTGACGATATCCCCAATCTGCGTAATTTCCTGTTCCGTAAGTTCTTTTTTATTTATTACTACATCAACATTATCCTTTTCCATACTTACAACTGCCCCATCAAATCCTTTTGCAGATAACAAGGTTTCAGCCGCATTCTCCTTTTCCGCAAAATCTGCAATTTCCATAATGGAGTTGATTGCATCATTTTTTTGATCTTCTGTGGCATTTGCATTGTTTATAATCTCATTAAAGATTTCTTTATTTTCTGCCCTTGTCTGTTCTCTCTCTAATTTAATAGAATAAAAAATATCATTTCCTTTGGCATTTGTTAATACTGCCTCTCCTACTTTTTCATCCTCCTGTTCACTTGTAACATCCACCTCTGCTAACTCCTGCTCCGTAAGCTCCTCCTCTGTTTTTTCTGCCACCGACGCATTTGTGGCTGTATTTACTTTTTCCTTCTGGTTTTTCTGCCAGCTAAGTGTTTCTTTTACAGAATTATCTGTAAAATTCAGATATCCAGCCACTCCAACCATAATCACCAACGCTGTAATAATAATCTGATTTCGTTTCCATATATGTTTCATATAAACCTCCATCCTGTATCCCTTGATACTTATTTTTTCATCTTCATCACTTTTATTTTATGAGACGGAACAGAAAATAATGCCACCACCGCATCATTTATTTCCGCTTCAATTTGTTTTTGCGCTGCTCCTTCCGCAATCACTACAACGCCTTCAATCTCTGGCTGCAATTCCTTTGTAATATACGGGCTTTCGCTGCCGTCCTGCTGTTTTTCAAGAATCGTTCCTTCCTCACTGGTTGTTTCTTTGCTTTCTCTGGTGGCTCCCGTACTATCTTCTTCCTTCACCGTAGTTTTTTTATAGGGTGCATCTTTTAATACAACTTTTTCCTGCGTTGCCTTCGCCGTAATCATAACTTGTACTTTTCCAATTCCATCCACCTGCGATAATACATTCGTAAGCCTTGTCTCCATATTTTCAATATAAGTATTTAACTGCTGCTCCTCTGATTTCTTCTCCTCGTTTTGTGTGTTTATCTGTGTCTGCGTTTTATGCTCCTCCTTTCCATCAAAAGATGCAATCAAAAGCACAAGTCCTGCAACAATTAATAGCCCCAATCGGATTACCCCGATTTTTTTTCCTTTTTCCACCCATTCTTTCCAATTAACCTTCTGTATCATGGCTGCTCTCCCCCTATTGTAATTGGATCTACGTTCAAACTTTCACTTTGTTTGGCTTCCTCGTCCTCGTCTTGTGCCATATCTTGAATCAAATTTTGACTTTTCTCTTCCCAATTTTCAAAAATGTGTTCCATTCCCGTCGTATCATATATGCTCCAATCCATTTCTATTTCCAGCCTTTTTCCAAATAAAGAGGTGCTTGCATTGATTAGAAACAAACACAAAATAATACCAGAAAAGAAACGCACATATTTTTTCATTTCACTTTCTGCAATTACCTGCTCTAATAAGCTGATAAACAGTAAAAAACAGGCAATTTTATGTATAATATCATAAAATATTTCCATCTTTTTATCCTCCCAAGGAATAGGATACAATGAGTAACGTCAAACAAAATAACAGCATACTGACAACCTCAATATACAAAAGAAACTCCGCTGTCTTTGCCATCCCCACAAAACAATCACACATATTTTTTTCGCCCAGCGGTTGTAAAAAAACAGCTTCCAATCGAAAAATAACCGAATACGAAATGATTTTTAAAACAGGAACAATTGCCAATAAAAGGATGGCAGTCACACCAGCTACTCCTACTGCATTCCGAAGAAGCCCCGCAACACTTAACACCGTTTCCGTTATCCCTGAAAGTGCATCCCCTACCACCGGAATCACCTCACTGGTCTTTAAAATCACATTTTGCCGCACTTTCTGAATTCCTGGCAATAATAAGCCCTGTACTGCATTTAGCCCGACAATCATGCCTAACATTCCTTTCATTGCCCATTTTATTCCCATTTCCAGCAATTCCAACAATCTGCTTAGCTTGTCCTCTTTTGATAGATGGTTGATTAAAACGAGCATAAAATAAATTTCAACTGCGGGTAATACAATTTTCCCAATTACAAATTCAACTACACCAATTGCCAGCAACGCCATCTGATACCCTCCAGCGGCTGCCACACTACCATTGGATGCCGCTGCCATCATAAAATAAACCGGTATTAACGCCTTCATAAAGAATACAAATAACATGAGCAACTGTTCTGCCACACTAAATATCTTAGAAAATCCTGACACCAATAGCGTAAATAAAATGAGATATCCAATATAATATCCCACTTCTCCTACCATTTTATTCTGAAAAATTGTTGCCAAATTTGAAAAAAAGGCGGCAATAATAGCAATAGACAAGCACTGATACCAAAAGCTTTTATTTCCCTTTATCTCCTGAAAAAAAGCATCTTTTACCTGACTTGCCACACTTTCCACCGAAAAAGAAACCTTTCCCTTTACCAGATCGATTATGTAATCCACAAAAGAAAATTGAACCTGCTCTAAATTATCATTTAGAATTTTTTGTATATCTGACAAATCCGAATCTTCCAGAAATTGTTCAATCAATATTTCTTCGCTATCACTTTGTTCCTTTTCCGAAGCAATGCAAATATCTTTGTTGAGAAAGAAAAGAGATGCCAGAAAAATGGCAGACACAACTATTATTTTTTTGCCAGACATTGACAACCTCCATTTCGATATTACTTCATCCAAAGCTTGGATATACAGGTAAGTAGCGAACTAAGTACCGGTAAACTTAGCCCTAGCAAAGTCAACTTTCCTGCTACTCCAATTTGGTTTGCTACAGCTCCATACCCTGCATCCTTACACATATCCATACTAAATTCTGTGATATAGGTTATTCCAACCATTTTTAACAGAATTTCCAAATAACCATTATCAATCGGCAAATAGCCACTTAGCATATGTAACATCTCTATTACCGTTCGTAATTTTCCAACCGCAAAATAAAAAATCAGTAGGCATCCTGCAAATCCTATATATAAGCTGTATTCTGCCTTTATCAACTTAAATGGCAGAGCTAACAAGGCAATGACAATTCCCAATAATGCGATTTTTAACATAATGCGCCCTCCATTTTTATTTATAACGAAAATAATTCTTTTATGGTCTCAAACAGTTCCGATATGTATGGCACAATCCAAAACAATACAAGTAGCAACCCGGCAAGGCTTGTCAAAAAGGCCTGTTCCTCTCTTCCTGCATGTTTTAACACCTGCCCCAGCACTGACACTAAAATACCCACTGCAGCTATTTTAAATAATAAATTTATACTCATCCTTTTCTCCTTGCTATTGTAGCTATTCGCTTTAAATAAAAATAACCACTAAAAATATTCCACTCATAACCCCCATTGTCTGGTATAACCTGGCATGTTTTTTATATTTTTCCTGTTCTTCCCTTATAAAATCCTGAAAATGCTCCTGACATATTTGTAATAATACCAGTTGCATTTCACAATCCAGATACCCTAAATTTTCCCCCAGTTCTTCCCACTCCCTTTTTTGTTTTACCGTCAGACGAGAAACCTGCAATACCTCCCTCATCGTGTCTTTCCAAATTTCAGTCAGTGGTGCATTTTTTTCTTCATACATTTTTTCTGCCACTCTACGAAAAAATACTTTCCATTCTCCCGTACACCGCTGCTCCATAGAAAACATAATCTCTGGTAAATTTCGTAATCCATGTCTGATCTCTCCTTCCATAAAAGCCAATTGTTTTCTTAAAAACAGCAATTCCTGCAGCCGCTTTCGCATTTGGTCAACCAAACAAAAACCCACAGCAGAACATCCAAACAAAATACATATACTTCCAATTATTTTTAACACATCTATCTTCACCTTTCTTACACTCTAACGGTACCTCTTTCTTTGTAAACCCCTTTTACACTTCCCACATGAAACCGATTGTCCAAGACTAAAAATCTCTGAAAAATATTCAACCCGATAATTTCTTTCAAAAATGGTTTGTCCCTAATTTCTTCAATGGAAGTTCCATGGATGGTAGCCAATATTTTGCATCCACAATTAGCAACCTGACAAATTGCCTGCATATCCTCCTTGGTTCCAATTTCATCCACCGCAATCACATCTGGTGCCATCGAACGAAGCAACATCAACATTCCTTCTGCCTTCGGACATCCATCCAACACATCCGTTGTTACTCCCAAGTCATTTTGTGGAACCCCTAAGTAACAGGCTGCAATCTCTGAACGTTCATCTACCACTCCTACTGTTTTTCCTTCTTTTTCAGATGCCATTTCCCGAATCATATCCCGCAAAAGTGTAGTTTTTCCTCCACCAGGAGGTGAAATAATCAATGTACTTAAAAGATTTCCACGTTCCGTTACATAAGGCATAATTTTTTTGGAGCATCCAATATATGCTCTGGCAAATCTGATGTTTATCATTCCTATTTCTGTTATAGTTTTTACTCTTCCGTTTTCTAATACAACCTTCCCTGCAATTCCTACTCTATGTCCACCTCTTATCGTTATGTAGCCTTGCCTTAATTGACTTTCATATGCATACATAGAATAATTACTCACATATTCCATTGTTTCTTTCAATTCTAATGCCGTTACAATATGCACGTTTTTTCTTTTTTTCCCAAATGTACCATCTTCTAATAAGTAACCACCAGTTCCAGCATAAAGCATCCATACAGGTTGTCCAATCCGCAATCGTATTTCCTCTATTTTGTTTGTTCGCAATTCTCCACACTCTAAAAGCCTTCGAATCGTCCCAGCCAGCACACCAATCGCTGTATGTTTTTCTTGCATACAAACGCCTCCCGTCCTTTTTTTATATTTTGTCACACTACCGTACATTTTTTTCAATCATAGTTCAGCTTCCACTAATGCGATTCCACGAGTTTGTCATACAATAGTATATTTTTCCTTCCTGCCTTTTATGACTACTTGTCTTGTTTTCTTGCAATTCTTTTTTTGTTATACTATGATAGAGAAAAGACGGCTGATTTGCCCTTTAGAAAAATATAGAAAGAAGGATTTGATGAAAAATACAATTACAGGACACACAGTCCTAACTGCATTACTTGGAAGCCCTGTGGCACACAGCATTTCACCTATGATGCACAATGAAGCATTTCAACTTTTAGATTTAGATTACGCCTATTTGGCATTTGATGTATCGCTAGATAATTTAGGGAAAGTAGTGGAAGGTTTAAAAATCATGAACTGTCGTGGTTTTAACTGTACAATGCCTCATAAGAATCTGGTATGTGAATACGTGGATCACTTATCCGATGCAGCAACATTGATTGGTGCGGTAAACACAGTAGTTAATGATAACGGTATTCTGACTGGTCACAACACAGATGGTGTTGGTTATATGCAATCTGTAAAATCTGCTGGCTATGATATTATTGGGAAAAATATGACACTGCTTGGCACAGGAGGTGCGGCTACCGCCATTTGCGCCCAAGCTGCCCTAGATGGTGTTAAAAAAATTGATGTTTTTAACCGTAAAGGAAACTCTTTTGATAAATTTCAGTTGTTTATTGATAAATTAAATAAAAACACTAATTGCAAAGTTTCTTTATATGATATTAATGACACAACAACGCTTCGCCAATCTTTAAAAGATAGTTCTATTTTAACAAACGGTACTTCCGTAGGAATGGCTCCGAATGATGATAAAAGTATTTTGACAGATACCTCTCTTTTCCATGAGGGACTGATTGTATCAGACGTAATTTACAATCCAGAAGAAACCCTCCTTATGAAACTAGCAAAAGAACAAGGTTGCCATACCTTCAACGGACTATATATGCTTCTCTATCAAGGTGCAGAGGCTTTTAAAATCTGGACTGGCAAAGAAATGCCAATTGAACCAATCAAACAAAAATATTTTGATCGCTAAATTTAAAACCAAAAAAGGCTGTAAGCTAAAATCAAAATGATTTTCCAGCTTACAGCCTCTTTTATTATTGATCTGATAAATCAGAACTAGATTCTCTTTAAATACTCTCCAGTACGTGTATCAATACTGATCACATCACCTGTCTCAACGAACAATGGTACGTTTACAGTTGCACCTGTCTCAACAGTTGCAGGCTTACTTGCACCAGTTGCTGTATCACCCTTAAATCCAGGCTCTGTTTCTGTAATCTCTAACTCAACAAACATTGGTGGTTCGATTGCAAAAATATCTCCATTGTGAGAAAGCATTTTTACCATCTCGTTTTCCTTTACAAACTTCAAAGAATCACCAATCTGATCTTCTGTCATTGCAAACTGATCATATGTCTCAACATCCATAAAGTTGTAAGAATCGCCATCTGCATATAAATACTGCATATCTCGCTTTTCGATATGAGCCTGAGGACATTTCTCTGTAGGACGGAATGTTTTTTCAACAATTCCACCGTTCTTAATATTTTTAAGCTTTGTACGAACGAAAGCTGCTCCCTTACCTGGTTTTACATGCTGAAATTCAATAATCTGGTAAATATTACCTTCATATTCAATTGTCATACCATTTCTAAAATCTCCTGCTGAAATCATATTCTAAATCCTCCTTAAATATTATCATATTTCGTATTTTTCAGAAATTCTTTTTATATATTTCTTTTTTCTGCACCAAAATATACATTGTCCTTATTAGTTTATAATAGTTTGTACCTTTTTTCAACTATTTTTTATCAGTTTTTCTATCTTTCCACTACAATTCAATCAATTCTTTTGGAGAATGCGTCAAATTCTGACATCCATCTTTTGTAACTACAACCAAATCTTCAATCCTGACACCACCAAAATTTTCAATGTAAATTCCTGGTTCCACGGTCTCTGTCATGTTTTCTAAAATAACGTTTGTTTCCTTTGGAGACAATCTTGGATTTTCATGTATAAACAAACCTACACTATGTCCCAAGCCATGACCGAAGCATTTCTCATATCCCGCACCATAGATAATATCTCTTGCTACTTTATCTATTTCTGCCCCTGTATAACCTGCTTTTATAAAATCTAACGCTTCTTTTTGTGCCTGCAAAACCGTATGATATACTTTCTTCTGTTCTTCACTGGCTTTTCCCAATACAACCGTACGTGTCATATCAGAACAATACCCCTCATACACGCATCCAAAGTCCATCGTGATAAAATCACCTTGTTCGATTTTTTTTCTTCCAGGTACCGCATGTGGTTTGGAAGAATTTATTCCAGATGCCACAATCGTATCAAAACTCAAGCCTTCTGCTCCAAATTGCTTCATATAAAACTCCAAGTAAGAAGCCACTTCCAACTCTGTTACTCCAGGTTTTATTATATCTAAAATCTTTGTAAATGCCTTATCACCAATTTCCTCGGCACATGCAATTTTCTTAATTTCTTCTGGTGTTTTTATTCTTCTAATATCTGAAAGTTCCTGATCCAGCATTGTCCATTGTACAGAAGGAAATTCTTTTTTCCAATTTTCAAAATCTAAACACAAAAAATCGTTTCCCTCTATTCCAATGCGAACTGCATTTTCCTCCGAAATAACCTGTGCCAGCAAATCTGTATATTTGCCTGAAAGCTGCCAAATATCAAAGCCTTCCGTCTCCTCTTTCGCCTGTATTGTATATCTGGAATCCGTCATAACAATCTTTTTATTTCTTGAAAGATATAAATATCCTGTTGCTCCCGAAAAACCACTTAAATACCTCATATTATATCCATTCGATACAACAATGGCATCCAGCTCTTTCTCCTCCAAAATAGAAATTACTTGTTTTAAACGTTCCTGTTCCATATTTTTTCCTTCTTTCTATTTTCTATTGTTCTCTTTCAAAGAAAATCGTATAGTTTCTAACTATTTCCTGAACAATTTCTTCCACAGATTTTCCATCTACCTGCACAACCATGTGCGCACCCACCTCATAAATCGGGTCTCTGTAATTTAATAATTCTTCTACCCGTTTTGCAGGATCCTCACATTGTAGTAATGGTCTTGTCGTATCTCCCTCCAAACGAGATAATACCGTTTCTTTCTTGACTTTTAAATAAATGACAAAACCAAGTTTTTGTAAAAGTTTGGCATTTTCAGCTCGTAAAGGCAAACCACCACCGCTGGAAACAATTGTCTTTTCTGTACTTTCTACTAATTCCTGTATACTTTTTGTCTCTGTATCTCGAAAGTATTTCTCCCCATCCTGCTCAAAAATTTCACTAATTGTTTTGCCTTCTCGCTTTTCAATATAAAGGTCGGTATCTAAAAAAGAATAGGATAATCTCTCTGCCAGCTTTTCTCCCACTGTAGTTTTTCCACACCCCATAAATCCAATCAATACAATATTATTTTTCACTTTTTCTGCCCTTCTTTTCATAAAAATGTAATACAATTTTTTCCAAATATCGTTTTAATACAATTTGAATTTCTTCCTTAGGATCAATCGGACGTACCAAAATATTACGCATCCCAATCCTTTTGGCTCCAAACACATCTGTAAATAGCTGGTCTCCAACAAAAATTGTATTAGATAGATCCGTTCCCATAAGCTCCATGGCTTTTCTATAATTTTTTCCAGAAGGTTTATGTGCATCATAAATGTATTTTGTACCAATTTCTTTATTAAATCGAAGCACACGTTCCTCTTTGTTATTGGAAATCAGACAACTCTTTATCCCCAATTGTTCCAGTTTTTTAAATAAAGCAATTGCGCGGGGAGTGGCATCTGCACCATGCTCCACTAACGTATTGTCTATATCAAATAAAACTCCTTTGATACCTTGTCTCTGTAACGCTTCAAAATCAATTTCATAAGTAGATTCCTGAATGGCATCAGGAAAGAACCTCTCAAACATAATGTCTCCTTTCCATGCTCTTTTCCTTTTCTATAAGTCTAATTCTTTTATAATCTCTGGAAAAAGCTGTAAACTTCGCTGCACAATTCCCTTCATATAAGCAATCAAAATACCATAATTTACAATTACCACGCCCTGCTCCTTTGCACTCTTCATACGAAACTGCATTTCCTTTTGTGGCAACATGCACGCACCACAATGTACAATCATGGCATAGCGTGTTAAGTCTTTCGGATATCCGCCTCCACTGGATGTTTCAAATATCAACTCTTTTCCTGTATATTGTCGAATCCACCTTGGTATTTTAACGGTCCCAATATCATCACATTGTCTATGGTGGGTACAGCCCTCCGCCATCAATATCCGATCTCCATCTTTTAATGTTTCAAGTTTACTGGCATTTTTAGCTAACATCGCCAAATTTCCTTTATATCTGGCCATTAAAATAGAAAACGATGTCAATGGAATCTCCTGCGGTGTTACTTTCGCAACCTGTTCAAATGCCTGCGAATCTGTGATTACCAATCTAGGCTTCTGACTTAATTTATGAAAGACACTTTCCAATTCCACTTCTCTGGTTACCACTGGTATTGCTCCCTTTTCCAACAAATCACGTATTACTTGTTGTTGCGGCAATATTAATCTTCCTTTTGGTGCGGCAGAATCGATTGGGATTACTAACACAACCAAATCGCCTTGCTCTACCAAATCACGAACAAGCGGACGATTCGCTTCTTTAGGAGCCTGACTTGCCAGCCATTTCTTTATTTCTTCTATTCCCTCTCCTGTTTTTGTGCTACAATACATTCCCTGCTCCAAGTCTGCTCGTTGCGATAGCATTTCTACTTTGTTAAACACCCATAAGCAAGGAATTTTTCTCTCTTTTAATTCCTTGGCTAATGCATGTTCCATTTCTAACTTTTCCATATCCGAAGCATCCACCGCAATAATGGCAATATCTGTCTTTTGAAGAACATTTCTGGTCTTTTCCATACGCATTTCCCCAAGTTTTCCTTCGTCATCCAGCCCTGGAGTATCTACTAACATAATCGGTCCGATTGGCAACAATTCCATCGCCTTATATACAGGATCGGTTGTCGTTCCTTTTACATCTGAAACAATGGACAAATCCTGCCCTGTAATTTTATTTATAATGCTGGACTTGCCCGCATTTCTTTTTCCAAATAAGGCAATATGCACTCGTTCACCCTTCGGTGTTGTATTCATTCCCATACTAAAAGCCTTCTTTCTATATCAAATTCCAATCTCCTCAAAGCCAACTACATCTTCCTCTTTACTGAGAATAGAAAGAATTTCTCTACTTTCCTTACTATCACTTTGAATTCCTAAAATCAACCCAATTTCGCCGTTTATACCTATTTTCGCCCGTTGCATTTCCATTCTGTAAATATCGCAATCCTGCTCCTGTAGCACTATTAACAACGTTCGGATACACGATTGATCCTTCAATTCTATATATACAGTCATATTCGTTTCATCGCTTCCACCGAACAATTTTTTCTGTATTCCTAACAAGAAAAGAACAACCACACAAATCGTAGCCAAAATTGCCAATTCATAAAATCCGATTCCAATTGCAAGTCCAACACACGCTGAAACCCACAGACCTGCTGCAGTTGTCAAACCTTTCACCTTTGCATTGTCACGAACAATAATCGTTCCAACACCCAAAAAACCAATTCCACTTACAACCTGCGCACCAATACGGGTAGGATCAATGGAATCCAAATGAAACATCAGCACTGCATACTGTCCTGTCAACATACATGCTGCAGAACCAAGACAAACAAGAATATGGGTTTTAAATCCTGCCGTTCGATGTTTCCACTCACGCTCAATCCCAACTGCGCCTCCACATATAATACAAAAAATAATTCGAAGCGTAATGGATGCCATATTTAATTCCCTTAAATAATCAGAAAACCATAATCCTTGCATTTTTCACTCCCTTTCTAGTCTCTCGCCAACTAAATCAAACCTTTTTGCCATCCTCTGTCGATTTCATTACGAATACAAAGCAACTTCTTTACATACTTTGTTAATAAGCCTTTTTTCTTATCTTTCAATATTATCATACCATATTCCCTATTAGTACTTTATCTTGTAAACGGAGGTATTTATGAAAAAGAACAAAACGCTTTCTTTATTTTTTTTATGTTTTCTACTTCTTTTATTTTTATCACCTGAACTATGTTTTCTCGGTGCTAAAAACGGCACAAAATTGTGGATATTTACAGTTATTCCCTCTCTACTTCCCTTTATCATCGTATCCAATTTGCTACTAAATTTAAATTTACTTTCTTCACTAACAGATTGGATTTATCCAATCCTTCATCCACTTTTTAAAGTCAGCAAATACGGTTGTTTTCCCATTTTAATTGGAATGCTGTCAGGATACCCTATGGGGGCAAAATCCTGCGCAGATTTAGTAAAAGAGAAAAAGGTTACATTAGAAGAAGGGCAATATCTTCTCTCTTTTGTAAATAACCCCAGTCCCATGTTTTTAACATCCTATCTGGCAATTCAATGTCTACATAGCGAACATATCAAATATCTTTTGTATAGTATTATACTGCTTTCTTCTTTTCTTTGCAGTATTTTTTATCGTATTTTCTCACAAAACAAAAGAAAAAATTTCTCTATAGTCGAAACTCCACAAAAGACAACTGCAAATTTTTCTCTGGCTTATGCAATGGATAAATCTATCTTAGACGGATTTCTCACCATCACTAAAATTGGAGGTTACATTTTGCTTTTTTCTATTCTCTCAACCTTTTTACTTAATCTTCCAAATACTTTTAATTTTATTTCCTACGGACTGCTTTCTTTAACAGAAATCACAACTGCTACCAACCAAATTGGTAACTCTGATTTTTCTACCAAAATAAAAATAATCCTAACCCTGACAAGCACTGCATTTGGAGGACTATCCAGTCTTTTCCAAACTCAAAGCGTCATTGCCGGGTCGGGACTATCTTTAAAAACCTATTTCTATTATAAAGTATTACAATGCTTATTTGTTTTTATGATTCTTTCTTTTATTTTAGTATTCATCTGAATAGGAATAATCATCAATAATACCTTCATGCTTTACAACTTCCTGTGCTTCACTTTCCTGCTCCATATCAGGTACCTGTGTCTCCTCTACGGGATTTGGTTCTGGCACCCCAGACAGTTCACGATGATTTGCGCGCACAATTTCCATATTTTCCTGCATACTGTGCATCAAGCCCTCATAGTGACCTCTACATTCGCTATAAGCCTTATCCATAATATTTTCTAATCCGATAAGCATATCTGAGGTATAACTGATTGCACCTGTTCTAATTTGATTGGCATCATTCTCTGCCGCAGATAAAATCTGTTCTGCCTGCATCTGTGCCTGCTGTACAATTTGATCTGCCTGTGCATATGCCTGCTGCATAATCTGATGCTCGTCCACCAACGCGTCCATCTTATCTTGTGCTTCTGCTAACATAGCATTTGCCTTTGCCTCTGCATCCTGTAAAATAGCATCCTTATTTTCTATCATCTTTTTGTATCTTTGAATTTCATCTGGTGTACGCAAACGCAACTCATCCAATAAATCATATAATTCATCCTTTGGCACAATTACCTTTGTAGATGACAAAGGTTGCATCTTACACTCTTCTACAAAATCATATATATCTTCTATTAATTCTTCAATCCTACTTACAGCCATTCTAAACACTCCTCTTTCTACCTATGTTGTCCTATTTTTATCACTGTCTAACTATCGAAATCAGTAACACTTTCCCCACCAAAACTTTCCATATGTCACTCTTCTTCTGTCTGTAACTTTTTATATTTGTTTTCAACAACAGAAATTAACTCTTTAGGTACCATCATTGATATATCTCCATGGTAAGATGCAATCTCCCGAACTGCACTGGAACTTAAATATGAATACTCCACGCTTGCTGCCAAAAACATAGTATCTAGTTTCGGATACAAACTACGGTTTAACTGTGCTATCTGCAATTCATATTCAAAATCTGTCACTGCACGTAATCCGCGAAAAATCACTTCTGCCTTTTTTAACTTGGCAAACTCTACAAGCAATCCATCAAATACTTCTACCTTTACATTAGGAATATCCTTTACTACATATTCTATCATTTCTTTTCTCTCTTCTGCAGTAAATACAGGATTTTTCTTGCTGTTATTTAATACCCCTATAATGAGCTGATCCACCAACAATGCAGATCTTTTGATAATATCCAAATGACCTATGGTAACTGGATCAAAGCTTCCGGGATAAATTCCAATTCTCATAATTGGATGCCTCCAATTCCTATCGTACATTTTTATTTTATAGCCAATTTTTAATACTTACTTTACATAAAGGAAAATATGCATATTGGTCTTATATGTCTTAACCTTATGTATCTCATAACCTAAATCTTCAACATAGGAATAGGCTGTATCCAGTGATGCTTCCACAATAATCATAGTATTCTTCCCTAGTATCCGGGTGTTCTTTAGTAATTCTAACACTCGCTTTTCCCATTGACATCCATAAGGCGGATCCATAAATATAATATCAAAGCTTTCCTTCTTTGCATCTAACTGCTGTATGGCAGCTAATACATCACCTTTTATTACAGTTGCCTCTTCTTCCAAATGTGTATTTTTCAAATTATCCTTTATACAGCGTATGGCTTCCACACCAGAATCAATAAATACCGCGTGTTCGGCTCCGCGACTCAACGCTTCAATTCCAATGCCGCCACTTCCACTAAACAAATCTAAAAAACTACAGTCATATAACTGTGACTGTATCATATTAAATAATGTTTCCTTAATTCGGTCTGTTGTAGGTCTGGTTTCCATGCCAGTTGGTGTCTTTAACTGTATCCTTCTTGCCTTTCCTGCTATTACTCGCATTTTACCATTCCTTTCACAAATCATGTATTACCAAACATTTTATTCTCTTTTGTGTAAAATTCAGCCATGATATATACTATATCTCAAACTATGCAAAAATTCAAGTAACTTAACAAAATTTAACTCAATAATTTCTTTACTGTTTTATGGTTATGATATCTAACACATCCTGCAATTCAATCTGCATAAGCTGTTCTTGTGTGGGTAACTCTAAATTTACGATGCGATTTGCCTGATTGCCTAATATACTTTCAAATGTATTTCGAATACCTCGTCCATTTCCAAATAGAAATTTCTGTTCTTCACTTAATTTTTCTATTTCCACTCTAACCTGTTCTGCAGCTTCTGTTGACATACACAATCCTGATTTACACAAAAGTCCATCCAGTATCATCATCAATTCTTCTGTTGTATAATCCTTAAAATCAATAAATTTATTAAATCTTGAAATTAGACCTGTATTTGCCTTTAAAAATTCTTCCATCTCATTCTTATATCCAGCAACAATGACAACAAGATTATCTCTATGATCCTCCATAATTTTTACAAGTGTGTCAATGGCTTCTCCTCCAAAATCATTAGCATCTTTTTTATTCGACAAGGCATAGGCTTCATCAATAAATAAAATGCCACCCATTGCTCTTTCTGCCACCTCTCGAACCTTTATGGCAGTTTGTCCCACATAACCTGCTACTAATCCTGCACGATCCACCTCAACTAACTGCCCTTTTGATAAAATGCCAAGTTCTTTATAAATCTTTGCAACTAAACGAGCTACTGTAGTCTTTCCTGTACCAGGGTTACCAGTAAATACCATGTGATAACTTACATTCATGGAAGGCATATCATAACTTTCTCGCATTTTTTTTACTTTTATTAAATTAATAAGTGATTGTATCTCACTCTTTACGTTCTCCAGCCCCACCAAACCATTTAATTCATCCAGCAATTCCTGAAGCCTTTTTGCGTGATTAATTTTATTAATTTCTTTTTTGATCTGTTCCAATCTTTCATCCTGAAGCTTTTTCATAGCTTCCTGCTGTTCTTTTTTTAGTCTTTCAATCGCAGGTGTGGAAATCTTTAATTTCCCCATTTTCTGTAATTTTTGTAATTCCTCATCCGTGTAATCAAATATCGTACGTTCCTTTGCTTCTTCTACCTGTTCTGTATTTTCTGTTTCAGGAACATCTTGCTCTGACTTGTCCTCCTGGATAAGCATATCTGAAACTTTATCCTTTGTTTCCAGTTGTTGTGTCTTATTTTTATCTTCTTCCTTTTCTTTTGTTTCCTTTATGTTCTTTATAGCAACCTGCTCTCTATGCATTTTTAACTGTTCTACCGGTGCCTTTTCCAGATAAAATTTTTCCGTACTTAACTTTAAAAATAAATACCGGGCATTTACTACTTCTAACCTCTGATCTTCATTTACAAAATAAACATTTTTCTCGTAAAACTCTGTAATAAATTTGTCTGCATATGCACTCTGTTTATAATCTAGCAAAGATATAGAAAGTAATATATTTAAAAGAGAATCAAAAAAATAGCTGGAAAAAAACGACTGCTTCTTTCCATCACGCACTCCGCAAAGCTGCAGAATAATCGGAGGGGTACGAAGCAATTTATTAGCCATCATAATCACATTGTCCGGTAGTTCCCCCTCTTCCGGACAACCCAGCAAATTTTCTGAAACCACTTCTACTATAAATTTTCTTTGTGTTATGCCATTTTCTCCACAATAAACGGTTTGATTTAACATCAATGCCTGCAAATACATATCTAACATTTCATAAATATTCTGATGCAGAAAGTGCTCTGGCTCCTCCCAGTAACCCTCTTCATCCAACACTCGACAAAACAGCACCATATTCTCATAACTTTCTTTTGCGATTTCCAGCAACTGCTTATTAGAATATTCAGGTTGTATCATCTGATCTCCTCCTGCCCTTATCGTAACTCTCCTGTTCGGCAGGAAGCCCCGCCATATATGCATTATCTATATAAGTTCAAATACTTGTTTTCCGTTCTATTATAACTACTTTTCATTATATACTTTTTTGCAAAAAATGGCAATCTCATTTAATCATCAATCTTTTTAGGAATCCTTAAAACAGTTCCTCGTCTGAGCCCAATCGCATTCATTCCATTATATTTTAATAATTCCTCCAAATCCACATCAAACTTATCTAATACCTGCTCTAATGTATCATTTCCCGTAATCACATATTCCAACATAACTCCATTCCTGTTCACACTATCCATGTTGTTATTCGTCGTTTCATTTTTCTCTTGCTCCATACGTTGCCTTGGTCTTTCCATATCCATCGGAATGCAAATCCATTCTCCCGGTTGCAAATTATATACATTAACATAAGGATTTGCCTGCATAATTCGATCTAAAGGAATTTGATATCTTCTGCTTATCTGATATAAAGTATCCCCTTCTCTCACCTGATATTCCTCTCCTGCACAAAATCTGTCTTCCATTTTTTTCACTCCTAATACTCGATAGGATACTATATTCTCTCTGCTTTCAAAATGTTCCTGTTTTTTCCTAAAAAACTTATAAGCCTTTTTTCTTTTATTAAAAAATATATAAAATTTAGTTAAAACACAAAGCAAACTGTACACTTTGCATAATTTGTTGTAAAAAGATTTTTATGAACCAAAATCCCTTATTGCTTTCAAAAAAAAGCTGTCGTATAATGGGAAGGGTACACTTTCAACAATGTACCATATAAATAATAGGAAATAACATTCTATTTTTATTTTTATATAGAATAGATTTTTCAAAGGAGGATATGGCTTTCGCCAGAAACTATGAGCAATATGAAACATACTTTAGGAATTGATATCGGCTCAACCACTGTTAAGGTTGCTGTACTCGATGAAAATAACACAATTTTATTCTCAGATTACCAACGGCATTTTGCTAATATTCAGGAAACCCTGGCTAGTATTATCAACGATGCTTATAAAAAGCTTGGAAATCTTGAGTTTTCTCCTGTCATTACCGGTTCCGGCGGATTGACTCTCTCTAAACATTTAGGAGTTCCCTTTGTTCAGGAAGTTGTCGCTGTTGCCACTGCTCTAAAAGACTATGCACCTCAAACGGATGTTGCCATTGAGCTTGGTGGTGAAGATGCAAAAATCATTTACTTCACTGGTGGAATTGACCAACGTATGAACGGAATTTGTGCTGGTGGTACCGGTTCTTTTATTGACCAAATGGCTACCTTATTAAAGACAGATGCTACTGGTTTAAATGAATATGCAAAAGATTATAAGGCAATTTATCCAATCGCAGCTCGTTGTGGTGTATTTGCAAAAACAGATATTCAACCACTTATCAATGAGGGTGCAACAAAACAGGATTTATCTGCCTCTATCTTTCAAGCGGTAGTAAATCAGACAATTAGTGGTTTGGCCTGTGGAAAGCCCATTCGTGGAAATGTCGCATTTTTAGGAGGACCACTCCACTTTTTAACAGAATTAAAGCAGGCATTTATCCGTACATTAAAACTTACTCCAGATCAAATCATTGCTCCAAACCATTCACATTTATTTGCAGCAGTTGGTTCTGCTATGAATGCAGACCCTTCCGTCACAACCTCTTTTCAAAAATTAAGTGACCAGCTAAATCATGGAATTAAAATGGAATTTGAAGTAACACGTATGGAACCTCTTTTCAAAACAGAAGAAGAATATGCTGCTTTTTCTAAACGTCATGCACAGCATAAGGTAATAGAAAAAGAACTTTCTACTTACGAAGGCGATTGCTTTTTAGGAATTGATGCAGGTTCAACCACAACAAAAGTTGCTCTGGTTTCTGACGACGGCTCCCTTCTATATTCTTTTTATAGTAGTAATAATGGTAGTCCACTAAAAACTACCACAAAAGCTATTAAAGAAATTTATTCTCTTATGCCTGATAGTGCACGCATTGTACGTGCTTGTTCTACCGGTTATGGAGAGGCTTTAATTAAAGAAGCCTTCATGCTTGATGAAGGAGAAGTAGAAACCATTGCTCATTATTATGCAGCCTCCTTCTTTGAACCTGATGTAGACTGTATTCTGGATATTGGTGGACAGGATATGAAATGCATGAAAATAAAAGATGGAACAATTGATAGCGTACAGTTAAATGAAGCCTGTTCGTCCGGTTGTGGTTCCTTTATTGAAACCTTTGCAAAATCATTACAATATGAAGTAGCAGATTTTGCTAAGGTTGCTTTATTTGCGAAAAATCCAATCGACCTTGGCTCCAGATGTACTGTATTTATGAATTCAAAAGTAAAACAGGCACAAAAAGAAGGCGCCGGTGTAGATGATATTTCCGCCGGATTAGCTTACTCTGTTATTAAAAATGCACTGTTAAAAGTTATTAAAATTACAGATCCAAAAGATTTAGGTAAGAAAATTGTAGTTCAGGGTGGTACTTTTTATAACGACGCTGTTTTACGCAGTTTTGAAATTATTTCTGGTTGTGAAGCTGTTCGTCCGGATATTGCTGGTATCATGGGAGCTTTTGGTGCCGCTTTGATTGCTAGAGAACATTACGACGGAAAAACAAATACAACTATGCTATCCATCGAAAAAATCAATGCTTTACAATTTGAAACAACCCTTTCAAGATGTAAAGGCTGTACAAATAACTGTCTATTAACAATTAACAAATTTTCCGGTGGTCGCCAATTTATTACCGGTAACCGTTGTGAACGTGGATTAGGAAAAGCTAAAAAATCAGACAGTGTTCCAAATTTATTTGCCTACAAATTAAAGCGCCTCTTCCAGTATGAAGCTCTGGACGAGGAACATGCGGTTCGTGGTAAAGTTGGTATTCCAAGAGTCTTAAATATGTATGAAAACTATCCATTCTGGCATACATTTTTCACAGAACTTGGATATCAGGTGGTACTATCACCAGAATCTACCCGTAAAATTTATGAGCTTGGTATCGAATCTATCCCAAGTGAATCCGAGTGCTACCCAGCGAAATTAGCCCATGGACACGTTACCTGGCTTATCCGCCAAGGTATTGATTATATTTTCTATCCATGTGTTTTTTATGAGCGTAAAGAACAGGCAGATGCTGGAAACCACTTTAACTGTCCAATTGTTACTTCTTATGGAGAAAATATTAAAAACAATGTGGAGGAATTAAGAAGTGAGGATATCACCTTCCAAAATCCATTTTTATCTTTTGAAAGTGAAGAAATCACTGCAAAGCGATTAGCTGACTACTTCTCGAAAGAAAATAATATTCCTTCATCCGAAATACGAAAAGCCGTTCATGCTGCTTGGGCTGAAATGGAACAGGCACATAGAGACATGGAAAAGAAAGGCGAAGAAGTCCTTGCTTACTTAGAAAAAACGGGCAAAAAGGGAATTGTTCTTGCTGGTCGGCCTTACCACTGCGACCCTGAAATCAACCATGGTATTCCTGAATTGATTACTTCTTATGATGTTGCCGTATTGACAGAAGACAGTATTGCACATTTAGGAAAAGTAGATCGACCAACTATTGTTATGGA
Organism: Lachnospiraceae bacterium; assembly: GCA_050875145.1. Taxonomy (GTDB): domain Bacteria; phylum Bacillota; class Clostridia; order Lachnospirales; family Lachnospiraceae; genus CAG-411. The sequence goes on from JBNMLH010000003.1 coordinate 91,855, forward strand.
CCAGTGGGTATACCACTCACGTCTTTACGCTGCAGCAGCTTATGTTCGTACAAATCCAAATCTAAATTTAATTCAGCTAAATTCATTTGGATGCGGACTTGATGCAGTTACAACCGATCAAGTAAATGATATTTTAACCAAATCAGGTAAAATTTATACTGTATTAAAAATAGATGAAGTAAACAACCTTGGTGCTGCCAGAATTCGTATTCGATCTCTATTATCTGCAGTAAAAGACAGAGACCATAAACACATAGCGCCACATATTACAGATGCAGCGCATCATAGAGTGATTTTCACAAAGGAGATGAAGAAAACTTATACCATTCTTGCTCCCCAAATGTCACCAATTCACTTTAACATGGTAATGGCTGCTTTTGAATCCTGTGGTTATAACGTAGAATTACTTCCAAGTAATAAATCTTGTCTGGACTATGGATTAAAATATGTAAATAATGATGCATGCTATCCTTCGCTTTTAGTCGTTGGACAATTTATGGAAGCGTTAGATTCAGGAAAATATGATTTAGACCGTGTAGCATTAGTTATTACCCAAACGGGTGGTGGTTGTCGTGCTACAAACTATATCGGCTTCATTCGTCGTGCCTTAGAAAAGGCTGGTTATGGACAAATTCCAGTTATCTCCCTAAGTGCTGGTATTGAACAAAATCCAGGGTTTAAAATTAGTCTTCCTATGGCAAATCGTGCGATTCAGGCACTTGTCTATGGTGATATTTTTATGCGTGTTTTATATAAAACACGGCCTTACGAAGCAGAACCAGGTTCGGCAAATGCCCTGTTCAAAAAATGGGAGGCAAAATGTATCAAAGATGTAAAAACAGGTAAAAATTTCAAGAAAAATATTTACAACATTGTTCACGATTTCGATACACTTCCATTACTTGACATCGAAAAACCTAAAGTAGGTATTGTAGGAGAAATTTTAGTTAAATTCCTTCCTACTGCAAATAATCACTTAGTTGACCTGTTAGAAGCAGAAGGTGCAGAAGCTGTTTGCCCTGACTTGGTAGACTTCTTCTTATATAGTTGCTACAATAGCAATTACAAAGTGAAATACTTTGGAAAAAGCAAAAAATCAGCAACTATCAATAATATAGTAATTCGTATATTAGAATTTTATCGCAGACATGCAAGAAAAGCCTTAGAACAGAGCAAACGCTTTGAACCAATGCAACATATTGAAACCCTTGCAGAATATGCCGAACCATTTGTTTCCATTGGAAATATGACAGGAGAAGGATGGTTTTTGACTGGAGAAATGGTAGAACTGATTCACTCCGGTGTTTCTAACATTGTTTGTACACAGCCATTTGGTTGTCTTCCTAACCACGTAGTAGGTAAAGGTGTTATCAAGGAATTGCGCCGTGCATTCCCTGGTGCAAACATCGTAGCTGTTGACTATGACCCTGGCGCTAGCGAAGTAAATCAGCTTAACCGTATTAAATTAATGCTCTCTACCGCAAATACAAACTTAAAAACAAACTAGAAACAATTATCATATAGCTGTGACGATATTTTATTATTTGTACAAACAGCAAAAAGGGATACATTATAAATGTCAAAACCGTACTTTATATACATAAACGGTTCCATACATTCATAATGTATCCCTTCTTAATTTCCTTACTTATGATTCACTAAGTTTATTTTTTATTGCAGGAACTAAAGTTCTTCCATTCATCTGTTCCAATAACTGCTTACGTTCTTCCATCTTTTTTAAATTGCGGTAACATTCCAAATAAGAGAAGTCAACCATATCTTGCAAGATAGAAGAAACCTTTCGCCCTTTTAATGTATCTAATCTTTCTAATGCCTCTGTATACTCACCTTTTACAATCAATTCAAACGCATACATCAATAGAACATTATTTGTCAGCCCCGATGTAGTAGAATCATACTTTTTCAATAATTTTCGCTGTTCATCCATCACGGACTTTAATGCGGTATATTGACCACTTAAAAAGTCAGCCATAGTCTCATATGCATAACATAACACCCGATTTACCTCTGGCTGCCCTGCCACAGAAATCACCTCAAGTGTTTCTAATGCCTGTTCATACTGCCCTGCATAAACCTGTCCTGCGGCAATATTGATACGAACTAAATCTTTTTGCTGTTTTCCCGATACCTTATTTAAAATCTCCTGCATCTCTTTTACATACAATACAGGCTCCTTTTCCTCATACAGCAAGTGCGTTGGTCCAGAAACAATCTTACTCAACTTAGACATCCGAACCATCTTAAATACCATCCAAATAATAAGCATAGTAACCGCAATTCCAATCAACAACAATTTTGCCTGTGCCTCTGGAAGAATACTCGCAACCGCATAAATAATACCTACTACCAAACACGCACCCAAAACACACAACATGCTTTTTTTATTTTTCATGTTTTTTCTCCTTCTCGATTATTTTTACAGCAATTTAGAAAATACTTTTCTTAAAACTCAAATAAGCACTCCTTCCATCTAACTAAGTAATGGATAAAGAATGCTTATGTCCTTTTTATATACACTGAGAAACCTTTTATTTTTGCTCGCAAAAGCTGGTACCGATAATACTTCCTCCACCTACTACATAATCCTGTTCATAAAAAACAACCGCTTGTCCCGGTGTAATAGCCCTCTGTGGTTCATCAAATAAACATTCTACAACGTCTTCTGCAACCATTCGAATCTTAGCCTTTGCTCCATTATGGCTATATCGAATCTTAGCGATTACTTCCATCTCGCCTTCCAGTTTCTCAATCGACATAAAATTAAGTTTATTTGCATACAATTTAGGCTGAAATACATCTGCATTATCACCAATCACAACCTCATTGGTCTCTGGACGAATTTCCACAACAAACACAGGTTTACCCATGGAAAGGTTTAATCCCTTTCGCTGTCCCACTGTATAATTCGTTATTCCTTTATGTCTGCCTAATATGTTACCCTCCAAATCCACGAAATTACCTTCCTGAATTATCTGGTCTGAATTTTCATGAATAAATTTAGCATAATCATTGTCTGGAATAAAACAAATATCCTGACTGTCCGGTTTATTGGCTACCAGCAAATTGATGTCCTGCGCAATACGTCGAATCTCCTCCTTCTCATATGCACCGACAGGCATCAACGTATGTGATAACTGCTCCTGTGTCAAATTATATAGTGCATATGTCTGATCTTTCTTAGACGATACGGAATGTTTAATGGTATATCTTCCATTTGGGAGTTGCATAATCTGTGCATAATGCCCCGTAGCAATATAATCTGCTCCAATTTCTATGGAACGATGTAACAATGCTTCCCATTTTACATAACGATTACATGCAATACATGGGTTTGGTGTTCTGCCACATAAATATTCATCTAAGAAATAATCCATAACGTGTTGTTTAAATTCTTTACGAAAGTTCATAACGTAATAAGGGATGCCAAGTGTATCCGCTACACGCCTGGCATCCTCTACTGCACTGAGTCCACAACAGCCACCATTCTCTTCCATGTCCAATTCCGCTTCTTCCTGCCATATCTGCATGGTAACACCAATTACATTGTACCCTGCCTTTTTTAACAAATATGCAGTCACAGAGGAATCAACGCCTCCAGACATTCCAACAACAACTGTTTTCTTTGTTTCACTCATCATTAATATTCTTCTCCATCTTCTTCGTCCTCATGTATATCTTGCTTTGGCTTCTTCAACCCTTCGATAACAATTCCGTTCTTTTCAGCATAGTCCCATAATGCTGCATGAATTGCCTCTTCTGCAAGAAGGGAACAATGCACTTTCACTGGTGGCAATCCATCCAATGCTTCCATTACGGCCTTGTTGGTTACCTCTAATGCCTGTTGCACAGTCTTTCCCTTTACAAGTTCTGTTGCCATACTACTTGTTGCTACTGCAGCACCACAACCAAAAGTCTTAAATTTACAATCCTGTATAATTCCTGACTGATCAATATCTAAATAAATACGCATAATGTCTCCGCATTTCGCATTTCCTACAGTTCCGACACCACTTGCATTTTCAATTTCTCCAACATTTCTCGGATTATTAAAATGATCCATCACTTTTTCGCTATACATGTATTTTCCTCCTTGCATTTTTTATTTTATCACACTTTTCAGTAAGCCTCAAGCCCCTTACATTCATTCTTTACTTAGCTGCCTGTTTCTGTACAAAATCCTCATATAATGGTGACATCGCTCTTAATTTTTCTACAATCCCCTTTAACTGATCCACTACATAATCAATCTGCTCCTCTGTTGTCTCATCTCCTAATGTCATTCTTAAAGAACCATGCGCAATTTCATGAGGTAATCCAATGGCTAATAACACATGAGATGGGTCCAAAGAACCTGATGTACAAGCAGAACCACTTGATGCACAAATGCCTTTCATATCAAGCATAATTAAAAGTGACTCACCCTCAACAAACTGGAAACTGCAATTCACATTATTTGGCAATCTTTTCTTTCTATCTCCATTTAAACGTACATATGGTATTTCTGCCAAAATTCTCTCGATTAACTTATCTCTAAGTTTCGTTTCTTTTTCGGTTCTTTCTTCAAAATTATCAAATGCCAGTTCCACTGCCTTTCCAAGTCCTACTATTCCAGGTACATTTTCTGTTCCCGCACGTCTTTTTCGCTCCTGCGCACCACCATGTACAAAGGAACGTATTTTAACTCCTTTTCTAATATATAAAAATCCAATTCCTTTTGGACCATTTAACTTATGTCCACTGGCACTAAGCATATCAATATGATATTCGTCTACATCAATTGGAACATGTGCATATGCCTGTACTGCATCTGTATGGAACAGGATGCCATGCTCTTTCGCAATTTCACCAATTTCCTTTATTGGTTGAATTGTACCAATCTCATTATTTGCAAACATAACAGAAATCAAAATAGTGGTTGGACGGATTGCTTTTTTTAATTCATCCAATTTAACGATTCCATTTTCGTCCACATCAATATAGCTAACTTCGTAACCTTGCTGCTCCAAATATTCGCATGTATGCAAAATTGCATGATGTTCAATCTTTGTAGTTATAATATGGTTTCCTTTTGCTTTATATGCCTCTGCGGTAGCCTTTAATGCCCAGTTATCCGATTCAGAACCACCAGCCGTAAAATAAATATTTTCACCCTTTGTACCCAAAGTCTTACCAATGGTGTCTCTTACTTGTGTAATAACGGCTTTATTTTTTGAAGCAAATCCATATACTGCAGAAGGATTTCCAAAATTCTCAGTAAAGTATGGAAGCATCGCGTCTACAACTTCTGGTTTTGTTGGTGTCGTTGCTGCATGATCTAAATAAATTAATTTACTCATAATTTCATCTCCTATATTAATACTTTTATATATACAAGAATAAAACAACTCTAATGCTATACTCTTATAATACTCTTCTGTAATACATAAAAAATCTAATACGTATATTCTATTCTCACGCTCTAACATGTACTTATCAAAGCATTCAATTTCCTTCTATTATCAACATACGTCATTTGCACAATAATGTTCCTAAAACATTTCCTAGTATTCCACTCGGATATATTTTTCTATATACTAGCACTTTCCTTAATGTCTGTCAAGAAATTTATTCATAATTTTTTTCAATTGCAAATACAATGCTATAAAGATAGAATCCAGAGAGGAGTGTCAGCAACGAACCGATGTATCTATCCTATTTTTAGCCTTTCACATTTGTTTGTTGCATTATTATTTATTATGAAGTCAAAATTAATAACTGGAACTCTCATCCTAACGATTGCCGGATTCTTAACACGTATTCTCGGCTTTTTCTACAAATTATTACTTTCCAATATTTTAGGTACTGAACTACTGGGTATCTATCAACTTATTTTTCCAATTTACGGCCTGTGCTTTACTCTATATGCCAGCGGTATACAAACAGCTATTTCTAAAATGGTAGCAGAAAATACAAAAGGAAAAGAAGCTTTATCCAAAAAAATACTCTCTATCGGAATCGGGCTATCCTTATCCATTGCTATTTTCTGCTCCCTTTTTCTCTATATAAGTGCAGATTTTATAGCATCCGATATCATCAAAGAACCTCGCTGCAGTCAATCCTTAAAATTGCTGTGTGGTGTCTTTCCTGCCTGTTCTATGTCTGCTTGTATCAATGGTTTTTATTATGGTCAAAAACAGACCATGCATCCTGCAATTGCCCAGCTTATTGAACAAATTAGCAGAATCATTTTCAGCGTTTTATATATCGTGTGCTACGCTCAAAAAACATCACTTTTTTCCTGCGAAACCGCAGTGATTGCAATCTTTGTCGGAGAATTGACTGCAGCTATTTACAATCTGTTTATCCTTCAATATTCTTCCAAAAAAATCACATCGAAAAGTACTGTCTCCACGCATAAAATCTTTAAACAACTTTGTATATTTTCTATTCCTTTAACTACCACACATTTAATTATCAGCCTTTTGCATAGTATAGAAGCAATTTTAATCCCAAACCTGCTTCAAAAATTCGGTATGACATTAAGCGAATCGTTAAGTATTTACGGTATTTTAACCGGAATGACCATGTCGCTTCTTATGTTCCCATCTACCATTACAAACTCTCTATGTGTCCTGCTGCTTCCGTCAATCTCTGAAGCAGCCGCCGAACAAAATAGAGCTTACATAAATAAAGCTATTCGTTATTCCTTTACATACAGTCTGATAATTGGTGGTTTTATAGGTCTATGTTTTTTAATTACCGGTCCACAGTTAGGTTTGCTTTTATTTAAAAACCGCTTATCTGGTGTTTTTTTACAAAATCTTTCCTGGCTTTGTCCTATGCTTTACCTTAGTTCTACATTATCTAGCATTTTAAATGGACTGGGAAAAATGAAGGTAACTTTTCGCAATACATCTATCGGTCTATTTCTGCGAATCATATTACTGGTAATACTCATTCCTTATTATGGAATTTCAGGCTATTTTTATTCCTTATTAATTAGTCAGTTTATCTCCTCTGCCATGGATGTATGGATCATAAGAAAAAGCAAGTATTCTTGATTGAATACCTGCTTTTTCTTTACGCTTTCTGTTCATGATAAAAACAGAAACCATTTTTGCCATTTTTCTTTACTTCATATAATGCTTTATCTGATTTATCAAGCAATTCTTCATAGTCATCTCCATCCATTGGAAAAATAGAAATACCAATACTTGCTGAAACAGTTACTTCTTCACCATCTTCGCTATAAGTTTTTCTAAATGCTTTTCCAATACTCTTAGCCTTATTAACAATATCTTCCCTAGATGTGACATTACTCATAAAAACAACAAATTCATCTCCACCAATTCTACCAATAATATCATCCCCACGAAACATATTTTTCAAATGTCCTACGCCTTCTTTCAAAACTTCATCACCTTTTAGATGACCAAACGTATCATTAATCTTCTTAAAATTGTCCATATCTACAATTAGTAATGCATGTTTATCCTGATTACGGCTATTCTTTATAAAATTATTAATACGCTCCTTAGTTGCCACTTTATTATAAATTCGTGTCATGGCATCCATCTCAGCCTTAAACTGTAACTTCTCTACTTCGCGTTTTTGAATGTCAATATTAGACAATTTTCCAACTACCTTAACAGGATTATTCATCGAATCATAGATGGTTTGTCCACACACATAACACCACACATAATCTCCTGAAGAACGTTTCATACGGTATTCCGCTTCTAACTTTTGCTTCTCTCCACCTAACAGCTTACAGAAGTTTTCAAAAGCAAATACATCTTCTTTATATACATACTGTGCTTCTTCTTTTAATTCAGCAAAACGTTCTATAGTAGCTTTTCTTCCAAAATTCTCTGTATATTTATCTGAATATACCATCTGGTCTGAAAAAATATCATACTCAAACAAAATATCATTGGATATTTCCGCTAAAATACGATATCTTTCTTCCTGTATCTGTGCCTTTTGGAGAATCCGCTCCTGATTACGCATCTTCATCCGAAAAGATATGAATATACTAATCAATATAATAATGACTATAATGCCAGCAATCATAATACATATTTCCTGATATTCAGATAAAAAATCCTCCAATCGATCCCATGCAATATCTAACATTGTCATCCCTCCTCCTGGTTCCTTTCCTACTACTTTCAGATAAAATGAACATAAAAGGACTAATTTTAGCCGAAGTTCACTTTTTCCAAAACATCTTATCATAAATCATAACGTCCCCCCATTTATGATTTTAGGTAAATGCATACTTTCTGATTATATTTAACCAATTCAGTACAAACTTATATTAGTATATATTTCAAAATATTTATAAATTGACGTAAATTATGTCAAATCATAAGGTGTCACCTGATATACAAAATAATTTAACCAGTTTGTATAAATCGCATTGGCATGTGCACGCCAAGTAAGCAACGGTCTTTGTGTAGGGTCATCATCTGGATAATAATTCTTTGGCATGGAAACATCTATGCCCTTTGCCAAATCACGTTTATATTCTTCATCCAATGTGAGCCTGTCATACTCCGGATGTCCTAATACAAAAATCTGCTTTCCATCCTTAGCCATAACTAAAAAGGCACCTGCCTCCTTTGATTCTGCCAAAACAGTTAATTCTTTCTTTTTTTTAATTTCATCCAAAGGAACTTCTGTATATCTGGAATGTGGTGCAAAAAACACATCATCAAATCCTCGTACCAATGGATTTTTTCTATGCTTCACCTCATGCTCAAAAATACCAGATATTTTATTATCTAATAATCGTTTTGGCAAACCATAATGATAATACAACCCTGCCTGTGCCCCCCAGCATATATGCAAAGTCGATGTAACAGCTTCTTTGGACCATTCCATAATCTGTGTCAGTTCATCCCAATAACCCACTTCTTCAAATTCCATCCGCTCAACCGGTGCTCCTGTGATAACCAGTCCATCAAATCGTTTTTCCTTTACGTCATCAAAAGTTTGATAGAACTTATCTAAATGACTTGCAGCAGTATTAGTTCCTACATAGCTGGCTGTCGTTAAAAAAGTAATGTCAAACTGCAACGGCGTGTTGGATAAACTTCTCATTAATTGTACCTCTGTCGCTTCCTTTAAAGGCATCAAATTTAGTATAGCAATTTGTAATGGGCGAATCTCCTGACTAATTGCCCTGTTTTCATCCATAATAAAAATATTTTCATCTTCCAACACCTTTTTGGCAGGAAGATTATTTTGCACTTTAATAGGCATATTACTTCACCGTCTTTTTTTTGATATATTATTAATCATACCATGTTACTTAGGAAAAATCAACTAAACATCTCCAAAAATTCAGCTTCCGTAAGAATTGGAATCTGCAATTCTTTCGCTTTTTTATTTTTTGTAGAGGAGGATGCACTATCATTATTAATCAAATAGTCAGTTTTAGAACTGACACTTCCAGTTACTTTTCCACCGCGTTGTTCAATATATTCTTGCATAGCCTTTCTATTTGAAAATTCATTAAGTGACCCTGTTATAACAAAGGTCAGTCCATCCATACTCTGTTCTCTTTCTTCGCCAACTGCACTATCATCTGAAATATTGATTTCTCTTAATAAATCCTCTATCATTTGCCTGTTTTCTGCCTTTTTCATAAAAGACACATAAGTATCTGCTATCACTTCTCCAATTCCGTCAATCGAAACCAATTCCTCTTTCGTGGCAGTAAGAACTTTATCCACTTGATTATGAAAAGTAGCACAAATAAGCTTCGCTGTAGACAAACCAATATTGGCAATTCCCAAACTATATATAAATTTTGCCAAGGTTACACTTCTTGCTTTTTCAATAGAAGCAAGCATATTTTGATAAGACTTTTCTCCAAAGCCCTCCATCTCAACAATTTCTTCTTTATATTTATCCAGATGAAATAAATCTGCTAATTCATGTATTAAACCTTTTCCAATCATTTTTTCTACAGTAGCCTCTGATAATCCCTCTACATTCATGGCATCGCGACTCATAAAATGAGCAAGCGCTTTAATTTTTTTTGCCAGACAGTCTGGATTTTTACAAAGCAATACTTTGACTCCATTTTCCTCTGATACTGTAGTCTCTTTCTGACAGACTGGACATTGTTCGGGAATTTTGACAATACCACTTCTCGTTTTATTCTCTGCAATCTGAGGTATAATCATGTTTGCCTTATAAACCGTAATTTCATCTCCAATTCCTAATTCCAAGCCCTCCATAATACTAATATTATGGAGACTGGCCCTGCTGACTTTTGTTCCCTCCAGTTCAACTGCTTCAAAAATAGCAACTGGATTTATAAGTCCTGTTCTTGATGCACTCCACTCTACCTCTAACAATTTTGTCTGTGCTGTTTCGTCTTTCCACTTATAAGCAATCGCATCTCTCGGAAATTTTGCCGTACTCCCCAGACTTTTTCCGTAGGCAATATCATTTAATAGCAGGACTAATCCATCCGATGGAAAATCATTTTTTTGAATCTGTTGCGCAAACCAGGCAACAGTTTCCGCCATATTCTTTCTTACTACCGATTTTCTCTCTACCACTTCAAATCCCTGCTGTTCCAGCCATTTAAACTGTTCTTCCCTAGAATTATGAAAATCCGGACTTTGTTCTTTCATTGTACTTTCACATTCTACCAGCGCAAAAGCAAAGAAATATACATTACGTTCTGCAGTAATTTTATTATTTAATTGTCGTACAGAACCGCTACATAAATTTCTGGGATTTTTGTATTTTGCATTGCTATCCGCAATAGCTTCGTTCATTTCTTTAAAATCAGAATACTTAATAACCGCTTCTCCACGCAACACCAAACGCCCTTTATAGGGAATACACAAAGGAACATTTTTAAATACTCTAACATTATTTGTCACAACTTCTCCAATTTCACCATTTCCACGGGTAACCGCCTTTATCAATTCGCCCTGTTCATAGGTTAAAACAATTGTAAGACCATCCATTTTCCAGGATACTATTCCCTCCTGGTTTCCAATCCAATCTTCCAATGTCTCCACAGATTTGGTTTTGTCCAACGATAGCATTCTGGCAGGATGCTCTTCCTTTGGCAATTCACTTAGAACCTCATATCCAACCTTTCCTGTAGGACTGTTAGATAAACGTACTCCCAATTCTTTTTCTAACTGCTCTAATTCATCATAAAGACTATCATACTCATAATTGCTCATAATCTCCTGTGCATCTTGATAGTATGCCTTAGAAGCCTTGTTTAAGAGTATCACTAATTCCTGCATCCTGCGTTTTTTATCCATCACGCTCACCTTTCTATTTTTAATGCTGCTTTCCTGCAAACTTTAATCGTTTTATTCTTCTAATAGTTTTACCAACTCTTCCAATTCTTTTCCCACAATTTTACGGTAAGTACCACTTTTTAACCTTCCAAGTCGAATATTCATCACTCGAACCCGCGTCAACTCAATTACCCGATAAGAAAAATATTCACACATACGTCGAATCTGTCGATTTAATCCCTGGGTCAATATTATACGAAACGTTCTTGGTCCAATCTGCTCCAATTCACAAGGTCTTGTTACGGTATCTAATATTGGTACACCAGAACCCATTGCACGCAAAAACTCCGGTGTTATTTTTTTATTTACCGTCACAATATACTCTTTCTCATGATAATTACTTCCACGTAAAATTTTATCGACCAATTCACCTTGATTTGTCAATAAAATTAATCCCTCTGAATCCTTATCCAATCTTCCAATTGGATATATGCGTTTCCCATAATTGATATAATCTACAATATTATCTTTATCTTTTTTACTTGTCGTGCATACAATCCCTCTTGGCTTATTAAATGCCAAAAGCACTTTTTCTCCTTCTATTTGTATTATCTTATGGTCCACCTCAATTTTCTGGGAAGCCCGCACCTTTTGTCCCATCTGAGCTGGAACTCCATCTACAAGAATTCTCCCTTTCTCAACCATACGATCTGCTTCTCTTCTGGAGCAAACTCCTGCTTCACTCAAAAATTTATTTAAACGTACTTCTTGTTCCATCCTATTTTTCCTCCATGTAACAAACAGCAGGGAAACTTCTTTCCCTGCTCTCGCTTTTTCCCTATTCATTCATTGTTTCTGTCTGATCAATCGGTTCGTCTGTTGGTGGTACTTCTGTAGCTTGTCCCGTCGTTACCTCTGGTGTTGTTTCACTTGCTACCTCATCACTTCCACCATTCAGATTTGCATAAAATTCTTTTAATTTTGAATCACTTGCAATTGCTTCTTCTAATTTTGTATTTACCCTATTGATAATTTTTTGTACATCATCACTCTCGTCTGTCTCGTTAATAAAATCCTGTACTTCCTGCTTGATCAAACCAAACTCAATTTTTAAATTACCTGCTGTGTCTGTCACGATATAATAACGTTCTAATCCAGGTGCTGCTGTATCAATTCCTGTAAATTTCGACTCACTATATACATAGACCAGATATTCACCCTTTTTCATTCCGTCTACTGTATAGCACTCAATATTTTGATACTCTTCAATCAATTTCTGCTTTGCCTGCATCTTCTCCACATCGACATTTTCCACATCTGTAACTACTTTAGCCAGTGTTTGTAAATCACATGTCAGCATACAATTCAAATATGTGGCAATCAACTGATCAATCTCTTTCTCTGTATTACTCTGTAAATCGCTATTTTCTTCTACTCCAGCTTCTTCTTTTAATGTCGCATCATCACTTAATTCCACAAAAGGATTTTTTATATTTTCCAGACTATTTTTTTTCTGATTTCCTTTGTTTTTTGGTGTACTGAGAGATATCGTAACCATACCAATACACATCGTACACATTGTGATAATCAATATAATTTTTTTGTACTTAAATTTCATTTATTTCTTCACCTTGTATTTCTTTCCTATCATTTTTCCTTTCAAATTTTCACATTGCAACCAAAGCTTAACCTTTCTTATTTTATCAAATCCCCCTCTAGAATGCAATACATACATAATAAAAAGGACAGACCATCCATGACAGTCTGTCTCCTACGCACCTGAAGGGACTCGAACCCCCGACACATGGCTTCGGAAGCCACTGCTCTATCCACTGAGCTACAAGTGCAAAATGCTTTCTGTTTCTATAAAAGTCAGCCTATATATTATAGCAATTTGCATTGTATTTGTAAAGGGTCGAATTCCTCTTACACTATAATAGCCTTTTCACAGTTCTCTTATAATGCCACATGCACAACCTTAATATTTTTAAAGTAATGTTTTAATATTTGTGAATATGTATATCCTTCTTTTCCCATCTGATTCGCTCCATTCTGACTCATACCTACTCCATGACCATATCCTCCACCATAGATATTTATGTAGGTCACACCTTTTGTTGTGCTTTTCTCGGTATAGAAAAAGGCACTTGGCAACATAGACATGCCATAAACTTTACTTCCATTCTTTTTTATTAGATTGCTACTAGATGGAGCCAGCAACATTCGTATTGCCGAAGCATTCGAAACCTGAAGAATTGCCTTGGTTCCCGTTATTTTTATGATATTCACCATACCACTTTGTGTTCGTTTTACCACCGTGACATTTTTTAAAGTTCCTATTGTTGAAATTGACTTACTTTTATAAGTACCGTCCGGCTGTAACGTAGTAATAGCAGAGGAATAAGAACGATAACAACTGGCAAGCTTATTGTTAATCTGTTTTTGTAAAACAACTTTACTTATCTGTGTATTCCAACGATACCAGTCTGCATTACTGTCAAAAGTTTTCAAAGATACATTCTTTAAAAAAGTTTTGAATTGTGCATTTGTAGATAAATTCTTTGCCTTTCCAGACTTTAATTGCTGTACACTATTATAGTATTTATCTTCCGCACTTCCACCCCAAACTTCTGATGGCTCTGCTGTCTGTCCGAAGGATGTAGAAAAAAAGAAGGTAGCTATAATTTTGCTTCCATCTTTTATTACAATATTTTTTGTCGCATCTACAGCTTCTTTTATCGTTGTATTTTCAGCAATATTATTGTATACCTGATAGGAGGTACTATCATCCACATCTGCCCCTAAACTTTTGTAGGTTGCACTGTTTAAACGTGCATATGCATAACTTCTCGCCGTAACAGCCTGTGCTTTTATTGCTTCTGTTGCATAGTAACTAGAAACTTCACTGCTAACTACACTATATAAATACTGTTCGATTGGCAACTTATTCACTACTGTTAAGCCCTTCCCAGATACATTTTTTATAGTCAATTCTCCCCGATAGGAAGGTGTACCCTGACTTCTTTTAATAGAAGTAATGCTTATTTTCCCATTGTTTTCTGCTGCAATCGTAATTGAACTTCCCGATTTTAATAGCGCATAACTACTGCTTATTTTCACTTTTTTCCCTGCTGCATATTTTTTCGTGATTTTCCCATTCTTAATACTAAACTTATTTGTAGATGTAACAACCACAGAAGAATGATATATACTGGAAAAGTTGGTTGTTTTCAATAATACTCTTATCATCTTATTTTCTACTGTAACATTACAAGTAAGCTTCTCTCCAGAAAACGTTGCAGTAATAACTGTACTTCCTGCATTTTTTGCTATAACCTTTCCATTCTGGTCAACTGTTGCAACGCTTTTTTTAGAAGAACTCCAACTAATTTTTTCCTTTGTACCCGAAACACTTAATGTATTCATATCCCCTACTGTCATATTCAATTTATTTTTGCTTATGCTGTAGGTAGCTGTAGCTGCATAAGATGGACATATTTGGAACATCATAGCCAAAACCACAATGAACAGTATTCCAGCAACACTTCTCTTTGCTTTCCCCATTTGCACGTACCCCTTTCGTTTTATCTGTTTTACATGATATCATTTAACTATGCCAAAACTATGACAGGTCCATATTTTACCCAATATAATAATACTTGTTCAAAAAATAATGTGCCAAAATTCTTTGTTCCTATAAATAGAGAAAGGACCACGCAATTTTGTGTAGTCCTCTTTTCTAGTTTCTCTTTATTTTATTTTTCTTCAAAACGTACTGCAATTGAATTTGCATGAGCAGTTAATCGTTCTGCTGTTGCAAATTGAATAATATCTTTATGAATTGGCTCTAACGCCTCTCTAGAGTATGATATAATACTTGATTTCTTAATAAAATCATCTACGCTAAGTGGTGAGAAGAATTTTGCAGTTCCATTTGTTGGTAATACGTGATTTGGACCAGCAAAATAATCTCCCAAAGGTTCACTAGCATATTCTCCAAGGAAGATTGCACCAGCATTTTTTACTTTTGTCATTACTTGGAATGGATCCTTTGTAACAATCTCTAAATGCTCTGATGCGATTTCGTTCACCACATCAATTCCTTCCTGCAAGTCATTTACTAATAAAATATAACCGTAATTATCCAGTGATTTTTGAATAATCTCTGCTCTAGATAACGTTTTTAAAAATTCATCAATTTCTTTTGATACTGCATCTGCCAGTTTCTCACTTGTTGTTACTAATATTGCAGATGCCATCTCATCATGTTCTGCCTGTGATAATAAATCAGCCGCTACATAACGTGGTGTCGCTGTTTCGTCTGCCAAAACTAAAATTTCACTTGGTCCGGCAATCGAATCAATACTTACATGTCCATATACAGCTTTCTTTGCCAATGCAACAAAAATATTTCCAGGTCCTGTTATCTTATCTACTTTAGGAATGCTTTCTGTACCATATGCCATAGCTGCAATGGCCTGTGCTCCACCAACTTTATAAATATCTGTTACTCCTGCTTCCTTTGCTGCTACTAATGTAGTAGGCGTAACCTTTCCCTTTGCGTCTGGAGGGGTACACATAATAATTCGCTCTACACCTGCAACCTCAGCTGGAATTACATTCATTAATACACTGGAAGGATAGGCAGCTTTTCCACCAGGCACGTACAATCCAACAGTCTGAAGTGGTGTAATCTTCTGTCCTAAAATCGTACCATCTGGTTTACTGTCAAACCAACTGTACTGTTTTTGTTTTTCGTGATATTCTCTAATATTTACAATCGCACGACGAATTACTTCAACTAAAGATGCATCTACAAGTGTATATGCTTCCTCAATCTCCTTCTCTGTAACTAAAATCGTATCTGCATTAATTTCTGCCTTATCAAATTGTTTTGTATAAGAAAATACTGCTTGATCTTTATTCTTACGCACATTTTCCAAAATTTCATTTACAGTATCTTCAAACTGTCCATAATTATTAGGACTTCGCTTTAATAAATCCTCTAAAATATTTTTCTTTGCATCTTCTGTCAACTTGATTTTTCTCACGTTTCACACAACCTTTCTATTTACCAACTTTCAGGTTTTTAATTTTTTTCAGCATCATCCATTTTATCTAATTCTATTTTTAAATCGTTGATAATTTTTGTAATTCTTTCCTGTTCCATCTTCATGCTTACTTCGTTTACAACCATACGTGCAGATAATGGACAGATTTCTTCTAACACTTCCAAACCATTCTCTCTTAAAGTAGAACCAGTTTCCACAATATCAACAATCACTTCGGATAATCCTACAATTGGTGCAAGCTCTATAGAACCATTTAATTTTACAATTTCAACAGTCTGATGCTTCTTATTATAGAAGTAATCTTTTGCAATATTAGGGTATTTCGTAGCGACACGAATTACCTCTCCACTATTTAATAATGCCTTTGCCTTAGCCGGTCCTGCCACACACATACGGCACTTTGCCATACCAAGATCAAGCACCTCATACATCTTTCTTCCTTCTTCTAAAATAGTATCTTTTCCTACTACACCAAAATCAGCGGCACCATATTCAACATAAGTAGGTACATCGGATGCTTTCGCCAGAAAGAATTTTAACTTTAAGTCCTCATTTACAAATATAAGTTTTCTTGTATCTGGGTCTTTCATCTCTTCACAAGTAATTCCAATTTTTTCTAAAATTCCAAGGGTTTTTTTTGCTAATCTTCCCTTTGCAAGGGCAAATGTAATATATCTCATAAGAACCTCCATCCTTTAGTTGCTTAAAAGCGTTTGCATCTTGATAACTTCTTCTGTATTATTTTCTAAATCAATAGAGATAACATTCTCCTCATCTTCAATGTACATTACATTTAAAATGCCACTTCTCTTTGCAAAATCTTTATATTCCTGAATACTTCTTCTGGAAGACTTTCGTAACATCTCCACTTTAACCTGACTGGCTCTATAATGCTTAGCAAGATCAATGGCAGGTTTACGGAAATCACTCTTATAAAGAATAATCTTAACTGGTGTCTCTTTTAAAGCATCAATCTTTTGTCTGGAAAGTGCTAACATA
Organism: Lachnospiraceae bacterium; assembly: GCA_050875145.1. Taxonomy (GTDB): domain Bacteria; phylum Bacillota; class Clostridia; order Lachnospirales; family Lachnospiraceae; genus CAG-411. Next base: position 109,208 of record JBNMLH010000003.1, read on the forward strand.
ACCTGATCAATTTCAATTGCCAGACCAATTGCTGGAGCCTTCTTTCCAAACTGTTCTGTCAAAGTACCATAACGTCCACCTTTTGCAATAGGCTCTCCAGTTCCATATGTATATGCCTTATAAATGATTCCTGTATAATAATTGTATTCACTAAGCATTCCTAAATCAAAGGTAACATAACTATTTAATTCATAGGTTTTTAATATCTTATATAATTTTTCCAAACGATTAATCGCATGCAAAGCCTTATCATTATTTGTAAGTGTTTTTGCATAAGATAAATTTTCCAAATTTCCAAACATTTCAGGCAATTTCAAAAACAACTCTTTTAAATTTCCTGTAATTTGTTTTTCCTCTATCATCTGCTCTACGCCAAACATATTTTTCTGTATAATAAGATTGCGTAGCTCCTCTTTTTCTGTATCGTTAAAATTTCCTTCTTCTACCAAACCGTTAAAAAAGTCTGCATGGCCTACCTCAATTTGCAACTCCTTTATTCCAACTTCCAATAAACATTCAATTGTCATTGCAAGCATTTCCGCATCTGCATCTGAAGTATCATCATTAATTAACTCTGCACCTACCTGCGTTGTCTCCTTCATTTTCCCCTGATAGCTGCTGTTATTAATATAAGTATTTCCCGCATAGCAAAAACGAATCGGTAACTCTTCTTCTTTATAATATTTGGATACACATCTCGCAATGGATGGTGTAATATCTGGTCGAAGTGCCAGCATATTTCCTTCCCTATCAAAGAAACGATACATATTCTTTGCTGCTACAGTTCCACGTTGCTCACTAAAAATATCAAAAAATTCAAATGTTGGAGTCTGTATATCATGAAAGCCGTATAGTCTTAAAACATGATGCATAGTCTCTTGTACCCGAACCTTTCGTGCACACTCTTCTCCATAAATATCACGAACCCCTTCCGGTGTATGCAATAAATCACGCCCTTCCACACGATTCGAAAATTTATAATCAGCTTTACTCATGTTTTCCTCCTTCTTGCCAACGGCATATCTGTTATTTATGATAATATACGCTTCTTTAAACGCTTTATCACTTTACTACACTAAAGCGTTTTTACTCCACCAAAACGCCGAAAATCGTTATTCATTATAATTCTTTTTAAATATACTGTCAAGCCTTGTTTCCACATCTTATAGCCAGCTATAACACCTGTTCTTTCATGTGATAAGAAACTCTGTCAGATACACAAACTTACAAATATAACTTTCAAATTGCTAAATATTTTCAATCTGCCAATCTATAGGCTCTATGCCATGCTCCACCAAATAATTGTTGGTTTTGCTAAACGGCTTACTTCCAAAAAAACCTCGATAAGCAGATAAAGGACTAGGATGTGGAGCTTCTAAAATCAAATGCTTTGGATTTGTAAGCATCTTCTTTTTCATTTGTGCCGGTTTTCCCCACAAAATAAATACAATAGGACGCTCCTGTTCATTTACAGCTTTTATAATCGCATCTGTAAACATCTCCCAGCCTTTTCCCTGATGGGATGCTGCCTGATGTGCACGCACCGTAAGAACAGTATTTAACAAAAGCACACCTTGCTCTGCCCATTTTACAAGGTAACCATTGTTTGGAATATAACATCCCAGGTCACTTTGCAATTCTTTGTAGATATTTACCAATGAAGGAGGTATCTCGACTTCTGGCTTTACGGAAAAACAAAGACCATGTGCCTGATTTGCATTGTGATAAGGGTCTTGTCCAATAATTACTACTTTTACCTTGCTTAAAGGTGTTAAATGAAATGCATTAAAAATATCTTCCGCTGCCGGATATACAACCTGCGTGCTATATTCTTTTTTAATAAATAAATATAAATCTCTATAGTAATCTTTCTTAAATTCTCCATTGATGGCATCTAGCCAATCATTTGTAATTGCTGCCATTTTACTACTTCTCCTCTAAAGTCTTACACTAATACCTTCTTCTCTTAGGTATTGCTTTACTTGCTTTATTTCTAATTCCTTAAAATGAAATAATGATGCAGCTAGTGCAGCATCCGCCTTTCCATCTGTAAGTGCTTCTTTAAAATCCTCCAGCTTTCCTGCTCCACCCGAAGCAATAACAGGAATAGGAACATTTTCAGAGATTGTTCTCGTCAATGAAATATCATATCCATCTTTCGTTCCGTCTCCATCCATACTTGTCAAAAGGATTTCCCCCGCACCAAGTCTGGCAGCTTCCATTGCCCATTCTACCGCATCGATTCCCATATCTACTCGACCGCCGTTTTTATAAACATTCCAGCCACTTCCATCCTCACGCTTTTTCGCATCAATAGCAACTACAACACATTGACTTCCAAACTTATCTGCTGCTTCTGAAATCAATGTTGGATTCATAATAGCGGCACTATTCACAGATACTTTATCTGCTCCTTCACGCAAAATCACTTTAAAATCTTCAACTGTACGAATCCCTCCACCTACTGTAAATGGGATAAAAACAGTTTCCGCAACCCTTCTTACCATATCCACTTTCGTTGCTCGCGAATCAGAAGATGCTGTGATATCCAGAAAAACCAGTTCATCCGCTCCTGCCTTGTCATAAGCTGCACCAACAGCCACTGGATCTCCTGCATCCACTAAATTAACAAAATTGACTCCCTTTACTACTCTTCCATCATGTACATCTAAACAAGGAATAATTCTTTTTGTAAACATTACACATCCTCCCTTCCCAACTCAGCAAAATTCTTCAGTATCTTTAATCCAATTTCTCCGCTTTTTTCTGGATGGAACTGACATGCAAATATATTTCCATGTTCTACAGATGCATGTATCAGTGTGCTATATTCCGTAGTTGCAGCCACATCCTCCTCATTTTTCGCTTTCAAATAGTAGGAATGTACAAAATATACATAGGAATCTTCCTCAATCCCTTTAAATAATTTTGCACCTGGTTTTATTTTAATAGAATTCCATCCCATATGTGGTATTTTCAAATCTTCGCATGCTGGTATTCTTAAGATTTCTCCTGGCAATAACCCAAGACCTTTTACATCATTTTCCGATTCGTCACTACGTTCAAACATCAACTGTAATCCTAAACAAATTCCCAAAAAAGGTGTATTTTTTTTCACAATCTCCTTTATTGTATCAACCAAATCATATTTATGTAATTTTCCCATTGCATCTTCAAAAGCACCAACTCCAGGAAGAATCACTTTATCAGCCTGTAAAAGCACCTCTTTATCTCGGGTAATAACAGCATCTTCTCCTAAATGAAGCAACGCTTTCTCTACGCTTTTTAAATTTCCCGCATCGTAATCAATAATAGCAATCATAAAAGTCTCCTTTCTGCTGTGATATATGTCAATTTTTGTAACGCTCTAATTTTGTATCCTTCTGTAATATTGAAACTTTCTTTTCTTAACCTGAACTAGAACTATATACCTTAAATCACTTTCATCTAAATAGACGTTTTATAGCGTATTCTATTAGTTCCAAGTTTTCTATAAACACAAAAAGAGATACTGTAAATATATCATACAACACATTTGTGTATATTTACAATACCTCTTTCATAAAATCATGTGGATAAGTATGCCATTCTATCCTGACGCTCCAAAATCAAATCCCATTCCACTATTATTCGTTTGCAATCTTAATAACCTTCTGGCTATAATCGTACTGATCTTGATCCTTTAACAAGTCGTATGCATTTTTTTCTGTCATATTGTACTCTTTTTTAAGTTCAGATAAAATTTTATTTTTAAGTTTATCATAATCGTCTGTAACATCAGCTTCTCTTGCCTTGTCAATATAATAATCATACTTTTCCAAACCTTTTAATAAAGAATCCAATGCTTCTGGATACATACGAATATTCGTATAATTTCGATAGGAATTTAATTCTTTATTTACATACATCACAGTTCGTACTTGTTCATATAATTTTTCATCTTTCTTTTTGATATGTAATCCATTCAACTCACCATATGCCTGCGAATATTGATCCTCTTTAAAATAACTTGTTGCACGACGAATACTATTTTTATAACTGAAAACGTTCGTACCAACTATAATAAACGTTGCTACCATTCCTAAAAAGACAAATACAATCACAGCGCCTGCACGATTGATACGACCTTCTTCCTCATCTTCATCAATCAATTCTTTTTGCTGTTCTTTCTGTGCCTTCTTTTCTGCCTTTTTCCTTGCCTTTTCTTCCTTTTTAGCTAATTTAGCTGCTTTCTTTGCTTCTTTTGGATCAAGCTTTTCTCCTTCTTCTGCATTTTCTTCACTCTCAGCTTCTTTTTCTTTTGCTTTTCTTTCTTCTTCTTTCGCCAGACGAGCCTGCTCTTCCTGTGCTTCTTTTTCTTTCTGTTTTTCCCACTTCTCGTCTTTGACATTACCAAACAATCGTTTCCAAATACTTACTTTTTCTTTTGGTTCTGCCATCTCAGCCATAACTTCCGCATCTGGTAAATCTTCCATCATAGCGATGTCCGAATCCGAAGCACTGTCTCCAGCATCCATTGTATCACCCAAATCTAAAGACATATCCGATACATCCATACCTAAATCCAAATCAAGTCCTAAATCACCCAAGCCTAATGCATCCATCGTAGAATCGGTCTCCTCTGTCGGAGTATCTGGTATTTCTTCTGTTTTATCTGCTTCCGCAGGCATTGCCGTATCCGATAATAAATCAGATAAATCCATCTCGCCTGCATCATTGCTATCAAGCAGTGCATCTATTCCGTCCAATGCACTCTCTTCCACAGCCGGTTGCTCCTCTGCTGTTTCCTGCGTTATCTCATCTGTTCCATCCAACAGACCATCTAAATCCATATCTGGGATGTCACTATCTGCTGCCATCTCATCCATTGTTGAAGGAATATCATTATCTATTTCTTCTATATCTGGTATAGGTGATATTTCTTCTGACGCTATCTCTTCTGTATCTGGTACAGATGGAATTTCTTCCGCTGCTATCTCTTCCACATCTACCGTATCAGCTAACGGAATTTCTTGTGTCTGTTCACTTTCTGCTGATTCTTTTTCTCTAACCACAATATCCGGATTTTCTAAATTATTGTTAGAATCCTCTAAATCAAATTCAAGATTCGTTTCAAGTACATCACCAGATAGTTCCGGTAAATCATAATCATCTAAATCTATATCGTCCAAATTCAAATTATCTAAATCAGATACATCTACCTGTACCTGATCCATATCTTTTTGACAATCTTCGCAAATATCCTGCCCCTCTGCAATCTCTTTTCCGCAAATCTTACACTGCCCCATAATATATCCCCCTCTGTGTCCATACAATTTACTGTGTTCACTCACCCTAATGAACATATTATTAATATATATTATACCACAATGCATTTTTATAAACAAGAACAATTCCCTGTTCCAGTTAAGTGAACCTACTACAAAAAACAAAAATAGAACAAAATGGTTTTATCCACTTTGCTCTATTTTTAGGTACTATATTGGATTTAATTATCTTTTTGAAACTAATTGATCAATACACGCCACCAAAGAACCAATTTCCGGTTTGGAAAGCTGTGCATTTGCGCCAAGCTGCTCACCTTTTCTCTTCATCTCATCATTCACAAGGGAAGAGAAAATAACAACTGGAAGTTCTTTAAAATCATTATCCTCTTTAATCAATTTTGTCAATCTATGACCATCCATCTGAGGCATCTCAATATCTGTAATCACGCAACTGACTTTGTCTCGGTAATTGCCTTCATTTCGGTATTCATTTAGCTTGTCCCATGCCTCCTTACCGTTATTGGCAACCGTTACGTTGCTATATCCAGCCTTATGCAGACAATCAGTAATCAGTTTACTTAATAAAGCAGAATCCTCTGCAATCAAAATAGGATGCTCATCTCTTGCTCTATCTCCTAATTTAGATATGTCTGATACTCGCAAACTTGTCTCTGGACTGATGTCATTAACAATCTTTTCAAAATCCAGAATAATGATAAGCTTTTGGTCTATTTTGATAATACCTGTTGCTACTCCAGCACCTGCTGTATTAATTGTTTCATCTGGTTTTACAATGTCTGCCCAGGAAACTCTGTGTATTCCAACTACTTCGTGTACATGAAAAGCTGTATGTAATTGATTAAAGTTTGTAACAATATACATATCTTTGCTCTCATCTTCTGATGGTGGTAAATGCAAACACTTAGCCAAATCAATAATTGAAATAATCGTATCTCTTGGCATAAAAATCCCCTCAATTGAAGGATGACCGTTTGGTACTGGTGTTGGTTTCTTATAGGTAAGAATCTCCTTAATTTTAGCAACATTCATCCCATAATAGTTTCCCCCTACGCGGAACTCAAGTATCTCTAACTCGTTTGTTCCACTCTCTAATAGAATGTTCGTTTCCATAACCCGTTCCTCCTATCCTCATATATAACGTTTTATTTATTATACATGATTTTGAACAAAATATCAAATATTTTAATATGATTTTTGTATATTCTGGCACCTATCCCCCATAATCAAACAAAATTAAACATTACTCTGCAACATAAGGCATACCTGCATAATTACAAACACCTTTTGCAATTTCAACTCCTGTTTCGTCCCAAAACTTTTTACTTCCAACCATAGTTTTCGCTTCGCGCAAGTTTGTCATAAATGCACATTCAACCAATATACTTGCTTCTGCCCCTGTCATTCTAGTATTACATAATGCCAAAATCTGAGATTTTGTTCCTCTGTTTACCTGTCTGGTTCCCTTTGCCATTTGTGATAAAACAGATTTCGCCAATCCCTTAGAAGATTTTCCAAAATACTTACTATGATAATATACCTCTACACCATTGGCACTATTAAAGCTCATGCCATTTCCTGCTGCATTAAAATGTACACTGATTGAGTATTTTGATTTAAAATTTTTGATAGAACGTTGTCTTGCACTCAGAGAAATATCCGCAGAACCAAAGGCGCAACGATTTACTTTAAACCCTAAACGCTCCAGTTCATTTGCTAACTTCTTTCCTACACCTACATTTGCCTGATGTTCTTTAATCGATTGTCCTTTTCTTATATCTACTTTTCCATCTCCATTAAAGTCAATATTACATGGCATCTTTGGTGTTCTCTTTCCAGGAGTGTTCGCTCCATGTCCACAATCTACCGTAATACGGACAGGCGTTACCCCTACATAAATACAGACCTTTCCACTTCCATACTGTGTAATAAAGTTGACACCTTTTTTCTTCTTTAAAACTACAATTACATTTTTTCCAGACTGTTTAATACGAAAGGATGTCGTATATTTTGTTGTTGTCAGTTTTCTTACTGCATTTTTTTCTACGGTAACATTTTTGAGTGTTATCTTTATTTGTGTAGCAGAGGATTTCACTTGAAATTTAGGTGTTTTTTTACAAGTAAGGATAATAGCATCCCTTTTTGATTGTTTGCTAATCTTTACATTTTTCACATAATTCTTAGACTTGTCAATCGTATTACTTATCAATCCACTTACCGTTATCTTTTTGGCAGAACGATCAATTTCAACGGCATTTGCTCCCAGATTCAAAAATAAAAACTCCGCTGGCACCATCAAATACTCTTGTTCATTGTATTTCACAGCCTTTACAGAAGTATCCATTTTCTTCTCTACTCCGTTTACTACAGCAATACTGCTGTTTGTTGCAACTTCAACTATATTGCTGCCATACTTCACCGCAATACCGCTTCCAGATGCTGTTACAACTGCATTAACCATTTCATTTGCAACCACTTGTTCTAATGGCAATAACATAATCCCATCCAATTCAATTCCTGGCATAGAATCTTTTAAGGATACCACTTTTCCGTCTATACTTAAGGTCTGGATAGAATCTCCATTATAATATTTTTCTTCTCCATCGCACGTATATATCAATGGTGACTGTAACCAGGCATTCCATGTTCCATCACTTATCTGCTCTAACTGAACTGTATAATGTATCTGTTCTAATATAAAACTCATTGGAACATAAATTTCTTCCTTGTTTTCATTCTTGTTCACAAAGGGTTCCACATTTAGTGCATATTGTTTTTCATTTACAATTGCTGTTTTCGAACCTATCTGTAATTGAATGGTATTGTCATATTTTTGTAATATAATTTTTTCATTATTCGCCATCTGAACCTTCATACCAAGGACATTTTCCAAAAATGAACAAGAAACCATACATTCATCTTTATGCATAATTCCCTGCTTTTCTTCCCCCTCCTGCAATACACCATCTATGTATATAGAAACGTCAGGGACCTCAATTTGTGTCACTTCTCCCTTTTCTTCAACCGTCAACGTTTTTGCTGAAACATATTGTTCTGGTATCAACGGTGTAAATGCCATAATTACAGCCATTGCAGTTCCTATCATCTTTCTGTATTTCATGCTATACCTCATTTCTTATCCTTCGTAAACTAATTTTTACCTGATAAAATATGATAACTAAGTTTACCCTTCTCTTTTTTGCCACTGCTCATGCAAAGGTTTACGAACTTTTTTTCTGGTAATTTCCACCAGATTTAATTTTGTCATATCTACAAACGACGTCTTAATGGAATCTTTTTTAAGTTCCATACATAAAGTAGAAATCAAAATCTCCTTTGCACTCTTCTCTTTCATATCAATAAAATCCACCACTATAATTCCAGATAAATTTCTCAGTCTAAGTTGTTTTGCAATTTCCCTTGCTGCTTCACAATTTATTTTCAGAAAATGTTTTTCTACATCTTTTTTTCCTGAAACAGCCTTGCCAGTATTCACATCAATAACAGTAAGCGCCTCCGTTGGCTGAATTACCAAATATCCTCCCGATTTTAACCAAACCTTTTCCTGCAAAGCTTTTTTTAGTTTTGTTTCAATTCCATAAAGCATACTCAACGTACAATTTTCTTTTTCATGAAATTGAAGCTTTGTCAAATCCAGCGGTTGTGTTTTCGAAAGATACTTCTTAATTGCTTCATAAATATCCCTTTCATCCGTAAGGATACTCTCTATATTCGCATCATATCCGTCTCGAATATCACAAAGATACCCGGCAGGTGCTTCATATATTTTAGAAAAACAAGTTTTGTGTATTCCCTGATGTATTATATTGTTATATTCTTCCATCATTACCATCAATTCCAGTCGTAACACATCCGTATCCGCATCTTTCGCATTGGTTCGTACAATAATTCCAAAACTTCTATTTTTCCCAACTTCTTCTTTTACAAATGCTATTAAATCCTGTCGTACATTTTCATCTGTAATTTTTGAGGAAACACTAATTCGTGTATCCCCATGAGTCAATACCATGTATTTTCCTGTCAACTGCAACTTAGCAGTAACAGATGGATTTTTCGTTTTTATAGCATCTTTGGAAATCTGAACAAGTAATTCATCACCAATACAGACTTTTTCATTTGTCTTGGGTTTCAAAAAAACAGGTGTACTTTTTTCATTCAAAGAAAGATAACACATCTGCCCACCTTCAATCTCAACAAATGCTGCATTTATGTTCTTTACAATATTTTTTACTTTCCCTGCATAAATATTTCCAAGCAAGGTTATATCCTGCGGCTCCACATTAATCTGTAATAATTCATTTTCCTTAAAGACAGTAGAAACAATTCTTCCATCCAGTCTGGTTATTACTAATTGTTGCATATTCTACTCCTCTATCACATGCCCAAAGCTATCCAAAGTTACTAACTTTCTATTTTTTATATATTCTTCTTTGTCTGCCTTTGGATTTGCATTGATATCTGCATATAATTCTAATCTGTGAAGCTGATAAGCAAAAGGTTCATACGCAATTCCTGCAAACTTGCAAAAAGCTTCTATTACTAATTCTGGTTTAATGTTTATCACACTACCCGTCGTGAGCTGAAGGTATATCTTCTTTCCATTTTCATATTCCTGTGCAACTGTATTTTCTACAGACCTTCCAATCTTCTCTGAGAATTCTTTTCCTGTATACGCTACCTGATAAATATATGGTTTTATATCAACCTCCCTTTCACTCTTTTTTGTTTTCTTTGTCATTATAATTTGCTTCTGTGTCAAAAAATCTGCAAAAAGTTGTTGATAATTATCTGGGAATGCATATCCATCCTTAATAGACACTAAATAATCTGCCGCCGCAACAATTGACATTGCATTTTTACTATCTTCTTCCAATTCCACATAATTGGTCACCTGTATTTCATTATTCATTGTCTGATTCAAACGTTGCATAGCTTCTCTGGTAGAAAATGTCGTATTCATCTGCATATCCATATATTCTCCATCACTAGTAAGCCCTACTCCAAGTGGTGCAGCAAAGGAAATAAGCTGATGCGGATTAAATCCTTGCGAATAAGCTACATCAAGCCCACTCCTACGAATTGCCTTTTGAAAATATCGCATAACATCCAAATGCCCGATAAATTTCATAGAACCTGCTTTACTAAATTTAATTCTTACCTTCAAAACATACACCTCCCCCAAAAATCATAGCACCACAACCTGCACACTTTTGTCTACAATTTGGTGTTACTTTTTCCTGTTTTCCATTCTGATACTCTCTCCATAAAAATTTCTTTGATACTCCAATATCAATAAAATCCCACGGAAACAGTTCTTCTTCTTCTCTTTCTCTTGCTGTATAAAATAACGGATCAATTCCATTTTTTTCAAACATTTTTATCCAGGTATCATAGTGAAAATACTCAGACCAGGAATCAAACATACATCCTGCCTTATATACATCATAGATAACCTGACAAAGTTTTCGATCACCTCTTGCCAATACACCCTCTAAAAGTGTAAGTTCTGCTTCATGCCAATTATACTTAATACTCTTTTGATTCAACTGTTCTTTCATCTTTCCGTTTAAAAATCTTTGTTTTTCCAAAAATTCTTCACTGGTACACATTCTTGTCCATTGAAACGGCGTAAACGGCTTCGGAACAAAGAAAGATGTACTTGACACAATGCTGACTTTTCCATTTCTCTGATCCTTTGGAATTGTATAATATTCTCTGGCAATCTTGTCCGAAAGAATTGCAATCCCTTCTATATCTTCTTCGGTCTCTGTTGGCAACCCAAGCATAAAATATAATTTAACACGATTCCAACCACTTTGAAACGCATCCATTGCTCCTTTTAAGATTACTTCTTCCGTCAACCCCTTATTAATAACATCGCGCAATCTCTGCGATCCTGCTTCCGGTGCAAATGTCAAGCTACTCTTTCTCACATCTTGTACTTTACTCATCACATCCAAGGCAAATGCATCAATTCTTAGTGATGGAAGTGAAATATTTACCCCTTTTGAGCGAAATTCATCAATCAAAAAATAAACCAGTTCCTGCAAGTCATTGTAATCACTGGAACTTAATGAACTAAGTGATATTTCTTCGTGCCCTGTATTATCTAACATCTTTCTAGCGGTATCTTTCAAAAACTGTATATCTCTTGGACGTATCGGACGATATAACATTCCCGCCTGACAAAAACGACATCCTCTGATACAGCCTCTCTGAATTTCCAATACCACACGATCTTGTGTTGCCTTGATATATGGCACTAATGGTTTTTCCGGATAAAATGTATTTGTCATATCCATCTGTACCTGTTTTTTTACTTTTTCTTTTGCATATGCATTAATTGGTTCAAAACTTTTTAAAGTTCCATCTTCCTTATACTCCGCCTTATAGAATTTAGGAATATACAATCCTTCTATTTCTGCCGCCGCACGCTCTAAGAAGTGTTCTCTCGTTCCTCCTGATGCTTTTACCTCCTTATATAAATCCAGCATTTGGAAATATACGGTTTCTCCTTCTCCTATATAAAATATATCAAAAAAGTCCGCAATTGGTTCTGGATTATAGGAACAAGGACCTCCACCTATTACAATTGGATCATCCTCGCCACGGTCTTTTGACCAAATCGGTATCTGTGACAAATCCAAAATCTGAAGAATGTTTGTATAACACATCTCATACTGCAATGTAATCCCTAAAAAATCAAATTCCTTTATCGGGTCTTGTGATTCCAATGCAAAAAGAGGGATATTTTTCTCCCTCATAATCTGATCTAGATCCGGCCAAGGAGAATACACTCTCTCACAATAAGTATCCTCTCTTTGATTAAACATATCATACAAAATCTGTATCCCCAAATGCGACATTCCAATCTCATAAACATCTGGAAAACACATACAGAAACGAACATCAATTTTGTTTAAATCCTTCTCAACCATATTCACTTCGTTTCCAATATATCTCGCTGGTTTTTCCACTGTCAACAAAACCTCATCTGGTAATGCCAGTTTTCTCATATAAACACCTCATTTTACTTTTCTATTTGTATTGTCTCCACTTGCTTTTCTATCTCAACTGCAAGCTCATTTTCCTGAATCTTGCTGTGTATTTTATTATAATCAATTCCATAAAAACAATAATTTCCAAGCTTCATTGCTAAAAAAACACAAAATAATAAAATCGAAACTACACAACGCATCAATAACGTTTTTCCACCCACTATACCAGTCGTGGGTATACTTTCCCATTCTTTCATCTCATTCTTTTGCGGCAAAACCTTATACTCCGGTCTGCCAAACTGTAACTTCTGTAAACATTCCTGTCGTATTAATGATATTTTTTCCTGTCGCTCCATGCTTTGTCCTTTTTCTTTTTTATTACTATATGTCTTTCCAAACAAGATTATACCATTTCGTAATTCTTGTCCTATACAGTCTACTGCACAATAATTATTTCCACAGCCACAGTATTATATGGTAACATACTGCTTTTTTTTATGCAAGCTTGCTTATACTTATATAAGTATACCTTTTTCTTGAATTTACCTATTTTATATGCTACTATTTTTGTATTGGTTCTGAATAATTTTCGGCTAACAAATCAAGGTAACTTAATTTTATAGCAAACATAGAAAGGATAATATTTTATGGATAAAAAACAGCTAAATGCTACACCAACTAACAGTCAGGATTATCAACTGCTTGAAGAAACGAAGAAATTACGAACAGCCAAAAGCACATTATATGTTTCCAAAAAGGACCGTTGGGAAGATGCTTCTTCTACCGCCTACATCTTTTCACTTTTTGGAATTATTGGTGATATTTTGACTTTATTGTCTTTACTGGGAATTGTATCACTTCCATTTGCCAGTTCATTATTATCCCAGATTTTTATGCTAATACTATTCACTGTATTCTTAATTATAGGTATTAACTCCTGGAGGAAAGCTACTATTTTAAAATCTGAAATTGGTGAAGAAGAGGATACTACTGAACAAGTTAATTCCTGGTTAGAAACACAAATTCCTAAAAACGTTTTAGACGAAATATCAGATTCTTCCGTTTCTGAAGAAATAGACTATTTTAACAAATTAAATTATTTAAAAGAACAATTACAACACCAATTTCCAAATATTGATATCGACTATTTAGATGCACTTGCAGATGCTTATCTGACAAAGTTGCTAGATACAATTGAGTAAATAAAATCCTTGTATGAACAGGCTAAAATGGAATGCGCTTACCATTTACAGTTGGTAAAAGCATTCCATTTTTCATTTAACCATTTATTATATCCTCTTGTAATTGTCTCAATTCTTCCGCTCTTAAATATAAATAACGCAAATGTCGTCCAAAATCCCCTTCATCACCACATAAATTTAAGAACCGTTTTCCATTTTCCTTTTCATCTCCAATCAAAGGAATCAACGAAAATTCTTCTGCGTCTAAAGCTCTTGATACAATTTCCATTTCTTGTAATAATTCTCTTTTATAATCCGATATTTCTTTTCTTAACACTGTAATCTTTGCTTTCTTTGCTTCCACAGAATCTGTTTTTTTATACTTCACTACATCAACCACCTGGTCTTGTTCTTCAAAAGGAAATACCATCAAAAAAGGCTGTTTTATTTTTATAACCGGAAAGCAAGGGACTTCTATTTCTTTTTCCCCACAATATCGAAATACTTCTATGTCTTCTACGGGATTTGAAATCACAGTTCCATCTAAATAATATATGCCACTTTCGTGTTTTAATATCTGGTTTTCTTTTTCTAAAAAGCGAAACCCTATAATATAACAGTCTTCCTGACATTTATTTTTTTTCAATGCCTCATAAACTGCATAGTCTATATTCCATTCATCTACCTCTTGAATATCGTCTATAACAACAAAACCCATATTAATGTATTGAATATAATTCGCCATTTATTTCTCCTCCCCCATTATACTACAAACGTTCTTATGTTATTTCTATGTATGTCACATTTCCAAGCATACTCTAAACTTGCTCTTTATTTTTATAAACGATAAGAAACTCATCTTGCCAGTTTTAATAGTTTCACAGTAGTCACCAAAGTCCCCTGCAAATGTGAACTTTCGTTCGTTACTCGCATAAATGAGAAAAAGACCAGAATTTTTCTGATCTTTTCCTTTTTGAGCGAGGCATAACCTCGTATTTTTCATAATACAACTTTCTTTGTAACAATATCTGTAAGATTATTGCTAATTATGTACTAGCATACTTCCTGACGCTCTGTTCCATCTGTCTGTATCTTATATAATTTTCTACCTTCAAACTCATTTCGATAGTAAATCCAGTTTCCTACTACATTGATACTTACACTCTGGTCTTTGTTGAGCATTTCTTTATCTGTTCCATCTGTTGTTATTTTATAAAGCTTTACGCCTTCTGTAATATTTCCATAATAAACCCAACGACCTACTACATTAACAAAACTGCTTGTATCATCATTCAATTTTGTCTTATGACTACCGTCTGTCATAATTTTGTAAATTTTTCCGCCATCAGAAAGATTACGGTAGTAAATCCAGTTTCCTACTACATTGATATGCATACTTTCATCTTCGCAAATTTCCGTTTCTTCTTTTCCGTCAATCGTCATCTTATACATCTTCTGTCCATCAGAAATATTGCAATAATAAACCCATCCATCTACTACATTGATATACATACACTTGTTCTCAGATATTTTCTGTTTTTCGCTTCCATCTATCTTTATCTTATACAGTTTTTTATCATCTGAATAGTTTACAAAATAAATAACATTGTCCACAACGCTTACGCAGTCTACACTGTCATCCAACATTTTTGTTCTCTCTGTTCCATCAATACGAATCTTATATAATTTTCCTCCGTCTGAATTATTACGATAATAAATCCATTCACCCACTACATTAATACAGAAGCACACTTCGTCACTAATCTTCTGTTTGTCAGTTCCATTTGTACGTTCCTTATATAAAGTTCCCTTATCTCCACTGTTGGAATAATAAATCCATTCGCCCTGTTTTGCTACAACACCTTCATTAACAATATTTCCTACTGTATTACCTACCATGTTAGCTTCATCAGTAACTATAGGTTTTGCTGCTGGTCTCTCCGCTGATGCAGGAGCTGTAGCTTTATTAAAATTTACGTCATTTACCGTTGTCTCTTTTGCTGAAGCAGCAGGACTTCCATTCATATATACATTATAATCAAAGGTTGCTGATGCATTTGCCTGTTTAGCAGTCTCCTGATTGTATCCGGCAGTTCTATTACTTGCTGCTGATGCAATTGTGCTTTTTCCATTTCCTCCAACTGCTAACTTTGTACCACATTTAATGCAGAACATACTATCATCTGTATTTTCAAAAAGACAGTCTGGACAAATAAATGGATTCTCCTCAATCTTTGTTCCACACTTTCTACAGAAAACACTTTCATCAACATTTCTTGTCTTACAATTCTGACATATACGCATAATTGCATTCCTACCTTTCTTACATTATATTACTTTCCTTAAATCATTCTTCACTGAATATCTTTCAGTTTTTCTATGTATGCACATAACGCATATCTTCCATTTCTTATTGTAACATCATCTTATAGCAAAATCAATCATATTTTCACTCTTTTTTCTGCTTTTTTTATCATTTTTCACAACTGTTTTTTTGTTTTATCCCTACTTTTTTTCTATTCTGTTAATTTTGAGATGTGGAAAGCATGTTTTTTTCACACTTCTTTATTCTTTTTATAACAAAAAAGGCATCACACTTTCGCGTGACACCTTTTTATCAGGATTATAATAATCCATGTTCTTCCCAAAATCTATCTAAGTATAATGGTTTGTTATTTTTAACTCTTTTTGCTTTAACTTCGAACATAACAATTGTCATTAAAACAAATACTACTGTAATTCCACCTAATACGAGAAGCGTCTGTGTAATATCATTTCCGCCAGAAATGGTTTCTCTAAATGCATTTACTGTATAAGAGAATGGTAAGTAATCATGAATCTTTGAAACAAAATCTCCAGACAATTCAATTGGATAAGTTCCTGCGGAACCTGCTAACTGAACCACCATGAATACTAACATTAAGAAACTTCCTACTTTTCCAAGCAATACATCAAAGAAGTACATAATACTCATAAATGCTACTGCGGCAGCTACTGCTACTAACACTGTCAATCCATAACTTTCTGGATGGAAACCATTACATACATGAAGCATACCAATCATAGCTACTGCCATACCGACTGCAACTACAAATAGTACAGTTGCCTTTGATGCCCACCATGCAAGTCCATTCTTTAACTTGCCCTTGTAAGAAGTTAATGGATACATCAAACAAAGTGCAAGACAACCTACCCATAAGGCTACTGACATCATATATGCTGACATCGCATGACCGTTATTTGGCATACTTGTAATCTTTGTCTCTGTATCTTCCACTGGTGATGCAAACATATCAATACTATCATCACTAGCCTTCGCATCTCTTACTTCCTGTGCTCCGTCTGATAATGCCTTCTTTAATTTTTCACTACCGTCGAATAAATCATTCAATCCATTTCCTAATTCACCAGAACCATCTGCTAATTTAGCAGCTCCTTCTTGAATCTTTCCTGCTCCGTCTGATAATTGACCTGCACCATTTAATAATTTTGTATTATTTCCTACTAATGTGCTAGTTCCTGTCACTAACTGACTTACACCTGTGTCAAGAGAACCTAAACCAGTATTCAGAGTAGTTGTTCCAGCTAATAAGCTAGATGAACCTTTCTTTAATTTCATACTACCTGTATTCACCTGACTAATTCCATCTGCAAGCTTTGTTGCTCCTGTGCCTAACTTCTTTCCGCCATTTTCTAATGCCTTAGACCCATCTGCCACCTGTTTTGAACCACTGGTTAATGCTGCTGAATTGTTAATCAGTGCCTGTGCACCAGTAGTCAATGCATCATTATTTGAAGTCAATGTCTGAAAGCCCGTTAGTAATGACTGCATTCCAGTTGCTGCTGCTGAAAAATTCTTTGTACCCGTTTCAAGAGTAGTAAGACCTGTTGACACTTTAGAAGTGCCTGCCTCAATCTGTTTTGCACCCTGTGCTGCTGTACCTAATGCTGTAGATAATTGTGTAAATGTATCAGTAGAAACTTCTTTTGGAATAGCACCTACTAATGTATTTAAAGTAGTTGCACCTTCCGATAAGGATGTCGAACCTTCCGATAGTCCTTTGGAAGCTTCTGATAAACCACTTGTCACCTGCGTAACAGTATCTGTTACCTTGCTTGGCATAGCTACATTTTGTAAATCCAAATCAGAACTACTAATCTGTTCTGCCTCACCAGTTACCGCATCTGTTACTTTTGCACTCTCAAGGTTTTCTTTCAATGTTGCTGCTGTACTTTCTGAGATTGCACCAGCTTTCACTGCAGCATCAATTTCTTCTACAGCTTTATCTACTTGTGCGTTAATCTTTGTCTTTGCCTGTGCACCCTGCTGACTAATCTCACTATTTGCCTTTGTAATCTCTTTATTTACATTACTAACAACACTATCAATTTTAGTATTATTTGCTGCAACCTGTTGGTTTACTGCTGCAACACCCTGTGTTAATGCTTGATTTGCTCCTGTAATTGCTGTCGAAGCCTTTGTAATCGTATCGGATGCTGTTTTCATTCCTGTGGCTGCATTTGTAATTCCTGTTGATGCCTGAGATAATCCCGTCTGTAACTTCTGTAGGTTCTGTGCATCTAAACTCTGTGATGCCTTATCAACCTGCGATTTTATTGTGTCTAATCCCTGAGATAACTGTGTCGTAGCTGCCACTAAAGAAGGTGTGTTTTCACTTCCTGTTGTTACGGCTGCATTTAACTGTGAAATGCCATCTCCCACACTTCCAAGACCTGTTAATCCGCTAAGCTGATTTGCCCCTGCTGACAATTGATTTACGCCACCTACATAAGACTGTACACCTGTTGCCAAGGACTTTGTTCCTGTAACATAACTTGTTGTTCCTGTCTGTAAGGATGCTGCTCCCTTTGATAAGGAATTTGCTCCTTGCAATAAGGACGATACTCCACTTTTTAACGTTGGTGTGCTGTTATTTAATGTATTGGTTCCCTTTGACAAACTTACAATTCCTGAGTTTAGAGTAACAACACCGTCTTTTAACGCAGCACTTCCATCTACTAACTTTTTGGAACCTGACTTCAAGGTCTTTGCTCCATCTGCCACCTGTACAACTCCATTTGTATACTCTTTTAATCCTACTGCAAGCTCATCACTTCCATCTTTAAATGTAAGAGAACTATCTGCCAACAATTCCAAATTTTCTTTAATTGTTGTATTACCATCTTTTAACTTGCTAACACCGTCTGAAATTTCTCCAGCTCCATCTGCACCATCCTGCATTCCGTCTGCAATATCTACAAGTTGATCAAATACAGTTTCTGTATAAGTCTTTGTCACTTCATTTGCAACCTGATTTTTAATCTTTCCAAATGCTGTTTCACTTAACTTAGATGCTATATAATTCTTGCCCGGATTGGTACTGTAATTTAATTGCATCTTTTCTGGCTTATCATCCATCAAAGTTGATGCACATTTTGAGAACTTTTCCGGAATTGTTATTACCATGTAATATTTTCCATCTTCAAGTCCCTTTGACGCTTCTTTACTGTCAACAAAATCAAAATCCAACTCTTTATTGTCTTTTAATTTGTTTACCAGCTCTTCGCCAACATTTAATGTGGTGCCCTCATAATCAACTGGTTTATCTAAGTTGACAATCGCTACCGGTAAATCCTCTGTTTTGCCATATGGATCCCACATTGACCCTAAAAATAGCGTCGTATATATCGTAGGGATCGCTATAATGGCAATCAGCACTATCAACAGTATCTTATTCTTTAATAACTGTTTCCATTCCTGTAGTACCATAATCATTTTCTCCTTTCCAGATCGCCACAGTTCTCTATCTGCACTTTCCGGAACACCACTTTTCCATATGCAACACAATCGTACTGTTATAAAACGGTAATAAAATCGTTACAAAATTGTTTAAACGATTTTATATATTTTAAACATTTTCGTATTGTTTAATAGATACTGTGTTGATTTTTTTTGCAATTTGTATTATACTAGTTTTAAAGGAAAAATACAACCGTCAATTCAGACATGGTTTGTTGTTTAATAGACATTTTTATATTTTTCGTCTATTAAATATTTTTTTAGACATTTTTGTAATTATAAAAAGCTACAAACCCATGCATACAAATTGCTGAAATACAGCGGAAAACACTATATTTAAGGGGTTTTCAGAAAAATTTTCTATGCAAATGCAAATTTTTTTCATTAAATTATTGAGTAACCATTTTAAAGGAGGATATAATCTATGGAAGAGAAAACAGACCGAAGAGTCCGTAAAACAAAAAAGCTACTACGACAGGGACTTGCAAAACTTATGGAAAATAAATCAATCAATGAGATAACCGTAAAAGAATTAGTAGATGAGGTAGATATCAACCGTTCTACCTTCTATTTACATTACACAGATATTTTTGATATGTTAGCAAAAATTGAAGATGAGCTTATGGATGAAATCATGGATATTATAACACCAATGGCTCCAATCACTCCGGAAGACACCCCCTCTGCCATGGACAAGGGCTATTCTTATTTAGCAAAACTTTTTACGATGTTAAGCAATAATTCAGATATTTGCAAAGCGTTGTGCGGCCCTCACGGAGACATGGGATTTATAAACCGTATTGAGGAATATATTGCTGATTTATCTACCCAATATACTGCTCATTTATTCCCAACAGACTTGGAAAATGATTTAAAATACATCCATTCTTATTGCATCACAGGATGCGTTGGAATGATTAAGAAATGGATACTCGGTTCTTATACCGATACTTCTGAACATATGGCTCAACTTACCTATGATATTTTAATCAGTTCACTAAATTCTTTTATGAACGCTGAGTAATATACTACTAATGGAATAGGCAAAAAACAAAAGGAACAGATTACACTTTCATGCAATCTGCTCCTTTTATATTTTCCAATTTCTTTTGAGCCTTTTTAAACCAGCTCACCCATATAATAAAATCCCTTACATTCTACAAGTTTTACTTTTACCAACTCTCCAATAAGAGAAGGGCTTCCTTTAAAATGTACTAATAAATTATTGGATAATCGTCCTGTAACCAGATTTTCATCCTGTCCGTTTATTTCTTCCACTAAAACTTCCTGTACCGTTCCTTCATCCTCTTTCGTCAATTCAGCAGAAATAGATTGTATCTCAGCAAGTAATCGTTGAAAACGTTCCTTCACAACATCTTCTGGTACCTGATCCGGCATAGTTGCTGCAGGAGTTCCGGTTCGTTTAGAATAAATGAATGTATAGGCTGCATCATAACGTACTTTTCTCACTACATCCATCGTTTCCATAAAGTCTTCTTCTGTTTCTCCAGGGAAACCAACCATAATATCTGTTGTTAAAGAAATATCCGGAATTTCTTTTTTTATTTTTGCCACCAAATCCAGATACTGTTCTTTTGTGTATCGTCGGTTCATAATGCGTAACAATCGACTACTTCCCGCCTGCACTGGTAAATGTAAATGCTTACATATTTTCTTTGAATTTTTCATTACCTGAATCAACTCATCCGATAAATCTTTTGGATGAGAAGTCATAAAACGGATTCGCTTTAACCCTTCCACTTTTTCTACTTCCTGTAAAAGCTTGGCAAATGAAAATGGTTCTTCAAAATCCTTTCCATAAGAATTTACATTCTGTCCAAGAAGCATAATTTCAACCACTCCATCTGACACAAGTTTTTCAATTTCCATCAAGATGTCTTTTGGATTTCTACTTCTCTCACGTCCACGTACATATGGAACAATACAATAGGTACAAAAATTATTGCACCCAAACATTACATTTACACCAGCCTTAAAGGAAAACTTTCTCTCGCTTGGAAGGTCTTCTACGATTTCATTTGTATCCTTCCAAATATCAATCACCATTCGATTGCTCTGCATTCTTGTATATAGCAATTCTGCAAATTTAAAAATATTATGTGTTCCAAAAATCAAATCTACAAAAGAATAACTTTTTTGAATTTTGTCAACTACCACGTCCTCCTGCATCATACATCCACACAAAGCTAGTTTCATATGAGGATTTTTTTTCTTTTCTTTTTTTAAGGCTCCCAGTCGTCCATATACTTTCAAGTTCGCATTTTCTCGAACTGTACATGTATTATAAATGATGAAGTCAGCATTTTCATCTTCCACTGGCTTGTAACCAATCTCCTCTAATATACCAACAATTTTTTCCGAATCTCGTGCATTCATCTGGCAACCAAAGGTTTTTGTACAGGCAGTCAATGGGCGTCCCAGCTTTTTACTTTCTTCCTGCACAATTTCCCTACATTTTCTTATATAATAATACTGACGCATAGGCTCCTGTACCGGCGCCGGCTTTGTAATATCAATTTCTTCAATCGCTCTTGTAATTGTATCCTCTCTCATGCTTCCATCCTCTCTTTTGTAGCAAAGTTTCACGATTCTTACTCTTTTTATTGTTTTATTTTTCTAATACTGTATTTTCCGTTACAATCAAATCCACCTTCTGGTCGTGTTCTTCCCATGGTATCTCATCAAATATTTGAAAATCATATGCTAATGCTACTTTCAAAAATGCTGATGGATACTTTTTCAAGTAACGGTCATAAAATCCACCACCGTATCCCAGTCGATGAAAAAGCTTGTCAAATGCCAATCCCGGCATAAGCATAAGGCCCTCATCACCATCCGCACAATACTTTTTTTCTGGCTCTAAGATACCCTTATATCCCTCTTTCAAATCTGAAAGAGAATGGATATAATAAAATTTTATTTCATTTTCCACTACACAAGGAACTGCTATTTTTTTCCCTTGCATCATCCATTGCATCATGCGCTCTCTTGTATTGACTTCCTGATTATAGGATACATAAGAAAAAATACATTTAGCTTCTTTCCACTCTACTAAATTTTCTAATCTATCAAAAATCCTGTCACTCTTTGTCTCTCTTTCATCCAGAGTCATACTTTTCTTCCTCATGCTTATACTATGACGCAACTCTTTTTTTATCATTTCATTTTCTTCTTTCTAACATCTTTTAAATCTGTAATCGTACCATCTGGATTTAATACGGATACATTATTTAATGTTCCTTGCAAGTCTGCCCGGATTGCAGCTAAATACTCTTTTCTAAGATTAGCCTGCTCCATTTTTTCTTCGGCTGTAAGTCCCACACTTTTTGATTTATGGTATAATTCATTAATTCTATCGATTTTTTCTTTTTTCATCTTAGAACTCCTTCTATTTAAATTTGTATTGGATATCCTTCTCAATGTTCTACTTTTGTTTTATTACTCACTATACTGTGGTGTCTTAATATAATTTATCAAATGAAATCCTTCTGCTTTGTGTTCCTTAAAAATTGTACCAACCTCTTCACCTTCCATTATCTGATGTATCACTGCAATATTCTCTCCATTGGCAATAATCATATCGCAACCGGAAGCTGTAGCAATTTTGGCTGCGGAAATTTTTGTAGCCATTCCACCAGTTCCCACATCACTGGTTACACCTTTTCCCATATTTTCCAGTTTTTCATCAATTTTTTCTACACAGGAAATAAAAGAAGCATCTGCATTTACGTTTGGGTCATCCGTATAAAGACCATCTATATCGGATAATAGGATTAGCAAATCTGCTCCAATCAATGCTGCCACAATAGCAGACAATGTATCATTATCTCCAAAATTACCATCCTCCATCTCGTCCGTTGAAACAGTATCATTTTCATTTACAATAGGAATAACTCCCATTTGTAATAGCTCACAAAACGTATTTTGTGCATTTTTACGACTAATATCATTGATCATTGTATACTTTGTCATAAGCACCTGTGCTGCCACCTGATTATATTCTCCAAACAACTTTTGATATACCATCATTAGACGAGCCTGACCTACCGCAGCACACGCCTGTTTTACCGCCATATCATTTGGTCTTTCTTTTACGCCCATTGCTTTTCTTCCTACTGCTATCGCTCCAGAAGATACCAAAACGACCTCTTTTCCTTGATTTTTTAAATCTGTAAGCAGTCGTATCAGCTTCTCTAATTTTACTAAATCCAAGGCACCTGTTTCTTCGTGCGTAATTGTGGATGTACCAATTTTTACTACAATTCTCTTCTTTTCTTTTATATATTCTCTGTTCATTTGTTTCCTCCACTTATACTACCGCATTTGTATTGGGCTATATTTCTTTCGTATTGCTTCATATACACGTAACCCATCCATGGCCGCCGATGTGATACCACCCGCATAACCTGCACCTTCTCCACAAGGGTATACCCCTTGTATACTTCCTTCCAGATTGTCATTGCGTTTGATACGGACTGGAGAGGATGTTCGTGTCTCCACACCAGACAAAATCACATCTGGAGCAGAAAAACCTTTTATTCTTTTTCCAAACTGTTCTATTCCTTCCTCTAACGTCTCACATACAAAATCTGGCAAACATCTTTTTAAATTTCCAAATGAAACGTTTCCTTTGTGTACCGGAACAATACTGCCAAATGCCTCACTCTTTTTATTCTTTTTAAAATCTCCAAACAATTGCACTGGTACTTTTCCATTTCCCTCTTTATAAGCCAGCTTTTCCCACTTTCTTTGGAATTCCACCCCCGCCAGTACATCTTCTGATGCAAAATCCTCTGGGACTACATTTACTACCAACGCACTATTGGCATTGGCTTCACTTCGGTCATGATTGCTCATTCCGTTTACCACCAAGCTCTCACATTCCGAAGACGCATTCACTACATATCCTCCTGGACACATACAAAAAGAAAACACATTTCTTCCGTTCTCTGCCTGATACGTCAATTTATAATCTGCTGCTGGCAATATGCCTGCTAATTCTCCATATTGATTTTTATCAATATCTGATTGTTTATGTTCTACACGAACTCCAATCGCAAAGGGCTTCTTTTCCATATACATTCCCTTATCATGCAAAACCTGAAATGTATCTCTTGCACTATGCCCTATCGCAAGTACCGCAACCTCTGTATTCAGCCATTCCTGTCCATTAATCTCAATCGCACTCAGCTTTCCCTGTTCATTTGTCCGAAAATTGGTTACCTTTGATTCAAAACGGATCTCTCCACCATGCTTTTCAATGTCCAGTCTAATATTTTTCACAATATTACAAAGTGCATCTGTTCCAATATGTGGTTTCTGCAAATATAAAATTTCTTTATCCGCACCATGCTCTACAAATACTTCCAAAACTTTACGATTTCGACCACTGGGATCTTTGACTGTTGTATTGAGTTTTCCATCCGAAAAAGTTCCAGCACCGCCTTCTCCAAACTGAACATTACTGTCTGTCTTTAAAATCCCCTGCTCCCAAAATTGGCATACATCTTCCATTCTCTGTTCTACCTTTTTCCCTCGCTCTAGCACAATAGGACGATACCCAGCCTTTGCAAGTTCTAAAGCACAAAACATCCCTGCTGGTCCAAAACCAATCACTACAGGACGATAGTTTTGTTTTTGCTCTCCCGTTTTCGGCGGTTTATACACTATCTCCTCAGCCTTCTTAAACCGTTTCTTTTTGTCCTTTAACAACAATTTCTTTTCAAGCTCACCTTTTAGCTGTATATCTACACAATAATTATAGTAAATTTCCTGCTTTTTTCTTGCATCAATAGAACGCTTTACAATAAAAATTTTTTCAATATCATTTTTTCCGCATCGAAACATTTTTTCTGCTTTTTTCCGAATCAGACCTTCTTCCTGTTTTCCATAAATTTCTTTCCATGTAAAACAATCTATCTTTTGTTTATTCGTATGATAAAATTCGCTGATATTTATTTTTATCTGAGATATTCTTAACACTATCTTTCCTACTTTCATTTACAAATCGCAGTGGATGCCAAGTAAGCAGAGCTCCAACACCACTGTAAATTATAGCCACCACAAATACCATCCACATCCATAATCTCTCCGGTAAAATACAACCCTTTCACTATTTTAGATTCCATCGTCATTTCATCAATTTCCTTAGTATCCACTCCCCCTGCTGTTACCTGTGCATGTTCAAATCCGTTCGTTCCAATAATCTGTGTTTTCATACCCTTTAATGTATTTACCAACTGCTTTATCTGCATTTCATTAACTTTATTTGCTTTTTGTTTAGCTCGAATACCGCTTTTATGTAGCACTAACTGAATCAGTTTTTTATTTAGCAATCCAATCAATGCCTGCTCTGCTGAGATTTCATTTCTGGAAAATCTGCTTCTGCACATTTCATCCAGTTCTGTTTTAGAAAATGCTGGCATAAAATCAATTTTTGTATATACCGACTTTTCTTCCTCAATAGCTCTAGCAGCATAACGACTAATCTGAAACACAGGAATGCCCGATATACCATAATTCGTAAGTTGTAATTCCCCTGTGTCTTCCGCAATTGCCTGTTCTATAGTTTCTATATATAATGTTACTTTCGCTTGTATACGAACTCCAGCAACGTTTTCATAAAAGTCCTCCCTACATTTTAATCCAATCAAGGCAGGAACTGGTGCAATAATCTTATGTCCCATCTGCTTTGCCAAAACGTAACCGCTTCCATCAGAACCAAGTTTAGGTGATGCCTTACCACCAGCCGCAAGAACAAGTTTCTCACTTTGATAAGAGGCCTGCTCGGTCAGAATACAAAATTTTCCGTTCTTTTTTTGCTGTATCTGAACAACCTTTTCATAGCACACCTGAACGTTCCTCTTTTTTATTTCCATCTCAAGAACCTCTACAAATGCAACTGCTTGCTCTGAATAGGGGTAAATATACCCTTGTTTTTCTTTTGGTGTGATACCTAATTCCTCAAAAAAAGCAATCGCTTCTTTATAACAAAATGCGGACAGCCCATATTGATAGAAACCATTATTTTCACTGCGATAACAAGCTTCTGTCTGGTTCTTATTTGTATAGTTACATTTTCCATTTCCCGTTGCTAACAGTTTCTTTCCAATTTGCTTTTTTTGTTCAAATAATAGAACGCGCTTTCCAGCTCTTGCACACATAACTGCTGTAACCAGACCTGATGCACCACCACCAACAATTATTACATCTGTCTGCATAGAAAAAATACCGCCTTTCTCTGTATTGAACAATTTTCCTGACTATTTTACATTGTATCGTCATACGCCTAAGAATGCAAGTCCTACTTTTTCTTCTATGCTTCTCTTTATACAATTGAAGAGTTTCTTCCTTACCTCTACACATCATAAATGTTTTTTATTACGACTTAACTGGAGTAATCCTCCAAAATACTGTAAAGCTCCGCTTCATCCTTTACATAAATCCCTTCCATTAATTTATTTTTTTCTTCTTCACTTAAAGACTCTATAAATATTCCCGTCTGCTCATAGCGTTTTTCCCACTTTGAGTCATAAATAACCACTTCATTATTTTCTACTACTAATAAATACTGGTATTTTTGTTTTGGATTATACACCTTTTTTATCTGAATATAATCAGAGGAAAAAGACAACAGGTCATATGCTGTCAATCCTTTTTCCTGTTCCTCACTTGGCGGCTCTGCTAAATAATCCTGTAAATACCTCTGTAACTCCTCCCTGTTCCATCCTACAAAAACCGCAGCAATCTTTCCTGTTTCTTCCCACTTTTCATTTGTATTTTTATCATAATAGTTACAAGTAAACTCCGCCCCAGGCTCCAATACCATTGCCTGATTTGTTCCAACTGACACTGTTTCCTTTTTCCTTTCCTCTTCTTGCTCTAATTTTAACTGTTCCAACTTTCTTTGTTCATAACTTTTATATCCAAAGTAAAATACAAGCTGAAACAAAATGCAACATACACTAATTATGCTTATATATAAATATGCTTTTTTTCTCATTGCCTCTCTCCTTTAAAACAAAAATCCCAACTTCTCTTTTTTGTAATGATTTCCATTTTTTTTAATTTTATACACCTATATATTTATAATAATGCAAAATTGTACCCCAAAAAACAAAAATGCCTCAAAAATATTCCTCTTAACAAAGAATACTTTTGAAGCATTTTATTTCTAATCTACTTAAATAAGATGTAACTTTTTAGCAACGGAATATAAAGTTCGTCCCATCGGCATTTCAATTAATTCTTCTTCATTTACCGTCTTTAAAACCATCAAAGCAACAAAATATACCACTGCTGCCACGCAAATTGCAAGCAATGTACAAATTGCGTTTCTCACATATGAACCTGTAAAACCGAATAATAAGTTTAACAACTTATATGCTGCAATACAGCATCCGCCCATAAATAGGGCTGCAATTGCAGGCAATACAAAAGTTGTTTTTACCTCCTGCTTGTAATTCAATGCCTTTCCAACAGAACGCCAGTTTAATATACACACAAGAAGAGGGAATGTCACATCACCCACAATCAATGCATACACACCTAAATTTGTAAACTGTAGCAAAGAATACACCAAAATTACATGTACAATTAAAGAAATTGCAGAATGTACAACTGGCAAACTCATGTGATTTAAGGCTTGTAATACGCCAGTTGTTACCGTAGACAATGCATAAAAAATAAGCGAAAGTGATCCAAACAACAACATATTACTAGCAACTGCTCGATATGTTATCAAACGCGGAAACAACAACATATTAATAGGTGTTGCTAATACAGCTAAACCGATTGCACAAGGAAATGCCAGCAACATATTAAATTTTATAACTGTTTTTACCTTATGCTTTACCTCTGACATATCTCCTTTTGTATAAGAAGATACAATACTTGGATTAATCGAAGTTCCCATAGCAGTAGCAATTCCCAGTGGAACACTAATCAACACATTATATTGACCTGTAAAAGCTCCAATCAAGCGTTCTACAACATTTTCTTCCATCCCCCTTGCTTTCATTACATTTCCAAAAATAGAAGTATCTACAAGACCACTGATCTGATATACAGTCTGACTTAAAATAACCGGTATTACTGTAATAAATAAAATGCGATAGATTGCCTTATTACTATCTACCGGATTGGGATCTGATGCCATCTTTCTCTTAAAAACAGGTCGGTTAAGCATATACACACCAATCATAAAAATCAAAGCTACAAGTGCCCCCGAAAATGTACCTACTGTACTTCCCGTTGCTCCAAAGACTGCTTTGTTGCTAGGATTTTTACACATTGCTATAAATGCATAGGCAGCTACACAACTGATTACCGCATTTATAATCTGTTCCAACACCTGAGAAACAGCCGTTGGAACCATTGTGTTATGTCCTTGAAAAAAACCTCGTAGCACACCTAAGATTGCTACGCAAAAAATAGTAGGTGCTAAAACTCGCAAAGGCATAGCCGCTCTGGATAGTCCCATAAATTTTGCAAAAAAGTCCGCTCCAAAATAAATCGTTCCGCCAACAACAGCACCAATTATTGTTGCAAAAATCAACGCATTTATAAAAATCTTATGAGAGTTTTTATACTGTCCCTGCACATTTTTAGCCGCTACCATTCTCGATACCGCCAATGGTAGTCCATAGGATGATACAATCAATGCAATACTATATACTTTATACGCACCACCATAAATTCCATTTCCTTCTTCTCCTAACAGATTGTTAAGCGGAATTCGGTACATCACTCCAATCATTCTCACAAGAATAGACGCTGCTGCCAAAATGGTTCCTTGTTTTAAAATATCATTGGTTTTCTTCTTACTACTCATATCTTTCCTTTCTTTTCTTTCTTAGCGGTAAAGCTGAAGTAAATCCATTATTTCTCTTTGCTTTCTCTCCATGACAATTCGTTCCTCTTCCTCCATGTGGTCATAACCACATAAATGTAACATACTGTGAGCAGTAAGGAAACCTAATTCCCTCTCAACAGAATGTCCAAACTCTTCTGCCTGCTCTATCACTCGATCAATCGAAATAATAATGTCTCCAAGCATCAATTCCCCTGTCTCTGGATGAAACAACATTTCATCCTCCTCTACATGAGAAAAATCTCCCGGCTGTGTATAAGAAACCATAGGAAAGGATAATACATCCGTTGCCCTGTCAATCTGTCTATATTCTGCATTAATTTGATGTATTTCTTCATTTGTAGTTATTATAATATTAATCTCTACCTCGTACGGACACTTCTCATAATCCAATACCTGTAAAATCACACGTTTCATCAACGCTTCATAGTCGAAAGGAAACTGTTTGTCCGCTTCATACTCAAAATGAAAAGTCATTTTTCTCCTCACTTTCTGTATTTTTAATTACTCATTTTCTGTTGCTTATTTTCTATCAATTCTATAAAGGCATTTAAAAGAATCCCATATTCTTTCAAAGTGAGTTCACTTTCCGCCAATGCACCTTTCTCCAATCTCAATCGAAACACCTGCTTTACAACTTCTGTTGGTGCTACCTGTTTTTTCTGAATTTCCAATTGCTCTAACATAGAAATTACGCTATCTGCCAACATAACAATACTTCCTTCTCTCGTTTTTGCATGTTGCCTCACAACGCAATGCTCCTCCATAACATTCAACACGGTATCTGGAAAAGAGTATTCACTGGCAATCTCTCTATTTCCTTTTATATAATCTTTTCCTTTCAACCTGCCAATTTCGTGATACAAACCACCAACATAAGCAAGCTGTGCATCTATCTTTGCCTCTCCTGCCGCATATTTTGCCAGATTTGCAACAGTCATACAATGTTTATATCGTCCCGGCAATTTTTCTTTCAATTGAACCTGTAAGGAAAAATCTTCTCGTTCCAATTGCTCTAATCGTAGCAACTCCTTTACCTGCTGATTTCTAGCATCACTTACCGCTTCTGAAGCAGTATTGCCTTCCTTCTCTGCATCTTCTTTTAGAAAGAAGCTCTTCATTCCTTCTTTTACAAAAGAAAGATTTCCCGATTTGCTAATTTCCATTAAGAACCAAGATACTACCATACTAAAAAAAATGACTAAGAAAAAAACAAACTGACTAAGAACTGTTTCCAAAGAAAAAAAATTTTTCCAGACAAAATCACATTGACAAAGTAACACAATGGCATTGCAAAAGAAACCAATTCCTATAACATAACCTACATTTTCTTTTTTTCTCAAATATGGAAGCAGCAAGCACATTCCCGCCCCAATAAACACTATATAGCTAAACTGTATCATAGAATATCCACAAAGATAAGCGTAAAGTAAACTAAACAAGGACTGATACAGCATACCAATATATGGGTGTACTAAAATACTTACAATCCAGCCTCCCAACATCCATACTTCCTGTACATTCCAAATAGAACTAAGTAACACAGTTCCTAATGATACGATATAACAACAACTAAAATAAAAAAAACTACACGCATCACCTTTTTGCTTATCTCTATGGTTCAATGCTATTATAAAAAAGCCCAGTATCGTCAAAACAATAACTATCAGTTTTCCATTTTTTAATTGTTCCGTTTTCCCCATTCCAACTAGAATAACACATGTATAAACAAACAGCAAGATACCTGCCCATCTTCTTATGTATTCCTCCTTATTCGTTTTTGTCCTATTTGCGTCTCGTTCCATCTCCTGCTTTTTTCACCGTCGCTTTCCCATTTTTGCCTTTTGTATGTCGATTTTTCTTATCTTCATAATCATCATATGCTTTTACGATTTTTTGCACTAACGGATGTCGAACAACATCTTTGCTAGATAGATGACAAAATCCAATATCATCAATCTTTCCAAGCACTTTCAATGCCTCTTCCAATCCAGATTTCGCATCTTTTGGTAAATCCTTTTGGGTTAAATCACCTGTAACAATTACTTTTGAGCCAAACCCTATTCTTGTTAAAAACATTTTCATCTGTGCTGGCGTTGTATTTTGTGCCTCATCTAAAATAATAAAAGAATTGTCTAACGTTCTTCCTCGCATATAAGCCAACGGAGCAACCTCAATCAAACCTTTCTCCATATTTTTCATAAAGCTTTCAGGTCCCATAATCTGATGTAATGCATCATACAATGGTCTCAAATATGGATCAACTTTACTCTGCAAATCTCCCGGAAGAAATCCCAATTTCTCCCCTGCTTCAATCGCAGGTCTTGTCATAATAATTTTTCCAACTTCATCATTTTTAAAGGCTGTAATTGCCATTGCCATTGCTAAATAGGTTTTTCCAGTTCCCGCAGGTCCCACTCCAAATACAATCATTTTTTTTCTTATCTGATCGATATAATTTTTTTGCCCAATTGTTTTTGGCTTGATAGGTTTTCCTTGTATGGTATGACAAATCACATCCCCATCAATTTCTACTATAGCACTTTCCTTATCTTCCATACTTAGTGCTAACGCATAATTTACATTTTGTTCTGTAATAACATTATCCCGTTTTGATAATTCAATTAAATTCAAAAAAACACTTTTGGCTTTATCCACATTTTGTTTGTCACCAATTAACTTTATCTGTCCGTTCCGAGCCACAATCGTTACATTTAGTGTATGCTCAATCTGCTTTACATGCCTATCCAATTGTCCGCAAACATTTTGCTCATGTTCCACAGGCACCTCAATCATTATCTCCACTAAGCTCATTGTCTTCCTCCTGACTCAACTCCTGAGCGGTAATTTCCTTATAAGTTGTTACCGGCTTTTCTATTACAAATTCTACCTGAAGCGAAACCTTATCCTTCTCGGTCTTATACTGCTCTCTCTTTTTTTCTATCGTCTGTTTCTGCTGTTTTGCTTTTTTCATATACTCCAGACTTTGCTCCTGTAAAATTTCTTTCGCCTGTTCCGGTGTATACCTTGCTTCTATTTCCTCATACTGTCGATAACAGGTCTGTCCGTAACTCAACGGTAAAACAAAGGATTTACTGACAGAAACATTACATACGTTAGCAATTATATCATATTTTTTTGCTTTATCAAAACCTTTCAGTGGATTTAGAAAATATATTTTTTTATTAAACACCTTTAGCTCTACTATTTTTTTCTCATAACCGGTATAATTTTTCACTTTATAAATTCGATCACACGTAAATGTAATACTTTTTGTCGTCCGCAACTGAATATCTCCATCTGCATGTACTGCTTTCTTTTTTTTCAAAGTTCCATCATCGTTTTGCAACCCTAATATCCCAGAAATCAGAATCTGCCCCCTTTTTACCTTGTCTCCCTTTTTTACAAAAGGAACGCCCTGTCTAGTTACAATATTGACAATCTTTCCCTTTTCCGGTGCAATCACATGACAGGCACTATCATCCAATGTTTTCTTTGTTGGAAGCCTTGTTTCTACAATAGAAATCGATAGCTTTGTTCCTTCTAATTCAGCAGAAACCCATCCAATATTAGGATAACTGATACGAAGCTGCTCTTCAATATCCTGACAATTAATCCTATGTATCGGAACCCCTGTATGTACCTGTATTGTACTTAAATAAGATAACAATTGTTCTTCCGTATAATATGACTGTCCCGTAAAAGAAATATCCCATAAAAACAAACTAAGACCATACATAAGTATCATTCCCGAAACAAATCCCAAAATTACTCCCTTTTGTTTGCATATCTGATTGATAAAAAAAGGAAGTCCAATGCGCTTTACAATCCACGGTCTAACTTTTGCTTTTCTTGCAATCTTTTTAATGAATCGAAAATCTGATAAATCCATGCAACAAAAATATTGATTATCCACAGTATAAATATTCCACAAATAAATATTATGTCTCCGACATAAATTAAAAAATCTTTCTTGCGCTGCCCCTCTTAGTTCTACTAAAACATACCCTCTGCACCACCTCATCATCCGTTTCCACATAATACCCCTCCTATTCTATATATTGAATTTGGCTAATTCTCCCAATTATGCACAATTCAACATCCGAACAATAGGATATATGAATTTTTTTCCCGGTAATTATAATCTTTCCATCTCTTGACCAAACCTTAATTTGCGTATCTGAATAATCTAAAATACCTTTATAATTCTCCAATCGAACACATTGCCTGCCATAAACAGAAATCAAAATACTCTCTGCCAAAATATCCTGTGGAACTGCAAGAGTCCCAGCCAGATGTTCCAGCCTATTTGCCCGTTCAACAGAACGCGTAGAGATTTTTTCTTTTTTTACTTTTGCTGCTTTTCTTCTCATATTTCCCTCTCAACAGTATATTTATATATCTTATGCAGAAAAGAAAAGAATTAGGATTCTGTTTTAAAAGTAGACTCTTTAATTACTTTCCATAATTATCTATATACGCAGAAAAATGCCCTTAATATATAATATTAAGGGCATATAAGTTAATTACTATTAAAATTTACGCTTACGAGCAGCTTCAGATTTCTTTTTACGTCTAACGCTTGGTTTTTCGTAATGCTCTCTCTTGCGGATTTCCTGCTGAATTCCTGCCTTTGCACAGTTTCTTTTGAATCTGCGTAAAGCACTATCTAAAGTCTCGTTGTCTTTTACGATTACATTTGACATAGCCTCACACCTAACCTCCCTCCAGTTGTGTATTGTGCCTATACAACTGTTTGGGTATTTTTTGAATAGCACTATTATGATTATAGCAGAAATTTAGAATCTGTCAAGTAAAAATAAAATTTTTTCCATCTGTCATTCAGTCAATCCCACTATTGCCGTAGCATTTCTTCGCCTTCCTCTGGATTTTCCTTTAACATACGATTGAAATCACTCATAAATACTCTTAATTCCGCCTTCGTTTCCTCTTCTAGCTCATTTACATCAATCATTCCAATCAATCTGGATACGCTTAAATATAACTTCTTTTTTATTCTTCGTACTCTTTTTCGAAGTACAATTTCTTTTAATGTACATTGCAATGCACTTACATAATCCGCCAGCCGATAATAGTCTACCGCCATAGCCGCATACGCATGAATCACAGACATATGATTTTCTCCATATAACTGCAAATATAATGCACACACCTTTTGATCATAAGACAAGGCTTCCTCTATCTGTCCCATATTTTTTAATAATATTGCATATTGATAATAAAAGTCTGCCTTTTGTCTTTCCGTCATCTGCTTTGTTGCAATTTGCTCTGCTTCATCCATCCATTGTCTTGCCATTCGAAAATCATTATTATCAATATACATACTTGCTAATAACAGATAATTTTCTACTAATGGTATTTCATCTAAACCGTACTTTCTTTTTTTCATCTTAATACCAGCCTGAATATACTGTATTGCCTTTTTGTATTCTTTTACTTTAGCATACACCTTGGCAATATCACAATACACATCTGCAACCGGGCTGCCATTCAATTTCATATAATAATCTAATGCCTTTTCATATTGTCCATTTATAAAATAAATCTCGCCAATTTGATGGATAATGCAACCCCTCACTGTTTCCTGTTCCAATAATTGTTTCTTTAGCTGTGTATATTGCGTATCCATAGAGTTTTGCTCTTTGCATAATGCAATTTTCACTTTAACCTGTTCAATCATTTGTTCTTGCAATCTTAAGGACTGTTCCAATAACCCAATTGCCACCGGATATTTATGATACCTTTTTATAAAGCAATGTGCCACACCCATAAGCAACACCACTGCTCCTGGTTCATCTGCACCTAAGATACGAAACATATTTTCTGCAATTTGCAAAGTTGCATCCACTTGACACAATGGAAGATCATCATCTAACAAATCTTTCGCCATATTATCGGCATATCGTTTAATATTCTCCCAATTTGGTCTTAATTCTGTCAATACCGTTTCTGCAACCACAGGATGTAACGCAACAACGTCTAATTCTACATGCTTCATCCAACTACTGCCAAGCAACCTTAATACTGCAGCATGGGTTCCATCTCCACCTATTCTTACTAATTCTTCTTTTAATATTCCTGTATACGGCACAAGGCATAGAAATTGAAGGACTTCTAATTCAATCCGATTTAATTTCTTTATCTGGAACACTTCTAACAACATATGAAATAACGCTTTGCTCGATTGAAAAATAGTTGCATCCTCTATTTTTTTCTGTTGTAAACTTTTTAACATCTCTGAAACAGTAAGCAGATGCCCTGACAATTGCTTGGCAATCCATTCTACTGCTAACGTATATCCATTCACCAGTTGTACTATTTCATGTATCTTTTCCGCTTCCTCTTCTGTCTGCGGAACATAGTAATGCATAAATATTTTTTCAATATCCTGATAATTTTCGATTTCCCCTACCTGCAAAACAGAATATTGTTTTTTACTCCAATCCAAGCGAGAAGTAAAAATTTTATAACAATTTAGTTGCAAAAATTCTTCTAAATATTCGTCATCTTCATTATTAAAATTATCAACGATTAACAAAGTCTTCTCTGTTATAACAGACTTCAGTATTGCAAATTTACGCTTAAAATATTCTTCTTCTGTTTCCAAATTGTATTCATCTAATGTATTTCGCTTTACATGTTCCACTGGAAACTCTATATCACTGGATATCATAGTTCGTATATCAGAGATACAATTCGCAAATAAAATAACATCATACTCTACACGGTTTAAAATCGCATATTGTGCCACAAGTTCACTCTTTCCTATTCCCCCAATTCCCTGAACAAATACCGTATGGTTCTCCATACTCAAATACTTATGTAATTGTGCCAGTTCTTTCTCTCTTCCAAAAAAGCATTCCGGTCTTTCTGGCATCTTCCATGACAATGCAATAGTCTTTTCCATCTGTTCTCACCCCCTCTCAATTTCCTATTAGGTTAAATGTAAACTCAATTGAACTTCTTCCTCCGCTTCCTGCTTAAATGTATCAAGTTTATCCTGATTAAGAATAGGAAGCTCATCAATAGAACCAATTCCAAAACTTCGCAAAAAGTTTTCGGATGTACCAAACAAAATTGGTCTTCCTGGCGCGTCTAATCTTCCAACTTCCTCCACTAACTCATATTCCACCAGTTTATTTACAGCATGATCGCTTTTTACCCCTCTAATTGCCTCAATTTCTACTTTTGTTATGGGCTGCTTATATGCAATAATAGACAACGTTTCCAACTGTACATCCGATAATGTATGTTTTTTAGGCATATGCGCAATCTGAATCAGTGAATCATACATCTCTGCCTTCGTACACATCTGAAAGGCACCATCCAATTCAATAATCTGAATACCACGATTCTCTGCATCATAATAATCCATCATACCTCGAATAATTCCTCTTGTTGTATTTGCATCATGCCCGACTACGGCTGCCAGCCTTTCCAATTCTACTGCTTCTCCCATCGTAAAAAGCACAGCTTCAATAACCGCCTCCGTCTGTTTTAGTTCCATACTATCATCAATCCTCCAGTTACTCCCATTCCGACAAGTCAACTTCCTTACCAGTAAATTCAATCTGAATATCTTCAAACAATCCGTTTTGTTCTATCTTTATGACACTTACCTTCATTAATTCCAGCACGCCAAGAAACGTAACAATAATTTCTACCTTTGTGCTCTGTTCTTCTAAAAGATTACGAAAGGAAAACTTTCCATTATGTCTGGCATACCTCTGAATATAAATCATTCGATCCGATAACGTAATTTCTTCCTTTTCAATCTTTCCAAAATCGCTTCGAATTGGATCTTTTTTTTCTGCCTGTCTCCGCATAACATCCTGAAATATACTCTGTAACTTTGCCAATGTAATATCCTGTAATAATTCTTCAATATCTACAGTCTCTTCATAATTTGCAATCTCCTCTGGTATCGTCGGTCCTTTGTACAATACCCTCTCTGCATCAATTTGCTTATCTTTTAATGCCAAAGACATGTATTTATACATTTTATATTCCAGTAAACGTTCTACTAATTCCTGTCTTGGATCTTCTTCCTCTTCTTTTGTTTTATCTTTAGGAAGCAACATCTTAGACTTAATTTTTACCAATGTGGCTGCCATAACTAAAAATTCACTCATAACATCCATATCTCTCGTTTGCATATTTTGTATATACTCCATATATTGTTCCGTAATCAAAACAATCGGAATATCATATATATCTATTTTATTTCTATCAATTAGAAATAACAAAAGATCCAATGGACCTTCAAACACTTCTAATTTTACTGGTATTCCCATACTTTCCTCCTATTTAGCTATTCTGCTGATGCTTATTGAACCATAATCCTGATATCTATTTTTCATTCCTACTAACTATGAAAACACCCTCTATGAAACTTCAAATTGTCACAACAATTGCTACCATTTTATACAGTCATGGACTCACGCATATGCATAAATCCCTTCTCGCAATTTAAAAGGGAACTGCCAAAATTAATTCCACTATCCAAAAGGCAAAATAGCGTATCACGCCCATAGCAATGGCTAACATAAGAATTACTTTAATTAACATATCATTCTTTATAATTCCAAGATAATGTCTGGATGAAACCCCAGCGATACATAATCCCATATCAAAAATAGAAACAGGAAATAAATTTATAAGAAACATACCAGCACTTAAAGCTGCCATATATATCCAAAACAATTCTACAGCAATTGCAGAAAAGCCTGTCACAGTTACCGAAAGTTTCTGCATTCCATAATAATATTTTAACACTACGGTAGAAAAGAAACAGGTAAATAATAGACACACAAAACCAATGATACCCATTCTCAAATTTTTCTTTTGATCCTGCACACGAAACATTAACGGCTTTGAAAATCCTGCATAGGAAACTACTGCAAGCAATATTCCTATCGGATCAATATATCGATGCAAACATACTATCTTTTTCCACCAATGTTTTGATGTTCGGATTTCGGAAGAAATACAATAATATACGGCTTTCGGAAACTCATGTAGTACCATAATAATGGCAGCCGTAAAAATCGCCATTAATAGTTCCACTATCTGCATCTTAAAATACCTCTCTATCTATTATTCTACTCGCAAATACTACTTTTCGCAAGTAGATTCCTCTCCCAATGTAATCACAGAAATCTCTGGAACATTGAACAATCTGAGTTTTATGGTATGAACTCCCAGTCCCTTTGATAATATCATACGAGCATTCCTTTCTTGAAACATACCAAAGTCATACTTTGGAAACAACTCATAAGTAGTAGAAATCAAACCTCCTAAAAATGGCAAAATAACAATTCCACCATGTACATGTCCGGACAATACTAAATCTGCCCCCCAACGTTCATATACATCAAAATAATTAGGATTATGTGCCAATAAAATTTGATATTCTCCTTTGGGAGTTCCTAACAGTTCAATCATATTTTCAACACCAAAGGTAACTTTTTCATAAAACTTAGCAAAATACCTTTTCTGCAAATGTAATCCAGTTATTGCAATCTGCGAATTACCTTTCTTTATAAAAGCACTGTTATTTGCTAAATATTTCACTCCAAGCTTAGTAAGCTTTTGTATAAATTCCTTATATTCACCATTTCCAAAAAGCCGTTCTAAATATTCCTCATGATTTCCTGGTGCATAGTAAATTGGATAACGTTTTGAAAGATTTTCCAACAAATGAAACGTCTTATCTGTTTTCATTTCTATTCCTTTCACAAGCATATCTCCTGCAATCATGATATAATCAGGATGTTCGTTATCAATTTTTTCAATTAACCTTCGATTATTCTTTCCAAATTCACTTTCATGCAAATCCGTTAATAAAACAATCTTACTTCCTAGAAAATCGCTTGGTATCCCTTCCTTAGGGATATTATAATATACACATTTTAATGCTTGGTTGTAATATACGCACAAAATAATAAGAAGCACAACAAGAAGCACTATAATGCCTGCTATCAAACAAATATTTTTCATCTGTAACCTCTATTCTCATTTTAGCACCTTATACAGTGCTTCATGTAACATATCAATGTTGATAGGTTTTGCCACATGTCCGTTCATTCCACACTCAATTGACTTCTGTGTATCCTCGTCAAACGCATTCGCAGATAATGCAATGATTGGAATACTTCTAGCATCTTCCTTTCCCGATGTACGAATTTTTCTGGTTGCTTCCATACCATTCATTATTGGCATACGAATATCCATCAAAATACAATCAAAGAAATAGGCATCCTTTTCCTCATATGTCTGTACAGCTTCTGCTCCATTATATGCAATTGTTACAATGCATTCATCCATTTCCAACAATGTCTGAGCAATCTCTGCATTTAATTCATTATCTTCTACAACTAAAATCTGTTTTCCTTTTAAGGAAACCGACTCTTTTGTTTTTGAAATTTCTAATTTTTCTTCCTCATAAGTAGAAAATGTCAATGTAAAA
This sequence comes from Lachnospiraceae bacterium, assembly GCA_050875145.1. GTDB lineage: Bacteria > Bacillota > Clostridia > Lachnospirales > Lachnospiraceae > CAG-411. The sequence goes on from JBNMLH010000003.1 coordinate 148,874, forward strand.
GAAAATGCTGAACCTTTCTGTTCTTCACTTTCAACTTCCAAATTTCCTCCCATCAAATGAACAAGATTGCTACTGATTGCCAATCCAAGCCCTGTACCACCATACTTATTGGCCGTATCCGTCTTTTCCTGTTCAAATGCTTCAAAAATCCGAATCTTATTCTCTTCACTGATACCAATTCCAGTGTCTCGTACTTCAAAGAAAATTGCCGATACTTGTTCTTCATTTAGTGCCTCTTGCACTTTGAAGGTAACACTTCCTCCTTTTGGTGTAAACTTCAGTGCATTTCCAAGCAGATTAATCAAAACCTGACTCAACCTGAGCTCATCTCCAATCAACAAAGGCGTTGTATAATTAGAATCAATTATAAAGTTCAATTCTTTTTCCTCAGCTTGAGGTCGAATTAGAACATCAATTTCCTGCAATAATTGATCTAAATGAAATTTTTCATTATTGATTGTCATTTTTCCACTTTCGATACGCGACATATCCAAAATGTCATTAATCAATGATAGTAAATACTTAGTAGATACATCAATTTTTTCCAAACAATCCATTACTTTTGCAGAATTGGTCATAGAAGACATTGCAATATTTGTCATTCCGATAATCGCATTCATTGGTGTTCGTATTTCATGAGACATCCTCGAAAGGAATTCTGACTTTGCTTTACTAGCAATATCTGCATTTACACGGCTAATATGCGTTGAAATAATCTTCGTAATCTCACGAAATACATGTTTTTCTTCTGAAGTCCATTCACGATTCTTCTCCTTTGCGACATATCCCATTACACCTTTGTAAGAGCCTTCCTCCCACATAGGACATAGTAAACTTGTATACCCTTCCACGCCTTGGAATAGACCAGCCATTTTATCTTCATATCGCTCAATCATTTTAGGAGATACTTCCATGCAACCATCTTTTTCGAATACATTAAATGCCTTTTTTAGCAAAGAATTATTTTCTAAATGTACAACTTTTTCAATCTTTCCTACCGGATTTCGATTGCACCAACGGTAACTGGTCCGAAAACTTAAATAATCTAAATCTGACTCGATAACACGTATTTCTGATAATTCGTATCTTTTTCCAATTCTCGCCAGTAAAATGTAAATCGCACTCTTCAAATCCTTAGTTTTCTCTAATATACCGAATGCAAAGGAAATAATATCATCATCCCGAATGGAATTGGTATCTATAATCTCAGAAATTCCTCTTTCATTATAGTTTGATTGAACCATCATTTCTTCAATCTCATCTGATATATTAATATAATTTGCCTGTTTTCCCTTTTCGTTATCTTTCAAGTAAGAAAATGCCAAATGAGCATATTTTAACATCTGTTCATAATTATGAAAAACTGCAGTAGAAGCTCTTCCAATACTACATGATAAGGATACATTTTCATTTTCTCCTGCATATACATTACCAACCCGCTTAATAATTTCTTTAGCTGTTCTTTCTGCCTTTAAACTGTTGGAATTTTTTTGGAACAGAATAAATTCATCTCCCCCTAAACGAATACAAATATCTCCCGCATTAGCTATTCCACGAAGCATCTCTGAAACTTCCACCAAAATAGTATCTGCAAACATATATCCATACAAATCATTCATCTGTTGAAAATGATCAATACCAATTAAGAAGAATTCGCACTCTTCTTCTTTTGGCTTTGCTGTCAAATACTGTTCTATCAACATTCTTCCATATTCTTCTGTATACAAGTTTGTCAATTTATCCCTATTACGTTCTTCCAGTCTTTTCCATTCTTGTTCTTTTCTTGCCTGAATATTTCTTGTTGTTCCAATTACCTTAATGGGTTTTCCATTTTCTAAAATCACACTTCCCTTTAAAGAAAGCCAAACATAGCGTACTTGACCTTCTTCCTGTTTGAAACGGTATCTTGTCTCAAAAGGTTCTGTTCTTTCCCCCGTAAAAAACTGTATCGCTTTTTCTATGTCCTGATAATGAAACATCTCACCAGTTAAAATTTTTGATTCAAAGTTTGCTATTTCCATTCGAGTCCCGTCCGTCTTTTTTCCATTTAAAATAGACCCAAAAAATGTACAGGTATCCTGTTTTATATCATATTCAAAAATTGTATCAGAAGAACTTTCCATCGCAATCTGGTAGCGTTCTTTTTCTTCCTCTAAAGCCGCCTGTAATTCTGTTTGCCGAACTATATCACGATAAATCAGCCGAATCAGGATAATAACAAGAACACTGACAACAGCAGCAATTATGGCTCGTAAAATCAAGTTGGTTAAACTAATCCACATATTCTCTGGTGAAACAGAAATTGTCCAATCCTGACCTGGCATCTTAATTGTAGATACAACTGGATTTATCAAATTTTTCTCTCGATTTGCATAAATATTTCTTCCAGATTTTGCATTATTTAATTCAATTTTTATTGCATAATCTTTCAAACTTGCATTAATTTGCTCGGTAATATAATCTAACTCTATACCAATTACAGCATATCCCCAAAACTTCTTTCCATTTGCCTTATTAATATAGACTGACTGCATCCCAAGCACAAGTTCTTTTCCCCGCTTTCCTGCTTTAAATGGCTCTGCAATAATAACCTCTCTGTTTTCTGCCGCCTTTTTTGCTGCTAATTCTGTTGACGAAAAAGTAAGCAAATCCTTATTTTGCAATTCGCCATATATGTTAAAAGGATACATCTTTTTTATAGTTCCCTCTGGTGCTAACGCTACAAACGCAATTCCTGGATACATCTCCTCTATATCCTGTGCTATAGAATAGAAATCGTTTATCTGCCCATAGTTGCGCCTAACAGAAAAATTCAATACATATGTGTTGTTAAATACGTTCTTTACTTGATAAGAAATCTCGTTGGCACAATTGTCCACAACAGCTTGTACTTCCTCTCGTCTTGTATTCACTTCAATCTGCTCTAACTCTATTACAATAAAAACAGCCATAAAAAAAACAATTCCATAAAAAAGCAGATTCATGATTTTATCTTTTCCAAGCCATTTTGCTTTCTTTTTTCTATCCATATAGTTTATATTCCTTTCCATTTGCCGTGCTGTAAAATTAAACACACCTTTTTATTTTACCTTTTTCCCATATATTTATCAAGAACCGTTTTTCTATTCTTCCATTTTCTAGCATTTTTTCAGCAAAGCAAAAAAAGTGTCATCCTAACAATTCATAAATCATCAAGATGACACTTCCATCATTTTTCCTATAATTATTTTATTTACCTTCTAATAACTTTTCTACGCTAACAAGTTTTACGCAAAGCACAAATAAATCGGCTGCCTTAGAAAGTTCCTCTGGTGTAGGTAACGTTGGGGCAATACGAATATTTGAATCTTTTGGGTCTTTTCCATATGGGAATGTTGCTCCAGCACCAGTCATTACAACACCAGCCTCTTTACATTTTCCCACTACTGCCTTTGCGCAACCATCTAAAGTCTCAAATGAAATGAAATATCCACCGTTTGGCTTTGTCCATGTAGCTATTCCAAGTCCACCAAGCTCTTTATCAAGAACTTCTAATACTGCCTCAAACTTAGGACGAATAATATCTGCCTGCTTTTTCATATGTGCTTTTATTCCATTTACATCTTTCAAAAACTTAACGTGACGCAACTGGTTAATCTTATCATGTCCAATTGTCTGCAATGTCAAGTATTTCTTAATATCTGCAATATTTGCTGTAGAAGTAGAAATTGCAGCTACACCTGAACCTGGGAATGTAACTTTTGAGGTAGATGCAAACTGATATACCATATCTGGATTTCCAGCCTTCTCACATTCTTCTAAGATATTTAAAATTTCATCCTGCTTTTCTTCATAAATATGATGTACACAATATGCATTATCCCAAAAGATGCGAAAATCCTTTGCGGCAGGCTTCAATGCAGCAAAACGACGAACTGTTTCATCGGAATAAGAAATTCCCTGTGGATTTGAATACTTTGGAACACACCAAATACCCTTTACCGTTTCATCTTCCTGAACATATTTCTCTACCATATCCATATCTGGTCCATTTTCAGTCATAGGAATAGAAATCATTTCAATTCCAAAGCTTTCTGTAATAGCAAAATGTCTGTCATATCCAGGTACTGGACAAAGGAATTTTACTTTATCTAATTTACACCATGGTGTACTTCCAAGAACACCATGAAGCATAGAACGAACAATGGTATCGTACATAATGTTAAGGCTGGAGTTACCATATACAATCACATTTTCTGGTTTTGCCCCTACCATATCAGCCATTAACTTTTTCGCCTCTGGAATACCGTCTAAAACGCCATAATTTCTACAATCTGTTCCATTTTCTGCCTTTAAAACAGAATCCTGATTTAAAAGGCTCATCATAGGCATTGATAAATCTAACTGAGCTGCTGCTGGCTTACCTCTTGACATATCCAATGCAAGATTTAATGCCTTAGCATCTTCATACTGCTTTTCCAAGTCTCCCTTTAAAGCTAAAAGTTCCTCTTTGCTCATCTCTGTGTACGTTTTCATATGCAACCTCCTACAGTAAATACGTTATCTTGTTCCATCTTATTGTATCTAAAGCATTCATTTCTATAATATAAAATGACTGCCCCTTTACATACTAAAACCTTACTTATTTTATGGTATTCCTGTTTACTTGTCAATATGATATGCCATATTTTTTTGCTGCCAACAAACCAAACATCTTCCAATTCTACGGGGAATGTGCACGAAAAATTTGTAAAACAGACCTGGAACAAGTAAATTTTTCTTTCCATTCAATTCCTTTACCACTTTATTTGCAACCGTCCGCGGCGACATCGCAAATACATTGTCCCGTCTTCCTGCCTTTTTCGAAAATCCTGTATTTACCGCCCCCGGGCAAACCGTAAGTACGCGAATACCTTCCGATTTTAACTCTATTTCCAATGCCTGTGACAAAGATAATACAAATGCCTTAGTTGCATAATAAAGTGCTGTATATGGTCCCGGATGATACGCTCCTGTAGATGCAATATTAATTATGATACCCTTTTTTCTTTTTTTCATTTCATTTGCACACAACCAGCATAATTTACTAAGGGCAATCATATTTACCTTTGCCATATCTTCTAACTGTTGCAGATTTTCTTCTAAAAATTTTCCAACATAACCATATCCCGCATTATTTACTAATATATCAATTGCAATCTCTCTGTTTTTGCACCATTCCAACAATTTCTCTTCTACCTCTTTTTGAGATAAGTCCATTTTTATGCACCAAACATCAATGGAGTATTTTTCTCGTAATTTATCTGCCACACTTTTTAACTGTCTCTCATCCCTTCCTATCAAAATCAAATTGTCTCCTTCTTTTGCAAAAGCGATAGCAAATTCCTTTCCAATCCCTCCACTTGCTCCCGTAATTAATACATTTCTTTTCACTTAATCATCTGCTCCTTTCAACAGGAAAAAATCCATAACTCCTTCCCTTAAATAATCAGTATATTTTGCTTTCTCCACATTTTCAACTGCCACAACAGAAATTTCTCCTATTTTCTTTTCTCCATAATAGTATATAATCTTTCCCAACTCCGCACCTTTCTTTATTGGAGCTACAATCGGTTCATTCCAAATCATCTTCTTGTCAATAGAATCTGCACTTTCCCCTACCGTACATATATAAGAAAAACTTCCCTTGGGTTCCACACAAATAACATCCTTTTTCCCTTTTTTTATATCTACCTTCTTTCCTTTTAACGATTTGTTTTCATCACAATATAATTTACAATTTGCAAAACCATAATCCAATAATTTTGCTGCTTCTTTAAAACGCGAATTAGGCTCTGGTGCAGCCATAACTACTGCAATCATATTCATCCCATTCCTTTGTGCGGTTGCACTCAAACAATATTTTGCCTTACTTGTAGAACCTGTTTTCAACCCAGTAATACCATTATATGTACGAACAAGTTTATTTGTATTCGATAATCCAAATTCTTTTTCGCCTCTTTTTGTCACATGCATAATCGTATCCATCCATATAGTAGTAAATTCCGTTATTTCCGGGTGATTCATAATCAGTGCTCTAGACATCAATGCAATATCATAAGCAGTTGAATAATGCTCCTTCTCTGTAACTCCATCATCCAATCCACAACAATTAACAAAATGTGTGTGTTCCATTCCTAATTCCTTTGCCCTTTGGTTCATCTTTTCAACAAAAGCATCTTCTGAACCAGAAATAAATTCTGCCATAGCCACACATGCGTCATTCGCACTGGAAACTGTAATACATTTAATCATATCTTTTACAGTTTGTATCTCCCCAGCTTCCAAAAACACCTGTGAGCCACCCATACTTGCTGCATATTCGCTTACGGTCACTTCTTTTTCCATGCTTATTTTCTTTTCATCTAATGCTTCAAAAATGAGTAAAAGTGTCATAATCTTAGTGATACTAGCTGGCATCAGTTCCTTATCCTTGTCTCTTTCACATATTATCTTTCCCGTACTTCCCTCCATCAAAACATAAGACTTAGCCTCTAGAGTTAATTGCGATGTTTCCGTCTCCTCTGCTCGCACATCCATCCCTTTAAAAAAAACACCAAAAAATATTGTTACACTAACTATAATTGCCACTATTCTCTTCAATTAAAATCACCGTTTTTTACTATTCTATACTAAAATACTCAAATTATTCTTTAAACCCGAAGTATATATTCATCATAAAATTTTTACTTACCTTTCCATAAAAAGGAAATAGACATACCAATTATTTTGATATGTCTATACTCCAATATAATTTATGACCTTCCTGATTACAATTTTTATTTTATCCAAAGAATTTTATAAACTTTTCAAATATTAAACATCTACATTTATCTTATTAAATCAAAATATAACCCTTTCTTATCCTTCTTTTTGAAATGGAACCTCATAAATATACTTTATTAATTCCTTCACTTGTGCACCAGTAAATTCCATATCACTCTTCAAAAAATCATTTGCAATCACAATCGCCTTCTGATACATCTCAGCCTCATAATCACGGCCTTTTAAAACTTGTCTGTATATCTTTCTATCATTGTCAATTGTATGATCCAAATATCGAATAATTCCGTTAAATTCTTCTTGTTTCATACCGATTCCCCCCTATTTGTCTAAACGACAATTTAATTCACAAACAATGCTATCACATAATAGTGTTTAAAATCTTAACTCTAAATCTCCTATCTACATTCATCATCGTCTATCACCTAATATTATTGTATTACAAAACACCTAAAAGTGCAATTTTCTTTTTTTAAATACAATAAAGGCATGAATCGCAAACTTGCTTAACTATACGAGCCGTTTACAATTCACACCTTCTAAACAGTCATAAATTATTCTTTTTTATAATCCATTTTATAATGGATATATTAACGTAACCTTCCATATAGGCACCCAACAACAAACATCCCATAACAATTACAGAACAGAAAACTATATTCTTTATTCTACCACATTGCTTTTTATCCATTTTCCATACGAGGTGCCGTCTGGAAATCAAAAAAAACGCGGTTGCCAATTCTACTGTCAAATAGCAAATTCCCTGCGGAAAAAAAAGCATTCCCCAGAATATAATTCCTTTGATTCCACATTTTTGAAGTAATGTTCCCAATAGCAATCCTCGCATCATTCCTTTGAAAAAGAAATAACAAAAATACATTACCAAGAAATAGGTAACACCCGAAAACAAAATAAGCAACATCCACTTTTTTATTTGATAAATAAAGCAGGACTGTATATAAATTCCATTTCCTTTTGATATTTGTTTCACCATCTGAAACACCTTATGCAACGAAACTTCATAATAAGGCTGAAGCTGTGAATAGAATAGGATAGATATTAAAATACCGCACATTCCGCCCCAAAAAAGCCATGAAACGATATAAAACATATAATTTTTTTTAATTGCAATACGTTTTGACACTTGCAACCTCAAATCCACTCTTTTAATCTATTCTATGATGCCATACTATGTTTCATACAAGTTATTTTTGACCGCTTTTTCTTGCATAAGCTAATAACGCTGATACTGTTTTTGAATCCTGAATAGTTCCATCATCTATCATTTGTAACAATTCATCCAAATCATATTCATAGCAGTCAACAAACTCATCTGCATCCAAATGCTGTTCTTTTTTCTGTTTTACCTTACCGCAATAAATTCCAATTTTTTCATTACAAAACGCAACCGTTGTATATATGTCTAGTAAGTGTTGCGTATCTTCCACAATATATCCTGTTTCTTCTTCTAATTCTCTGATCGCAGCCTGGCAAAAATCTTCACCTTCGTTTATGCCTCCTGCTGGTATCTCTAATGTATAACGCTCCAAAGCATTTCTATACTGACGAACCATTAATATTTTACCATCTTCTGTTTCTGCAACAAATGCCGCAGCACCTTTATGGTCAATAAAATCCCAGTCCGCTTCTGCTCCATTGGGTAATAACATTCGGTCTGTATAAAAAGAGGTAATTTTCCCCTTATGTACCAGTGTTCGACCTAATCTTTTATAATTTCCCATTTTAAAACCACCCCTATTATTATCTTATTACTTATTTTTTGAATGATGTTGATTTCTCATAACATGCATCCGCAGCTTTAATAATTGCGCTTCTAAAACCACTCTCCTCCAATGCAGAAACAGCTGCAATCGTAGTTCCTGCTGGAGAACAAACCTGATCTTTCAATACACCCGGATGTTCCTTGGTTTCTAAAACCATCTTTGCGGACCCAAGCACTGTTTGAGCAGCAAACACATAAGCCTTATCCCTTGGAATACCATATTTTACTGCGCTATCAGCTAAAGCTTCAATAAACATATATACATAAGCTGGGGAACTTCCACTTGCACATACAACCGCATTCATCAATTCTTCAGAAACAATTTCATACTTTCCAAAAGAATCAAAAAATTGACATACTAATGATTTTTCTTCTTCTGAAAAAGCATCCTCTGAAAAGCAAATTCCACTCATACCTTCATTTACTAATGCTGGAGTATTTGGCATTGCCCGAACAATCTTTTTATCCTCTCCAAAATACTTCTTGTAGTGAGAAATTGCAATTCCTGGTGCAATTGAAATGACTACATGGTCTGTTGTAATCTCATCCTTTATTTCTTCCAATACTCCGTCTAAATATTGTGGCTTCACTGCTAACACAACATACTTTACATTTTTCACTAATTCAGTATTGGATGCAGCATAGGAAATACCAGTTTTTCCTTTTACCTCTTCTAATTTTTCTTTGTTTACGTCTGTATAAAGCAATGTAGATTTCTCCATTGCATTAGAAGCACCTTTTAACATTGCATATCCCATATTTCCTGTTCCAATAAATCCTAAAACTGCCATTTTTATCCAACCTTTCTCTTATTAAAATTATGCTTATATTTATAGTACCTCATAAAAAACAGAAAGTAAAGCCATTCAAAAAACTTTGGCTCATTACACACGTAAACAAAAAAGAAAAGTATTGAAAATCTTTCCTTTTCAATACTTTTCTATATTCTGCGTTACGCTATTTACTTAGCGTAATCAGTTACTCTTGATTCTCGAATCACATTCACTTTAATCTGACCAGGATATTCCATCTGTTCTTCAATCTGCTTAGAAATGTTACGAGCTAATAATACCATATCTGAATCATTAACTTGCTCAGGCACAACCATAATTCGTACCTCTCTACCTGCTTGAATTGCAAAGGATTTATCCACACCCTTAAAGCTATTCGTAATATCTTCTAACTGTTTTAATCTGTTTGTATATGTTTCTAAAGTTTCTCTTCTTGCTCCCGGACGGGCTGCCGAAATTGCATCTGCTGCTTGCACAAGACATGCAATCAAACTTTGAGGCTCTACATCTCCGTGATGTGCCTCAACAGCATTGATAATCAAAGGCGGTTCTTTATATTTACGGCATAGGCTTACACCTAATTCTATATGTGAACCTTCCATCTCACGATCAACAGCCTTACCAATATCGTGCAATAAACCAGCTCGCTTCGCCATTCTAACATCTAAACCAATCTCACCTGCAAGTAAACCAGACAAATGAGCTACCTCAATAGAATGTTTTAATGCATTTTGACCATAGCTTGTACGAAATCTCAATTTTCCAAGTAATCGAACCAACTCAGGATGAATACCATGAACACCAACTTCTAATGTGGCCTCCTCGCCTTCTTCCTTTATCATAATTTCGACTTCTCTTTGTGCCTTTTCAACCATCTCTTCAATTCTGGCTGGATGAATACGTCCGTCTACAATAAGCTTCTCTAACGCAATTCTTGCGACTTCACGTCTGACAGGATCAAAACCGGATAAAATTACAGCTTCCGGTGTATCATCAATAATCAGGTCAACACCAGTTAGAGTTTCCAAAGTTCGGATATTTCTACCCTCACGACCAATAATACGTCCCTTCATTTCATCATTAGGCAATTGCACCACTGAAATTGTAGTCTCAGATACATGATCAACCGCACACTTTTGAATTGCTGTTACAACATAATCTTTGGCTTTTTTATCAGCCTCTTCCTTTGCACGACTTTCCATTTCTTTAATCATTACAGCAGTTTCGTGCTTTACTTCGTCTTCAACAGTTTTTAAAAGATACTCTTTCGCTTCTTCGGAGGTCAATCCGGAAATCTTCTCCAACTCATGTAATTGCTGATCGTGCAATTCCTGTGTACGCTCTTTGATACGTCCGAGCTCCACTTCCCTCTCGTTGAGTTTTCCTTCCTTCTTTTCAAGTGCTTCCATTTTTCGATCAAGGTTTTCCTCCTTGCTCAAAACACGCTTTTCATATCGCTGTACTTCCGCACGTCTTTCTTTTACTTCTCGATCCACTTCGTTTTTGGTCTTTAGGGCAGCTTCCTGTGCTTCTATCTTCGCCTCTTTTTTCAAAGTAACTGCCTCTTTAATTGCAGCATCTTTAATTTCACGAGCCTTTTCTTCTGCACTTCCTACCGTAGCTTCATAATTCTTAATTCTATTAGAAATAGCTAATTTCCAAGAAACAAAAGCGGTGATAACGAGTAAAATAAGAACAATAGCACAGATTACAGCAACTAGTACTGGATTGTCCACACTCGAACACCTCCCTATTCATTTTTTCACTGTGCATAACACAACATATTAATTTTATCCTTTTCTCCACTAAATGTCAAGCAACAAAAAGTAATATATTTGTAGCACTCCCACCCCCAGTTTACTCTTTACAAGAATTTTATCAGAACACACTCAATCATTATACTCATACTCTTTTAAAACTTTTTTTATATTATATACGGAAAAGCCTTGACGATACAAAGATGATAATATCTTTTCCCGCTGTTCTCTTGTTTGAATAGAAGTTCCTTTTAATTTCTTTTCAATTGCTTTTCTTATAGGCGTATCTTCTGAATATTCTTCATCAAAAAAATCATCCGACAAATCTTTTTTTATTCCTTTTTGCTGCAATCTAAGTTCTATCCACTTACGGCTATGCCTATTTTTATTTACATCCACAAAATTCTCTGCGTATCTATAATCGTCAATATAGTGCATGTCATACAAATACGCAATTGTTTTCTCAATCATATCTTCTTTGTAAAGTTGTCGCTTTAACTTTGTACGCAATTCCTGTTCTGTCTGATTGCAAAATTTCAAATATGATACAGCTTTTCGCTTGCATTTTTCTAAAATTGATTCTTTTTTAATTTTCTGTAAATGTTCCTCCGAAATTTCTCCATTTAGTTCAATCTTCCAAAAATACAATTCTTTCCAGCTCAGCCAAAAGGCATATTCCCCGTCAATGAAAACTTTATACTTATATTTTCCATTCTTCTCTATCGCTGTTACCTGCACAATCTTACTCTCCCATCATAAAGAAAAAGTGTCTGATTGCTCAAACACTTTTTGCTTTTTATTCTTCCTCTACTGTTTGTTCTACCATTTCATCTTCACTATCCTGTGATTGCTCCTCAGGCATCTCCTCTAATGCAAAACGTTCCCGAACTTTCTTATCAATCTCAGCAAAAACTTCCGGATTTTCTTTCAAATAATTTTTTGCATTTTCTCTACCCTGTCCTATTTTAGTTCCTTCATAAGCATACCATGCACCACTTTTTACAACTACTCCTTCGCTGGCAGCTAAGTCAAGAACATCTCCTGTTCTCGAAATTCCCTCTCCAAACATAATATCAAATTCTGCTTCTTTAAATGGTGGTGCAACTTTATTTTTAACTACTCGAACTCTTGTACGGTTACCAATAGCCTCACCATTTTGCTTTAATGTTTCAATTCTACGAACATCCATACGAATCGAAGAATAGAACTTAAGTGCACGACCACCAGTAGTTGTCTCTGGATTACCAAACATCACACCAACTTTTTCACGAAGCTGGTTAATAAAAATAACAATACAGTTTGACTTACTGATAATGGCAGTTAATTTTCTCAACGCCTGTGACATAAGTCTGGCCTGCAATCCCACATGAGAATCCCCCATGTCACCATCAATCTCAGCTTTTGGCACTAATGCTGCCACTGAGTCCACAATCAAAATGTCCACTGCACCAGAACGAACCATGGTCTCTGTAATCTCCAAAGCCTGTTCTCCATTATCTGGCTGTGAAATATATAAATTTTCAATGTCAACTCCTATGTTTCTTGCATAAGCGGGATCTAATGCATGTTCTGCATCAATAAATCCTGCAATCCCGCCTGCCTTTTGTACTTCTGCAACCATATGTAACGCAACTGTTGTCTTACCACTGGATTCTGGTCCATAAATTTCTACAATTCTTCCTTTTGGTACACCGCCAAGACCTAATGCTAAATCCAAACTAAGAGAACCTGTTGGCACTGTTTCAATCTGCATATTAGCACTTTTATCTCCAAGCTTCATAACGGAACCTTTTCCATACTGCTTCTCAATCTGTGCTAATGCTGCTTCCAACGCCTTCATTTTATTTGTATTTTTTTCCATTCTACTCTCTCCTTTTCACGAACACCTGTTCTATGTATTTTATAATAATATATATTTTTTGTTATGTCAAGGCAAATCTTTGTTCTCAGATAGAATACCTCTCTATTATTTTTTCAAAAATCGCCTTATGCAATACCTTTATTATATGGAAAAATGCAATACAGAACGTATTGACTAATTGAAATAAGATATTTCCATTATACAAATAATTTTGAGAAATGTAAAGCACACAATTCTTTTTGCCAAAAAAGTCAGATAGACTTTCATTCAAAACCTCTATCTGACTTCTTATTTTTCTACAACTAACTTTTTTAATACTCTCCTAGTAAATGCTCTTTGGTTCTTCTATTTTAGGATGATATCCTTTTTCCTCTAATGCTTTTATAATTTCTTCTTTATGTTCATGACCAAATGCTTCCATCGTAATTTGTAATTCAACTGCAGTATTTCTATTAATACTTACAAACTGATTATGATCTAATCGAATTACATTTCCTCTCTGCTCTGCAATTACATTTGCAACATTTACAAGTTCACCTGGTCTATCTGGCAAACGAACAGATACTGTAAATACTCGTCCTCTTTGAATCAGTCCATGCTGTACTACAGACGAAATTGTAATTACATCCATATTACCGCCACTTAAAACAGATACAACTTTCTTTCCTTTGCAATCCAGATGATTTAATGCTGCAACTGTCAACAGACCAGAATTTTCTACTACCATCTTGTGATTTTCCATCATATCCAAAAATGCCACAATAAGTTCTCTATCTTCAACGGTAATAATATCATCAATGTTTTTCTGCAAGTATGGGAAAATAGTGCTTCCTGACGTTTTCACCGCTGTACCATCTGCAATCGTATCTACATTTGGTAATGATACAACTTTTCCCTGCTTTAAAGATTCCTGTAAACAGTTAGCTCCAGCCGGCTCTACTCCAATCACTTTAACGTTTGGATTAAGCATCTTTGCCAACGTAGAAACACCAGTAGCAAGACCGCCACCACCAATCGGAACAAGAATAATATCAACAGTTGGCAAATCTTTAAAGATTTCCATAGCAATAGTTCCCTGACCAGTCGCTACCTGCTCATCATCAAAAGGATGAATAAATGTGGCACCTGTTTCCTCCGCAAGCTTTAATGCATATGCACAAGCATCATCATAAACATTACCATATAAAACAACTTCTGCTCCATAACTTTTGGTACGATTCACTTTTATCAATGGCGTCGTTGTTGGCATTACAATGGTAGCCTTTGCACCGTAAATCTTTGCTGCATATGCAACTCCCTGTGCATGATTTCCTGCTGAAGCAGTAATTAATCCTTTGGCACGATCTTCCTTGGAAAGTGTACTAATCTTATAATAAGCTCCACGAACCTTATATGCACCTGTATATTGCATATTTTCAGGTTTCAAATATACCTTATTTCCTGATGTTGCAGAAAAATACTCACTATACACAAGTTTTGTTCTGTTAATCACCTTTTTGACACATTCTGATGCTTCCTCAAATTTTTCTAATGTCAACATTACAAACAACCTCTTTTCTCATCCTGTATGATTCTTATTTCTATATATTCTAGCACTATTACTTTTTTGTTGCAAGCCATTGTTTGGTATAAACGCCTAACAACAAAGAATAAATATCTGCTATTCCTCTACTTCAAACAACGCATCAACAAAATCATCCGCATTAAATTTTTGCAAATCGTCTATTTTTTCACCAATACCAATGTACTTTACAGGTATCTTTAGTTCAGACTGAATAGCAATCGCGATACCACCTTTTGCAGTACCGTCCAATTTTGTCAGAATAATACCGGTAATGTCTGCTACTTCGCTAAATTGCTTTGCCTGTGCCATTGCATTCTGTCCGGTAGTCCCGTCTAATACAATAAATGTTTCACGATACGCATCCAGATATTCACGATCTATGATACGATTGATTTTTTTCAACTCTTCCATCAAATTCTTTTTGTTATGCAATCGACCTGCTGTATCAACTAATAGAATATCTGTTCCCTTTGCTTTGGCAGAAGCTAACGCATCAAATACTACAGCCGCAGGATCAGAACCCTCCTGCTGTGCAATAATATCTACACCTGCTCTGTTCGTCCATTCCTCTAACTGTTCAATGGCAGCCGCACGGAATGTATCTGCCGCAGCTACAAGTACCTTTTTCCCTTTTTTCTTTAATTGGCTGGATAATTTTCCGATAGAAGTCGTCTTTCCTACTCCATTTACACCAATAAATAATACAACTGATTTTTTATCTTCAAAATCATAGGCATTTTTTTCAACATGCATCTGCTCTTTGATACTGTCAATCAAAATCTGCTTGCACTCAGCTACATCTTTAATTTTTTCTTCTTTTACTCGTTTGCGTAATTGCTCTAAAATCTCTGTCGTTGCATGTATTCCAATATCTGCCATAACAAGCACTTCTTCCAATTCTTCATAGAAATCCTCGTCTATCTTGGTAAAACTGCTGAAAATTGAATCGATGCCATTTGCAATATTATCACGAGTTTTCGTCAAGCCAGATACCAAACGCTTAAAAAAGCCTTTCTTTTCTTTTCCTTCACTCTTCTCCACTTCTGTTGCTACAGCTTCCTGAATATCATCTTGCATGGTATCCATATACATTTCTTCATTTTCTAACTCTTCATCTGTCTCCGCTTCTTTTTCTTCTGTTCCATCTTCGTTTGATGATATTTCCTCAAAAACAGCTTCTCGAATAGAACCCTGCAAACTTCCTGTCACATTAACAGAATCTGCATTTTCTTCTTCCTGTTCATCTTCCTCAAATTCTTTAACTGCATCTTCCTGTTTAATCTCTGAGGATATTGCATCCTGTATATCCTGTGTATCACTTTCAACTAAATTTTCCGACCCACCGGGCCCCTCAGGTACGTCTGTTTCATCCTTCTTTTTTCTAAATAAACCAAATAATGCCATCTTTTTTTCCTCCTAATTCTTATTTCCAGCCTTTTCCATCTCATCAAGCTGATCTTCTATCAAATTCACAGAAACCATTGTAGATACACCTTTTTCTTGCATGGTAATACCATACATAATATCCGCCGCTGACATAGTACCTCTACGGTGTGTAATAACAATAAACTGTGTATCCTTTGTAAGTTTATGTAAATATTGTGCATATCGTTTTACATTGGAGTCGTCCAATGCAGCTTCTATTTCATCAAGCAAACAAAATGGTGACGGTTTCAAATTTTGAATAGCAAATAAAAGCGATATAGCAGTCAATGCCTTTTCTCCACCAGACATCTGCATCATATTCTGTAACTTCTTTCCCGGTGGTTGCGCAATAATGTTGATACCTGCCTCCAAAATATCCTCATCACTCATCAACTCAATCGTTCCTTTTCCTCCGCCGAACAACTCTTTAAACACAATGTCAAACTGACCTTTAATCTCAGCAAATTTTTCTTCAAACTGCTTTCGCATTTCAATATCCAGTTCTTCTACTATGTTCATTAATACCTCTTCTGAATGAATCAAATCTTCATGCTGAGAATGTAACAATTCATATCGCTCGGAAATGCTACGATAATCCTCAATCGCATTTACATTTACATCTCCAAGCCCTTTCATCTTTGCTTTTACCTCACTGATTTGTTTCTTCATAGTTGAAAAATCAAGATTTGTTTCTGTTTTATGTTCTGCTGCAGTCTGATAAGTTAATTCATATTCTTCCCACATATAATTAGACTGCTGTTCCATCTGTTCGGCAATTTTTTCTTTTCGATTATTTAATCGGAAGATTTCTTTATCGAGATTACCCAAATCATCGGAAATTTGTTCCCTTTGTCTTAATAAGTCCTTATGCTGTTTGGCCGTCTCTTCTCGGTCACTTTTCAATGATTCTATATAATCACCAACTTCTTTGATATCTTTTTCTTCCGTTTCTAATTGACTCTTCATAACCTGAATAGCCTGCTCTTTTTCAATAACCTGTTGTGCTGAATTAGCTGCATTTTCCCCCAGGCGGCTATGTTCCTCCTTCAATGTATCCAATTCTCTTTGAATACGTTGAATATTGGTTTCTATAAACTCTTTCCTTTGCTCAAAAGAAGATGCTTCAATTGTAACCCCTGCCACCTGTTCACGTAACTCTTCTAATTCTTTTCTTTTATCTTCAAGCTCCTTATTATATTCTTTCTTTTTCTTCTCGTGATCCTCATTTTCCTCTTCCAGCATATCCATCTGCTTTTGAAGCATAGTAACATTTCCACGCAATTCTGCAAACTGCCTTTCTATATTCTCTGTTTCCTCCTGAATAGACAGATATCCCTTCTCAATTGTCTCGCGATTACTTTTAGCTTGATTATAATTTAATTTGGCAGTATTCTCCAATACATATAATTGCTGCAATTCACTCTGAATGTCTCTTCGCTCCTGCGCCTGCAAATCTCCACTATTTTGAAGAAGTTCTATTTTCTTTTGTACATTTTCACAATCCTGCTTTAAATTTCCAAGTTTCTTCTCTCCATCTTCCATTTCTCTACGTCTGCTCAATAGATTACTCAAATTTTTATAAGCACCACCAGACATAGAACCGCCAGGATTTAATAATTCTCCTTCCAACGTTACAATACGAATAGAATTATTGTATTTTCTTGCAACTGCAATTGCATGATCAATATGATCTACCACAAGAATCCTACCTAACAAATATTCTACCAGATTCTTAAACTCTTTTTGGGCACTAACAAGTTCACTGGCAAATCCTAGTACACCAGGTTCCTTTCTGGCATCCTCTCTCTTAGATACATTTCTTTTTCCAACTACTGTTAAAGGCAAAAATGTCGCACGTCCATAACGATTTTTCTTTAAAAATTGAATCAATTGCTTGGCCGTTTCTTCCGTATCTGTAACTATATTTTGGATACTTCCTCCAAGGGCAATCTCCATGGCTACTTCATACTCTTTTTTTACTTTAATAATGTCTGCTACCACACCTACAATACCAGCATTTTTTTCTTTCTGCTCCATAACACGACGAATACTTTGTCCATAACCATCATAACGTTCCGTCATATTTCGCAAAGTTTCCAGTTTTGACTGTTCTCTATGATACTCCTGCTGTTTTACATTAAGTTCTTTTCGTAAATCTTCTAAATTGCTCCTGTCCGCTTTCTGTTTTTCCTGTAATTCCTGTAGTCGTTGGTTTTTCCCTTGAATCTGAACCGTAACCTCATTTAAACGGGCTTCTTCTTTTTGCAACGTTTCTACACAAATTGCTTCATCGGTCTTATTCTTCAAAATGCGTTGGGTTAATTGTGCTTTCTTTACATTTTCCTGCGACAGCATTGTATTATATTTTTCCAATTTTGCCTTCAATGTTGCATTCTCATTTAGGCGATGCATAATTTCCTGATTACATTGATCAATTTTATCATTGATAGCATCCATCTGGCTCTTACAATTCGTAACTTTTTCTTCCATGCCATCTTTTTTTTGTTCAATGTTCTGCATTCCCGAAAACAGCTTCTCTTTTTCTTCCAACTGTTGTTGACGTTCTTTATTCTTTGTATCTACATCCGAAAGGATTGTTTTAAGACGTTCCTGATAATGTTTATCGTTTTGCTTTGCCGCTAAAATCTGTTCGTAGCAAACCTTAATTTCACCCTCTAATTGCTCCTTACGGATTCGCTTTTCATTTACGGCCCCTTTGTTTTTTTCTAAAACAATATCTTTTTGCTCCAATACTCTTTCAAGTTGTTCATAATCCTCCTTTATATGAGAAAACAACTTGTTTTTTTCCTCAAAATCAGTTGTGACAATTTCAATATTGTTTTGTACTTTATCTTCTTCTACATGAAGCTGTTCATATTCCTGCAAAAACAGATTTACATCAAGCTGTTTTAAATCCTCTCTTAGTCGTAAATATTCCCTAGCAGTTTCAGATTGTTGCTTCAACGGTCCAACCTGCTTTTCTAATTCAGATAAAATGTCATTAATACGTTCTAAGTTCTGACGTTCTACCTCTAAATTTTTCTGTGCAGTAGCTTTTCTTTTTTTATACTTTACAATTCCTGCTGCCTCATCAAATAATTCTCGACGTTCTTCAGGTTTACCATTTAAAATCTTATCAATCTGTCCCTGACCGATAATTGAATACCCTTCTTTACCAATACCTGTGTCTAAAAATAGTTCCTGGACATCACGTAAACGGCAATTCACACCATTCATTAAATATTCACTTTCACCGGAACGATACACACGTCTGGCTACTGTAACCTCTTCATAAGAAGTTGGCAGCTTGTGATCTGAATTATCAAATGTAATTGCCACATAAGCAAATCCCTGTGGTTTTCTCAATTCCGTTCCTGCAAAAATAATATCTTCCATTTTAGAACCACGTAATTGTTTTGCACTCTGCTCACCAAGTACCCAGCGAACTGCATCACCCACGTTGCTCTTTCCACTACCATTTGGTCCAACGATTGCTGTAATTCCTTTTTGGAACTCAAATACAATTTTATTTGCAAAGGATTTAAAACCATGTATCTCAATGCTTTTTAAATACATATATGCCCTCTTTCTTCTCTCTAATCAGTAAGCTTCAAAATTGCCTGATATGCAGCCGCCTGCTCCGCAGCCTTTTTTGTCTTTCCAGTACCCTGACTAAGTTCTTTTCCATCTACAATTGCAGCAACCGTAAAAACTTTATCATGGTCAGGTCCTGACTCCCCTAGTAACTTATATTGTAACGGTTCTTTATAATCTGCCTGCACAATTTCCTGCAAGATAGTCTTACTATCAAAAAAGAGTTTTTTGCTATCAATATCGTCTAACACATATTTCATAATAAACTCTTTTGCACTAGTAAAACCACCGTCTAAATAAATTGCACCAATCACTGCTTCAAAAGCATCAGAAAGAATAGAATCTCTTGTTGCTCCTCCTGTTGCAATTTCTCCTTTTCCCAATAAAATATAGTCACCTAAATTTATTTCTCTGGCACACATAGCCAATGTAGGCTCGCATACAAGACTGGCACGAAGTTTTGTCATTTCCCCTTCATGCATCTGCTCATTGGTACGAAATATATACTCGCTGGACATCAGTTCCAGAACCGCATCTCCTAAAAATTCTAATCGCTCGTTATTTGCTAATTTACTCAGACGCATCTCATTTGCATAGGAGCTATGTGATAATGCCTGACGTAAATAGTTTCGATTTTGAAAATGATACCCAATCTTATTTTCAAATTCTCCCATCTTTTCCTGATTAATCATGAATCACGCCTAACCTTTCCTATTAGTATCTTCCCTTTGTTTGTCTAATTACACATATAAGCTGTCTGTATAGATACAGACAGCCTATATTCTCACTTACTATATATCGTCATTATGCTATAGCATTCTTAATTTGCTCAACTGCATCTGCAACTGTAACAATCTTTTCAGCCTCTTCATTGTCAATTTCGATTTCAAATTCTTCTTCAATTCCCATTATTATTTGAAAAACATCCAAAGAATCTGCTCCTAAATCATCTACAAATGAAGTTTCCATTTTGATTTCATCTGCATCTACATTTAATACCTCACTAATAATACCTTGTAATTTTTCAAATTCCATACTGTTCCCGCCTTTCTTACTCATTATCTTCCAAAAGAATATTTTCTTTTATTTTCTCATTAATATTCTGTTCCTTAAATAAAGAACATTGAATAATTGAGTTCTTAATTTCTTTGCTGGTTGAACTACCATGTGTCTTAACAACCAGTCCATTTAACCCCAGCATAGGAGCACCACCATATTCACTGGCATCAAACTGCTTTATTGTGTTTTTCAACACTGGCATTGCCAATGCTGCTCCAATCTTACTTTTTGTTGTAGACATAAGACCTTTTTTAATTTCGCTAACCAAAGCGGATGATAAGCCTTCATATAATTTTAAGATGACATTTCCAACAAATGCCTCACAGACAATAACATCTGCCTCTCCATACGGAATATCTCTTGCTTCAATACTACCAACAAAATTAATCTCACTACAATTCTTTAACATTGGGTAAGTTTCTTTCACAAGCATATTTCCCTTTTCTTCTTCTGCACCAATATTAACAATAGCAACTCTAGGCTTTTCAACTCCAATTACATTCTCCATGTAAATAGAACCCATCTTTGCAAATTGCAATAAGTGGGATGGACGTGCATCTACATTAGCACCGCAGTCTACAAGTAATGATACCCCTTTTACTGTCGGTATCAACGGTGCCAATGGTGGTCTTTCAACCCCTTTTATCCTTCCTGCAATCAATTGTCCTCCTACTAACACAGCACCTGTACTTCCTGCTGAAACAAATGCATCTGCCTCTCCAGCTTTTATCAAATTCAGTGCTACCACAATAGAAGAATCCTTTTTCCTGCGTATTGCCATAACAGGAGCTTCATCATTGGTTATCACTTCATCCGCTTTTACAACCTTAATTTGCTCCTCTGGATAAGAATATTTTTTTAATTCCTTTTGAATTTCTTCTTCTTTTCCTACTAACAATACTTGTATCTGCTCTTTTTCATTGACTGCTTCTATTGCTCCCTTTACAATCTCCGCAGGAGCATTATCTCCGCCCATTGCATCTAATGCGACTCTTACCATATCTTTCATTTGTCAATCTCCTCAATGAAATCTCGCTTTTACTCTAACAGCCCAGTCGTGCAAAATAGTGATAGCACATCACCATCATCATTTTATGTATCAACACAACCAATCTGCCGTTTTCCTACCTAATTTTTAGTCCATATCCACAGACAAATATACTAAATATTATTCTAAAAATCAACTACTAATTCTCAATCCTTTTATAGAAAAATGAATATACCGATTCAAAACCAAAATTCTTTGGCTGTACCATCTGCTCTGTACTTCCTACAAACAGAAATGCCCCAGGTTTTAAAGACTGATTAAATTTGGCATAAATCTCTGATTTTGCTTCTTCTGTAAAATAAATCATAACATTTCTACAAACAATCAAATCACATTGTGAAGGATAGGTATCCTTCAACAAATTATGCTGTTGGAACTTTACACATGACTTTATTTTATCCGAAATAGCATAGGTTTTTTCATTTATTTTTTCAAAATATTTTGTAACAAATTCATCTGGTAACGCCTTCAAACTTTTATCTGTATAAAGTCCAGCCTTAGCCTTTTCAAGAATTTGTTTATCAATATCCGTTGCAATAATTTCTATATTACTCAATGGCACAAATTTTGAAAGTAACATAACCAACGAATATGGTTCATCCCCTGTTGAACAAGCCGCACTCCATATTTTCAACTTTTTCCCGAATTTTTCAAACAACGCTGGAAAAATAGAGTTTTCTAAAATTTTCCATTGTTCTGGATTTCGATAAAACTCAGATACATTTATCGTTAAATATGTCACAAATTCTTCAAATTTGTCTTTATCCTTTTTTAATAATTCCACATACTGTTTATAAGAAGATATACCACTTTTTGATATAAGTGTATCAATTCTTCTCTTCATCTGACGTTCCTTGTATGCATTCAAATCAATCTTTGTCAATTGAAATACGTCCCTTTTAAATCCCTCATAATTATCTTCCATTGTACTTCCCCCTTACACTTCAATCATGTTTCTTTTATTGTATATTGTAGAAGTAAAAAATGCAATGATATAATTATAACTTCTCCAAAAAACAAAAAAAGGAGAGGTCGAAACCTCTCCCATTTTTATCTGTTCTTATTCAGCATCTTCATTATTATCAGATAATGCCTTTACACTCAAGCTAATCTTCTTATCTGCACCATTGAAATCTACAACCTTAGCTGTCACTTCTTCACCGATCTTTAATACATCAGATGGCTTTTCAACATGTTCTCTTGAAATCTGAGAAACATGTAATAATGCATCAATTCCTGGCTCTAATTCTACGAATGCACCAAAGTCTGTCATTCTTGCAACCTTACCAGTTACAACTGTACCAACTTCATACTTATCTGCAGCAGTAATCCATGGATTTTGATCCTCAAACTTCAAGCTTAATGCAATCTTTTCACCCTGGATATCCTTGATAAGAACCTTTACTACATCTCCAACCTTAAATAACTTCTTAGGGCTTTCTACACGTCCCCAAGACATTTCTGAAATGTGTAATAATCCGTCTGCACCACCTAAATCAATGAATGCACCAAAGTCTGTTACATTCTTAACAGTACCTTCTACAGTCATACCTACAGAAATCTTTTCGAATAATTCTTTCTGTAATTCTTTCTTCTTAGCAACTAATAACTGCTTACGGTCACCAATAATTCTTCTTCTCTTTGGATTAAATTCAGTAATAACAAACTCGATTTCCTGACCAGCATACTTAGAAAGATTCTTTTCATAAGTATCAGAAACTAAACTTGCAGGAATAAATACTCTTGCTTCTTCAACTACTACACTTAAACCACCATCTAATACAGCAGCAACTGGTGCCTTTAATACTTCCTGATTGTTAAATGCTTCTTCAATTCTCTTATTACCTTTTTCAGCCATAAGTCTCTTGTAAGTTAATAATACCTGACCTTCTCCATCATTCACTTTAAGGACTTTAGCTTCCATTGTGTCACCAACATTTACAACAGTTGTTAAATCAATGTTTGGTGTGTTGCTGTATTCATTTCTAGTAATGATACCATCTGCCTTGTATCCAATATTCAAGACAATTTCGTCTTCCTTTACACTAATGACTGTCCCTTCTACAATCTCACCATTATGGATTGTTTTTTCATACTCGTCTAATAATTGTTCAAAGCTCTGTTCTGACATGCTGTTTGAACCTCCTTAATAATATTATTTGGGGTTGATGCCCCTGCTGTAATACCTACGCTACGAAACGACTGGAACGCGTCCAAATCTAAGTCAACAAGTGTCTGTATATAGTAAGTATTCTCACATTCTCTTTTACATATCTCATACAACTTCTGTGTATTGGAACTGGATTGTCCACCAATCACAATCATTGCATCCGAGACTTTTGCCAACTGCATCGCTTCACTTTGTCTCACTTCTGTAGCATTGCAAATTGTATTTAAAGCAATTATATCATACCTCTTTTTTGAAATTATTTCAACTATATCTTGAAATTTCTTGTAATTAAATGTCGTTTGTGATACAATGCAGGTCTTTTTTTCCTGGCTTGGCACATATGCCTCTGCCTCTTCTATGGTCTCTATTACAGTAACATTGTCGCCTCCCCAGCCTTTTATGCCTTCCACCTCTGGATGTTTTGCATTACCAATAATTACCACATTTTCATTTTCTTCTGTATGCTCTTTTACTATATTGTGTATTTTTTTTACAAATGGACAAGTAGCATCTACGATTCTGATATTTTCTTTTTGTAGAATATCATAAACATCTTTTGACACACCATGCGAACGAATAATGACGGTTCCTTCCTTAAGCTTCTTCAATTCATCAATCGAATTTAGTACAGCCACACCTTTTTTTTGCAGGTCGGCTACCACCTGCTCATTGTGAATAATAGGACCATAAGTATAAACCTGCTCATTTTTTTTTGCTTCTTCATATACCATATCTACAGCACGTTTCACGCCAAAACAAAATCCTGCACTTTTTGCCAATGTTACTTCCATTTTTTCACCTAGCCTTTCAATATCATGCCTAGATATTTTTCTTATAAATCGCAATAATATTTGCTACAACCTCTGCAATAGTCATATGAGAACTATCCACAAGAACAGCATCCTCTGCCTGCTTTAATGGTGCAATTTCACGATTCATATCCTGCTCATCTCTTGCAATAATATCATTCTCAATTTCCTGTAAATTACACGTAATTCCTTTTTCACATAATTCCTTATATCTACGATTTGCACGTTCTGAAGCACTGGCAGTTAAGTAGATTTTTACGTCTGCATTTGGTAATACATGCGTACCAATATCTCTTCCATCCATAATTACATTTTCTTTTGCAGCTAAATTCCTTTGCAAATCCAAAAGCTGTGCTCTTACTTCTTTGATTTTCGCCACAAAAGAGGCCATCTTTCCTACTTCTTCCGTACGAATAAGACCACTTACATTTTCTCCATTTAATACTACCTGTTGTTCTCCATTTTGATAAATGATTTCAACAGATGCCTCTTTTACATGCGTTGCAACTTCTTCTTCCTGTTTCATATTATTACGAAGCATATACAAAGCAATCGCACGATACATGGCACCTGTATCAACATAAATAAATCCCAATTCTTTTGCAACCATCTTTGCGATTGTACTTTTTCCTGCTCCTGCAGGTCCATCAATTGCTATATTAATTGCCATCTTTTTCTCCTATTCTTCTACCTCTGTTCCTGCTAAAAAACCAGTAGACCACGCTATTTGTAAGTTAAATCCGCCAGTAAGTGCATCTAAATCAAGCACTTCACCTGCAAAATACACTCCTTTTACTTTAGTAGATTCCATTGTACTTGGATTAATTTCTTTTACCGACACACCGCCCTGTGTAATAATAGCCTCATTATATCCTCGTAAACGTTCTACGTGCAATTCTAAATTTTTAAGTAATGAAACAATTCTATGCCGTTCTTCCTTTGTTACGGAATGAATCGGTTTATTAGGATCAATGCCACTCAATTCAATCATAACTGGAATCATTTTCTTTGGCAACAACTTGTCCAGTCCATTTTTAAATTGTTTATTGGATATTTCCGAAAAATCACGCAACAATCTTGCATCAAGCTGTTCTGCACTTAAAGCCGGTTTACAATCAATTTGAAGCACAATATCCTGTTTTCCCATAAAAGGTGCCACATAACTGCTTGCACTTAAAATCAATGGTCCACTGACTCCAAAGTGTGTAAACAACATCTCACCAAAGTTCTCATATATTTTTCTTTTGCCAGCATACACTCTCGCTGAAACATTGCGAAGCGACAAGCCCTGCATTTGCTGTACATACTCTTCTTCTATCTGAAACGGAACTAATGCCTGCGACAGCTTTGTTACGGTATGTCCCAGCTTTTTTGCAAAATGATATCCATCTCCCGTAGAACCTGTACTAGGATAAGATAACCCTCCTGTTGCCACAATCACCGCAGTCGTATCGACTACTTCCTTTTTCCCATTTCTTTCTATCTCAATTGCTTTGATACCATCATCTTTTGTAATAAGATCCAATACAGTGGTATTAAAAAAAACTTTTACGCCTAAATGTTGTAATTCCCTTTGTAATCCATTTATGACATCTGATGACTTGTCCGACAAAGGGAATACACGATCTCCTCTCTCGATTTTTGTTTTTACACCCAGTTCCTCAAAAAAAGAAATCGTCTGCATATTATCAAAACCATAAAAAGCACTATATAAAAACTTATGGTTTGTTACCACATTGGCAAATAATTGTTCCATATCTGCCGCATTGGTAATATTGCATCTTCCCTTTCCAGTAATATATAGTTTTTTCCCCAGTTTTTCGTTTTTTTCAAACAACTGTACTTTATGTCCGTTTCTTGCTGCCATAATCGCAGCCATCATTCCAGCAGCACCGCCACCTATTACTGAAATCATACTTACTTTGTCTCCTTCAACACATCTTTATTCTTGGCAATATAATCCACAAGGGAAATGACTGTAAATACTACAGACAAATAAATAAAGAACTGTTCGGCATAATACATTGGCTTTCCAGCAAAATTAAAAATCAACAAAATAGACATAATCATCTGAGAAACCGTCTTGAATTTTCCCCAATAACTAGCTGCTATTACTACTCCATTATCAGAAGCAATCAAACGAAATCCACTAATTGTAAATTCTCTGCAAATAATCACAATAGCTGCCCATGCCGGAAAATGCAATTCTGGCAACGTTACAAAACAAATCAATGCAGAACATACCAATAATTTATCGGCCAATGGATCCATAAATTTTCCAAAGTTTGTAACTAGATGATACTTTCTTGCAAGATAGCCATCCAATGTATCTGTAATGCATGCCACACAAAATATAGCTCCCGCAATGTAATTATGATATGGTATTGCATTCACAAGCATAAAAACTACAAAAAATGGAATTAATATTACACGTAAAACGGTTATTTTATTTGGTAAATTCATTGTAACACCCGCGTATAAACTTTATTCTGTTTACTACGTTTTCCTTCCTATTATTTTTCTTTTATTCATCAAAACTATTTTAGCACAAGAATCAATCCCACACAACTTCACCAATCAAATCATATTCTTTCGCATCTGTAACCTGAACAGTAACCATCTCTCCTGACATTAATTCGTGTGAACAATGCACAAAAATATACCCATCTACATTTGGTGCATCCCTATAGGTTCTTCCTATAAATACATTTTCATCAGGCAATTTTCCTTCAATAAGTACCTCTACTTTTTGATACAGCCTTTCTTCTGCTGTTTCAAAAGCAATCTTTTGCTGTGCCTCCATAATTTCATTTCTTCGTTTCTCTTTTATTTCTTCTGGAATTTGATCTGGAAAATCTGCCGCCGGAGTTCCTTCTTCTGGTGAATAGGTAAATACACCTAGTCTGTCAAAACGTAATTTTTTAACAAACTCCAGCAATTCTTCATGCTGTTCTTGTGTCTCTCCTGGAAAACCACTAATTAATGTAGTGCGAAGACAAATCTCTGGAATTTCTTTTCTCAATTTTTCTACAATGGAAATGAGTTCTGCTTTATTTGTTCTTCTACCCATTCTTTTTAAAATTCCATCTGCTCCATGTTGTATCGGCATATCCAGATATTTACATATCTTCGGTTCCTCTTTTATAACCTGAATTAATTCATCTGTAATTTCTTCTGGATAGCAATATAAAATTCGTATCCATTTTATTCCTGAAATCTCACATAACTTTCGCAATAAAATCGGTAACGATTTTTTCCCGTAGATGTCCTTGCCGTACATAGTTGTTTCTTGCGCAACTAAAATCAATTCTTCCACACCATTTTCCGCTAATTGTGTCGCCTCTTTCAATAACTTTTCCATCGGAACACTTCGATAATCTCCACGAATTTCTGGAATAATGCAATACGTGCAGTGCTTATCACAACCTTCTGCAATTTTCAGATAAGAAAAATATCCACCTGTTGTGTTGATACGTTTTGTATCTACCAGTGGCAAATAGTTTAAATCTTTATATTCTTCCGTTACTTTTCCCTGTAATGCTTCCTCTACAGCATCACAAATATCCTCATAACTATTCGTTCCTAGAACTGCATCTACCTCTGGGATTTCCTTTCTTATCTCGTCTTTATAGCGTTGTGCCAAACATCCGGTTACAATTAAAGCTTTTAAATTCCCATTTTTCTTTAATTCCGCCATTTCTAAAATGGTTGTAATGCTTTCTTCCTTAGCATCATTTATAAAACAGCAGGTATTTACCACGATTACATCTGCTTTTTGCTCATCATCCGTAATCTCGTACTGCTTTTCGCGAAGTAATCCTAACATCACTTCACTATCAACCAGATTTTTATCGCATCCCAGGGAAACAAACAATATTTTCATAGTTTTTCTCCTATTCTTCCTGTAGTTTCACTGCTTCTACACAGTTATTCATAAGCATGGCAATGGTCATAGGTCCTACTCCACCAGGTACAGGAGTAATTGCATCTACTATCGGCTCAACATCCGCAAAATCTACATCTCCACAAAGCTTATTATTTTCATTTCTGTGAATTCCTACATCTATTACTACTGCGCCCTCTTTTACATACTCTTTTGTAATAAACTTAGGTTTTCCAATCGCAACCACTAAAATATCTGCTCGTTTTGTAACAGCTTTTAAGTCTGCAGTTCTAGAATGACATACTGTTACCGTTCCATTTTCTCGTAATAATAACATAGAAATCGGTTTTCCTACAATATTACTTCTACCTACAACAACACATTCTTTTCCTTCTATTTCTACACCACTACGCTTTAGCAACTGAATGATGCCTGCCGGGGTACAAGATACAAAACCAGCTTCTCCTATACTTAATGCACCTACACTCTGTGGATGAAAACCATCTACATCCTTTTTCGGATCGATTGCGCGTATCACCGCATCTTCATCAATATGTTTTGGCAATGGAAGCTGTACTAAAATTCCATTTACATCTTTTCTTTCATTTAATTCTTTAATTTTATCTAATAATTCATCCTGTGTAATACTTTCTTCCATTTCATAAGAAAGAGAACGAATTCCTACATATTCACATGCCTTTTTTTTATTTCCAACATAAACAGTAGATGCTGGATCATTTCCTACCTGAATAACTGCCAATGTAATTTCTACGCCTTCCTTTTTATAGGTAGCCACTTTTTCTTTCAATTCATCCTTAATTTCTGCCGCTATTTTTTTTCCATCAATTCTTTTCGCCATTTCTTCACCAAATATCCTAACTGATACTCTTTCCTTCCTCGGAAATATTCCGTTTTCTTTATCTTTTCTATTCTATAACAGATTTTTTCTATTGAAAAGTGAAATCTTAAATTTTATGAATCTTTTATAACTATTTTCCACGAAACTACTATACTATTGAAAAAAAAGACAGAAAAATCTGTCTTTTTCTATGTGTTTTTAATTTAATGCAATCAACAAAGTTTCAAATCCGTCTTCTCGCAATACATTTTGAATCCTCTCTGCCCTGTCTAAATCCTTGAAACGGCCAACTAAAACAGCATAATACCCATTTATTTCACGAATTTCTACAGTATATCCCATTTCACTAACCTTATTAGCCAATCGTTGTGCATTATCGTAATTTCGGAACAATCCAATCTGTATCCGATAAGTTGGTGTTTCCCTCTGTTCTACGGTTTCTAAAATGCCCTGTGCTATTCCCTGCGCTATGTTATCAAATTCCTGGTCAAATAATTTATTATCTTCTTCATTATTAATAAAACCTGTCTCTACTAATACTGCAGGCATCCTTGTTCCTCGAAGAACTGCCAAATCTTTCCGAATACTTCTTCCCAAATTTTTAAAGCCCACCTGCTCCAGTTGCCGATTAATATTGTCAGCCATCACTTCTTTTATATCCCCATCATTGTAAAGTAATGTCTGCACCCCCGTATACTGATTTGGCTCTGGACTTGAATTTCTATGCAATGAGACAAAAAAATCTGCATTTTCCCTATTGGCAATTCTTGCCTTTTCGTTTGGTGATTGATATACATCATCTGTTCTCGTAAAAACTACATCAATTCCATTATTCTTCAAAATATCTCCAACTGCCAGTGCCAGATTTAGATTGTCATCTTTCTCTTTTCTTCCATTGAACATAGCTCCATTATCCCAACCTCCGTGACCTGCATCCACCACTACTCTTGTTGCCATAATGTACCCCCATGCATTTTTTATTAGTTTATGACAAAATAGCAAATTTGTTCCAATTTTCAAAACATGCTATGAAAATTATACTCATTATTTGCTCAAATCTAAAAAGAGGCTATCTATATAATAACCTCTTAACTACTTTCAATATTTTATTCTGTTTCTGATTTATTTTCTTTCACCATATCCATTAATTCCTGCATGCGAGTTTCAATCTCTTTGCGTACTGCTTCATTTTCTTCTTCTGCATTCATTGTCTCATTGGCATGTTCTGTCAATGCCTCTGATATAGATGAAATCGTATGAATGGAAGTCACAATTTCCTGATTCGCTGTTTGAAGCTTCTCAACATGATTGGCTAAACTATCAATATTTCCACGAATAGACTGCGTATTATCTGAAATAGTAACAAAACTTTTAGCCGTCTCTTCTGTCTTTTCTTTTTCTTCATTGATACCTTCAATCATATTGTAAACAACCTTTACCACTTCATTGATAGCAGATGAAACATTGTTAATCAATGCCGTAATATCTAAAGTTGCATCCTGCGTCTGTGTTGCCATTCCTGAGATTTCAGAAGCAACCACCGCAAAACCTTTTCCTGCATCTCCAGCTCTTGCAGCCTCAATACTAGCATTTAAAGCCAATAAACTTGTTTGTTCTGTAATGTTATTAATGATTTCTACTATTGTATTCATCTCATTCATATATGCATCTAGCTTTTCTAACTTTTCTACGACTACTTTTCCATTCTGTACAGATTCATTGGCTTTATCTATCAAATCCTCAACATCTTTATTTCCTTTTTCTAATGCATCTACAGTCTTATTCATATTATTTGTGATGATTTCTGCCGATTCATTCACAATTTTTACCTTGCCTTGAATAGACTCTGTTTGTTCTAATTGGCTTGAAACAGCATTTGACGTATCAATCGTTCCATTTGTTACTTGTTGCATAGCTTCTTTGGTCGTTAAAGATACACTTGCCAGCTTTTCTAATTGTTCATGTACCTCTCGCACACCCTCTTCCAGTTTTTTTGATAAAGAAGAAACCTGTTGTAATACTGCTAAATTTTCATCTCGATTCTGTATGATATTTTCCATCTTCAATGCATTATTGCGCTGTAGTGTTTTTACTGTATACTGAGATGCAATAGCCATTAACATCACGCCAACCATTTGTACAATTGCCTTGTCCGATCCGGAATATCCAAATTTACCTGTGGTTGCCCCACCTGCTATTGTAATTATATTTAATATGAAAATCCCCAGATTAATCTTAATTAAATACTTTACATCTCCATACACTGTTACCGCATATACCATTGGCACAACCAAAATAAAAACCAAGCTCTCCGAAGACGTCAACATTTCATATGTAAAAAATGTAGCAAAACCATAAGAAGCAATATGTTTGATATACTGATTTCCTGCTTCTTTTTTTTGTAAAACAACCATTGCAACTGACACACATGGTCCCAATAGAAGCGTTATGAGAAATTGTAATACAGATGCCCTTCCGCTTACGAGTTGCAACAAAATAAATATTGTAATCACAACTGTACTTAACATATGTATCTGCGTAACCAGTTTATTGTTTCTCGCTGTCTCTTCTCTTTGCAACATTTGTTCCTTATTTTCTTCTTTCATAAAAATCCCCCTTATCATATGCCTTATACCATACCCTTTCTTTTTAGTGTATAACACACTCCTTTGAATTGCAATGCAGGTTTCTTTACATTTTATTAACATTCCTTTAACAAAGCACACAGTGTCTCTAAAAAACACAGCAGAATCAAACACGGGAGGTTGTGAATTGCATCCACAACCTCCCGTGTTCTTTTAAACAGGATATCATACAGACATCTCGCACTATTTCTTTGCAGGCTACTTATCTATTTTTACGAACTAGACACGATTGAAATTGATTAAGCAACCTTTCAAAATAATTTCTCTCTCATCGTCTGTTAATTCGCCCATCTGAAGTTCAAATTCTTTCATTTCCTTATTTACAACATATGCCTTAAATGTAGTTGCCTTATTGCGAACTGCCTCTGCGACACCAGGAATAAAAATGTAATCTCCATTAGCAAATGGTAATTCTTCCTCTGGATAAATAAATGGAAGCATACCCCAGTTGATCAAATTTGATCTATAACGTTTTGTTGCATACTCTTTTGCAATGTTTGCCCATCCACCTAAAACCTTCTGACAGGATGCAGCCTGTTCTCTTGCTGAACCATCACCTGGTTTTACTGCATAAATGGTACTTCCAACACCTGTATTGGTTTTATTTACATCTGTAAATGTAGCCTTTACAGTATGCATCATTTCCTTTAATTCTGGAAGAACTTCTCCCATGCACTGTCCATTTTCACGAGCCACTTCTGCTGCATGTACCTCTTTTGCACGACCTACATATGCTGGGTCTTTTCTTGATAATGCAAATTCAGCAAGTCCAATTGGGTTGGAACGATAAGAAGAAGTCTCTCCGGAAGGAATCAACTCATCTGTTGTTGTTACTGGGTCATGAATTTCAGAAACTACCTTAATCATAAGATTATCTGTCAATGCAACCATTGCAGGCCAGTCTTTGATATTTGGTCCAAACTGAATTTCAACCGATGGATCTGCAACACCCTTGCTGTCAAATACACGATTTTCATAAATTGTCTTATCAAAGAAATATTTAGGTTTGCTAAAGTTTACATCAATATCTGTTGCTGGAGTTAAATAACCCTTGTTTGCTGCAGTAGCTGCAATCGAGCGAGCATCCATAAGTGCAACAGAAGAAATCTGTCCATTTTGTAACTTAGAACCTTCTCTATTTGGGAAGTTTCTTGTAGAATGACGAATACTAAATGCATTGTTTGCAGGTGTATCTCCAGCACCAAAACATGGTCCACAGAATGCAGTTTTCATAACTGCTCCTGCCTCCATAAGCTTAGCAGCCGCACCATTCTTAACCAATTCCATATAAACTGGCATACTGGCAGGATACACACTAAGTGTAAATGCGTCATGTCCAATACTTGCACCATTTAAAATATCTGCTGCATCACAAATATTCTCAAAGCCACCGCCTGCACATCCAGCAATAATTCCCTGTTCCACATACAACTTACCATTTCTAATTTTATCTGTTAATTTGAAGTCAACCTGACCATCCAAACTTACCAATGCTTTTTGCTCGCAATCATGCAAAACATCCTCAAGATTTGCATTTACTTCCTCGATTGTATACGTATTACTTGGATGGAATGGCATAGCAATCATTGGTTTAATTGTACTAAGGTCCACATAAACCATACCATCATAGTACGTAACATCCGCAGGTGACAATTCTTTATATTCATCTACTCTTCCATGAATCTCATAAAATTCTTTAATTTTTTCATCTGTTTTCCAAATAGAAGAAAGACAGGTAGTCTCTGTTGTCATTACATCGACACCAATACGAAAATCTGCACTTAATTTTTCCACACCAGGTCCCACAAATTCCATAACCTTATTATTTACATAGCCATTTGCAAATACTGCACCAATAATTGCCAAAGCTACGTCCTGTGGACCTACACCCTTCACAGGTTCTCCTGTTAAATATACGCCAACAACACCTGGCATATTAATATCATAAGTCTGTGATAATAACTGTTTTACAAGCTCTGGTCCACCTTCGCCCATCGCCATAGTACCAAGTGCACCGTAGCGAGTGTGACTATCCGAACCTAAAATCATCTTTCCTCCACCAGCAAGCATTTCTCTGGCAAATTGATGAATAACTGCCTGATGAGGTGGTACATAAACTCCACCATACTTCTTTGCACAAGTAAGACCAAACATATGGTCATCCTCATTGATTGTTCCACCAACGGCACATAAACTATTATGACAGTTTGTTAAAACATAAGGAATAGGAAACTTTTCCAATCCAGATGCTCTGGCAGTTTGAATAATACCTACAAATGTAATATCATGTGAAGTCAACTTATCAAATTTAATCTTAAGCTTGTCCATATTACCTGAAGTATTATGGTCTTTTAAAATATTATAAGCCATGGTTCCCTGCTTTGCTGCTTCCTTATTTGGAGCAACACCTAATTTGCTCTGTAACACAGCCTGGGCTTCACCATTGTCTTCTACAATTTCCGTTCCATTGAGTAAATATACACCATTTTCGTATAATTTAATCATAAAGTTCCTCCTATCTTAAGAATCGTTTACGTTCTTTATTATAGTTTGTGGCAAAGGAAATTGCAATCTTTTTTCAATAATACATCTTCCACAACAACGCTAACCATAAATTCTTCTTTTCATAGTGTTATGTTTAACAGCAACGTCAAAATAATCTCTTTTTTCAGAAGAAAACAAATAACTTTTCTTTATTTCATTCACCACAATAACCAAATTTCACCAATAGATTTTTTAATCTTTTTCTAATTTTTTGTTGTAATTTCAAAAATCCTTTGTTATAATAATTTACGTCAATTTAGTAGTAATCAAATATGGAGGTACTTATGAAGCACGTTATATCACCCCTTGATTTATCTGTTGACGAACTGGATGCTGTTCTTTCGCTTGCTGAAAGAATTATTGAAAATCCAGAAAAATATAAAACAGTATGTCAGGGAAAAAAGTTAGCAACCTTATTTTATGAGCCAAGTACTCGTACCCGATTAAGCTTTGAAGCTGCCATGTTAAATCTTGGCGGTAGTGTTTTAGGCTTTTCATCGGCTGATTCAAGTTCAGCATCGAAGGGAGAAAGTGTTGCTGATACGATTCGTGTAATTTCAAGTTATGCGGATATTTGTGCAATGCGTCATCCAAAAGAAGGTGCGCCTTTAGTAGCATCTCAGTACTCTTCTATTCCTGTTATCAATGCAGGCGATGGTGGACACAACCACCCTACACAAACATTGACAGATTTATTAACAATTAAAAAATTAAAGGGAAGCCTTGATAATTTGACAATTGGATTATGTGGCGATTTAAAATTTGGTCGTACTGTCCACTCTCTTATTCGTGCTATGATACGTTATAAGAATGTTAAATTCATAATGATTTCCCCTGACGAACTTCGTATTCCGGATTATCTTCGTAAAGAAGTGTTAGATGCGCAACATATTCCGTACAAAGAAGTAAATGTACTAGAACCTGTTATGCCTGAGTTAGATTTATTATATATGACTCGTGTACAACGGGAGCGTTTCTTTAATGAAGAAGATTATATTCGTTTGAAAGATAGTTTTATCTTGAATGCGAAAAAAATGAAATATGCTCGAGAGGACATGCTGGTTCTTCATCCTCTCCCACGCGTAAATGAAATTTCCACAGAAATTGACGATGATCCAAGAGCTGTTTACTTTAAGCAGGCACAATATGGTGTTTATGCTCGTATGGCTTTGATTATGACCCTTTTAGGATTGGATGGTGATGGATTATGTTAAATATCAGTGGTTTAAAAAACGGTGTGGTTATTGATCACATTCAGGCTGGTGGAGCATTTGAAATTTACAATTACTTAAATTTAGATAAAGAAGATGACTGTAGTGTTGCTATTATTAAAAATGCTAAAAGCAACAAAACAGGAAAAAAGGACATGATAAAAATTGAAGGTCCAATACGTGCGGATTTGGATATTCTTGGTGCCTTATCTCCTAATCTTACTATCAATATTATTAAAGATGGTACGATTGTTGAAAAAAGACATTTAAGTTTACCAGAAACGGTAACAAATATTCTGAAGTGTCGCAACCCACGTTGTATCACATCAATTGAGCAGGAATTACCGCACAAATTCAAATTAGCCGACAAGAATACAGGAATTTACCGTTGTATCTATTGTGAACAAAGATACAGCAATCGTTCCTAAAATCTTTTTCATTCATTTTTTTAACTTTCATCCAAAAGTGAGGTAGCAATACCTCACTTTTGGATTCCAGGACTTTTTTAATTATTCTTCCTTCTTATATCCTCTCTTATATAATTGTTGGATTTCTTCCCCATCCTGCTCTTGCATGCGATATTCCAGTATCAGTTTCTTTAAATTCTCTTCTAAATAATCCTTTGGTATATAATCTTTTAACTGCTCCTCTACAGCATTCTTCCAAACTGTCAAAGAATTTTCCTCTATAAACGGCTGCCCCATCATTTTCTGCATTCTACCCAAAGCATATGCAAATTCATAGTTCGATTGTAATATACCTGTGAAATTCTCAAAATGTATTTTTATTTCTACCGCATCTTCTACTAAATCAATAATCATAACATCTGTCCTTTCTCATCTTCATGTAATTCCCCATCTATAATGCGTACAATTCGTTTTGCTGATTTTGCAACTTCCAAATCATGAGTAATCATTACAATCGTATGCCCCATATTATGCAAACGATTAAATAGCTTTAATACTTCTGCACCACTGGATGTATCTAATGCCCCTGTTGGCTCATCTGCAAGTAGCAATGCCGGTTCTCCTACAAGTGCTCTAGCAATAGCTACACGCTGCTGTTGTCCACCTGATAACTCTGCAGGCTTATGTTCTAGCCGTTCTTCCAACCCAAGCATTTTTATCGTATCCATGCATTGTTCTGTTGCCTCTGCAAAACTCATTCCTCTCATAAGAAGAGGCATAACTATATTTTGCAACACAGTATAGGTAGAAATCAAGTGGTATTTTTGAAATATAAATCCAATTTCCTTGTTCCGAATCCCTGTCAGTTCCTTATCTTTTTGTTTCGAAATATCAATTCCATTCAGATAATATTTTCCCGTATCAAACACATCCATACATCCTATAATATTCATAAGTGTTGATTTACCTGAACCAGATGGTCCTAAAATTGCAACAAATTCCCCTTGCTCTACCTGCAGGTCAATATCCTTTAAAATATGTAATGAAGTTTTTCCTTTCTGATAGCTTTTGTTAATTTTCTCCAATTTTATAATGGTATTTTCCATGCACACACACGCTCCTTTCTAGGACACCATCCATACACCTACAATTACTTCTTCTCCTTCACTGGTCGTTTCTATCAATAATTTAACAATGTCCCCAGCAGATAAACGTGAAAAGGTCGTTTGCTTTCCCAGTTGTGTAGTCACTGTCGTTCCAACCGGAATAAACATACTCTTTTCTTCTCCTTTTACCTGATAGGATTTTCTTTCATCGGAATCTTTCTTTTTATTCTCCTCTGTATCGGTTTTATTTTCTGTGGAAGCTTCTTTTCTTTCTGTATCTCCACCATTTTCACCTTGAGGCATATGTGGCATTTCCCCATTTCCTGCATCAGAAGGCATCTCTGGTTGTCCTCCAGCACTTTCTCCATTTCCTGGCATTTCTGGCATCTCCTGTCCTGCCCCCTTATTGTCTGGAGCCTTTCCTGGTTGTTCCTGTTGTTTTGTAGTATCACCACTGGCTTGATCCTTTTTTTGTTCATCATCTGTTGTTTTTGTATCACCAAATGCTTTCTTATCTTCTGTCGTTTGTTCCTCTACTTCTTGAAATGTAATTTCATTTCCTTGTATCTCATTAATTTGCACTTGTAATAAAGTTTGATTTTTACCAATTTTAATTTCTTCCTCTGTCTTCTTATTTCGTGAAAAATAGAAACATAAGCCAAAGACCACAAGAACTCCTACCAAAAAAAGCAGCATAAAAATAATACAAATACGCTTTGTTTTCTTGCTCATTTTTTTATTTGTTTTGTCCATCTTTATGCCTCCTTCTATTCTTCACTCAACGCATCTACAGGAACCAAGCACGAAGCCTTCCATGCTGGATAAAAACCAAACGTAACACCTGTCACAAAAGCAAATGCCATTGCAGTCAACATTCCAGCTATATTAAGTGAGACTGGAATATTTGCCATTTTTACAATCGGAGTAATGCCAAGACTAACAATAACTCCTAACACACCTCCTAGTACACTAATAAAACATGCTTCCAGTAAAAATTCCATTAGAATATCCTGCTTCATACATCCAATGGCTTTTAAAATTCCAATTTCTTTGGTTCTTTCTTTTATGGAAACAAATAAAACATTCATAATACCTATTCCACCTACTATAAATACAATAAATGCCATTGCAAATAGTAATGTTGTCAATGTGTCATTTGATGCTGAAGCTGCCTCCATCTTGCTCCCTGCATCCGTAATCGTAAATTCTGCATTCGGATAACTTTCCGCTAAAACCGTTTCAATATTTTCGATTGTTGTTTCCAAATCATTCAAATTTTCCGCAATTACAGTGATCGTTGGACTAATATTTTCTCCTGTAATATATTTTACTCCTGTACTGTATGGTACAAAAATCGCATCGTCCGCACTAATTCCTGATGATACGCTTCCAATTTCCTGCAATACACCATTTACAGTATACGCTCTCCCACCAATATACAGTGTACTGTCATAAGCAGATACAGCATCTCCAAAGATTTCTTTTGCTACCGTAGCTCCTAGAATACAAACTTTTTCCTTATTTTCTTCCTCCTCTTTTGTTAAAAACTCGCCTACTTGTAAATTCAAATTAGAAATTTCTGCATAAATACTTTTTACACCTGCCACTGTATAACTGGTCTCTTCTTCTAATTCTCCTCCATCTACTGTTGTTTTGGTAGTATAGGAAATGGATACAGAAGAAATATCCGGTACAAACGTTTCTATGTCCTCTACATCTTCCTCTGATAGTACAATCTTATCCTGGTTCATACGGTTTTTATCATTTGAATTTCCTCCCATTGCAGATTCTCCAAATCCAAACGGAGCGGAACCATTTTCTCCCATTGCACTTTTCCCG
This sequence comes from Lachnospiraceae bacterium, assembly GCA_050875145.1. GTDB lineage: Bacteria > Bacillota > Clostridia > Lachnospirales > Lachnospiraceae > CAG-411. Next base: position 188,030 of record JBNMLH010000003.1, read on the forward strand.
TTCTGATTACTCTTGTTGTCAGTTCCATTTTTTTGACTAGAATCAGGCTTTCCTCCCGGCATATTCTGATTGCCACCAAAATTTCCATTTTCCATTTTTGCATCCGCATTTTTATTCTCTGTGGCTTCTTCATAAGAAATATCAATTGCACCTGCATTCAAATTTTTAAATTGCTCTGCTACTTTTTCCTGCCCTCCACGCCCAATGGCAATTACCATAACAATGGTTGCGGCACCTATAATAATCCCCACAGAGGTCAATACAACTTTAAATTTATTTTGAAGTAAGTTTAATGCAACCAGTCTTAAAATTTCTCTCTTTTTCATGAACTGCTCACCTGACTTTCAATAAGAACAACGTCACCTTCTTCTAACCCACTTTGTATTTCCACAGAAGAACCATTAGAAAATCCAGTCACCACTTCCTTCTTTACAATGGTATTTCCTTCCTTTTTCTTTACATAACTTTTTGTTCCTTCTGTTTGAATTGCTTTATTTGACACATATACTACATTCTTCAATTCCTTGGTAATAAAGGTTACATTTGATGTCATTCCCTGATATATTTTGGATACATCACCTGTCACTTTTACAGTTACATCATAATCTATAGTCGATGAATCTTCACTGGTTTCTGCTGTATCAATCGCAGTCACTACTCCAGAATAAGTTTCCTCCTCATAAGCAGAAAATACAATATTTACAACATCGTCAATTGCAATAGTAGAAACATCCTCCTGCGATACGGAAACCGTAACCGTCACTGCATCCGCATCTGCAAAGGAGGCAATTGCAGTAGATGTATTTAAGGTATCTCCTGCGGCATATCCCAAAGAAAGAATGGTACCTGCATAGTCAGATGTAATCATCCCATTTTTTACCATTTTTTCATAGGCAGTTAATGTTTCCTTTGCCTCTTTTACCTGTTCTTTTGCATTATCTACCTCATCATTTATCCCGTCCATTGCAATGTCATAAATTTCTTTTGCATTTTTATAATTTAGCATGGCTTCATCATAAGTCTTTTTAGCTGTAATCTTTCCCGTTACCTGCTCGCTCTTTGCCTGAGAAACCTTACTGACTAAATTACTATAATTTTTCTTTACATTACTAAGCTCATTTTGTAATGATTCGATTTGAGAATTAATACTGCTGACTGTAGAGGCATCGCTATTGGTAGTTGCTCCTGTAGTATTCGTATTATTTTCTCCCGCAGCTACAGATGTTCCCTTTTCTTCACTTTCATTATCAGAAGGTCCAGCATTTCCTGCTTTGCTTGCCGTTTGCGTTGCAGATGCCTGTACCTGTTTTTTCTTCTTATTTAACGCAGCTATTTCCTTTGGAATGGCTTCCATTCGTTCTTTTGCCTCATTGACTGCATCCTGCGCTTCCTCTACTGCACTTTGTAAACTGCTTATTGTCGCATTATAAGTAGTTTTTGCGGTCTCACCTTTCGTTATATTCTCTTTATACTCATACTTTGCATTAACACTGGTTTCTTTTCTTGTAATTTTTGCACTTTTTAATGCCAGATTTGCACTCGACAAATTAGTCTTTAACGCATCTCTTACCTCTTTTACACTTTCAGAAGTCAATTTGATTAAAGAATCCCCTTTTTCTACAACCTGCCCTTCTGCTACATATACTTTTTCTACTTCTAAGGCTACAGAGGAAGCATTGCTGGCAGAGGTTGAAGACTCTGTTGCAGCACTATCTGTCTTGTTTCCCTCTGCCATACCCATTTCTCTACTATCCTCTGTAGTCGCAGACGTACTGGTTGATGTATTTTCACTTGTACCTGATGAAGTATTAATATCTATATCAAAGGTCTGATCTACGGTTCCCAAAGAAGCCGAACCGCTCTCCGTAACTCCTACTGTCAAATTTCCATATTCTACAGTAGTTTCTTTTGTAACCGTTTGCTGTGTTTCTGGTTTCCATCGTTGATAAACAACACTCATCACAATTATAATTACTACAACACCACTAATAATAGCTCCCATCATTTTCTTCCGTTTCATTGTCATTGTGATACCTCCTCTTTTTTATTCTCCATTTGATTATCTTTTGTTTGAAAAAGAATACTCGCTGTCTCTCCACTTTCCAACTGTCCATCTTCATTTTTAATTGAAATATCCACTGCATAACTTACTTTAGAGGCACTGGATGCACTTTGCTCACTACTAATCTTACTAACCGTACCTGTCACTCCTCTTTTTGTTTGCATAGAAACCATTACCTCCTGCCCTACTTGAATCGAAGCAATCTCATCTTGTTCCACATCAATCTGCACTGAAAGTATCTTTCCATTATAATAGCCTACAATCGGTGTTTTGCTGGAAATATACTCTCCTGCCTCATAGCCTATATACTGCAACAAACCGCTACTCTGTGCATACCAGATACCATCCTGAAAAGAACTATTAAAATTGTCAAGTTGTTCCTTTTCCTCATCATAATTTTTTTGTGCCACATTTAAAGTAGTTGTCAATTCTTCTAACTGTGTTTTATAAGAAACATTAGCACTATTTTCTGCTAATAAATTTTGCTGCAACTCTTTTTCCGCTGTAAGAATACCTGTTTTCTTAGCAAGCACTGCCTGCTCATATGTAGTCTGATACTTCTTCCTATTTTTTTGTGCATTTGACAAGATTTCTTGATACGATGCCTTTTTTGTATTCCAGCTTTCCATTTTTTTCTCTGCCGTTTCCTTTTGTTGCTTTTTATTTTCCAACGCTGTTTTTATCTTTTCTAACTTCTGTTTAGCTGCTTTATACTGTTGTTCTGCTTTTTTATAATTACTATTTATTATTTTTCCTTCTTCCTGCAAATTTTTTGTAAGGGCTTCCAGTGAAGCACTGCTATTACTGCTTGCCTCATCCGAAGCAGCCCCTTCTTTTTTGCTGTTATTTTTTTCCATATATTGTTTTATATAAGTTTGAACAGTCTCATTCTCTTCTTTTTTCTCTTTTAACTTTTGGTATTGTTCTTCTGCATCTTCAAATGTTTTCTGCACCTTCTTCCATTTCTTATTTAAGGCTTTTATTTCAGCTTTATACACATTTATTTTTCTTTTCAGAGCAGACAAATTCGTTGATATTTTTTCTATTTTTGCTGGATAGGTTTTTAAAATTTTGTTCGCATCGTTTAAATTACTTTCCGCAAGTTCTAACTCCGTCTCTAAATTTTCTACTGCTGTTTCGTATGTCTCATAGGCTGTATCCGAAACAACACTTTCTGTACTATATTCCGTCTGCAAAGACAATACATCTTCCTTATAAGTAATCTTTGCCTGTGCAAGGTTTCGTTTTGCCTCTTTTAGATTTTGTTCTAATTCCTTTTTCGCCTGCTTATAGCTCTCATCCGTCACCTTTAAAATAGCGCTTTGTGTAGTAACCTGAGTTCCCGTTTCTGCATATACCTCTTCTACCTGTAATGGCGTTGTTGCCGTAGAAGAAAAATACTCATAATCTGTACCTGCAGTAGTCGTGCCAGAGTACATCGTTTTTTCTTCCGCATAACTTTCTTTCTGTGCTTCCATTCCCGCTGTTTGATTTTGCGATGTGGATACATCTTTTTTCGTGCGTGCTTTTATAACAATTCCAATAATCGCTAGAGTAACAATTGCGCACACACATACCATTTTTCCTATCCTTTTTCTCATATGGTCTACTCCTTTCCATAATAATTTATCTACCGACCATAAGGTTAAATACATATATTAGTTTAAAAGTTACTCTTGTGCGATTTGTGAGTGATTTGTGAATATTAGGTGAAAGTAATAAAAAAAGTGCCGCACCTTAATGCGACACATTTTTTTGAAATCTTTTTTGAATTTTAAGAAATATTTCTATAATATCAGGATCAAAGCTTTTTCCGCTTTCCTGTTTCATAATCTCAATGGCTTCTTCATGCGTATAAGCATCCCGATAACAACGGTTGCTCGTCAAAATATCATACACATCCACCACTGCTAAAATTCTGGCTGACAATGGAATTTCATCTCCTGCAAGTCCACAAGGATACCCTGTTCCATCCCATTTTTCATGATGATACTTTGCTATATCCATTGCCATTTTAAGCGAATCAGATGGATTTTTTTCATACATTTCGCGAATGCCTTCCGCACCCAACTCTGTATGCGTTTTTACAATCTCCATCTCCTCCTCTGTCAATGGTCCAGGTTTTAATAATATCTCATCTCTTATATATACTTTTCCAATATCATGAAGCGGTGCAGCCATCAATAATGAATCCAAAAACGAAGCCGTTACCCTCTTTTCAAATTTAGGACTAAACTGCAAACTCATGGCAAGCAATTTGCAATAGGAAACTACATGCTCTAAATGTTTTCCTTCTTTATCCTCCCTTGCCTCTACCATTTTACACAATGTATAAATCAATTGTTTCTGTTCATCTGTTACCTTTTCCACCTGTTTATTAAACATCTTAAATAAACGGCGGTTATGTACTTTTAACTCATTCTGCATCTGGAAAATTTTTAAGTGTGTATTGATACGCAACGTTATCTCTTCCAGCTCAAAGGGTTTGGAAATAAAATCTACAGCACCTAACTTAAATCCCTTTACCTTATCCTCTGTGGAATTTAATGCAGAAATAAAAATAATAGGCACATCTCTCATGATAGGGTCTTGTTTTAAAATCTCGCAGAAATCAAATCCGTCAATCTCAGGCATAGCTATATCTAAAAGTATCAGTTGTGGCTTCTTCGCTGCAATAGCAGATAATGCCTGCTTTACGCTGGTAACAGGGCGTGCAATATATCCAATGCTTTTTATCATTTCCGCAAGAATTACTAAGTTCGAAGTTGTATCATCTACAATCAAAATATTTGCCGTCTGACTTCCCGTCATTTTACGTTCCATCTTTTTCCCTCCTAGTCATATGCAATCCTAAAAAATCCTCCATCTAAACTACTCTACGCAAAAAGTGTTTCATCCAGTAATTTTTTTAATTCATTATATTGAAGAATTGCTTTCTCACCATCTGCTTTTCGAACTGTCATTTCTACACGAAATGCCTTTCGTTTTAATTCTTTGTCACTTTCTACAAGTTTCTTTACAGTCTCCGCAAACATCTCTGCTTTATCCCAATTTTCCATTTCAATACAAATAATTAACTTCTCCAGTGTATTTTTGATTTCCTTTTTGTTTTCTTCTGACCCCAAACGATATATCTCTTCTATATCATACATTTCCTCATCTATATCTGAAATTTCCTTTCTGGAAGTTCCATCATATACAAATTTACCAGAAGAATATGCTTTTTTATTCTCCCATTCATTTTCTACTTTTTTTACACGAATTGAAAAAGAAAATGTACTTCCCTTTCCTTTTTCACTCTCTACATGCACTTCTCCATCCATCAACTCCACCAACTCTTTTACAATGGTAAGACCAAGTCCACTACCACCAAAACGTCGTGTGATAGATGCATCCACCTGTGAAAAACTCTTAAATAATTTATCCATATCCTCTGGTGCAATACCAATTCCCGTATCCATAACCATAAAGAATAATTCAACCGTATCATTTAATTCCATCGTCTTTACTACATCCACCACAATTTGTCCCATGGAAGTAAATTTTACTGCATTATTGATTAAATTTGTCAGAATTTGCGTGATACGCAATTCATCCCCTATAATTCGTTCCGGAATCTCAGGAGAAATATTTAATAATAGTCTAAGTCCCTTTTCGTTAATCTGATTTATATTCATAGCAATAATTTTGTCCATTGCTTCACGAAATGAAAACTCTCTCTCTTCTAATGTAAACTTTCCTGCTTCCAACTTTGAAAAATCTAAAAGGTTATTGATAATCTCAATCATATTGCTACAGCACATATGAATAATATTGATTGACTCTTTTTGTTGTGCATCTAAATCAGTTTCTAATAAATTCTTGGAAATTCCCATAATGCCATTTACAGGCGTTCGTAACTCATGCGTAACATTGGATACAAATTCATTTCTTATTTTGGTAGCTGCCTCTCCCTTTTCTTTGGCTTTTACCATATCTTTTATTGCTCCAACCTGTTCTGAGGTATTAATTGCACTACACATGCCAAAAAATCCATCCTCATTCTTAATCACGATCTTTAAATCCACATCAAAACAAGTCTGATTCTTTCTATAAGCAACCGTTTCAATACTTTTTCCTTCTGCTAAAAGCTTTTTATCTTCTTTCTCAATAACATTGATACCATCCTCTTTTTGTATTAATGCTTTTTGAAAAATCTTACATACAGAAATCCCCTTTAATGCCTCTCCATATCCTAGTTCCTGCTCTGCCTTTTTATTCCCCTGAACAACACAACCGTTTTCATCAAAAAAAACGAGCAGTTCCATACTTTCATCCATTAAATATTTCCATTTCTTTTCTAATTCTGCATTCATCCCCCTGAACACCTCCTCGTATTTTTATTTATACAGACAACTACATAAAACGGATAGCAATCGTCATAACAAGCAATATCTGTAAAACATATTTTTGTCTTATTCACAATTCGTGATTTATTTTCCTTTTTATCCCTATCAGCTATTGACATACATATATTTCTTGTTATATAATGAAAATAATCAAAAAAAGTACACGTATTGTAACATTACTATCAAGGGAGGTTTTTTATGAATTTCAATGTTCGTTTAAAACAACTACGACAAAAGCATAAGCTGACACAAAGTGAATTAGCAGATATTTTAGGTTTAAAACCAACCGCTATTTCTAATTACGAATCAAAAAGAAACGAGCCATCATTTGATAAATTGATTGCCCTCTCAAAACACTTTGATGTTTCTTGTGACTATTTGCTAGGTGTATCTGATGCTTATCTCCCAATCGGTGGAGAAGTATTAGATAAAGATATTATCAACTTTTTTAATTTATATCAACAATTGGATGAAAAACGTTCAAAAGAATTATTATCCTATGCTGATTATCTGCTTTATTTACAAGAAAAAGAAAAAAGTGATGATAATGATGATAAAAAATAATCTTATCATTCTAAATAAGGAAACATCCACGACAATGTCGTGGATGTTTTTTTACTGTACCTTACCACAGCAGAATTTATATTTTTTACCACTCCCACATGGACATGGCTCATTTCTACCCACTTTTTTATCTTTAATCACAGTACCTGACATCTTTTGTTCTTTATATAATTCTGATCTTCTCTCTTTTGTCAGTAATGTATCCCAAGCTGGCAATTCATATAACCAGTCTGCTCTGGCAGCTACCATATTATAATATAGTTTTTCTTTATCAAATCCTAAATTAACCTGTGTATCTGCTTCCATTGTTTCAATCGGATTTTCCTCTTTCAAGCTTTCGTTAATTCCATCAAGAAAACCAACCATGATTGTTAAGTCAACACCATATTTATTTGCCAATTCTTCAACAGTTCCTGTTACCACTTCATCTGGATTGGCTAAAAGCTGTTCATAAATCCCCTTTTCCAAGTTGAAATATGTAGCCCAAAACATTTGTCCCTTTTTTGTATTTGCTTCTTGTCCATAGGCGAACTGACGCCACTGTGTTAATAAACTCATCTTTCTATCCTTTCTTTCTGTAAATTACATTTCGTCACTATCCAAGTTATTATACCATATTTCACTTTATTATTTCAATCTCTATTTCTTTTTATATCAAGTAAAAAAAGTCGTGATACCCAATAGATAGATACCACGACTTTTAAGGGGAGGATAAGTATTTCATCTTTATCCTTCGTTGCAAAAACAAAGGGGGAATTTTGTTTTTGCGCCTCCGAAATATTCGGATTATTACTATTATAGTCACCCACAAGAAAAAATATACATTCTTTTTCTTGTATTTCAATCAATATGCCTTTATACTATTTTAAAACAATAATGTATCTGTTGATTACTTTTTTGAAAGGAACTGATTTAATGAAAAAAATGAAACGTATTTTAGCACTGTTAGGTGCATTATTCTTTATCATTCTCTATGCTTTCACACTAATTGTAGCTATCTTTGACTTTCCATACAAAGTAGCAGTCTTACAAACCTGCATCTATTCTACTTTATTTATTGCTCTTTTTATCGCAGCATTTACAGCCGTACTCAACTTATTAAAAAAACTAAATGGTTCTGACCAATCGGAAAAATAATTTACATAAAACAATGCCCTCAAAGAAATTTTTACAATAAAAGTTTCCCAGGGGGCATTATTTTAGTGAAATTTACTCCGCTTCTCTATAGATACGCTCCATATATTCTTTCGTTTCCTTCTCTTTTCCATTTTCTGATAAATGATAAAATTTTCGTCCTACCAATTCATCTGGTAAATATTGTTGTTTTACATAATCATTTTTGTAATCATGCGCATACAAATAACCATTCCCATGTCCCAATTTTTTTGCTCCCGGATAATGTGCATCTCGCAGATGATTTGGAATTGTCACTATCTGCTGTTCCTTCACTGCGGCCATTGCCTCGTCGATAGCAACAATAGCACTATTACTCTTAGGTGCCGTTGCAACATAGGTAGCCGCTTGGGCTAAAACAATCCTTGCCTCTGGCATTCCCAAACGCTCTACTGCCTGTGCCGCCGCTGTGGCAACCACCAGTGCATTGGGGTCTGCATTAGATACATCTTCTGCTGCACATATCATAATTCGTCTTGCTATAAAAGTAACACTTTCACCTGCATAAAGCATCCTTGCCAAGTAGTATACCGTAGCATCCGGATCAGAACCTCTCATACTTTTTATAAAAGCTGAAATCGTATCATAATGATTATCTCCTGATTTATCATAACGAACTGCACGCTTTTGTATGCACTCTTGTGCCACTGAAATTGTAATATGAATCTGTCCATCTTCAGAACGTTCTGTCGTAAGTACCCCCAATTCAATAGCATTTAAAGCTTTTCTTCCATCCCCATCTGCCATTTCACTCAAAAAATCCAATGCATCATCCGTAATGGTCGCATTGTAAGCCCCAAGACCTCTTTCTGTATCTGTCAAGGCTCTCATAATCAACTGTTGAATATGTTCTTTTTGCAAGGTTTTTAACTCAAATACAATGGAACGAGAAATTAACGCTCCATTTACCTCAAAATATGGATTTTCTGTTGTTGCACCAATTAAAATAAGTGTTCCATCCTCTACAAACGGTAACAGATAATCCTGCTGTCCTTTATTAAACCTATGAATCTCATCGACAAACAATATAGTCTTTTTTCCATATGCGCCCAAAGTCTGTTTTGCATTTTCAACAACTGCCTCCATATCCTTCTTTCCTGCAGAAGTAGCATTGATTTGGCAAAATTCTGACTTTGTAGAATTGGCAATCACCTTAGCAATTGTTGTCTTTCCTGTCCCAGGTGGTCCATAAAAAATAAGTGACTGTAATTTATCCGCTTTAATTGCCCGATACAACAACTTATCCTTTCCCAAAATATGCTCCTGTCCAACTACTTCATCAATTGTTCTCGGTCTTAATCTGGACGCCAGTGGACTTTCTTTTTGTAATGTATTCGTTCTCATATATTCAAATAAATCCATTTTTTCTCTCTCCCATTAATTTTTTCTTAAAATTCTTTTGTCATTCTCTTTCATACATGCTATACTAACACTAATATAAAAAATAGAAAGGAGATACTATTATGTCTATACCTAAAGACCCCGTTATGTTGTTAAGTTACGTCAACACCCAATTACGCGATCATTATTCTACTCTTGATGATATGTGTATAAGCCTTAATCTTGAAAAGCAGGAAATTATTTCCTCTTTGCAAACAATTGATTATATTTATGCAAAAGATCAAAATCAATTCATTTAATGAACCAATATAACTTCTTTCTCTATACGGATATACTCCACATCCTCCTCTTCCTCCCACAAACCTTTGCCTGCTGTAACTTCTGTCACTTTCTTTTTAAACGAATGATACAACATATTTGGTATCACAGCTATAATTCCCACCATATCAGTATAAACGGTATCCAAAATCGGTATATCCATCTCTCCCATAATATATTGAATTTTTCCTAATCCATTATAGTCTGTTTTTAATTCAATCTTTTTTCCTTTACATCTATCTGTAACAATAGAATTTTCAATTCCTGTTTTTGTCGCTGCTGAATATGCACGCACCAATCCTCCTGTTCCCAAAAGCGTTCCGCCAAAATATCTGGTAACTACAACCAACGTATTATGTATATCCTCACCTAAGAGAACCTCTAATATAGGTTTTCCAGCAGTTCCTGATGGTTCCCCATCATCACTAAAACGCTGTAATTGCTGGTTTTCCCCCATAACATACGCATAACAATTATGTCGGGCATCCCAATACTGTTTTTTCAAAGTTTCAATGTATTCCAATGCCTGTTCTTCTTTTGTAACAGGAAATACGTGTGCAATAAATCGGGATTTTTTCTCTACTATTTCTCCCTCTGCTCCCTTGTATACAATTTTATATGAATATTGTTTCATAATCTACTCCTTTAACTTTTACATACAAAAAGAGGCTGTCTCATCAAGCCCCTTCCTTTTCCTACTTCTGCATAATTTTTTATTTGTAAATAATATTATATCATCCTTTTTGGTAATTATCCACCTATTCTTTCATCTAAAAAGTCATACACAACTTCATTTAAAACACAAGGTGTAATCTGATTCCGTATTACAATATCCAGTATTCTTTCTGCAACCTCTCTATCCTCTGCAAATCCCCCTGTACGCTCCTTTTCAACCAACTGTTCATCTATTTCTTTCTCTACATAGATACCATATTTCGCATACTCATCGTCAAAGCTTTCTAAAAAATAAGTGACCAGAGCCTCTAAACCATTATCTTGGGTAATCACTTCAAATCCCTTACATTCCCTATTCATTTTTTCCACCCCTTTTTTTATTTCTACCCCTTCTAACATTATATCGGTATTTTGTTTCAAAAAGTTACCTTTATCCCTTAAATATACGTTCTCTCAATTGCCACTTTTATCCATTGTTGCTTTACTATCTGAAAATTGTCTGCTATAATAATACGGTATTTGCGCATAACTAAATATAAAATATATTTGTTTATTGTGAAAGGACGATTTACAATGAATTTTTCTAAAAGAAATACCCAAAAAAAGCAACAGGAACTACGCTCTTCTTCCATAAAATTTTATTCAAAACTTAAATTCTGGTTGCTTCGGCTTTGCGTAGTTTCATTTATCGGCATATTTTTTATTTCATGCAATACAATAAAAGGATTGTTTCAGGGCATTATTGACACCTGTCCTTCCTTAGATGAAACCAGTATCGAACCTGAAAATTTTGTTTCAACTATATACGACAATAAAGGGACTGAAGTATATCAATTAGTTGGTTCTGATGCCAATCGAATTTCTGTTTCTCTTGAACAAATTCCTATACAATTACAACAAGCATTTATTGCAATTGAAGATGAACGTTTTTATACCCATAATGGTATTGATATGAAAGGAATTGCCCGCGCTGGCGTTTTAACATTTTCTTCCGGCAGTTTAGGACAAGGTGCCAGTACCATTACACAACAATTATTAAAAAATGTCATATTTTCCGGTGGTAATGAACGTTCCATGGCAGAAAAGATTCAAAGAAAAGTTCAGGAACAATATCTTGCACTTAAATTAGAAAAATCCACATCCAAAAATGTTATTTTAGAAAATTACTTAAATACAATCAATTTAGGCCAAAATACATTGGGTGTCCAATCCGCTTCTCTTCGCTATTTTGACAAAGATGTAAGCGAATTAACTCTATCTGAATGTGCAGTTATTGCTGGAATCACTAAAAACCCATCCAGTCTGAATCCGATTAGTTATCCTAAAAATAACGAAAAGCGACGAAAAAATGTATTAGATAAAATGTTAGAGTTATCAATGATAACAAAAAAAGAATATGATACTGCCCTATCCGATAATGTTTATAAGCGTATTCAAAAAATCAATAAGAAAAAAACAAAAATAAGTAATACCGTTACTTCTTATTTTACAGATGCTGTCATTGATTCTGTGTTGAACGATTTACAAAAAGAATTAGGGTATAGCGAAAAACAGGCAACAAACCTTTTGTATCGTGGTGGATTAAGTATTTATACGACCCAGGATCAAAAAATGCAAAAAGTATGTGATTCTGTAATTTCAGATACTTCTCTTTATCCTACAGGAACAACTTACTCCTTCACTTACCGTTTATCTGTAATAGATAAAGATAAGAACTGTTATAACTATGACGAAAACACACTATTAAATTACTTTAGAACAAGAAACCCTTCTTTCTCTCTGCTCTTTTCCAGTAAAAGTGAAGCGAAAAAATATATTAAACTATATCGTAACTATGTTGTAAAAAAACATACAAAGGTTACAGGTGAATCCCTTACCTTCACCCTACAACCACAGATTTCTTTTGTTTTAATGGATCCAGCAACTGGTCAGGTAAAAGCATTGGTAGGTGGTCGTGGTCAAAAAACTGCCAGTCGAACACTAAATCGCGCCACTTCTACTACCCGTCAGCCAGGTTCTACCTTTAAAGTGTTATCTGCATATTTGCCAGCTATTGACAGCAAAAATATGTCTTTGGCTTCCGTTTATGACGATGCACCTTATAATTATCCTGGAACGAATCGTCCGGTCAAAAACTGGTATAGCAGTGGTTATCGTGGTTTAACTACCATCCGAACTGCAATAAAAGATTCTATGAATATTATAACCGTAAAGACGCTAGCTGATGTTACACCCGAAAAAAGTCTTTCTTATCTTGACAAATTAGGTTTTACTACATTAATAAGTGATACCTCTTTGCCAGCGAATGATGTAAACCTCTCCACAGCACTTGGCGGATTAACTTATGGTGTTACAAATTTTGAAGCTACCGCTGCCTACGCAGCAATTGCAAACAATGGAACCTATCAAAAACCTATTCTGTATACGAAAGTTCTGGACCACGACGGAAAGGTTCTTTTAAAGAATAAATCAGAGGGGAAAAAAGTTATGAAAGACTCTACTGCCTATCTGCTCACCAGCGCAATGGAAGATGTTGTAAATTCTGGAACCGGTACCCTGGCTCATTTTACTAATTCATCCATGCCATTAGCAGGAAAGACAGGTACAACCTCAGACAATATTGATGCTTGGTTTATCGGTTATACCCCATACTATACTGCCGGAATTTGGACAGGCTACGATAATAATACCAGCCTGTCAAATACAAGCTATCACAAAATAATCTGGCGTACAATTATGGAAAGACTTCACTCAGATTTACCTAACAAAACCTTCTCTAAACCAGCTTCCATTGTCACCGCTACAATTTGTACAAAATCAGGAAAGCTTGCCAGAAAAGGGGTTTGTGATTGTGCACCAGGTGGTTCTACTGTAAAAAAAGAATATTTTGCAGGTCACATACCAACAGAATACTGTGATGCACATATGTCTGTAAATATTTGCTCAAAATCAGGACAGGTTGCCAGTTCCTCATGCCCAACAAATTCCATTGTAACAAAAATCATGCTAAAAAAAGACGAAAAAGGAGCTACAACATCAGACAGTCCTTATGTGATTTCGTCAAAGCAACTAACAACAGTCTGTAGTTACCATACAGGAACTCATAATGCAAGTTTATCGTTAGGGAACACAGATTCGCCTGCTAGTATAAATAAAGATAAAAAGAAGAAGAAAGATACTAAACACACAGAGAAAAAAGTCACGCAACCAAAGAAAGGAGAATAAAAATGATACAACAGACATTTGGTTTTATTGGATTTGGACTAATCGGAGGCTCTATCGCCAGAAACTTGCGAAAACTCTATCCAAATGCAACTCTCCTTGCATATAACTACAATCCAAACAACACAAATCCAAATTTACTTTTAGCACAGGAGGAAGGCACTCTAAATCGTATTGTCACATCCTTTACAGATGGATTTCCAGATTGTGATATTATCTTTCTCTGTGCTCCCGTTCTGCGTAATATTTCATATCTTCCTGCATTAAAACAGATTATGAAACCAACCTGCATCTTAACCGACGTAGGAAGCGTTAAAGGCAATATCCACCAGGCCATAGCAGAACAGAATATGGATGCCAACTTTGTCGGTGGACATCCTATGACTGGATCAGAAAAAACCGGATATCAAAATTCCACAACCGAATTGTTAGAAAATGCTTTTTATATTCTAACACCTACCAGCGAAACACCGCAATCCATGATTGATACAATGGAAAATATCGTTTCCAGAATTGGTGCAATTCCAATTGTGCTACAACCAGATAATCATGATGATATTGTAGCTGCTATCAGTCATGTTCCACATATCATAGCGGCTTCACTGGTAAATATGGTTCGAGAACATGATGATGAAAAAGAACATATGCATGCATTAGCCGCAGGCGGTTTTAAAGATATTACAAGAATTGCTTCTTCTTCCCCTGTTATGTGGGAAAATATTTGTCTCACAAACCCAGACAGTATTATCCGATTTATTGATCTTTATATTCAATATATGACAGATATGAAAAAGGCAATTCAGAAAAAGGATAGTGCCTTCATAACTTCCTTTTTTGAACATTCCAAAACTTATCGAGATTCCATTCCTACAAAACCAATGGGTGCTATTGCAAGTACACACGATTTACATATTGATGTAACGGATAAAAAAGGTGAAATTGCCATTATTGCAACCATTCTTGCCAGTCATGATGTTAGTTTAAAAAATATAGGAATTTCTCACAATCGAGAAGATAGCAGTGGAGTATTATGTATTGAATTTTACGACGAAGCTTCACTTTTAAAAGCCGAAGATGTACTTCATTCTTATAATTATGTTACCTATTCTTCTCATAATAAACAACAGTAAAAGCAAAATTAAACAGGTTTACTCTATAAAACAAATTTTTCTATAACTATAAGAAACATGTTTTGCAAGTCTCCATAGTTTAGCGGTAGTCATCAAGTTCTCACGCAAGCATGGACTTTGGCTCGTTACTTGTGTAAATAAAAAGTAGTGTCTTACACCAGCAAACTAGTTCTGATGTAAAACACTACTTTTTTATAAAAGAAGTATTAAATTAATGAATAAACATAGCATCTCCAAAGGAAAAAAATCTATATCCCATATCAACGGCTTCTTTATACGCATCTAACACATGCTCTCGTCCAGCCAATGCAGAAACTAACATAAGCAATGTAGACTCTGGTAAATGAAAATTTGTAATCAGACAATCCAACACTTTAAATTTATAGCCAGGATAAATAAAAATATCTGTCTCCCCACTACAAGGCTTCATCGTTCCATCTTCCTCTGCCGCAGATTCAATCGTACGACAACTGGTCGTTCCTACACAAATAATTCTTCCACCTTCTTTTTTTGTCTGGTTAATCTTCTCTGCCGCCTGCGCATCCACCTGATAAAATTCAGAATGCATATGATGTTCTTTCACATTGTCTACTTTTACCGGTCGGAACGTTCCCAGACCTACATGCAAAGTCACATAAGCCAGACGTACACCCATTTCCTCTATTTCTTTCAATAATTCCTTTGTAAAATGAAGCCCTGCTGTAGGCGCTGCAGCAGAACCTTCATATTTCGCATAAACAGTCTGATAACGATTTTTATCCTGTAATTGATGTGTAATATATGGTGGCAATGGCATTTGTCCAAGCTGATCTAAAATTTCTTCAAAAATTCCATCATAAGAAAATTGTATCAATCGATTTCCTTCTTCTTCAATGGACAAAATTTCGCAGGACAATAATCCTCCTCCGAATATAATCTTTGCTCCTGGACGAGCCTTTTTCCCTGGTTTTACCAATGTTTCCCAAACATCATTTTCCTTACGCTTCAATAATAAAATTTCTACCTTTGCACCAGTTCCCTCTTTTTCTCCTATCAATCTTGCAGGAATTACCTTCGTATTGTTCAATACAAGGCAGTCTCCTGGCTTTAAATAACTTTTGATGTCCTTAAAGATATGATGCTCCCGCGCTCCTGTTTCTTTATCTAACACTAACAACCGAGAACTGGAACGATCTTCCAAAGGGTCCTGTGCAATCTGTTCCTGTGGCAAATCAAAATAATAATCTTTTGTCTGTAATCCTATTTCTTGCATTGTAAATCTGCACTCCTTATCCAATGTTAGAAATGCACACTTTTCTATCCATGCATTTCTTCTAACTGCTGTTCACAATGTATCCATTATACCTTAGTCCTATTGGAATGTAAAGGAATGTAAAAATGCTTTCTTAAACATCAATCCAAAAGAAGTTTCTTTGCATTCAACCTTCCCCATCCTTGTTTGTCGTGAGGCAGCCCCATATCTTCTGATTTGTTTTTTAATCGGATTTTCACCTCCCTGTTACTCATTTCAGGATATTTTTCTAATAAAAGAGCCACCGTTCCTGACACGATTGGTGTTGCCATTGACGTACCACTTTTTACTGTATAAAATTGATTTCCTCCCCCGTAAAAAGCAAAATTGCTTTTATATTTCCAATTACTTCTACAACTTATAATATTACTTCCAGGTGCAACTAAATCCGGCTTTTTGATGCAACATTTTGTTGGTCCTCTTCCCGAATAATTTTTCATTGTCCTTCCATTTAAAATAATTTCTTCATTATCATCACATGCCCCCACCGTTATTAGTTTTCTACTATTTCCGGGAGCACCAATACTACCTGGTGTTGGACCATTATTCCCCGCCGCTGCACATACAACCATCCCTGCATCCCAAAGTGCATTAATGCCCTGTACTAACTCTGATTCTTCTCCTATTTCCTCTTCCTTTCCCGAACCAATTGAAATATTTACTACCCTTATCCCATATCGTTTCTGATTTTTAATTAGCCAATCTACCCCCTGTAACACATTATCAACATTTCCATTTCCCAAATGGTCCAATATTTTTATTACAATAAAATGTGCCTGTGTTGCAATCCCCCGATATTTTCCACCAGAGGCACTTCCTGTCCCACCAGTAATTCCTGCCACATGTGTCCCGTGTCCATTATCATCATAAGCCCCCTGCTTATCATTAATAAAATCTTTAAATACCGCAATTTTTCCATCTCCTCGAAAATCTGGATGTCCTGCCGCAATTCCGGTATCAAACAAAGCAATTCCAATCCCTTGTCCCGTATATGACTGTTCCTCTATTTCTTGTAAACCAATTACTCTTCTAGCCCGTTCCACATAATCACATCCTATTCCTTTTTCCTTATCCAACTCCACTATTCTATAATATATGCAGTCAAATAATCTGCTGTGTATTCAAAGCAAACGCCCTTGTCCCTAATAAAAAAAACAAAAAATTTTAAAACTATACGAAAGAGTCCAAGCAGTACTGCATAGAATGTCATTGTAAAAAGATTTTGGAGGCTCAATATGAGTGATTTAGCAGCAACAAATTGTAACACAGGATGCGGATGCAACAACGATGGAGGATGCTCTTGGATTATTTGGATTTTAATTTTACTAAGCTGCTGCGGCAACAATAATGGCTTTGGCAACTTTGGCTGTGGCTGCGGTAACAATGATTCTAGCTGCATCATCTGGATTTTACTTATCCTCTGCTGCTGCGGCAATGGAAATTCATTTTGCTAAACCTGCCTGCAGATAAATCAAAGTGGTTATTTTCATAACCCTTTGCTACATTCTTATAATCTTATCACTGTTTTGTAGTATTTTACAGGTATCTGCCTCAAAAATAGGAAAGTACCTTTGCCTTTGTAAATACTCTCCTGATAAGATTAAATTCTCTAGTTCTTAGGTTGAAGTAAGCCGGAAGCCTCTTCTTCTGGCTTACTTCATAAATATATTAAATTTTTTTATTTATCCATTCATCATACTGTTTTTTTTCATATTTTTTTAACTTCTTATTTTGTTCAATACAATCTCCCTTTTTGCATCGCATACAATGCATATCTATTTCATAAATAGTATTATCATCAATTACCAGAACATCTTGCTCTCCTTTTGTCTGCTCCATAATCCATTCCTCTTTTCATTCTCTGTATTATATTTTATGAAGTCTTTCCAGTTTTGTCCTTCTTTTCTTGCAACCTTTTTTTATTTTTTATATAATAGAGTTATGTAACATGCTTTGCGTGCTTCTCTAGTTATCGCGGCAATCGCCATGGTTTTCCATACAGACATAAAACTTTGGCTCGTTACTCACATAGATAAAATAACAGTTCTATTCTGTTTTGTTAAAAGGAAAGGTTGTGAAATTATGGCAGGTTCAAGTTACGGTACAATTTTTAGAGTATCCACTTGGGGCGAATCTCATGGAAAAGGTGTTGGCGTTGTAATAGATGGATGTCCTGCAGGACTTTACTTAAATGAAAGTATGATTCAACCATATATGGATCGAAGAAAACCGGGAGCCACTAAATATTCTACTCCCCGCAAGGAAGCTGATGAAATTGAAATTCTTTCTGGTGTCTTTGAGGGTCGTACAACTGGAACACCAATTTCAATGATGGTTCATAATAAAACGCAACGTTCACAAGATTATAGTGAAATTGCAAGCTACTATAGACCAGGTCATGCAGACTATACATTTGACCAGAAATATGGTTTTCGAGATTATAGAGGTGGCGGACGCTCCTCTGGACGTGAAACAATTGCCCGTGTTGCTGGTGGTGCAGTTGCTTCTCTTATTTTAAAAACAATCGGTATTGAAGTAAGTGCATATACCAAGTCAATCGGTCCAGTTGAAATTAACTATAATAATTGCAGTAAGGAAAATATCTTTAAAAGTCCTCTCTATATGCCTGATTTGGATGCTTCTTCCAAGGCAGAAGATTTTCTTTCCACTACGATGGAAAATAAAGATTCTGCTGGAGGTATCGTTGAATGTATCATTAGTGGTGTACCTGCTGGAATTGGTGAAACCGTATTTGAAAAATTAGATGCAAATCTTGCGAAAGGTATTATGTCAATCGGAGCAATTAAAGGAGTAGAAATTGGTGCTGGATTTGATGCAGCCTCTATGCTTGGATCACAGGACAATGACAACTTTTATGTAGATAACACAGGAATCCACAAATATAGCAATAATGCTGGGGGAATTTTAGGTGGATTAAGTGATGGCTCTGAAATTATTCTAAGAGCTGCATTTAAACCAACACCATCTATTTCTGCAACCCAACAAACGGTTTCTACCACAGGAGAAAACATCAATATAAATATCAAAGGACGACATGATCCGATTATTGTTCCTCGTGGTGTCGTTGTTGTGGAATCTATGGCAGCTATGACATTGGTAGACTTATTGTTCTTAAATATGAGCACACGTATGGATAAATTTACAGAATTTTATCACCGCTAATAAACAAAACAGGGAAGTTCCTTCACCGTATTACAGGTAAAGGACTTCCCTATTTTTTATCCTATAGCTTTTATTTTTATCTTATTCTTTCTGTTAAACCAAGTTTTTTCTGGACTTTACGCAATGTTTTCATAGACACATACTGCGCCTTTTCATCATTAGCTTTAATCACACTTTCAATATAGCTCTTATCTGCCTCTAATTCTTTCATTCGCTCTTGTAATGGCTTTAACATAGAAACAACAGCTTCTCCTACAGCTAGTTTGAATTCACCATAACCTTTTCCATCAAACTCTTTTTGAATCTCTTCTGTTGTCTTTCCAGTTGTAGCACCATAAATATCCATAAGATTGCAAATTCCCGGTTTATCTTCTGAATAGCAAACTTCACTTCCAGAATCCGTAACTGCTCTTTTAAATTTACGGATAATCGTATCTGGATCATCTAATAAATAGATACTTGCATTTACATTTTCATCTGACTTAGACATTTTTTTAGTTGGGTCCTGAAGGCTCATAATTCTTGCACCTTCCTTACCAAGATACCCCTCTGGGATAGTAAATACATCTCCATATATATTGTTAAATCTTGTAGCAATATCTCTTGTGATCTCTAAATGCTGCATCTGATCTGCTCCAACAGGAACTACATCTGCCTGATATAATAAAATATCTGCTGCCATCAATACTGGATAAGTAAAAAGTCCTGCATTTATGTTATCTGCATGTTTTGCTGACTTATCCTTAAACTGTGTCATACGGCTAAGCTCTCCCATATAAGTAAAGCAATTTAACAACCATGCCAACTCAGAATGACTGGAAACATGTGACTGAAAATAGATGCAATTTTTCTCTGGATCCAACCCTGCTGCAACATATAATGTATATAACATTCTGGCTCTTTTACGAAACTCTGCTGGATTCTGTCTAACTGTCAGTGAATGTAAATCCATTACACCATAAAAGCATTCATACTCATCTGATAATGAAATCCAGTTCTTCAAAGCCCCAAGATAATTTCCTAATGTTAAATTACCAGTGGCCTGCATTCCACTATATAAAATCTTCTTATCTCCTATCATTGATAAGCCTCCTTGTATTCACTTTTTTTCAATTATGCTACATTTTACATACCTTTAAGTGTAACACATCTATATGAGATTCGTCAAATTCTCTTTTTATCTTACTATTAACTTCTGAACATAACGTTTCTGACCCTTTTAGATTAATAGGCACACAAATCCCAACTTCGAAGAATTGAAATATTACCTGCCATATCTTCTACACGTACAACAACAAATTGCTCATTACTTCCAAGCACTTTGGGATCTAGTGACAAATATGCTTCAGATGCAACAAATACCGGATCAGTAGTCCCATAACATTTTTTGCTATACATCCCAATACCTTCTACCTGCTCCCATGCCTTTAATGCATTTGTTTCATTCCAGTCATTGATATAGGCAGGATCTGAAAAGCCCAACAACTGCCACGATACAGATTTAATTCCGGTTTCTACATCGTGTACCTGAATATTTATATAAGCTCTTGGAATAGCATTAGGATTATTATATTGAATCCCCGTAGGCATTGTTGCATATCCAAGATAATAAGTCGTAATAGGGGTTACCTCCCCTGTGCTAAAAGTAACTGCTATTGTAACTGCTGGTGGTCTATGATCCGTATGTGTTCCTATATCGGTATGAGTCTGTCCATCTCCAGTTCCGCATGTCGAACAATTTAATGTATACGTCCTATCTTCTGCTGCAGTTGCATCTGAAATTGTCTTTTGTACACTATAATCATGATTAAGCGCTGGAGTTTTATATATCTTATTGGATGTCTCATTACATTTTTCTCTGGCACAATCTAGCTGATACGTCCCTTCAGACGTGCAAGTAGGCTTTGAAATTATAGTTTTATGAGATCCTTTCTCTTCATCATATATGTGACCAAGCATTTCAATATAATCAAATCGTTCCCCATATTCTTTTTTACAGTATGCACAATAGTGTATGCTATATCCTTCTGCTATGCAAGTTGCAGCATGTACATGGGTTTCTTGCGAAACGTGATTCTCAGGATCAAGTATGGTTCCTTGATATGTTTGTCTATCCTTTACTGCCTGTCCACACATGCTACAGGAATAATAATAATTTGCTGGCGATTGACAAGTTGGAGAAGAAGCTAAAACATCATTTTTTAATTTATGATCATGCTCAAGTACATCAGAATTTGTCCATGTATCTGTTCCTGCCTGTCCACAATATTTACATCTAGTGTAATATGTAGTTCCATGCTGACATGTAGCTTTCTCCTTGACAACTCTACTATCTATATCTTTCTGATATACATGTTCAATAATTGGAATATCTTTTGTTGAAGTTTCCCCACATATTTTACATTGATATTTTATTTCCCCTTTCTCTGTGCAGGTTGCTTTTTTTACAATAACCCCCTCATTCCATAAATGCTCACATTCATAATTAGAATCTGGTATTATTATAGATGGTGTGCTTGTGACTGCTGGTACTTTTGTTTCCGGTATTTTGGTAACTTCAGGTATTTCCGTTTCCTGCACATTTGTTTCTTTCACTTTAACTATACGAATTGTTTTATTTCCAGCTTTATCTTTCGCTTCTATCTTATAACTCCCCACTGTAGATATTGTAAATTTACTCTTCACTTTTTTCCCATTTAATAAAACCTGACTTAATTTTCTATCATCTTTTACCGTAACAGTAATTTTATTTCCAGAGGTCACACATTTAATCTGTGGTTTTGTCCCATCTACATAAAAAATAGTAGTTTTCTTTTGCCCTTTTTTATTTACAGTCTTTACTACATATTTTCCTTCATATTTTAATTTGAATTTAAAACTTTTAACTCCATTTCTAATACTCTTATAAGAACCATTAACGGTAAGTTTTGTAAATCCATACTTGTCCTTCATAATATAATTTGTATTTAATTTAACATACTTCAAGGTACTAGCCTGTATGTTACCATCATAACTATATAAAACTCCAGACATTAGCATAATAATCACACATATAAAAGCTCTCACTTTTCTTTTCATTTTTTTCTTATTTCCTTCCTTATTTTACAATTTCATATTTCTGAACTCATTACCAATCAATTATAGTTTCTATTATTTATCCTTTCTACTGTGAATTTTTCAGTCTCAATTGCAATATTTATTTTACACTAAATATGTAATCACCAACTCCTAATGAATATATATTCTGGTAACCAAGCGGCTCCAACATTTTCTTAATTGTTTCAAAATTTTCTCCACTTGTTTCAATCCAAAACACAGGTTTATCTCTTTCTACTGTTTTCATCATACCTTTCATAACGCCAACTTCAAAACCTTCTGTGTCAATCTTTACAAATCCAACTTTATCTTTTACTTCCAAAGAATCAATAGATAAAATGGGAATGGCACCATCATTTGACAATTCCAAAGTAGCACCACCTATATTATGTAAATCATAAGAGGACAAATTTGCTTTAGCCACACTTTCTCCTACTCCATAATTATACGCAGTCACCTTTTCTTCCAAATGGTTTATCTCAATGTTTCTTTCAAGAATTTTATAGGTATCTAATACCGGCTCAAATGCATAAACTTTTTTACAGTTACATTCATTACTGAAAAACAACATATGATTACCTATATTAGACCCAATATCCAATACAACAGTATCTTTTCCTATATAGTTCTTCTTTTTCATTCTTTCTAATTCATCAAATTCATAGTAATCATCAAACATAAAAATGGAATACTGAATCGCATCACTTTCTAAATCTTCTTCTAGTTTTAGCAATGGAAGATAAAATTTAGAATGTACTTTTTTATTCTTAGGCTGATATATAAAGCCTTCTTTTTTTAATGTATTATATTCAGCTAGTGTCTCCTTTTTTCCTCTCGGATAAGTTAAAATAGCACCAACCAACTGAAAAGCTGACTTTATCAAATTTTCTCTTATTTTTACTCTTTTGGCATAAAGATATGTTTTTTTATTCACTCTCAATATTTTTTCTATTTTATTCATTCTTTTGTTCATCCCTTTCTTACTCCATAATAATTTCCTGTTCTTTCTCCGGCTCAATATCAATTGTCTCTTGCGAATTTCCATCTTTTGTCGGTTTAGGAATTTCCGTAACTACATCTGTATTTGGCTTGGTTGTTGGATTTACTGTCGGCTCTACCGACACCTCCGTTGTTGGATTTAACGATGGTTCCACCGTGTGGTTACTAGTTGCTTTTTCTCCTGATTTCCTTGCTTTTTTTGATTTTCTTGTCGGATTTATCGTTTCTTTTGGCCTTTGAGATGCTTTTACAGTTGGCAATGGTTTCACCGTTTCTACTAAAATCGGACTATTTGTTACTTTTATTACCGAACTATGTCCTCGCTTTCCATTCGACCCCAAAAATATCACACAAATTAGAACTGCTACAATTCCTGCTAATCCGCCAATGACAAATCTCCATGTATTATTTTTTCTTTGTGGCACTTCTAAAATTTGAATGGTCTCATCTCCATCCAGTATTTCTGTTTCTTGTGTCGGAACATCTAACTGCGTTTTCTGTAACGCATCACCTTCGGTAGCTACGAAATCTCCTAAGGCTGGCTGTGATGTATTCTCCTCTTTACTTGCTCCTATTAAAACTACCGTTTCCGTTTCACTCTTTTGTTCTTCTTCTCCATGAAAAGCATCTTTATTTTCAGTTCTTTGCTTTTGCACCGGCTCAATTAATACTTTATCTTCCTCTTCGCTCAAAACCCTTTCCAATTCAATTCTTAATTGTTTCGCTTCTTTATATCTTTCATCTGGATTAAAGGCACATGCTTTTAATATAATCCCTGCTAGTTTTTCAGACGCTTTTGATGGTTTTGGCATCTTTTCTCCAGCCAATCTCTTGCTCATAGCTTTTTCCTTGTCAGAAAAACAAATCGGTAAAGGTAGCGGCGGAAAAAACGGCATGCGGTTGTCATTAAAATATCGATACAATACAATTCCCAAAGAATATATATCTACAGTTGAATCATATTCTACACCTCTAAAAATTTCTGGTGCCATGTAATTCTGGGTTCCCTTTTGCGAAAAATGACTATCCATTTGTTCTAGCTGTTTGGCAACTCCAAAGTCACCCAATTTATATTCCTCGTTATTAGAAACAAAAATATTTTCTGGTTTTATATCTCTATGTATAATTTTGTGTTTTTGACATAGTTCCAACGCTTTACATATGTTAATCCCCAAATGCAATGCATCATAGTAAGTCATACCCTTCTTTTCCACATGCTCTAATAATGGTGTCAACAATTCCATTTGAATATAAATTTTCCAACCAAAACTATCTGTTTTCTCTATTACTTTATGATCTTCATAGCTAACAATATAAGAATTTCCTTTTAATTTAGCCATTAATTCAACTTCATGAACAATATCTCTCACTACACTTTGATAATATGCTGTCACATTTTGCTGGGAAAATCCTTCATGATACATAATTTCAACTTCTGATAAATTCTTTGGTAACTCAATTACTTTTAAAGCAGCTTCATAGATATGACCAAATTCTTCTCGAGTAATACGGTACACCTGTCCATATGCACCACTACCAATCATGTGATCTATCTTATAATCCCTAAAGAACTCTTCCATATTTTACAACCCACCTTTCACTAAAATTACCTATTTTTCTGATAGATGCTTATTTTAATTTGGAACATTACAGAATAATGAAGTCAGCCGAAAACAACTATTAAAAATTCCGACCTACCGCGATTGAAATTAAACTGAACAATTTTTTTATGTTAAGACAAGTTAGAAACCTATTGATACATTGCAAAAAGCAAACAGATATTATAGTAAACATCCATTTCTCTTTTATGTAATCACTGTTTTTTCTACAAAATACGCACTTCTTAGCTATTATATATTACATTTCTATAAAAGTAAAGCAAATTATATTCTTTCTAAAGCATGTAATGTTTTTAGGTTACAAACTTCATTACTTTTTTTTCTTTACTACTTATATTATTCTTTTAGTAACCGTTTAAAGAGAAAATACCATCAATCCCCTTTATTGTTCCTATTTTACTTTTATGCTATAATAATTCTATGATGTCAGGAACAAAAGCTTGGAACTCAATATACTCGACACCTGCTATTCTAAGAGCAATGTCATATAATTCAAGTTAGAATAGGAATTCATAAAGTACTTTTTGCCTCTAACATCATTACATTCACTTATTAAAACATACAAAAGTATATAAAAATTTGCTAATAACACAACTAAGAAAGAGAGAGAGGTTTTCACATGAAAGAAATTGCAAGTTTTACCATAAACCATTTAAAATTACTTCCTGGAATCTATGTTTCCAGAAAAGATGCCATTGGTTCAGAAATGGTCACTACCTTTGACATTCGTATGACTCGACCAAACTTTGAGCCTGTTATGAACACTGCTGAAATGCACACCATAGAACATCTGGCAGCAACGTACCTTCGTAATCACCCAGACTATGCTTCTAAAACGATTTATTTTGGTCCTATGGGATGTAGGACCGGATTTTATCTTTTATTAGCCGGGGACTACACATCAAAAGAGATTGTTCCTCTTATAACATCTTTATTTGAATTTATACGTGATTTTGAAGGCCAAGTGCCAGGTGCCGCAGCCTTTAACTGTGGAAACTATCTGGACATGAATTTACCAATGGCTAAATATCTTGCAAAACATTTTCTGGATACCATCTTATATAACATAGATGATACACATTTAATTTATCCAGAAGCTTAAACAGTTCTAAGTATCCTCCTTTTTGCATAACATTACTTATAAAAGTATAACAAAGCAAAAAGGAGGATTTTTTGTGTCTGAAAAGCAAATTTCATCTTACCATCATGTTGTTGATCTAATGAATGCTGCACTTCCATTTATTAACCAGAAATCCAAGACAACCATGGAAGTATTTATCAAAGCAGGTGAATTAATGGACTCTTTCTCTGCCAGTTCATCATCAGATCTTCAAGCCTGTGATATATCTGAAACACCCACAGACTATGAAGGTCTTCTTCTTGGTCTTCAAGAAGTTAGTACCCCTAAGGAAGCTGAACTTATCAATACTCTGCTGAATTATTTTAAAGCACAAAAATTGTATCGAACTTATAGCAGCATGAAAGATATTCTTCCACCAAAGGAAAGTGGAAATTTTACAAGAAATCAACTATTTCCTATGATTGAGCATTTTTTCGAATCATACCAAAACAACAAGGAAAGGAGCTAAGTGCTATGAGCAACCCAGATTGGACAAACAATCCCGTATGGAATCAAATAAATCCACACAAAAAACAATTTATTACAAATTTTCTGAAACAAGCAGATCAATTAACTCCTATACAAGCCCTTCCACTTTTCATGGACCTTCAAAAACAGATGCAGGATAAAAATTTAACATTTACTAAACAAGAAATTTCTTTAATCATGGAAGCAATTAGCACACAACAATTGTCTCCACAAGAGCAGCTTGCCTATCAAACCATAAAGCAACTGCTTTAGTCCATGCTATTTCATAGCACATAGGTACAATACTTTTAATTATCTAAGAAAAGCCCCTTGCCAAAGAGCAAAGAGCTTTTCTCAGGTCAAGCAAATATTCGCAATCCGCGTTGCTACTTGCTCATATAAAAGGGCAAGAGTCCCCACCGCCTAATGGCAGTGGATTTTTCTTGCCCTTTTATAAAATTGCTTTAAACGTTTACTCATCAAATTCTACAACCACATAATACCCCTGTGCATTATGTTTAATATCTTTTACGATTCCTTCCAATACACTTAATCGATCTCCCACAGCTACACACCCAGACATAGCTACCGCAGGTTTAATAATATAATGGTAATTTGCCGGACAAGAACGCTCCACTACTTCTACCTTTTGTCCAATCTCTACTAAATTCTGACGCTCCATTTTAAATTCCATCTCTCGCATCTTTTTAACCTCTTTTCTGATAAAAACATTCTACTTTTCAATATTCTATCTTTTGACATAAGGAAAAGACCACCCTTGCGAGTGGTCCTTTCTTTTCATACCTACAGACTGCTCGATTTCCAAACAACTGTACTATTTCATTACAATATTAACAATTCTGCCTGGTACATAAATTTCTTTTACAATATTTCCAGTCAATTTATCAGAGATTGCTTCCTTTGCCTTTTCCAATACAGAATCCTTTGCCTCTTCCGCACCAATCGCAACGGTTCCTTTTGTCTTACCGTTAATCTGTACTGCAATTTCAATGGTATCTTCCTTCATTGCTGCTTCGTCGTATTCTGGCCATTTCTGCTCAAATACACCGCCCTCATTTCCTAATAACTCCCAAAGCTCTGCTGTCACATGTGGTGCAAATGGAGCCATAAGAATAATAGCTGTATTTAATGTTTCTAAATCTACTCCACCATTTTTCTTTGTAATTTCAATAAATTTATTGTTATACTCCATAAATCCACTGATAACTGTATTTAAGCTAAAGCTCTCTAAACGAGTAGTAATATCATAAACCATTTTATGACGTAACTTAATCATCTCATCTGTGGCAGCTACATTTGCTTCCTTGCTATCTAATACCATCTTCCAAAAACGGTTGATAAAACGATAAACACCATCAATTCCTCTGTCATCCCATTCCGAATCAAGTTCCGGTGGTCCTACGAATAATTCATAAAGTCGAAGTGCATCACAACCATAATCTCTTACCAAATCATCCGGAGATATTACATTTCCCTTTGATTTACTCATCTTAATACCATTCTTACCAGTAATCATACCCTGGTTAAATAATTTCTTAAATGGTTCATCAAAATCAATTGCACCAATATCATATAAGAACTTTGTGTAGAAACGAGAATAAAGCAAATGCAATACAGCATGTTCAACTCCACCAATATACATATCTACTGGAAGATATTTGTCTGCTTTTTCTTTTGAAACCAACTCTTCATTATTCTTATTGTCCACATAACGAAGGAAATACCAAGAAGAACCAGCCCATTGAGGCATTGTATTTGTCTCTCTCTTTGCAGGTCCGCCACAGCATGGACAAGTTGTATTTACCCAATCTGTAATATCTGCTAATGGCGATTCTCCTGTACCAGTTGGCTGATAACTCTCTACTTCTGGTAATAATAATGGTAACTGATCTTCTGGAACAGGTACTGCTCCACACTTTTCACAATGTACAATTGGAATAGGTTCTCCCCAATAACGCTGTCTTGAGAATACCCAGTCACGTAATTTATAATTCGTTGTCTTCTTTCCAATGCCTAACTTTTCAATAATTTCAGGTGCTTCTTTCTTTAACTCAGCAGAATCTCTTCCTGTCCATTCTCCAGAATTAATTACAATTCCTGACTCCGTATAAGCTTCTGTTAAATTTGGATTCTCTTTTCCATCTTTTGAAATAACCTGAATAATTGGAATATTAAACTTGGTTGCAAATTCAAAGTCTCTATCATCATGTGCAGGCACACACATAATCGCACCTGTACCGTAATCAGCCAATACATAATCTGATAACCAGATTGGGACCTTTGCTCCATTAATTGGATTGATTGCGTAAGAACCTGTAAATACACCAGTCTTTTCTTTATCCTGCATACGATCTACAGAAGACTTTAAGGAAGACTGATAAATATATTCTTCCACTGCTGCTCTTGTATCATCTGTTGCCAGATTTTTTGCTAAAGCATGTTCTGGTGCTAATACCATAAAAGTTGCTCCATATAAGGTATCTGGTCTGGTTGTATAAACCGTAATAGCCTCATCCATTCCATCAATCTTAAAGTCTACTTCTGCACCATGACTTCTTCCGATCCAGTCAGCCTGCATTTTCTTTACTTTTTCCGGCCAATCCAATTTATCCAAATCATCCAATAAACGATCTGCATATTTTGTAATTTTTAACATCCACTGTCTTAAGTTTTTCTTTGTTACATCGGCTCCACAACGTTCACATTTACCACCGACAACTTCTTCATTTGCAAGACCTGTCTTACAAGATGGACACCAGTTAATTGGCATCTCTTTCTGATAGGCTAAGCCTTCTTTGAACATTTTCACAAAAATCCACTGTGTCCATTTATAAAAATTAGGATCTGTTGTATTTACTTCCATATCCCAGTCATAAATAGCTTCGATTTCCTTAATCTGTCTTTTAATATTTGCTATATTATCTGCTGTAGATTTTTCCGGATGTACTCCCATCTTTATGGCATAATTTTCTGCTGGAAGTCCAAAGGCATCCCATCCCATTGGATGAATTACATAATGTCCTTGAAGCATCTTATAACGACTCCAGACATCACTGATTACATATCCCCTCCAATGTCCTACATGCAGACCATTTCCAGAAGGATAAGGAAACATATCCAAACAATAGTATTTTTCTTTTTTACCATCATTTACATTGACCGGATGTTGCTCCCAATATTTTTTCCACTTCTTCTCTACTTCTTTGTGATTGTACACTGCTGCCATCTTACAACCTCCTAGTTTTCTTTTCATCTCTATCGCAATCTAATTCTATCCATATCTGTAACAGACTGGAATTTCTACATTACACATACTTTTTATGATACCTCTATAAAGCCAATCTGTCAACCTTCCGCCTTTCACAAAGCACTATAGCTTTGCCATATTATTACAGTTCACAGTTCATTGAACAGTAACGCCATATTTTCTAGCTTTTCAAACAACCTCACTTTACCATAATCCATAAATTATTTTATATTGCAAATATCATTGACACATGGTTTAGAAACAATACCATTTACTTTTTACTTATTTATAATACACTTCCTGCAAAAATAGACCCTTTGCCTCAGCAGTTTCCCCTGCCTTTTCTCTATCACAACTTTCTAAAATAGATTTCATTGCCTTGGGCTCTATTTCTCCACGCCCAACTTGCATCAGTGTACCAACAATAATACGCACCATTCTTGGCCAAAAATCATCTCCATGTATCGTAATACTCATCTCATCGATTCCCGCATAAATGTCTATATCAAAAATTTCTCTAATCGTAGATTTCTTCATTCTCTTATTATCTGAAAATGCTTTAAAATCATGTTTTCCTATCAAATATTTTGCAGCATCCCGCATTTTTAAACTATCCAATTTATGAAAACTATAATAATTGTATTTTCTCTGAAAAACAGAAGGTACTTCACCCATGGTAATCTTATATTCATATTTAAACGATTTTGCAAGATAACTGCTATGAAAACGTTCCGGTACTTCATCTGCCTCAAGCACTGCAATATCCATAGGTAAAAATCGATTTAGATAGTGTTTGATCTCATACATTTTCATATCTGTGTTTGTCTTAAAATTGGCAATTTGTGCATACGCATGCACTCCTGCTTCTGTTCTTGCAGCTCCGATTACCTCAATTTTTTCTCCTTCCATCTTTTCCAGTACACTTTCCAATTTATCTTGAATTGTATTACTTCCCTTTCTTGCTTGTTTCTGCCATCCATCATATCTGGAACCATCATATTCTAAAACCAAACGTATATTTCTCATACTTTCCTGCCCTTTCTGTCTTATCGTAGTATCTTTTTTTCTTTTCATTATAGCAATCCTCCCCTCCCTTTTCAATGCTAAAACATCTAGCTTTCTTCGCTTTCTTTTCCTATTTTTATGTGGTATAGTAAACTGTAATAAAAAAGAAAGGAGAACTTTCATGAGCTGGTACTGGAGGACAAAACCAAGAAGTATTATAAAAACAATCCAATGGTTTCCCTATTTTGGAAAATTACAGGGACAAAACTGGAATGAAGCAAGTACATCGGTCAGCGCATTTAATCAGAAAAAAATCTATCCCGTCAGACGTTCCTATATTTATCATGCGCACGGAGAAGAAGATAGTTGGCTTTCTACGATTTCCTATGAAGATTATTTATCTGGTTCTTACGATACAAAAGAAACAGAAAGTAACGGAAGAAATGACAAAAGTACCTATGAATTCTTAGGTTTTGGATACGTCTCCAAAAAAGGAATCATAAACGTAACCGAGTGCGGTCATCAAATCATACAAAAACAATTTGATCAAGAGCAGTATTTAAAACAATTATTAAAGCTTCATCTTCCAAATCCAATTCAAAAAATTAAATCTCCATGTAAGCATCCGAATATTTTTCCTATGCAGCTTGTTTTATCGGCATTTACCAAATACGATAGTCTTAATAGAAGTGAGCTTGCACTTTTATTTGGTTGCGATGAACCCTCACAAATTCCTCGTATGCTTGCAGCAATTGAAGATTTCAAAAACCAGTATGCCTTACTAACAAATAAGCTGGACACGAAAAAAATCAAGCAACTTTTTTCCAATGTTTATGAAACATACTATGGAAAACTGCAAAATAAGGTAGATAGTTTCTATGATTATGCTGAAGCTTTGTCACGTTCTTTGGTCTATACTGGCTTATTTCGTTTATCCGGAAGAAGTCTTGCAACTAAAGTACGAATAGCCACTCATGCAAAAAAGAAGGTAGAACTTCTTCAACGAACATTTTCTTTTTCTTACCCAGAAAATGTTTCAGACATTGATACCTATATGCAATGGTATGGCAGCAGTAGCAATATACTACTTCCATGGGATAATGCCACCGAACGACAGGAACTGATACAGGAAAAATTATCTGTTTTGCAAGAATTACTATTGCAAAAAGATATACCTTCTCCAGTAAAAGATTATGAACAAGCTTCTTTTGTCTCACAAGCTGATCTTAATCTACTGTTTGCCCAAACTCAAAAAACAGATAATATTTTGGCTTTAAAGGACATGGAAAAAACAATTGATAAAGCAATCACCAATCATAATGAGGATTACTTTATTCAAGTCGCATCCAAAACAGAAAAAGAACGTCAATTTATCCTTGAAAAATTTGATGATATTCTTGCAAACGATGATATGAGTGCACTCTGGTTAGAAGTAAATACTTGGAAATCTTTAATTGCGGTACAAGGGAAACATCACATGAAACGAAATTTCAATATTGAAGAAGACCTTTCTCCACGCAGCTTTGCTCCCGGAGTTGGAAACACGCCTGATATGGAACTTTATCTTGATAATACAATTCTATTGCCAGAAGTTTCCCTTATGACAGGTGTACGTCAATGGGAGCATGAAGCCTCCAGCGTAATTGACCATGTACTCCACTTTATGGAACGAAAAACAGATAAAAATGTATTAGGACTATTCATTTCCTCCCGCATCCACTTGCGTACTATGTGGCAATTCTTCCTATTAAATAGAGAAAGCTGGCTTGGGAAAAAAATTCCAGTAGTCCCCTTGACAATTCCGCAGTATGTAGCAGTCATTAAACATTGTTATAAACAGGAATTGCCTATAACAGAACTACTTTCCTTTTTTCAATCACTTTCCTTATCTGCAGAAAAACTGGCCAATTATCATTTATGGGAACAACAGATTGCTAAGGCAGTAGATACGTTTACATCCTAACATATTTTTTCTTGTTTCATATATTAAAATTTGTTATAATAAAAACCGAACATATGTACACAATGCATATTTTTTAACAGGAAACAGTGGAACCTTTCTAGGATTATACATAGCATTTATAAGATTTGTTCTACTTATTTCCTTTTATCCTATAAACTTGCGAGGCGTATTATGAGTATAAGACCAAAAGAAAACAGACTTTCTCCGCTTTTGAAATATCCAGGCGGAAAAGAAAAAGAATTAAAATATATTTTACCAAATCTTCCAAAGAAGACTGCGAATTATTTTGAACCTTTTATTGGAGGTGGAGCTGTCTACTTTTCTTTAGACTGCAAACATTACTATATCAACGACAAATCCAACGAATTAATCCAGCTCTATGAAATGATTGCTGAACAAAATGAAGATTTTTTCTCTAAGATTTCAGGTATTAATAATAATTGGATGAACATTTCCAATTTAACCCAAAAACATGCAAAAAAATTGAGAGAAATTTATGAGCTGTATCGAACAAAAAAAATTGATAAGCAACAACTTTCCGACCAAACAACAGAGTTTTTGTGTAGCCATGCAGGAGAATTTAATGATCTGTTAA
This sequence comes from Lachnospiraceae bacterium, assembly GCA_050875145.1. Taxonomy (GTDB): domain Bacteria; phylum Bacillota; class Clostridia; order Lachnospirales; family Lachnospiraceae; genus CAG-411. Next base: position 221,510 of record JBNMLH010000003.1, read on the forward strand.
AAAGTAATTTTAACATAGCACTGGAAAATTTTATTACAGAATTAATAAAAAGCTATACAAACAAAGTAATTCGTATGGCATCCATTGAGGAGAAAAAGGGAACACTTTGTGAAGAAGATATTACACAAAATATTGAAGGTGCTTTTAAAAATGCTTTTTATATGCATTTTCGCTACCTTTATAACCACATTGAAGAATTGCATATTTCAAAGCCTTTTGCTACTGCCATCTATTTCTTCATTCGTGAATTTTGTTACTCTTCCATGTTCCGATACAATAAAAGCGGAAAATTCAATGTTCCTTATGGTGGAATTTCTTATAATCAAAAAAACTTAAGTAAAAAAATTGCCTATTTTTCATCTGCGGAATTAGTGGAACAATTAAAAAATACCTGTATTTGTAATCAAGACTTTGAAGATTTCTTTCTAACACACAAACCAGGTAAACAGGATTTTATTTTTTTGGACCCTCCTTATGATACCGAATTTAGCACCTATGCCAACAATGCTTTTGGAAAGGCAGAGCAAAAACGTCTTGCACATTTTCTATTAAAAAAATGCAAAGCAAACTTTATGCTGATTATTAAAAATACGGATTTTATTTTATCTCTCTATGAGCCCGGAACAAAATGTGCCAATGGGAATGCACTACAACTGCATAAATTTGATAAAAAATATTTTGTAAGCTTTCAGGATCGTAACAATAAGAATGCCCAACATCTGCTTATTACAAACTACAATATTGATGATACAAAAAACAAAAGGTCTGAGGTCTAACCTAGGCTTGCCTGCAAGAGAACTTACGACCTTGGGTCTCAACATCTATTAATTTAATACTAAAAAAACGGATTTAGAACTGTTATACTACTATACACCTATCTAAATCCGTTTTTATTATCGTAAGATTTATCTTTATCTTATTTTACTATAAATATGCTTCAATAACTTCCATTCTTCTTCTTTGCATTTCTCCTTACTGTACCTATTTTTTTCTCCAATTTGTATTGCCATTTTCAATTCCTGCAAGGTACACCCCTTGATTTTTTCTTCCATCTGTTTTATCCACATTGTTGGCGGTAACTGGGTTACAGCACCTTTTCTTTTTAGCTTTTTTAACAATTTTCTATACTGTTTTTCTATTTTTCGATGTATTCCCTTTCTTTTATCTCTGTTTTTTAATAGAAGAAATACAAGCATCCCCAAAAGAAGAAGTACACCAAAAAACATACTTTCATATATCCATCTATAATCTGCTTTTTTGTCTTTGGTCTGTTTCTCTGCCTTCGATGAATTTGTTTTATGCACGCTATTTTCCTCTTTCGCAGTATCACTTCGCTCTTTCACCCGATTTTTTGTTCCTTCTGCTCCCTGTTTTGGTCTGCTCATTTTTCCCTGATAACTTGGATCTACCTCCATAGGAACAAATCCTGCACCATCCTGATAAATTTCTACCCAGGCATGTCCACGTTCTTCCGGAATCTCTATCATATCATAAGATGTTTTATATGCCACATCCTCTTTTGTCACACAGTACCCCTCTACATAACGTGCTGGAATTCCCAGATAACGATAAAGAAAGGTTGCCACTGTAGCATAATGTAAATCATACCCCTTTTTTTCTGCCTGTAATACCCATAATACAAAATCAGATGCCCCTGTATACTTTTTTACTTTTTCACTATAAGACAAATGTTGGTCTAAAAAATCGCTGACAACCGCATTTGCTTCCTCATAAGAAATATGACTCTTGTCTGTTCTAATGTCACCTATTTCTTTCTTTAAATAATTTTTTATCTCCTCTGGAATTGTAAGATACTTCTCATATACATAAGTATTATAGTAACTCTCCGCAATCAGGTAGTCCTCGGCTTCTTTCGCATGATATATTTTCATGGAAATAGCGGGATAATTCGATACCACATTGGAATATGCCTTATACTGGTAACTCTTTTGTCCTCTTATTCCTTTACTCCACAATCCGTCTTCACGATAAGAACATCTAGTAGGAAGCTGTTGTTTCAGCAAACCATATGGAGTATACACATACTCTCGGTCAGCTTCCTTTACTTTAATTGCTATACTGTTTTCCTCTCCTGTCTGACAGATTTCTGCACTGCTTCCTAACTGTGAGGCATAAGAAAAACCATTCTTTTGTAATTTACGCAATACTTCTTTGGAAGCATATATACATTCTCCATCCATCGGTTTCCATCCATTTCCCGTATATTTTGCTCCTACAAAGCCTCGCAAATACAAATCAGCCGGTTTCTCCATCACAACTTGTAATGCTATTTCCTTTTTCTTTTTTCGCTCTCCTATTCCACGAAAATCTCCTTTTGGTAACGCTGAATTTTCGCCACCATATCGTACCATCTTCACCTGTTTTTCACACCAGTTTTGTGCCATATTCCACCAGTTTTTTTCAGAAAAAGGGATTGCCAACATAATTCCTAGTAATAGAACGCAACTCGCCACTACAACAAAATGCCTTTTCTCTCTTCTTTTCCATTCTTCCCTGCCAAGCAGATACACTCCACTTAAAAGTAATATAACTGTTACAATTGCTCCTACCTGCTCAAACATGGCTTGATACGGATGGCAACTATATTCTGGCAATAATATTCCAAATCTTTTTTCTATGATACGCAGGCACACATTTCCCAATAATAACATACCAGTACGAAAAAACAGTATTCCCGCAAAGGCAAAAACTAACAAAATCGTACCAATCCACTTTTCCCTATGCCCTTTTTCCTTTCTTTCTTCTCTTTGGATTATCATTTCTACTCCTTTTATACCTCGTGTGGCAGAGTGTCCACAGACAACAATGTCCAACAAAGTTGTTTCCATTGTAGTAAATTGCTTATATGTTCTGTTTTTTCCTCTCCACTGCTTTTTTCTCTCCAGCAAACCTTTACAGCTATTCCTGACGTTACTGTCTGTTCTACCATTTCAAATAAATATGCAATATATGACTCAATCACTTCCCAGTTCTTTTCCGTCCTTTCCCATGGAAAATGAACATAATAGCATACTTCTTCTTCCTCGTCTTTTACAAATTCTTTCACCATTACAGTTCCATACTTTTGGGTTGCTTTATAATGTATATGTTTTCTGTTATCCCCTTTCTGAAACTCACGAATACCCGCTAGTTCTCCAAAATCCATTCTCTTTTCCTCATTTTCCAAAATGCCTTCCAGACTTTGCCGTATCTGACTTTTTGCTTTCTTTTTCTTTTCTTCTTTCGGTCCAAATAAGCATCTTGTAGTTTTATTACATTTCCATTCTTTTTTCCATATTCCAAGCATATCTTCTACCAAAATAGTTTCCATGGAAATTTCTACAACACCAGCCCAATCACTGGATAATATAAATTGGTAGTTTTCTTTTCCCCTGTAAAAAAAAGTTATCAGTGTTTCCATTCTCTGTCCATTTCGTAGATTGCATGCTTGTATCTGGCAACAAACTCTGCCTACCCACGGTAATTTCCCAGCCTTTTTCACTACAAATTCCAGTTTTGCCTGTCCACATCCTTTCTGCTCTGCACTTCCATTTATTTCAATCTCTACTTTGCGTCTTTTTCGAACACACCAAGTACAAACAGGTAACAACAGCACGGTATACACAACCTTTTCAATCACATATACATTCCATATCAATTGTACCACTGCAACTGCACAAAAAAGAACTAACCAAAGTAATCTCCGTATCCATACCCTTCCTTTTTCCCTTTGCAATGCGAATTTACTTTTTCTTTGGAATCGGAACACTCTTTAAAACCTCCTCCATAATCTGCTCTCTTGTTCTATGTTCTCCTTTTCCATTCTTTACAATACGATGCGCACAGACAGCAGGGAATATTTCAGCTACATCATCTGGTATTACATAATTTCTACCCGCCATAAACGCATATGCCCTTGCCATATTATAAAGTGCCAAAATACCACGAGGACTTACACCAATCTGCACATAGGGATGTTTCCTTGTTTCTTCCGCCAACGAAACCATATAATCCAATACGGTATCATGTACCTCTACCTGCTTCACCATTTCCTTACATTCCAATAACTCCTCTTTTGTCATTACTGGCTGTATCTCAGATATTGGGTTTGAAAATGCTCGCATCTGTATAATTCTTATTTGACTCTCATGATCTGGATAGCCCAAAGACAACCTTACCATAAATCGATCCATCTGAGACTGTGGAAGTTTTTGGGTTCCAACCGCACCATAAGGATTTTGTGTTGCAATCACGCAAAATGGTTCTGGTAATTTTCTTGTTTCCTTATCTACCGTAATCTGTTTTTCTTCCATTGCCTCTAACAAAGCTGCCTGTGTCTTTCCAGATGCTCGATTTAGTTCATCTGCCAAAAACAAATGGCACAAAATAGCCCCCTCTTGATAAACATAAGTTCCAGTTTCAGGCTGATAACTGGTATACCCAACAATATCGGATGGTATAATTTCAGGTGTAAACTGCACTCTCTGATAAGAAATTCCCATTGCCCGACTCATAGCAACTGCCAATGTTGTTTTTCCCACCCCAGGAATATCCTCTAATAATATATTTCCTCCTGCCAACCATGCGGATAAAATCAATGTCAACTGTTTACTTTTCCCCGTAATTGCTTTTTCTATCTCCCTCTGAAGCTGTTGTATTTTCTCCATTCTTTTCTTCCTCGCTATCCTTTCCTGCTTATACGTTTACAAAACCTTTTTATTTTAGTTATGTAAATTTAATTAGATTTTTTTACTTTTACCAATATTATCCCTATCAGAAGAATACTTCCAGCGCATAAACCGATATACCATATGGGACTGACAGAAACATTCCCTTTCTTCTCTATTGTCTCATAGGCAATAATCTGTTTCTGATCATAGGGATAAAGCTCCTGATATATTTTTTTTACCTGTTTCCATTCCTTTTTATGTTCTTTTATTTTTTCATTGGATATAGGATAAAAATATTTCATCATCAACTCGTTTGCCAAACTTATTTTTTCTTTAATCTTCTGTATTTTTTTCTGTTTTTCCAACAGTTTTTCCTCGTATTTTCTATATGCTTTCCTGTTTTCTGCATGCTCTAAATGTTCCAGCATAACCAAAACCTTCGTATACTCTTCACTTGTCACTGTTTCTGGTAATTCCTCTATTTGCTTCATCTCCTCTTTTGTCACAGTATAATGTATTTTTACATTTTCTCCATCCTTAAAAATAGAAGGGATGGTTTCCAACTGATACGGATTCTCATCCTTTCCTGCTTTTTCCTCTCTAAGATCAAACAAAGTTCTTTTTCCTTCTTCCAGTCGCACAAATGCCGCCAATGCTTCATATACCTGCTGCCCTGCCATACCATCTGAACTTTCACTTCCCTTTTCATGCGAAAAACCTCCATCCGCATTCTGATAAGAAAAAATAGCATCCATCAATGTATCTCCATCTTTCGTAAATTTTTTTTCTGTTGCTGCGTTTATATTAAGAGCACAAAGTGCCAACAATACCTGACAACTACTTTCCACATTCTCAGTTCCCCAGCTCTCAAATCCTCCACCAGAAAGTTGCACATCACTAAGCCAACGCAATGCTTTATTTACGCTCTTCTCTATCTTTTTATATTGTTTATTTCCACAATCATTTTTGCTCTGATTGTAAAAAGGTGCCATTGCCTGTATCGCCATAGCCGTTACATCTACATCTCCCTCACTTCCTTTGTCCATTGAAAAGCTCCCATCTGTATTCTGCTGTTTCAAAATGCGGTCTAACAGCCATGCTATATCTACTTTTGCTGACTTCGGTATCTGTGTATCAAATGCATTGAGCGTGATCAATGCCCAAATCACTGCATTAAATCCCTGTTCTTCCAACTGTTTTCTCGTTAAAAGATAACTGGCATGTCCAAGCAAATCTATCTTTTCTTCTCCAAAACTATGTACATCTCCACCTAATGCACCAACCGTAAGAGTCAGACGTTGTAAATCGGTAGCCTTTCTTTCTGTAAAATTGGGATTTTTATTATATTCATTCGTGAGTATATCTTCTAATACTGCAAGATAAGCCCCATAATCTGACTGATATCCACTTCTTCCAATGCTAAACGCATACCAGTCAGTGTCTGTTTCTCCTGCCTCTTCAAGAAATTCATATAAAAACAAATCATCCTCTTTTCCAAGTTGCAGTGAGGTTCTTTCCCAAGAAAGAATATTCTCCATTCGTTCCAAGTAGGAAGCTATCTGTTCACTTTCTTTTGCTCTGCTTATATTTTTTGTAAAAATCATAAGAAAACTATATATGATGCATCCGCACAACAGCAATCCTCTTTTTTTCTTTACCATTCTTTTTCCCAATTTCCGCTATCTCCTTCATTTCCACCATTTCCACTTGCCATAGCACCGCCAATGTCAGCTCCATATCGAAGCGTAAATCTTACCCGAAGCACATCTCCATCTTGTAAATAACAATCAGAAAATCCATAATTAGGATAAATTCCATTTACAGAATACATCCAGCCTGATCCTGTGGCAAAATCAAATTCACCAAGACTGTCTAGATAATAACTTCCCGGATAGTTTTTATCTTCCTGTAACAAATGTGCCTCTAAATCTTTTGGCACAGCAGGTGTCAAAAAATTCTCATTTTTACTGATGCGAGCCAGATAAAAGTTTTTTTCCTTCGTTCCTGAATACTCATAGGTAAATCCATATTTTTCCAAAAGTTCGCACACCAATACTGCTGCATTGGTATCCTCTGGAATATCCACCTTTGTCGGTTTAATTAAACTACCACAGCCAATCGTTGTAGCCTCCACAGAAATTGTAGCGGTTCCAATTATACCACCATCCAGTTTTTTATAATAAATACTATATGCCTTTTTTGCCGTATTTCCTTCCTTATCATGTACTTTGAGCACTACCACATTGTAACCTTCTGTCAACAATGCTTTATAACTGATCTGATTCTTATTCGCATAAATAAGAGAAGCCTTCTTTCCCCCACACGTTACTGTTACATACGACTGATCCAGCCATTTCCCATGGTAATCTTTCGCATTTAACTGAAAATTCAGATTTTTATTATTAACTGTAGCACCATCTTTCAAAGAACAGGTAATAATCGGAGCATTTTCATCCTTATCTTCTCCTGTTCCAATATTTTCTTTATAAGTAATAGAATATTTCTGTTTTTGCTCTCCCAATTCCAGAGAAATTATATTTTCTCCATTCTTTAAACGAATCTCATATCTCCCATCCTCAGACCATACAATTTCCTCTTCATTCCATTTTACAGATATTCGTTCTTCTTCTCCCCCTATATATCCTTTCGCTCTAAACTGAAACTTTTCTTCACTCACTTGTTGATTCTTTAAATCTGTTTCAATATAAATCTTTTCCTTACTTTTCTGATAGTCGACCTGATATGTCTCCTGAACTGTTTTTTTCCCTTCCGCCGCTTGAATACTAATTTTATTCTTTCCCTCTTGCAAACGATATTCATAGCAATGCTCTGTTTTTTCTGCTATTTCTTTGTCATCCACAGACACCCTTACAGGAACTTCTTCTCCTGACAGATACGCATATGCCTCAAAGGAAATATTGGGATAGGAATAGCTTTTGCCATCTTCCAAGTCAGTATAAATAACAATATGTTCTGTATCTACATAAACCGTATAGCTTTTTTCTACCTCTATACGTTCTTTTTTTTCATTTTGATAAATAACCTTTATTACAATAGAATTTTCATCTTTAGAAAGGTTTACATTTCCTTTAAAATCTACCTGATTTTCATTGACAAAGACTTGTAGTTCTTTTACAGTAAGTTTTTTATTTAGATGTGTGATAGTAAATGTATACATCCGCTGTGTTACAATCTCTCCATCTACAATACTTGTAGTAAAATACTCCTCTGTCCCCTCCTGTTCTCCTGTTTCTTTTTCCTTTGCTTTTTCTTTTTCCGTTACATTCTTTTTGGTTTCTGTACTTTCATTCTTGGTTTCGTTTTTTTTCTTCTCTTTTTCATTTTCTTTCTTTTTCTTTTCGACCCTAGTCTTGGTCGCAAATCCACTGATTTCTTTCTTTTCTTTTAACTGTACACTGGAGGCTGTATTTAATCGTTCCAAAAGAGCAGCATCTTCCTGCTCTCTTGGAGAAAATAAAAAGACAGAAAGAAGTACCACTATAAAAAATATAGTTACCACTATTTGTTTTCGATTCCTTTTATTATTCTGCTTTTTCATAGGTTACTCCTTTCTTCTAGTTCTAAATTATCTATAACTTTATCTTTTTGAGGCTACTGTATGGTCCATAAATCTTATTTCCCATAGAATCTTTTCGATACGCACATACACGCACATAATAAACTCTTTTTTTCTTTAGATTGCTTATTTTTCCTGTTAAGCCTCTAAAGTAAATTTTTCTGCTGTTTGAAAAATTCTTATTTGTGCTTACACAAAGTACATATCCTTCTGCTTTTGCCACTCTTGTTTTAATTTTTATTTTCAATCCCGTAGATGTATATTTTTTCACGCTGGCTATGCTTGCCTTTTTATTAAGCTTAGCACTTTCCCATCTTGCATATAAATGATAACTATCCACTGCTTCATAAGATATGGTTTTTACCTGTTTCTTAAAGGATTTCTCTGTATACCAGCCTCTAAAAATATACCCTACTTTATAAGGATTTTTTAACGGGAAGGACTGACCAGTATTTACTATTTTTTTATTTGCGGTTACATTCTTTCCACCATTTAGATGATACACAATCGACATAACAGAAGGCTCTAATGTAGATTGCGGCTCTTCTGTCTTTGATGGAACTGTAGTCGATGGTGTGTTCGTTGGTACTGCACTTTCTACTGCATTAGGAGTATTCTCTGGTGCAGAACTCTCTTCAATTTCCTTTGGAATTTCTGTTGCTTTTCCTTCTTCTCCATTTGGAGTTTCTGTCACCGCTAATGTTGGCTGCACTTGCTCTGGTTCTTTTGTAACTTCTGGCGGTGCAGAAAGTGTAGGAGTCATGATTCCATCCGTTGGCATTGGCGTTATCACAACCTCTGGTGTCGCCGTTATTGTCGGAGGTATTACACTGCTTTGCGTTGTAGACGGCTCTATTGTTACTATACCACCTGATTCCAAAGCTTTTAACTCCTGCTCTGCACTTACCAATTTCGCATAGGTACTTTCTAACACCTCCTGCTTTTGTACTTCATACATTTCATCGTAAAGCTTTCTTGCCTGCTCAATGTCCGCCTTATGTTGCAATGTAATAGAACCGATTGGCAAACTGCTGACTTTTTCATAAAATTCATTAATCGGTGTCCAGTCAACGTCAAATCCTGCATAGAAAGTATAGTCTCCATAACTACCTTCCTCTATTTTTGTTATTGGTGTACCTGTACAATCCCGATTGGTAAACCATCCTGTAAATACACATCCTTCTTTGGTAATCTGATGTGCAGTTGGTAATAGGATAGTATCTTTTGTTGTATAACTATTTACAAGCACTGTGTCCTCTGACACTGTTCCGCCATTTAATTCCCATTGAATAGAAAATTGATTCAAACCATACATTGCATAAAGAGTTATATTTTTTTCCGGCATAGATAGCAACTCACCAGGAACATAACTTGTTCCACTTCCATCAGCCTTCGTATTCCATCCAATAAAGTTGTCTGGCATTCCCTGATTCGTAAGTGTAATCTCCGCGTATGGTGCATAACTTTCCACTTTATTTGGTTGCTCACCATTTCCATCAAAGGTAATCTGATAATTTGTCGCACTGGCATTTTTGTAGTTGCCATCCATCTGATCGCTCATATCATAAAGAGGATTTTCTCCTTTTAAAAATCGATCATAGGCAATTAAAGCATATACCGCCTGATCTGTTGCCATAGCATTTACAGTCACACCAGAATTTCCTCCACCATCATAACCAGCAGTAACATGCTTAAATCCTCCCACTGCCGGACTACTTCCTGAACCATTGGCATAAAAGGTAAGAATAGCATCTATCATGTTATTTGTTGTAACACCATCCCGTTCTGCTCCTTTTGTGATAAAGGTACATGTTTTTCCTATATGTGGAAGCGAAACCGAATCTGACAAAGGATCAATATTTAATGCCGTAAGAGCCACAATGACCTGTGCAATAGATTCCGAATTAATACTTCCCCAGCTTTCGTATCCTCCATTTTCCAATTGCAATGTGGATAATATATAAACATCTCGTTCCACTACCTGACACAATTTTTCATAGTCTGTCTCACACATAACGCTATCATAAGCAGATTCATCCAGATAATATGGTGCTAATGCCTGCAGAGCCATAGCTGAAATATCCGGGTCTGGTATTGTTCCTGTCAAGGCAAATCCCCCCACAGTTCCGTCTGTCTGTGTAATTTCCTGCTCTACAATATAATCAATCATTTTTCCAATACTATTAATATCACCTTCTTCATAGGAAGATGGTTCATCCAAGAGCGTATATCCGCCAGTATTTAGTGCAATAATTTCCCAAATAGGTCCATTAATTCCTTGTTTATAAGAAAATTTGAACGATTTTGATAATTGATCCACGAAATTATAACCACTTACATTCGTAATACTATGTCCCATAGCAGTTAAAGAAAGTGTCATTCTTGACCATTCTGTTGATTTACTTCGATCTAAAATTCCCTTTTTTTCCGCCACATAATTCTCTACTCTTTTTTCATAGTTTGTAAAATAGTCTGCTGGAATTGCATTGATATAGTCCATTTTGGTATACATCCCACGAAGCAAATCCATAACCGACCATTCTCCATAGGTACTGCCTACCTTCGGTTCCTTAACCGTTTCTAAAATATAACGTTCCCCCGCATTCAAATAAAACCGATATCCTGGAGTTTCGTCTTCATAAAACCGAATTCCAATTTCCTGTTTTATATTCTTACAATCCCAGGCATTTGCCTTTATTGGTACTATCGGTAGCATTTGTAGCAATAAAACAATAGAAAGACCTATAGAAAAAGCTCTCCTTTTTATTACTCCCAACTTCATCTTTCATTCCTCCATAAACGACAAGGGAGTATCTACGACTCCCTTATCATTTTCTTGTTATAAAAATTTAACACAACACTATTTCCATAACTTTATTATTTTTTTAATTGTAACCGAATCGTTTTCCTTGCACCAAACTTGGTTCTGATGGTTATCTTAACATTTCCTGCTTTCTTCATTTTTAACACGCCCGATTTGGTCTTAGTTAAAACTTTCTTATTAGAAATTTTGCAACTGGTAATCTTGTCTCCTTTTACAAGTTTTACAATTTTACTCCAGCCTATTGTTTTATTCTTTTTATAGGTAAACTTGTTCTTCTTTACCTTAAGTGTTGCAGTTTTAACGCTCACTTTACATCTTGCAGAAATTGCAGTACCAGAAACGGTTGCAACAACAATTGCAGTTCCCTTTTTGATTCCTGTAATCTTTCCTGTTTTTGAAATCTTAACAACCTTTTTATTACTGCTTTTCCATACAATCGCTGCTTGTGATGCAGTTTTTGGTGTAATAACCGTTTTTAATTGTGTTGTCTGGTTCACATAAATACTTGCCTTTTTCTTTATCGAAATTTTACTAACTCTCTTAGAAGGAGCATCTGGCAATTGACCGTCTTCTATATCTTCTATTCCTGCACCTGTTGTAGCTACTGGAGTTTCCACTACATCTGGAGTTGTTGTAATAACAGGTTCTACTGTAGGTGTCATTGTAACTTCTGGTGTACTTATTACTTCTGGTGTTGGTAATGTCGTTGCTATCGGTGTATCTGTACCAGATGGCGTTTCTGTTATTTCCGGTTGCTTCGTAACAGATGGAACCTCCGTCATTGCTGGTTTTTCTGTTTCTGCTGGAAGAATTGGAGTACTCGTTACACTTGGCGTCTGTGTCGGCATAATTGGATACCATGTATATCCTGGACTTATAATCGGTATAACAGGGGTTGCAGTTACGGCTGGTGCTGTTGTTATCGCTGGCGCTGTCGTCACTGCTGGCTCTGTTGTTACCGCTGGTGCCGTTGTTATCGCTGGTGCTGTTGTTATTGCCGGCTCTGTTGTTATCGCTGGTGCTGTCGTTACTGCTGGCTCTGTTGTTACCGCTGGTGTCTCCGTTACCTCTGGTGTTGCTGTTACTTCTGGTGTTGCTGTTACTTCTGGTGTCGCTGTTACCTCTGGTGTCGCTGTTACCTCTGGTGTTGCTGTTACCTCTGGTGAAGGTGTAATCGTTCCTGTTGTACGATTAATAGTAACTACATACTCCTTCTTAGCAAAACCATCTTCTGCACTTACTACAACTTTTACTTTTGCATAAGCATAATCCGTAGCAAAATAAATAGCATAGCGATTATATCCACTATTTGTTGCTGTCACTGGAATAGAACCATCTGCATTTTTCTTTGTAGAAGTACCAACTTCACTTTCTGCATATACCTGAACAGTTGCATTTTTATCTTCTGTATCTGCCCAAACATTAACAAATCTATTTGTACCTGTATATTTTACTGTATACTCAAAGCTATTTGCATTAAATGCTGGTGTACTTGTTAATACACTACTTGTATACGAATTTGAAGCATTTACACGTAAAACAGATGCATTCGCATTGCTACTCTTTTCACGAATTGTAAACACATATTTTTTCGTGTCTTTTCCACATACTGCGTTTACTGTAACCGTTGCTGTTCCATCTTTCAATGTAACTTCTGTCTCATTTACTTCTTTTCCGTCTATCTGTGCTGTTACACCTACTGCCGTATCCGTCATAATCTGTAACTGTACACTCTTTGTTCCCTGATCTACCACAATTTCATGTTTTGTCTCAGAAGGGTTAAATGCTACCCCTTTGTCCATGATTGCATTTCCACCAGTTACACTTACATTTTCTAAATATGCTTTATTACTACGAACTGCCATCATATATCCAGAATCATTTTTATAGTATAAAACTCCTTTGCTATCAGCAATTACGCTACAAATACAATACTGTGCCATAGCACCTGTTGGTCTATATATCTCTTCGGCTATAGCCTCTGTCTGTCCCGGCTTATCTTTTAATACATAAATTCCGCCTGGTGTATAATTATATGTAAAGTATACATACGCATAACCTTCTTTTTCTACATAAGCAGTAGAAATCGTTCCTGATGTCTGTGGATATCCTGGCATTGCTGCAGAATATGCAATCTGCATAGTTCCATCCGCCAAAAGGTCTATTACCTTTACAGCATGTCCACTTGTTCCAAACTGTGAAACACCACTAACTCCCACATACAAACGTCCATTATATATGCTTGGTGTACTTGTACTTGCTCCACCTAACGCTAAAGAAGTAAGGGTATCTTTTAAAAATCCACCTTTTGCATCAATCTTAACAGAATATAAATATCCACCCTTTGTTGTAAAATAAATCCTTCCTGATGTCTTATCATAAGAAACGCTGGAACGAACATCCCCAACAATATTTGTCAAAGAATCCTTTTCTTCCCCAGTACGCTTATTATAACACATAACCTTTGCTGTCGCAGAATTTGCATAAGATGTTCCATCATCTGTTCCAACATAAACATAATCTCCGTTTACATAAGCTCCAGCCCAATAAAAACCACCTGTAACCGCATGTTTCCAAGTAGCTTCCTTTTCTTCTGTTGTATTTTCTGTATCATCATCATTTGCAGAAATACAAACAAAGTTTGCATCTTTTGTTTCTGCATTCCAAAAACCAGTATAAACATATCCATCCGAATATGTGATTGGAGAATTTGGCTGTCCACCTAAGAAATCTTTATATACCCAAAGAGATTCCAAAGTTTCTGCATTAAATGCCTGCACAACGCCACCTGATAATCCAACAAAAATCATACCATTGGCATAAGTAGGAGAAATAATATTGTAAGGGCTGCTTCCAACCATTGTACCCTTTACCTGATTTCCATTGGCATCAAGTACAGGTTCCCCAGTTTCCGCATTATATTTCAATAAGTTCTTTCCCTGCATACAAATTAAATATCCATCTACTAAAATCGGTGTACTTACTGCATTTCCACCAAAACCAACACCGATTTTTTTTGCCCACAATAATTCTGTCGTTTTTGCATCTTTTGGTGTAGCTGCATTGGTAATTCCAAGATTATCTGCACCATTTCTAAAATCTGGCCAGTCAGAAGGATAATTGGTGTAACGGGTTTTTACAGTTACGGTACAGCTTGCTTTATAAGATCCCACATAAGCTGTAATTACTGCTTTGCCTGCTTTCTTACCAGAAATAACTCCATCCTGTGAAACCGAAACAATCTTGTCATCAGAACTCTTCCACACAATTGGATCAGTTTGATTTTGAGGCAATACGGTTGCTGTTAATTGACGACTTTCCTTATTGCCGATTTCTACACTTTCCTGCTCAATCGAAATACTCTTTGCCGCTACAGCCGTAGTAGTAACAACTTTTACCACACAGGTATCATACACATTTTTTCTTGCCACAGATTGACAAGTAATTACCGCAGTTCCTGCAGCCTTTGCAGTTACTCTTCCTGACGATGTAACTGTTGCCACATTTGTATTATCCGAAGTCCAGATATAACTATTTCCATCCGTCTGATTACTTGGGAAAACAGTTTTATTCAAGTATACATTTTTCTTCACAGTCAATGAAGTTGTTGCTTTTGAAAGCTGAATCTTTTCTAAGGCATGTTCCTCGACTGTAATTTGACACTGTTTTGTAAAAGAACCGACCGTAGCTGAAATAATTGCTGTTCCAGATGCTACACCTGTTACTACACCTTTTTGTGAAACTTTGGCAACTGTTTCATCACTACTTTTCCATTCTACTGTTGTATCATCTGAAGTATTAGAAGGGATCATAGAAACGGTTAATGTAGTAGTTTTTCCCTTTAAAATACTCTCCTTTGACTTTGACAATACAATATCTGTCAATGGAGTTTCTGCTACTGTCACTGTACAAGTTGCCGAGAAATTCTTATAAGAAACCGTAATATTGGCAGTTCCCGGCTTTACTGCTGTTAATGTTCCGTCACTTACTGTAACGACACTATTATTACTACTTGTCCATTCTGCATGAACTGGAATTGTACTGTTTTCATCCATATCAACAGTTGCTTGTAAACGTAACTGCTGGTCTTTCTCCATTGTCACAGCTTCCTGATTCAATGAGATTCCCTTTATGCCAGCCTCATCGCCTACTAATAATTCCTGCAATTTTTTTGTTGCAGCATCAACTTTATTTTGTGAAACTGTAATATCCTGTAAAACTTCATATCCTTCTTCTAAGGCAGATGCAATTTTTGTATTTTCCTTTAATTTATCTACATTAGCAGAGGAGTTAATCGTAGCAATTACCGTAAGTAATTTATCCTTATCTGCAACTGCGTAGGCATCATCCCATCCACCGCCAAGTGAACTTGAACCGCCAATTTCTCCACCATAATAAACGGTAAACTGTGTTCTGAGTACATCGCCCGGTTCCATATAATAATCTGCATATCCTACATTAGGGAACAATCCGTTTGCACAATACATCCATCCACTCATGTAATTATAGCAAAACTCACCAAGCCATCCTTCCTGACCATCCGTTGCATCAAATTTCTCTGCAACAGAAGGAATATTCTCAGCAACTCCTTTTTCTAATGCAACGCCACTTAAATCTAGTTCTTTCTTGGCATCTTTATTTCCAGAATAATTAGAACCATAAATTCCTGACATATAAAAGCCGGAAGTTAATGAACCAGTATAAGTAAGTCCATAACCATTGCTTTCAATCAATTTTTTCAATGCCTGTGCTGCATTTTCTCCTTCAATTACAGGTACCAGTACAGGCTCTATAATAAATCCTTTTGAAATAGTGAACGCTTCCACATCCATAACTGCATATCCGATGCATTCACCTGGTTCTGCTTTTTTATATGTAAGCTGATAAGTGATACTCTCTTCATCCGCAGATACAATAACTGTATGTATGCCATCCTCTTTACCTGTAAAATTCAAGGTATAACTAGCTTTCTGCGAATCATTCCAACTTGGACTAATCGTATCACCATCAAAGGTGACCTCTGTCTCAACTTTATTGTCCTGTGCATCTCTTGCAATTACACTAAATGTCTTTTTGCTGGAACGTATTGTACTTCCATCCTTTAATGTAGTTTCAATTGATACACTTTTTTTCTCTGCACTTGCATAACTGGTAATCGTAATGCCCGGTTGTATCATAGATACCATAACCATTACAGATAATAGCAGTGCAAATGCCCTTCTCAATTTTTTCATTTAGGGGGACTCCTTTCCTATGCAACTTGTTCATAACACTGATTCATGCCTAGACATATGAGAAATACAGCCCCCATAAGACAAGCGGAACGTTTTACTCTATAGGACGCACTTTCCCATAGAATAAAAAAAGTGGAATCCTTTCGATTCCACTCTAAATAAACCTTATAACTGTGAACATTTTGATTTATAAACTACAAAATATATACCTCTATATGGCTATCTAGACTCCTTTCCCACCGAAATTCTGTCTTACCCATTTATGGCAGGTCTCCTGGCTCGAATTCATCCTCCTGCTTTCCTTCCCAGTTTCCCAGTGGCGTCTCTCGACAAAAAGCATTCGTCCTTCTTACAGTAGCGGGGGCTGTTTTAGGTTTTCACTAAATTCCCTATTAATGCAAATACATGCAACCATAAATGTTATTTAATTGTCTATTCTACACAGCCATTTATTATAAGAGATAATTTCAATTTTGTAAAGATTTAATTACAAATTTGTTAATTTTTTCTATTTAATGCTTACCTTCACTTTTGCAGATTTATTACCTACAGTTGCCTTAACAGTTCCAGTTCCTTTCTTTTTACCTTTCACTGTCACTACAAGCTTCCCTTTTGATAACTGCACTTTACCTTTCTTTAATTGTCCAGTTACAGTAATTTTATAATTATCTGTTGTAATCTTCTTTTTATTTTGTGTAGACAAAATAAATACAATTTTCTTTGTTTTACCTTTTTTAACAGATACCTTTTTATTCTTTGCTTTTAATGCAGTTACTTTGTTCTTCTGATTTGTAGTATTTTCTTTTTTAACAACTGGAATATCCGCAGTTTTCCATGAATCCTGTCTCATGTCAAAGATAGATGCTTGCTTTTCTAAAGAACGTACACAAGCATTTAGACCACGAAGTAACTGTTCTGGTTGAAATTCCATTAAATTTTTATCTACACTAGATTGCTCTCCTGCTGTTACAAAAACATTTGCTGCTGTAAATAATGTATTTCCATTTTTTACAAAATCTGTCTGATCCTTTTCTTCCATAATATCTACGTTAAACACACCTGCAGTAATCATTATCTGTGCTAATGACCATGCATTTCCTTTTTCTGTTCCATAAGAACCATTTGTATTCTGCACCGCTTCTAAATAGCGCATTGCCTTATCACAATTTTTAACAACCAAAGCAGAATCAATGCCTACACTACTGCCAGATGCAGCCTTTGCCTCTTTATAATATGGTGCCAATGGTTGTATTGCCATCGCAGCAGAATCTGGTGATTGCCATGAAACAGATACTCCAATCTGATTTTCTACATCTGCGGCCGCAGTATTTACCAATTCTTCTCTTGTAAGATAATTTTTTCCTTCTGGTAATACATAATTTGCACTATCAATTGCAAATAAAATCATACTTTCTCTACTATAAATACTAGAGGCAGAATAAACAGACTTATCCACTAAATGTGCAATCAAGTTAAAACCATTAATATTTGCTGCATCTTTGCCAAGAGCAGTCACAAGTAATGCCATCTTTGCATAACTTTGTGCTGCAACTCCTGTCTTCAAAATACTACTTTCCGTTATTACACTTCCATCTGCAGCTTTTGTCTTTCCATTTATTGCAAGCTCTCCAAGCTGCTTACCTACTTTCTGAACTACTTTATCATAAAAAGTCTGGTAATTTGCACCTGCCCGAACTAAAGAAAATACACTGTATAATCCGTTCACATCATCAATTCCCGGTACGGTTGCTCCATCTGCAAACTGCACATGATAAATTTCTTTTGCCAACACCTGCTGTTGTGCTTTTGCGTTTGTCACAGCATCTGTAATGGCACTTCCTGTAGCTGTCTTTGTTGTATCATCCACATAGCAACTGCACTCTGTATTATAGTTTTGATAAGAATAAATTAAACTAATTTTATCATTATCCTGTAATTCATAACTGCCAATTCCCTGATCAGAATATCCTCCATTAATATAAAAAGACCAATAATACCAATCATTTCCCACATTATAAGTAGACAGTCCATTGATTTCATCTAGACTATCTCCCCATGCACTAGTTGAGATAGTATATTTCTGCTTATACTCCGTGGAATCTAATACTTTTTTAATTGCAGTAGTTGCCTTCGTTCCAGCTTCAACCTGTACTGCAGTCTTATCCACATTTACTGTGTTTCCATTCTCTCCAATCCCCTCTGCTGCTACATAGACAGTTATCATCTCTTTCTGATCTGCTGCTAAAGAAACCATAGCAACATTTCCAGAACACACACTAACAACTGCCAACATCATCGCAAAAAGAATACTCGCGATTCTCTTCTTCGTTCTCATTCCTATTTCCTCCTCGAATAAAATTAATTTCATGATACCAGGGTACCAAGTTGTCTCCCTTAAAACCATATGCCAAATTTAGTCTGTATCCTTGTAACTTTCGAAAGCATTGCCTCTCCCATTACAAACATACAAAATGCTGCTGCCCCCGCGTGTGCCAAGTCATATGGTACTCCTGTAATATAGAGTAACTTTAAGGCATCCATCGTGATTGCATTTCCTTGCGGATCTGCTATATGTTGAAGCAATAAGGTGGCAAAATTCATAATACCACCATAAAGCAAAAACACCATTAAAAATGTAAATAACGTTAATGTCCAAGTATCTGCTGAAAGTTTTTTTCTCTGCAATAAAAAACCAACTACTAATCCTACAATACCAAATACATACAAATACCATCCAAAAAAATTTTCTCCATTTCCAAATAACAGATAATATATATATCCCAATAGCCATGCCACAACGACACAAGCCACAGGACCTACCACAAATGTAATTACATTTGATTTCTTTAAGGATAATTTTTCTGCCAGACTTTCCTGTTCCCATTTTTTCCTCAATGATACTTTGTTAAAAGCAAGCCCTGCACAAAAGCCAAGAAGTCCCCATGCCACCATCTGCCACGGAGTCCATGGCCCCTGCCCATCAAAAAAGTTACAAATCAATCGACCGCTTGCTCCAATAAAAAAGCCTGCCTCTGGTCCCATTGCTACTCCAGCTATCACAACCATCATTGTCCCTATATGCAAAGGAAATGTATGAGCGCAGATTTCATTTGCTAAGACACTTAAAGAAATCCATGTGGCTAACAATACAATCTCTCTTGCTCTTAGTTTCTTATACTCAAAAACCAGAAACATCGGCACAATGGTAGACGCAAGTAACAATACACTTATCAACAAATAATGCTTGCCTTTCATTCCAAGAAACGCCAATGCCATAATACACAAAATACTAAAAAACGTCAACAGTCGAGCTACTAACTTTCTTCTCTGTATTGCACTTTGCACCGCAAAACTTCCATAATTTCTTCGATTATCCACAATCTCACACTCCTTTCCTCTATCGCAATTCTTATCATTTTATTTTCCAGTCTACCAACAAAAGCTACATACATTCAAACAAATCCGTCACAGTAACAACCCCTGGATAACTATGAATTGCCATTTTTCTGGCCTGCGTCGTATAAAATGTATTTTGTTTAAAAAATTCTCTGGTAGTACTGCTACTAATAATTTGTCCATCAAATAAGAATCCACAATAGTCCGTATATTCACTACAAAATGTAATATCATGTGAAACTAGAATTATTGTTTTTCCATCTCTAACAAGCTCCTCTAACATCTTTGCAAACGCTTCTTTAAATGCTGCATCCATACCTTTCGTTGGCTCATCCATCGCAATAACAGATGCATCCGTCAATAAAATTTTCCCAATTGCAAGTCTTTGTGCTTGTCCGCCACTAAGATCAAATGGATTTTTTTCTCTTTGAGAAACAAGCTCCATTCGATTTAACATTTGCTCCACCTTTGTGCGGATAGCAGACGGTTCTATCTTTCTTTTTCCAAAACATATCGCATCTGCTAATTCCTCTTCCACTGTTGTTTCCGTAAACATAGTTTGTGGATTTTGTGGTAAATATCCACAGATTTCTGATTGTTTTACCTTTCCCTGCTTC
Organism: Lachnospiraceae bacterium; assembly: GCA_050875145.1. Taxonomy (GTDB): domain Bacteria; phylum Bacillota; class Clostridia; order Lachnospirales; family Lachnospiraceae; genus CAG-411. The sequence goes on from JBNMLH010000003.1 coordinate 241,828, forward strand.
ACTTTATAAATACCAGTTAAAACTTTTAATGCTGTCGTTTTTCCTGAACCATTTCCACCTAATAAAGCAGTAATTTTCTGTTTAGGTATTTTTATAGAAAAATCCTTTAATACTTCTTTTCCTCTTTCATATCCCCACACAACATTTTTTGCTTCAATCGCAACATTTTTATTTTCTCTTTTTGGCTCTTTATTATTTTCAAAAACTTTACTATCTTGACAATCCTGTCCTTGATATTTGAGCTGTTTTTCTCGATTTGCTCTCCAACTCTTTAACCAAAGCTGCCCCTCTTTTACCGTAAGTGGTGTATACGCTGCACTAAATTCTTTCCTATCGTCTACCTTAGAAAGTATATCTGCACCGTGTATATATGCTCTTACGGAAACCGGCATTCCCTTTTCAACGGGAAGTTCCTTTCCTATTTTCATTCTCCCATCATGTAAAAGGGCAGCACATTCTCTTACCTTTCCTTTTTTTAATAACTTTCCATCATGCATAATAATTATTTCATCAGCAATAGAAAGTACCTCTTCTAGTCTTTGTTCAGAAATAACGACAGTTGTGCCAAATTCCTTATTAATTTTTTCAACTGTATGTAAAAAACGCTCTGCACCAATCGGATCTAATTGTGACGTAGGTTCATCCAATAGCAATAACTTTGGTTCCATCGCCATTACTGATGCTAAATTTAATATCTGTTTTTGTCCCCCAGAAAGTGTATCTGTTTTTCTATGAAACCATTGTCCAATTCCAAAATATTCTGCTACCTCGGCAATTTTTTGACGTATTACCATAGGCTTTTCCCCTAAAGACTCTAGCCCAAAAGCCAACTCATGCCACACTTTATCTGTAACAATCTGTTCATCTGGTAATTGTCCCACAAAACCAATTTCTTGACAACTTTGTTTTGTGCCTAATTCCTCCAATATCCGATTACAATAATACATCTGTCCCGTTCCAGTACCAAAAGGTATCTGTTCTTTTTTCATGTGCTTTAGAAGTGTACTTTTCCCACTACCCGATTGCCCACATAAAACATAAATTTTCCCCTTTTCTAAAGAAAAGCTAATATGTTCAATTGCAGGCTTAGTATCTTCTGGATAAAAAAAAGTCACATCTTTACATTCAAATATATTCACAACATATTTCCTTTCTTAAACACACATTTCTATCTTTTTATATTCCTCATGCTTCATTCAAAATTTCTTTAATTGGTAACGCCATGAATACATCCAATCTACTACCATTGGAGCTATTCCAAGTATAAAATAAACACTATACCACAGTATATATTGCCTTATATCTGTTCCTTCCATAGCCGGATAATAAGAATAAGAATAAATTCCCTTACTTATACCTACACCAATTCCGGTAAATCCAACCAAGAAGAAAATTATCCATTTCCAATCACTCTTTTTTAATCGAAACAATTGAAAACTGCTTCGTCTTCCACTACCATATCCCCTTGCTTCCATTGAAATCGCTGTTTCCATTGAATGCTCCATCGACCAAGATATTAACGTTGAAAAAGCTTTTTCAGTCATTCTAATCTTATTTAAAAAAGACATTTGGTCTTCTATTCGCCCTAATCCCCTTTGTGCATCCATTATCTCTTTATAACGTCTGCGTAACATGGGTAACATCCGAAAAACCATTGACAAAAGTAAGCCCACCGCAGGAAAAAGGAATTGAAATAAATATAACAATTTTTCACTGTCAATCATCACATTCCAAATTTGAAAAAGCAAAAGAACTGAAACTAAAGTTCCAGTCATACAAATACCATACCAAACTGCCTCTAATGTAATCGCCTGTCCATTAACATAAAATAATGGTGTCACTCCATTATGATGAAAAAGCGGTAATACAATCACACTAAAAAACAAAATAGGAAGCCCACAAAATAATGCAAATTTCACCACAGAAACTCCTTTTAACCATATGCTATAGCATAAAGCAATTACAAATGAAATACCAATTAGTATTGGATGCATGGTAAGAGCTGGTACAAGAAGCATTCCAAGCAGATAAGCCAAATTGGTTAAAGGATGTTGTTTTTGAAAAACAAAATTTTTTTCTCTTTGCATCATATTTTCTCCTTCCCAATCTGTTTTATATAGGCATTTGTGAAACTCTATCTACTCTATCTCTTGACTCCATATGCAAAATCAAATAATATATTGGAAAGTTTCACAATTCCCTACTATTTTTTAATATACTACAACTTTTTATATTTGCACCAATGTTATTAATGTTAGATATATTCAATCACATACTTCTTCCATCACATGTATACCCCCATATAATTACATCCCCCTCTGAAATTTCATACTTAGAAGCTCCCACATTAGGTATTTTATCATTTACCAAATACAACCATCCACTCATATCACCTGCATTTTTTTCATATAAATGTCCAATTCCTTTTACATAAGTAGTTCCAAACATTTTAGAATATTCTGCATCTAATGCAACCTGATATTTCTGACACGCAGCAGCCAGTGCCTCATAAACATTCGTTCCTTCCTCAACAGATAATCTGGTAGCTGGTAAAATAATTCCATTATCAGGAACATACTTCCATAATTTATCATCAATCAAATCTTTCTTATTTAAAAGAGAATTACATTGTATCGAAATGGTACATGTCAAATACTTTTTCGTATTTTCATCTGTTTTTCCATTATCCTTCTTTTTAGGTTGTTCTTTATTGCTATTATTCTTCTTATCTTTATTACCTTTATCCTTATCTACCTTGCTTTTCGGACTCTCTGATGATTTCGCTTTCTTCTGATTATCTTTTCTTTCAGTCGACTTTTGCGTAGCCTTTTTTGTTTTTACTGCTTCCTTTGTTTTTTGAGGTTTTACAGTTTTATTTTTCTCTGTAGGTTGAAATGTCGGTAGCACTGTAGCCGTGACAATTGCACTATTAGATACCACAGCCACCTCTTGTGCATCATTTTCTATAATAATCTTATGTCCATCTTCGCCTTCATACACTGTTCTACTTTTTTTATAAGAAGAAGCCGATTGAAAATGAAGATTACTTATGCCAACAACTGCTACTACAATTAAAATAATTGCTAAAACAATACCTTTCCCTTTATTCTGCTTCATACGAACCCATTCACTCCCTTATTGTTTATCTATCTTTAACTCTCTTTTACTATATTCCTATCCTTCTTTTTACTCTTACCTAGTATAACCGATATATTACATTTTTTCTAGATATAATTCTTATCCTCGAAAGGCAGATATATCTTATCAAATAAAAAAGTTTTTAAAAGAATCAAAAAAGGCTTCCATCCTAAGATGAAAACCTTTTCTCTGTACCTTCAAAACTACACACTGTATTCCATCCATAACTAGCCCAAGTACTAAGCTCGAAACTACCTCGCTAAGTGCTTGTGCATGTATCGCACGTAAACGATAAGAATACTATCGTTAAGTGCTCATAACTAGGTCAAGACCTCGACCTATTAGTATTGGTCAGCTACATACGTTACCGTACTTCCACCTCCAACCTATCAACCTTGTCGTCTTCAAGGGGTCTTACTAGCTTAACGCTACGGGATATCTTATCTTGAGGGGGGCTTCACGCTTAGATGCCTTCAGCGTTTATCCCTTCCAAACTTGGCTACTCGGCCATGCACTTGGCAGTACAACCGATACACCAGAGGTTCGTCCAACCCGGTCCTCTCGTACTAAGGT
>JBNMLH010000016.1:0-74082 GCA_050875145.1 Lachnospiraceae bacterium
CTGAGATATCCCTGCATCATTTCACGCATTGCTGCTTTTTGTGGTGAATCGTTTTTTCTTCTTGCCATAATAAAAACCTCCAAACTGAATAATGTTATCTTACATCAGTTTGAAGGTTTACACAAACTTTGGGACACTCTCTGATATGTACCCAGAATTCTGGACACATATCATAGAGCGACTAGCCCGTTTTTGCTCTATAGGAACATTCATCCCATAGAGCAAAACGTTTTGTTTTAGAAATTAAATCCTGTATTTACTTTATTTTAATTTTAATAGTTGCTTTTTTGTTAGAACCGTCTGTAGCAGTAGCGGTAATTGTAACGGTTTTACCGGCACCAGCTTTTTTGGTTGCCACAATTCCTTTTTTATTTACAGTTGCAAATTTAGGATTTGAGGATGTCCAGGTAAGTTCTTTGTTTGCTGTTTTACCTGTTGTTATTACCGTTGCTTTTACGGTAAGCTTTTTACCTGCATTTACAACCTTTTTAGCGTTTAATGTGATCTTTTTTACTGCATGTTTTACAATTTTTAATTTGTAAGTTGTAGTTATGCCTGAACCATCTGCAGCAACAGCAGTAATGGTAACGGTTTTACCTGCACCAGTAGCTTTTGTGCTTACAATTCCGTTTTTATTCACAGTAGCGTATTTGGTATTGCTGCTTGTCCAGTTTACCTTCTTATTTGCACAATCTTTTGGTAAGACAGTGGCAGAAAGTGTTGTTTTTTTGCCTGCCGCAACTTTTTTGGTTGTTCCTGTAATTTTAATGGAAGAAACGGTTGCAGCATTTGTAGCAGGCTTTGTAATTTTGTAAGTTGTATTAACTGTTCCTGCAAATTCGCCCATTCCAGTAATTGTAACTGTATAGGTTCCAGCATTTCGTGCTGTTGTATTACCAGAAACTGTAAAATCAGTACCCTCTGTTAGAATGTACTTTCCGTATGATAAAGAAAGTACTGCTGTTTTTTCTTTTCCGTCGTAAATAAAGTTTTGAGTGTGGATAGATGTGTCTGCAATTGCAACTGCATCTTCACTTACTAATTTTATAGTACCTGCATTAGTATTTGAAACATATTGAATAGTAGCGTTTCCTGCTGCGTCGGAGGTAATTTGTGTTGCATAAACTAATTTATTAGCCGTTATTTTTTCTCCATATGCAGCATTTTTGGTAAATACATAAAACATATATTTTTTGTCAGGTGATAGGTTGTTATAAGTAGCAGTAGTGGAACCGTTTGTACTTGTTTTACCTATTGTTTGTTTTTTTACAAGTTTTGAAGTTGAAACGCTGTTGGCATCTATAATTTCTACATCTTCATCACATCCGGATAATGTTAGATTTGGATTGTTTCTAATATCTAAAGTTTTGATTCCATTGCCGGAACAGCTTAAATCAGTTAAATTTGGATTGCTTCTGATATCTAAGCTAGAAAGATTATTGTTATAGCACCAAAGTTGCTGTAAATTTGTATTACTACTTACATTTAAACTTGTTAAATTGTTTTCATAACAATCCAGTTCTGTAAGTTGTGAATTGTTGCTTACATTGAGGCTTGCTAAGTTATTTTGGTAGCAAGCAAGAACACTAAGTTTTGTATTTCTGCTTACATCTAAGCTCGTCAATTGATTGTCTCCACAATCCAAATAGGTTAATTCTGTAAAATACTCAATTCCCTTTAGATTTGAGATGTTCAATGAAGTGATAGCCATTGTAGTAGTGTCGTTAATTTCAGAAGCACTTAAATATTTGTTTTCGTCATAATCAATGCTTTCTAAGATAAATTGTCTAAAGTTTGCATCAGGAAAGTTTGTTGCATTAATTGCAATGCCATCTGGTGTATCTGTTTGTTTGTTATCGTCAGTATCTTCTTTTTTTAGTGTTACGGAAATATCCTTTGCCGCATCTGCTATAGTGAAACTAGCTGATCCATCAGAGTAGCCGTCCATTTTAAAGGTTGCATTGTATTTTCCTGGGTCATAATATGCAGTATATACACCTTTTTCATCTGTCTCAAAGTCAGGTTGGTTGTCGTTTTTTATACCAGACATCTGGAAGTTTGTATTAGCCAAAGATTTGCCGTTCTGGTCTTTGAGTGTGAAACTAACACGGTATTTTTTATAAGGACAACTACCAAATCCAAATTTTCCTTTATCAACAGACCAATAAAAATCAGAAATGTCAAATGCAGCACTGGTACTTGCTTTTACCGATTTTAACTTTGAAAGGAAAGATATCTCTGCCTCTAAGCTTAAACCTAAGGAGATATTACCATCGACACAGGCTTTACAGCTATGTTGAATATCATCATCTGAATTCATAGAATAGCTTAATTTTGCTTTAATATTAAGTCCAATTGTACCAGTTGCTTCTGTTTCAGCGACTTTTTTTGAAATAATGGTAAAGGATGGTGTTAAATCAATACCAATAAACACGTCAGCTTCTATTTCAAGTGTAGGAAGGTTAATTTCTGGTTTTGGTGTAATTAACTGAAACTTTTTGGAAGCAGATGAGTCAAATTTAAAGCCAAAGGATGATTTAATATCAGCTGATACATTTATTTTACCAGAAATATTTAAATCTAAAGCTGGTTCAAGTGCAATATAAATTCCAGGAATTGGGGATACACAAATATATCCAAGTGGAATATTTGCATCTAATGCGGCTTCCGCTTCTACTTCGCAACTAAGATTTGCACCGACATCAAACTGTAAGTATTGATGTTTAAAAGAAATGTAGTATTCTAAATTTAGTTCTAATGCCAATGAAGCAGAACCGGAAACCTTAGAAGAACCACTAATATTATAAGGAGCTTTACCAGTATTTGCACTACTACTATCATCATTTTTTTCACTTGTATCAAAAGAGTATTCTAAAAAGGTTGCCGTGATTGATCCATCGCCTTTAAAAGCGGAGGTTTTCATTTCATTTGAGGCCTTAGAAAGACCATTATAAGTGACGCATGTTGCTGCACTATCTGTATCTACCGTTGCGGAAGATGAATCTGCCTGTGTGTCAATTTTTACAACTGAGAATACATCTTCGGTTTCTACCTTGTTATCTTCTGTAATAACAGCAGTAGAATCGGTAATATCAATGTTAGCAACTTTAGCAATTAAAAATTCATTCTCCTCATATTCATAGGAAAAAGTATCACCCTTTTTTAAGTTGCTAATCTGTGAGTCGATATTTTTGATGGTATAAGTACCTGATTCAGAGTCAGGATTCACAACCGTGTTGTGGTCTTTTTCTGGTTCGATCACCTTTACATCATCATCAAGAACAACGAAATTGTTCTTTTTATCGTTATCTAAATTTACGACCTGTTCTTCATCAAAATCATCCACAGTCTGATCCATCAATTGCTGCATATCCTTTGTATACATTGGATTCGTATATTCCTCTGATAGAGGACGTCCTAATTCTGATGAAATCAATGTGGCACGAATATAATAATAGGTTGGTATAGAACCTGTTGACATTGTGACAGCCGTATTGGTATCACTTTCTTTTACTTCTTTTTCGCCAGAAGCGATGAGTTGTGTACCGTCTTCGGAGTAAATACCTACAAGAAGTGTACAAGACTGCGTTGTTCTAAAAGAAACATTTGCAGTTTTACCAGACATTTCGATCTCTAAAATGCAATTTGGATTATTCGTTTGATTTTTTTGATTTGTATAATCTGTTAATGAATTTTGCAGGATTTTTCCAAAGCTATTGCTGCCTTGTACCTGTACATTGCCAGCATTCATGGATGCGGCTTCTTTCATGTTATTATTAGTAGGAATACTGCTTGCTTGTACAGAAGTATTCGGCAGGCAAAGAATTGTTACTAATAATAGAATAAAAATTCGTTTTAACCATAGATTTTTTTTCATAGTTAGTTTTCCTTTCTGTAAATAAATATGTTTTTCGATGTAGTGCATGACATTACGAGTATGTAATAAAATGTTTTGTTGATTTTTTCAGGTGTCTGTTTTTCATCCAAAAGCCATCAGAGTGTTTCGGTTGAATATGTGCCTTGTGTAAAATCAGTTATGCAGTACATCAGAACGTAGTTTAGTATAGCAGTAAAGGAAGTCCAAATTAACGAAATGTTAAAAATTACAATAAAATTGTAATTTTTTGCAAAGGTTTAATTTACTTTTTTTGTAATTGCTAATATAATGATATTTGGGGTCAGAAGATGCCGTATGGATTGTTCCTTGACTTTGGCATCATATAATAGTAGATAAAACATTCTTTAATGGAAATTAAATTTTAAATAGGCGAAATGAGGTATAAAATAATGGAAAAAAACTTTAAAGAGTGGGAGATAGAAGCATGTATTGGTGAAGGGGCATTTGGAAAAGTATATAAAATTGTCAGGGAAGAATTTGGACATACTTACGATGCGGCATTGAAAGTAATTGAGGTGCCACAAAATCAGGCTGAGTTTGAAACGATAAGAAATGAAATGGTGAATGCACAGGAAGCAGAGGATTATTTTGCAGGAATGGTGCAGGATATTGTAGAAGAATTTACATTGATGTCCAAGTTAAAGGGAAATTCTAATATTGTAAGTTATGAAGATCACTCGGTTGTAAAAAAAGAAGATGGATATGGATGGAAAATATATATTCGTATGGAATTGCTTACGGGGTTGTTCAAACATATAAAGCAGGTAGATGTATCCAATTTGGATGTAGTGCAACTTGGTATTGATATATGTAAGGCATTGGAGGTCTGTCAGCAGTATCATATTATTCATAGAGATATAAAGCCAGAGAATATATTTGTATCGGATGTTGGTACATATAAATTAGGGGATTTTGGTATTGCCAGGGAATTAGAGAGAACATCAGCCGGGTTATCCAAAAAGGGGACCAGAAGTTATATGGCACCGGAAGTTTATAAAGGAATGGAATATAATGCTACCGTTGATATTTATTCACTTGGAATTGTATTATATCGTTTTATGAATAACAATCGGTTGCCGTTTATGCCGCCAGCACCGGAACCGATTCGATATACGGATAAAGAAAAGGCAGACTTGTTGCGTATGAGTGGACAGCCATTACCAGCGCCAGAAAAGGCAAGTGATGCATTTTCTAGAGTCATTGTAAAGGCTTGTGCCTATTTGCCACAAGAACGTTACCAAAGTGCCAGTGAAATGCGGGAAGAACTGGAACGGGTAAAAGAATTAGAACAAAAGGAAATTTTGTTTTATCATACGCAAGATAAAGCGGATTTAGAAAAAACAGAAACGAATGGAACAGAGGAAAATAAGGTTGTTTCAAAGCTAGAAGAAGAACAGGCAGAGACAGTTTGTTTGGAACAGCAGGAAACGGAAATTTCAAAAGGTACAAATATACAACAGGAGCAGGAAGAAGGAACGGTATATATGTTTCATAAAAATGCTGTTCCAGAGAAGGAAAATGACAATAACGCACTTGTTTTACAAAGAGACCGTTCATTAGAAGCAAATATAGCATTAGAACAACAGAAAATACAGGAAAGGGAAGAAATCGAAAGCAAATCGACTCAACAAAAAGCAGAGAATAACCTACCATGGAATAGAAAGATAGGAATTGGAGTCGTGGTACTTTTAGTAATTGTAATAGGCAGTATATCAGCCATAACGATGTATGGTAGCAAATTTTCGTCTAAGGAGCCAAAGGTGGAAAAAGTAGAAGATACAAAAATTTCCACAAAAGAACCTGATAACCAAGTGACATTACAGCCAACAGCAAAAACAACAAAAAGACCAACGTCGGAACCGACCAAAAAACCTACACCGAAACCAACAAAGAAGCCTAAAAGGACAATAGTGACACAGAAACCAGTGATAACTACGAAAAAGCCTGTGACAGCGGCACCAACAAAGGCACCAGTACGGACAAAAGCTCCAACAGTTACAAGACAGCCAAGGCAAAATGAATCTAATGTTTTTAAAGAAAGAGACAAATCAGACGATGTATTGCAAGAGCGATAGTATTGTGGATTTATATTCGTTGATGTAATACTTGTGGGGAAGAGTAGTGAAAATTTGATAAAGATGTGTATGAAATAGATAAGATATTCGGTTATCTTATCTATTTTTTGCTCTATAGAAAAGTGCATCCTATAAAATACTTTTTTTATGGAAAATAATACGTTTACGACATAAAAAGCACCGTTTACGACCAATTCGACCCAAACCAATAAAAATGAGGTAAAATATACGGAGAAAGGTTAGAGCAGAAAATCAATGGAACGGAGGAGTATTTTATGATAAAAATATAACCCATGGGATAGTCGGAGTGTTTAATAAAATTGTTATAAAGAGATTTGAGGATGAAAATATGGAAATTATTAAAATAGCCGTATGTGATGATGAAAAAATTTTTGCTGATAAATTAAAAAAGATAATAGAAAGGTATTGTTTGAGAAAGAAAATTTCGTACAAGCTTGATACCTACGATTCTGGAGAAGCCTTTCTTTCTAGTCCATTTAAAATGATGGAATATCAGATTGTCTTTTTTGATATTAACATGGAAGGAATCAATGGTTTGGAGACTGCACGACAGTTACGAAAATTATGCAAGAAAACTTTTATAATATTTGTAACAGCATTTATAAATTATACTTTGGAAGGATATAAAGTAAATGCGATTCGTTATCTTCTTAAAGAGGATCTTAATTTTGAACAATCTGTTTTTGAAAGTTTGGATGCCGTATTTGAAAGAATGCGAGAGGTGCCTCGCGTAAGTACATTTTCCTTTCGAGAGGGGGAAAAGAGTATTCCGATGGAAAAAATCATATATATTGAGAGTAATTTGCATAAGTTGACTTTTCATGTTTTTGACAAGGAGATTGTGCTATATACAATGTATGAAACACTTAATAAGATTGCGGGAGTATTTCCAGAGGATTTTATACGCATTCATCAAAGTTATCTGGTCAATTTGAGATTTGTAAGATGTGTTACAGAAAACCAGTTGATGTTATCGAACAGGGAAAAATTACCAATAGCAAGGTCGAAACTTAGGGAAACACGAAATCGGGTTACTTTATACAAAGGAGCGTTATAATGGGATATATTGTACAAAGTTATATTGTTATTTTTATAGAGACGATATGCTGTATTATTTTCTGCGAAATATTTGGTAATACAGAATTAAAAAGAAAGAATGTTTGGTTGTCGCGTTGGATGATTATATTTTATTTAAGTGTAACTACTTGTGTGACAGTCATTGCTCTGGAGAAACATATGATAGCCAAACAAGTGTCGATTATTCTATTATCTGCATTTTTTATCTATTTGTATAGAAATTGGGAGCTAAAAAAATGTATAGTGTTATCCATTGCTTTTCAGAGTCTATTATTAATTGCGGATTTTATAACGATATTGGTTAAAAAATCATTACTGGCAAATGAAATAAGGGAAAGTGATTTGGAAAATTTTGTTATTATAGCCATATCGAAATTGATTTTATTTTTAATTATTTTATTTATTAGCAAGATGTCCTGCCGTAGCGATGTTTTGCACATAAAGGAAAATGAGTGGGTAATTTTCTTTGGCATGTCATTTTTTTCAATCCTGATTTTACTTGCGATTGCCAAAAATGCAGAGTTTGTTACAAATCAGAAATTGGAGCAATTATTTTGGATTTTGGCGATAGGACTTGTCTGGATGAATATTACAATGTTTTATTTTATACAAAATCTGGGAAAGAGAGGATATTTATTAAAAGAAAAGGCTTTGTTAGAGGCAGACAAGAAAAATCAGTTACATTTATATGAGACGATACAAAATCAGATGCAGGAACAGAGAAAAATTTCACATGAATATAAAAATCAACTTATGTGTATACAGGCATTATGTGTAACCAAAAAATATGATGAGCTTACAAAGTATTTAGAGCAAATTAGTGAAGCGGTTTTACATGATTTGGATTATATTGACACGAATCATGTTTTGGCAAATGCTGTATTAAATGTAAAATATCAGGAAGCTATGAAAAACAACATTTTGTTTATTTGCAAAATAAATGATTTATCTGGATTGACCATCGATTCTACGGAATTGGTTGTATTGTTATCGAACTTATTAAATAATGCGATAGAAGCATGTAAGAAGTGTAGTGGAATACGCAAATTAACCTTAAAGTGTGTTTATGAGCAGGGCGATTTTATTTTGTCTGTGAAAAATTCTTATGATGGAACATTGAAGCTTGTAGGTGGAAATTTATATACAACAAAAAAGAGTAATCGGGAAAGTCATGGAATTGGATTGAAAAATGTTATAAAGATTGTTGAAAAGAATAAAGGAAACTATGCAATGGATTACACAGATACGCAATTTAATATTTCAATTGTTATTCCACAGGAGCATATTTGGTAAAAAACAAGCAATAAAAATACAAAAACTGCAAGAAAATGACAGAATCTGCAATAGGGGTTGAAAAGAATATTACATAAGTTATACTGCCTAGTAAGGAGGTGTAACATGTTAGAGCAAATCGTTAGAAAATTGGTAAGTCTATTATTGCGGAATCAATTAATTTCCCGGGAGGAATATGAGCAGTTTGTTTATATATTGCTTGGGGATATAGAAAGTTTTTTGGTTATAATAAGTATTTTATTTATTGGTACTTTTATTGGACAAATAGTACCTACCGCAAGTTTTCTGATTTGCTTTTTTGCCCTGCGCAGAAGAACTGGTGGTTATCATTTGAGTTCGTATTATAAATGTTATATAGGGACGATATGTTTATATGTTTTTATAGCAGCAATTTCTTATTTAATATTTGGACATGAAGAAATCATAATCGGATGTGCAGTGGTTGCTGGAATAGTAATTATGTACATAGGAAATGTAAATCATCCTAATATAGATGCAGAAGAGGAAGAAGTGTATGAACTAAAAAAAATGTCCAGAATTATTGTGATTTTGGAGTTGTTAGTTATTTTCTTTTTGAACTGGTTAGGAAATGCGGAAATGGTAATTATATATTCCGGGTTGGCAATTATTTTATGTGCAGCACTCCTTGTTATTGCAAAATTAATAGGGCAGGAGGTGAAATAAATTATGGGAATAGAAAAGAAAACACTACAAGTGATTGAAAAGATGACAAGAGCTAGGGTAGAGAAGGAGTTTGGTGGTAGACCTCTAGTATGTAGAGGATTTTTGCATCAACCAAAACGACCAAAGAATCTTGCCAAAAAGTAAGATATAAAAATACTTCAATTAAATAAAAAAGTCGTAACACTTAGACTGGATAAGATAGCAAGAGCAATTGGTTGTCTTATCCAGTTTTTCTGTTAGATTTAAATAAAAATTTATAAAAAGTTTGTCCCAAAATTAGAATTTTATGCATTAACAAGTTGTACAAGAAAAAATGCAAAAAGAGGAGGATTTTTTATGAAACAAGGAATTAAAAAGAGAATTACTGCATTAACGATTACCAGTGCTATGGTAGCGGCTACTTTAGGAGGAGGTAGTTTTGTATTTGCGGCAAAGAACCAGCCACAAAATGGAGGACAAAGACCGTCTGTTACCAGTGGTTCTTCAATCGGAATAATTGAAGAAAAACCCAATAAAAAACCAGTAACAGCAGGAGCAATCGAAGGGAAGCCGAACAAGAAACCAGTAACACCGGGAGCAATCGAAGGGAAGCCGGATAAGAAACCAGTAACACCGGGAGTGATCGAAGGGAAGCCGGACAAGAGACCAGTAACACCGGGAGCAATCGAAGGAAAGCCGGACAAGAGACCAGTAACACCAGGAGCAATTGAGGCGAAACCAGATAAAGAAAATGATGGAAATAAGCCATCAGAGGGCAATAATAATATAAAAGAACCAGTAACACCGGGAGCAATTACAGCAAAGCCAGAACTAGGAAATAAGACTAAGAAAAAAGCACCTAAAAAGGTAAAAGTAAAGAAAGCAAGAAAAACTGCAAGGAATAAAATTCAGATTACATTAGATGGAACAAATGTATGGTCAAAGCCTAGTGTAACTGTAAAAACTGCGGCTGGGAAATCTGTGAAAACAAGTATTATAAAAAAAGGTAAAAATAGTTGTGTGTTAAAAACAAAGAAAAAATTAAATAAGGGAACCTATACCATAAAAATAAAAGGTGTAAAGGTAAAAGGTGAAACTAAATACGAGACGATTACTACGAAAGTAAAGGTAAAATAAATAGTATGATATGGTTTCGTAGTAACGATTTTAAGGAACTGCGATAAATAATACTATTATTCATATAAAAAAGGCAATTGCTATGCGCATGGCGCTGCTGCAATTGCCTTTTTATTTTTTCTCTATAGGAAAGTCCCTCATAAGTGGGGGATATAGGGAGTTGACGTGGAACTTGTCTACTTTGTTCTAAAGGATAGTTACATTCGTTTAATTTTGAGCCAAAAGGGAAATAGATTTGTTAATATCTTCAAGTTGCTGAGACAATTCTTGTACTTCTTCAAATGCCTGATTAAAGATAGAGACACCATCAGAAGAACTTGCAACAATTTCCTCACTATTTGAGGATAAATGATTGATGTCATCAGAAATAACATTTGTGTTTGTAACAATCTGTGACATAGCCTGCTCAACGCTGGAAACAGCAGTTTTAAGATTATGTACCTCTTTTACAATTGAATCAAATTTCTTTTGACTTTCTTTAATAATTTCGCTTTGTTGTTCTACGGAAGTAACTGTATTATTTACACTATTATTTGTGTCCGTAATACATCCGTTTAACTCTGAAATAATAGTACTGATTCTGCTGGCAGCTTCTTTGGTTTGTTCGGACAGTTGTCTGATTTCATTTGCTACAACAGAAAATCCTTTGCCGGCTTCTCCTGCTCTTGCCGCTTCAATTGATGCATTTAGAGCAAGAAGATCTGTCTGGTTGGAAATATTTAAAATTGTTTCTGTAATTCCCTGAACTTCTTGAATTTTACCAGTAAGAAGTTGTGTACTTTCTACTGCAGCATGATTTGTATTACGAACGTCACTTGCTTGTTCATATAATTTATTGATTAATTTTACCTCTTCTGAAACGTGTTTTGCAGTTGTGTCAGAAGCAACAAATACATTATTAAAATTACCTTCTACAACTTTGGAATTGTTATGAATTTCTTCACACATTTGCGCTTGTCTTTGAATAGAAGCTGCTGTTGAGCTTGTACTTTCAGCAATTGCATCCATACTGCTTTTTGAAGCATCAATATTTTTTTCAAGAAGAGCCATTTGTTTCATTGCTTCATTAAAGTGAGTTGCAACGTTGTCTGCTACAGAGAGCATTTTTTCATTTACCCTTTTTTGTTGTTCTGCAGCGAACTGAATGGACTCCATGTTTTCCTTGTTGAACCTTGATAGCAATGTAGTGATTCGTATAGAGGCAAATCCGGTAAGTAATAGTAAAAATATGGCAGAGAATACATAGTCCCGATATTTACTGACATTCAAATCACCAGATATAAAGAAGTGGTATGGTTCAAAGATATCTATTATAATATTTTCTATAATTACAATTTTTTTATCAAAAAATATGATGGAAATTAAAATCAGTGGAAATGCGTAAAGCCATGTACTAAGTGTAGGATTTAAAATTAGTATAATATCATAACATCCTGTAACGATGAAAAGCATGGTTATACAACGTTGTTTAGTGGATTCTTTAGAACTGCAACACCATATGCAGCTCCCAATTGAAAGTAGGCAAAGCAATATTTGCGGAATAGTTCGCATTATTTGTGCTTTTCCTACCAAAATAGCGGCAGTTAGTGTCAACATTAAATAGATCATAATAATACAAATGACATAGGATGACATTTTGCTTAGACCTTTCCATTGTTCTTTTGTCATAAAAATTTCCCCCTTCTTAATTTATTCAAAGTTACTATATTTTAAATTTCCCCTCTTGAAATAGGTGATTGCGAAACTCAATTTCCTCTATGAATTTTTGTGCAGAACTTACAGATCAACGCAAGGCACGCTCTCGCTGCCCGACACTCGTAGCGGTACATAAGGCACCAAAATACGGTGCCTAAATACCGACGGTGTCAGAAGCACCTTGCTTATGATATGTAAATTTGCACAAATGAAATGTAGTCTATTGGGAGTTTCGCAATTATCTAAATAAATACGAAAGAATGATAGCAACAATGAAATATATTTTTATGATTCATATGTATGTCGACATTTGCATGAGAAATATTAAGAGAAAAGTAAAAAAATGTAAATCTCAACTGCTTTTCTTGACATACCATTATAACAACTGTAAGATAAATACAATATATATACCATGTTGATGATATTAAGGGCTATGTTTTTGAAGTTGGTATTATAGATAAAATAGGTGGAGGGTTTCGTATGAAGAAGACATTAATTGTTATAGACATGCAAAAGGATTTTATTGATGGTGTATTAGGTACCAGTGAGGCACAAGCAATTGTTGCTCATATAAAGCAAAAGATCGAAGAATATAAAGAGCGTGGAGATGAAATAATTTTTACAAGGGATACGCATCAGGAAAATTATTTGGAAACAAATGAGGGAAAACATCTTCCAGTGGTACATTGTATAGAGGGAACCGATGGTTGGAAGATTCCGGAACAATTGCAGGTGCCGGATGCAATTTACATTGACAAGCCAAGTTTCGGTTATATGAATTGGGGAGAGTATCATTTAGAAGACGTAGAAATTGTTGGACTTTGTACGGATATTTGCGTGGTATCGAATGCATTGATTATCAAAGCTACTTATCCGGAAATTAGAGTTGTCGTGGATGCTAGCTGTTGCGCAGGTGTTACACCAGAGAGCCATCAGGCAGCATTGACTACAATGAAAATGTGTCAGATTGATGTGATGGAGTAAATTAGAAAAGGAAAGAGGAACAAGTCTTTATCAATGACTTGTTCCTCTTAGTTTATTGTTCTATAAATCCTACCGTTTTTGCTACACCACGTTTTTGAGGCAGTGTTTTATACGCTTTCTTTTTGGCTCTCGGCACTTTAATCGTGGCTTTTTGGAAATGCTACTAAAACTGTGTTTACCAATATATATATTTTAACAAAAAACTCGACACTTTTGTTAGCTCAATCGTATCTATATTGAAAGGAGGAAAAGAAATGAAAAATACTTTGGACGGTACCGACAAAGAGGAAGAATTTGTAAAAACGTATGAAGCCTATGTAGATGATATTTATCGACTCTGCTTTTCTTTTCTAAAAAATCAAATGGATGCGGAAGATGCAGTACAGGAAACATTTATAAAATACTTTCATTTAGAAAAAGATTTTGAGAAAGAGGCAGGAAAAAAGGCATGGTTAATTGTGACCGCTTCCAATCAATGTAAGGATATGCTGAAGCATTGGTGGAGAAAGCGAAAGGATATTGCGGATTATGAAGAACAAATATGCAGCAAAAGACAAGAAATGGATGAAATGATGGAACTGATTTTACAACTTCCTGAAAAATATAAAACGGCTGTTTATTTCTATTATTATGAGGGATATAACAGCAGAGAGATAGCAAAAATTCTACATAAACCGGAGTCTACCATTCGTACCTATTTACAAAAAGCTAGAAAATTATTGAAACAGGAAATGCAACAGGAAGGAGAATATTATGCAAGAAAAAATAAAGGATTCGTATAAAAACATAAAGATGTCTGAGACTTCTAAACGACGTATTCAGGAAAATATTTTATCTATGTCATCAGAAAAGAAAGAGGAAAGAAAAAGAAATAGTCATAGACAGGTTTGGAAAATGGGAGTTGCAGCGTGTCTGGCATTCGCAGTAGTTGGTCCTACAGCCGTATTTGCAGCAGGTAAGGTGGCAAATTATTTTGAAAGTGTTGTGCAAAAGGACGGAAATCAAGTAAAAATGCAGTTTAGTAAAAATGATGCAACACAAACATCGGATGTTTCAAAAAATAACAGTACACCAGAAAAATATGTAAAGTTGTCTGCTGATTTTGGACAGGAATACAGATTAGAAAAATATAGTGGGACGAAAAGTGCTTCCGCCAAACAAAGTGCATTTCAGGAATATATCTATAAAGACGCTTCTGTAGAAGGAAAAGATTTTTGGTTTGAATTGGTATATTTAGACAAGGATAAAGCGTTGTCTACATTTGATAATGAAGAGTCTGAGCAGGTTACTGTAAATGGACGAAAAGCCGTTTATTGTAAAGTGAATCAAATTGTTGGTTCCAGATATACATCCGACCATGATACGGATTATGGTCAGGTGTGCTATGTATTTTTGGAGGATTATGGCTATTTATTACGAATTGCTGGACAGAATAAGTTAGGAAAAGACGGTATTCTTAAGATTGCAGAGAAAATACAGGTAGAAGAAGTAACTGCACAAGATGCTACAAAGTATATTTTATTTAGTAAAATGGATTCTACTGGTTGGGAAATCCAGGAAAAGAAAAGTAAGAAAGAAATTAATACAAAGTATTATGCTACTAATGGAACCTGTTCTGTAAATGGAACGAAAGTTAAGGTAACAGATGTACAGATATTAGATTCCTTGGGGGGATTGGATAAAACCTATCTGAACAATAAGAATTATGTAGACCAAGATCAGTTATTTGACAAGGATGGAAAATTAAAATCTTATATGCGAGAAACCATTCAATATGGGGATGGTATCAGCAGCCCAGAAAAAAGGGTAGTAAAAACAGAAAAGGTACAGCCTAAACTTGTCTATGTGACTTTAGAATTTGATGGGGCAAAAGATATAACAGGAGATCATTCGTATCAGGCACCATCTCTACAATTGGTTACCAAACAGGGAAATAAAATCTATGAGAGCGTGGATGCATACAATCGTCCAGCTTATATCCAAAATGCTTTTATGGATCATATGCCATGTTACTTTGAAGAAACATTGGGCGGAAAGCAGTTCTGGATGACAAAGATAAAGAATGGAAAGGTAACGATGCATGTGGCATATTTGGTAGACGAAGATTTAGTCGATGGAATGGCATTATGTATGAATGATTGGGCAGATAGTACAACAACTCCAGTATATATCGATATTTCAAAGTAAGTATATAGTGTCGCTTTTCTATGAGCAAGTAGCAAAGTGGATTGTGAATAGCATTGACTATGAACATGAAATAGGAAGAAAGAATAAAAAAGATTTTGAAAAGAGAATCTGAAAGTGAGATGGGAACTTTCAGATTCTTTTTTTTCTTTATAGGAAAATGCATTCTATAAAGCAAGAACACTCTGCGGAGTGTATCTAGATGGGAAAGGAAGATAGTTGCAAAAAATATAAAAAAATTTTTTTATTTGCAACATTTTTGAATTTTCAACTGTATAAAAGGTAGTGCGGCACAAAATGAAATAATAGATAGGAGGATTTTATTATGAAGAAAATGGTTAAGAAAATCATAGTTGGCGTTTTGGCAGTAATGTTGTTAGGAGGTATGTTATATCATGCTGGAGATAGTGGCAATATGAACGCAACAGTATATGCAAAAGAAAAGACGGCTGCCCAAGTATTGAAAGGAATAAAGAAAAAAATGAAGGATTCGTATACTTGTGATAAGAAATACAAGGCAGCAGATGCAATCAGCTATTATGACCTTGATAAGAAAAAAATAAAGAGTGTAGTTTATGAAGGAACAAATGATTCCAGTATGAGAATGGATGTGGCTATAGTTTTAAAGGTAAAAAAAGGGTATGCTACTACTGCCAAGAAAAAACTTCAAAAGGCATTAGATCAGACCGTTAGTTATGCAAAGATGTATGATATGGATTTATATCGTACACAGCAGGCACGTATTTATGTAAAAGGAAATTATGTAGGTATGTTTATATTAGGAAAGTTTGACAATAAAGCATCTGTTCAAAAACAGGCAAGAACTGCAAAAAAAGAGGCAAAGAAAATCGACAAAGCATGGAAAGCTATGGTAGGTGGTAAAGCAAAAAATTTAGCAAAAATTAACTAAGGGAGTGTAAAAAGGTGGTATTTTCAAGTATTACTTTTTTGTTCTATTTTCTTCCTTGTGTTTTAGTTTTATATTATTTGGTTCCCTCTTCCATGAAAAATCTTATTTTGTTTTTTTCAAGTTTGTTTTTTTATGCTTGGGGGGAACCAGTATATGTCAGTATTATGCTATTTTCTACAGTGTTAGATTATTGTTGCGGAAGATTAATTGAGAAGTTTAGAGGAAGAAAACTGGACAAATTCATTTTATTATTGTCTATATGCACGAATTTGGGAATGTTGGGAATATTCAAGTATAATGGTATGATTACGCGTACCATATACAGAATATTTCATTATACGGTACATTTTCATTTGGCATTGCCAGTTGGTATTTCATTTTATACGTTTCAGACAATGAGTTATACAATAGATGTATATCGGGGAAAAGTTCCTGCACAAAAGAATATTGTTAATTTTGGAACATTTGTTTCCCTTTTTCCGCAATTAATAGCAGGACCTATTGTTAGATATGAGGAGATTGCAAAAGAATTGACAGGAAGATCTCATAGTAAAGACCAGTTTGCAGATGGGATTCGCCGTTTTGTTTGTGGGTTGGCAAAAAAGGTATTACTTGCCAATAATATAGGAATGTTATGGGAAACGGTATCTGATAGGTGTATACATGGGCAGGGGAGTGTATGTATGGCTTGGGTCGGGCTACTTGCATATGGTTTTCAGGTGTATTATGATTTCTCCGGTTATTCAGACATGGCAATAGGCTTAGGGAGTATGTTTGGTTTCCATTTTCCAGACAATTTTAGATATCCATTTTGCGCAAAGAACATTACAGATTTTTGGAGACGTTGGCACATGACATTAGGAGGATGGTTCCGGGATTATGTATATATTCCACTTGGTGGAAATCGGTGTGGAAAATTTCGACAGATTGTTAATATATTTATTGTATGGTTTTTAACAGGTTTATGGCATGGAGCATCCTGGAACTTTGTTTTTTGGGGATTATATTTTGGTATGCTATTGTTTCTGGAAAAAACAATTCTATTACGGGTGTTAAATAAATTACCTGGAATCGTACAACATGGGTATGCCAGTTTTTTCATTACAATTAGTTGGGTGCTATTTGCTTTCCCGGATAGAAGCAATCTTTTTAGGTATTTTTCAGTGATGTTTGGTCGCGGAAATGTACCAGTGTTAAATCAGGAATGTTTGTACTTGGTTATTTCTTACGTGACTGTTTTGATTTTATGCATTTTTGGTGCAGGACCACTTATGAAAAATATGTATGAAAAAGCAAAAGGTAAATTACCTGTCTGGTCAATCACAACGGTAGAATTAGGTGCTATTATGATGGCAATGTTAGTTTGCATGATTTACTTAGTTAGCAGTACATATAATCCATTCTTGTATTTTAGATTTTAGGAGGGAGAGCAGATTGAGAAATCGTTTAACAATTCTTGTTTTTGGCATGATATTATTGTTGGTACCAGTTATAAGTATATATAAGGGTGATTTGGAATACTCAGAACAGGAAAAAAGAAATTTAGCACAGATTACGGACATTAAACTGAATACATATAAGGATATCAAAAAAGTAGATAAGGAGGTGGAAACTTATTTTACAGATCAATTTCCATATCGGGACAAGATGGTAATGTTTAGGACACAATTAGATATTATAATGGGGAAAAGAGAATCAGACCATGTTTATATTGGTAAAGATGGGTACTTAATTGATATGTACAGTGGATACAATGAAAAAATATTTAGAAAAAACATAAAGCAACTTGCTAAGTTAAGAAAAAGAATGAAAGAACAAAAGATTCCATTTCAGGTGATTCTTGTGCCATCTGCAGTAGAGATATTAGATAATAAATTGCCTGCGTATGCGCCACATTATAATCAGGAAAAATTAATACAACAAGTTAAGAAGAAAGTTCCAGAAGTTGTAGACATTACATCCGTTCTATCTGATCATAAGGAGGAGAAAATATATTATAAATCAGATCATCATTGGACCAGTCTAGGAGCATATTATGCATACAAGGAGTGGAGACATGTATTGGGATTTGAGACACCAAAATTAACAAGTTGGAAATATGAAGTGTTATGTAATAATTTCCGTGGAACGACATGGGCAAAGACGGGATTGCCAGGTAAAAAGTATTATGATGCTATAGTGGGATATTATCATGACAAGAATCGAGAAGTAATTTATAATAATGGTATGTATAAAAACTCATGTATATATGAAACGAAGTATTTAAAAGGAAAGGATCAGTATGGTGTATTTTTTAATTCTAATCAGGTAATTACCAAGATTACTGGAGGTGGAAAGAAGGGAAAATTGCTATTAGTCAAGGATTCCTATGCAAATACATTTGCACAATTTGTATTGGACGATTATAAGGAGATTCAAATGATAGATATGAGATTTTTTAGGGGAGATTTAGCTTCTTATATTGAAGAGGAACAATTTACAGATGTATTAGCTTTATATGGATGTGCAGGTTTTACTACAGAGGAACGGAGATTTTAAAGATAAAAAAACAATAATAGCGTATGATAAAAGGAATGGAGGTTAAGTATGAGTTTGAGTATATTCTGTCCTCAGGCAATTTGGTATGGAAAAAGGGAAGTTCATTTTTTGAAAAGGATATGGTATACACTTACAAAAGTATGGGTATCTGAGGAGAAGGTTGTTTCAAAGAAAAACACAATGGAACAAATGGTAAATGAGAAAGCGACATATTTGCTAGATGAATATGGAAATGCAATTCTCCGATTAGCATATTCCTATATGCATAATATGACGGATGCAGAGGATATGTTACAGGAAACCTTAATAAAATACATACAGAATGCACCAGTTTTCGAAAATCAAAGACATGAAAAGGCATGGTTATTTAAGGTGGCTTCCAATCTGTGTAAAAACAGGATTGCCTATAATAAGTTGAGAGATACAGATGAGTTAGACGAAACATTAGTTGCAGAAAAAAGAGAAGATTTATCCTTTGTATGGGAGGCGGTAAAGTCTTTACCAACACATTACAGAGAGGCTATACATTTATTTTATCATGAAGGATATTCTACTGCAGAGATTTCAAAAATATTGGATAGGAAGGAAAATAGTGTTCGATCTGACTTAAAAAGAGGAAGGGAAAAGTTAAAATCTATTTTGAAGGAGGCATATGATTTTGGGTAAATCTTATGATGAGATTATGGATAAAATTATAGTAACAGAAGAAATGAGAAAAGAAATTCTTCAAAATGTGGAGACAGAGTGTAAAAAGGGTATCCGAAAGAAAAGAGTATTGTCTTATGGTAAAGGTATTGCAACAATTGCTGCTTGTCTGGTATTAATCATTACTGGGGCGATTGCATTTCCGAACCTCATGCATAAGGGGGCGGAACAACCCAAAATAGATGACAAAATGCATGGGGATAAAGATGATGATATATGGGAGGAAGGGGTTGGCATAAGTTCAGAAACTGTAGAGTGTGAAACAATAGAAGAACTTTCAAAAATGGTGGGATTTTCCATAAAAGAATTATCAGACTTGCCGTTTCAGTTAGAGGAAGAGGAATATACATGTTATTCGGAAAAGCTGGCAGAAATTAGATACATTGGAGGAAAGCAGAGCGTAGACTATCGGATATCAAAAGAGAAAGGAGATAATTCGGGGGATTATACAGAACATGAAGAGACAGAGAAAACAACGATAGAAAAATGTTCTGTAACTATAAAAGGAGATGGAAGAAAATATCGATTAGCATTTTGGCAGAAGGGAGAATACTCATATTCGCTTTTATTTGAAAAGGGAGTTTCTCGAAAGGATTTGTTAAAGGTAGTGAAAAGTGCAATGTAAAGTGGAGCAGTTTCCTTGTAAAAATTCAAGACTTAAGTAAATGACATTGGTTCACAGGTGGGTATTTTCACTATCGAAAATACTGTAGCAAAGTCTGTTATGTGTATTTTTCATGCGTAGCATAATAAATAAAGCATCAGGAATAAACATGTGAAAGAAAATTTTTGAAATATCTACAGATGCATGATAATCTGAGTATAGAAGGGAGTGCTACCGTTAGACGGTTAGACCGTTTTACTATTAGAATATTAAAGATAGTCGCCTAGTTTTGTAGACTGGGGCGGCTATTTTTTACATAAAGGATAGCAGTGTTGCTTGGGTTTTGTGAATATATAATAAAATTAAATGTTGACAGTGGTAACATATATACATATACTATCATTAGGATTGAAAATTTAAAACAGGGAGTAAGTTATGAGAGAAAATTACCACCATGGAAATTTAAAAAATGAGTTACTTGAAACAAGTATTCAGATGATTTCGGAAAAGGGATTTGAGTATCTTTCTTTACGAAAGGTGGCAAATTTGTGTGGTGTTAGTCATAATGCAATTTATCGTCACTTTGAGAGTAAAGAGAAATTGATTAGTTGTTGTCGGAATTATGTTACAGAGGCACTGACCGAAAGATTGGAACAAACCATCAAAGGCATGGAAGCATTTAAACTGGAGACATTGGAAGCATTATGTGAGGCTTATGTGAGTTTTTACAGGGAGCATCCTACATATTTCAGTGCACTTTATCGAAACTCAGACAGAAAGATTATTTTTACATTGGAAAAAGTGGAAGAAAACTATCCACCCTTTGAACTTTTTCGAGGTGTTGTTTGTGCTAATATAGAAAAACGAAATATGACAAAGGAGGAAGGAGAAAATTATTTATTCCGTCTTTGGTCTCTTGTGCATGGAATGATTTCATTGTTTATTGCATCAAATGTAGAATTAAGGGGAGATTTGAAACAGGAAGAATTATTGTGTAAAGGGTTCACAATTAACTGAAAAGGAAACAGTATGAAAAGGAGATGTGTTAAACTATGAAAAAGATTATTTTAACCGGAGATCGTCCAACAGGTCATCTTCATGTAGGACATTTGGTTGGCTCATTGCGAGAAAGGGTTGCCCTTCAAAATTCCGGAAAATATGATGAAATATATATTATGATTGCGGATGCACAGGCATTAACAGATAATGCAGAACATCCGGAAAAGGTAAGACAAAATATTGTGCAGGTTGCATTGGATTATTTAGCCTGCGGACTAGACCCGGAGAAGTCTACTATTTTTGTACAGTCAATGGTACCGGAACTTACAGAGCTATCCTTTTATTATATGAATTTAGTAACCGTATCCCGTTTACAGAGAAATCCGACGGTGAAGGCGGAAATTAAGCAGAAAAATTTTGAGGCCAGCATTCCAGTGGGTTTCTTCTGTTATCCGATTAGTCAGGCAGCAGATATTACAGCATTTCATGCGACAGATGTACCTGCAGGAGAAGATCAGATGCCTATGTTGGAGCAATGTCGTGAAATTGTACATAAATTTAATACGGTATATCATGGTACCTTGACAGAGCCTGAGATTGTATTACCATCGAATCAAGCATGTTTACGTTTGCCTGGTATTGATGGAAAAGCAAAGATGAGCAAATCGCTTGGAAACTGTATCAATCTTTCTGATGAGCCAGAAGAAATTAAAAAGAAAATCATGTCTATGTATACGGATCCAACCCATTTAAGAAAGGACGATCCTGGACATACGGAAGGTAATCCGGTATTTATCTATTTGGATGCTTTTTGTAAACCGGAATATTTTCCACAATTTTTACCAGAATATAGCAGTTTAGAGGAATTAAAGGCACATTATGAGCGTGGTGGTTTAGGGGACGTAACCGTTAAAAAGTTTTTAAATGCAGTAGTGCAAGAGGAACTTCGCCCTATTCGTGAACGTAGAAAAATGTGGGAAGGACGCTTGCCGGATGTCATGGATATATTGCGCAGTGGTACAAAAGTAGCGCGGGGAAAAGCAGCACAGACATTACAGGAAGTGCGTGAGGCAATGCAAATCAATTATTGGTAGTCTGTGGATGCTTGTCTGGTTTGACGATATTGCTTAGGGGTAACCCGATAGTGGGTTTTAAATGCTTTTGTAAAATGACTTTGTGAGGAATAATTTAACATGTTGGCGATTTCTACTACCGTATAGGAGGAATTCTCAAGTAGGTTGCAAGCTTCTTTTAACTTTTGTTCTGTAATATAGTCTATGGGAGATGTATTTAGTTGTTCCTTAAAATGTCTTTGAATGGTTCGAACAGAGGCATTGACGGAATGAGATAATTCCTGCAATGTGATTTTTTTGTATAGGTTTTCTTGAATGTAGCTGATACATTTTCGTAAGAGCCTAGAGAGGCAGGAAGGTTCTTTGGCATGTTGTACCTTTTGGCATAGTGAGTTGGCGAAATCTTTCATTAAATTGGAAAGATCGGGTGTATGTATACCGCTAAATGCCTCTGAAATGTAGGAGAGATACAATTCTTTGGCAACAGCGGCATTTAAACCGCCTAAAATAGCGTTGTGTATCAGAATAGATACATTTGTTAAAAATTGTAAATACAGATATTGTTTATTTGTAACAGTATCTGTATTTTTTTTACTTGTAGAGTGCATCAATCGTTCTCTATTCTCCACAAGCTGTTTTTCTTTTGGAGTGGAAAATAAGTCGGACAAAAGTGAAGTGTTGCCACTATATACAGCTTGAAATATATGGTTGCTAAAAAACAATTGATTGGACAAAAGTGCATTTTGCAAGGATAAATAGCTATTTTTGGTATATTTTTTTTGTGCAGCAGAGAGGGTTGGGATGCCAAAGGGTTGATTTTGGCTCTCTTTTTCAAATAAAAGGTAAGACAAAGAGGATACAATTGTTTGGAAGTGATAGAGCGTTAGGGTAGGGGTATTCTGAATCAACTGAAAAAGCAGATTGGTAAGTTCTGGTGTGTACTTTTCCTGAAGGTAAGCTTTGAATGGCAAATAGTGAATTTCCTGATTGGCAACGGGGCCAATTAAAATGTATTGCTGGTTACAGATGGGAAGCATTCCATAATATACATTGGAAAAAGGAATTTGTAATTTTGGAGTGTATAAGGATACTTCAGGGGTTATGTGCAAATGTTGGATACAATATTGTGCTATTGGCGAAAAAATGTCTGAAGATAGACTTGCAGCGGTAGTGTGATAAAGCAATTGATACTGAGTATCCATCATGTATAAAGGAATATTGGTAAGTGAATAGACGGCAGCTAATTTTTTTTCAAGTGTAGTTTGTGGCTTGTTTAAAGTGTTCATGTTTTTCGTTCCCCCTAAATTTTATAAAAGAGCAAGAAAACCCACTGCCTTTAGGCGATGGGTGCTCTTGTGCGAGGTGCGGGGTTCAAGCCCCGTGCCTCGTAAGGCACGCAGTGCCGCTTTTATATGAGCAAGTAGCAACGCGGATTGCGAATATCCTTGACAACAAATGTCGAATTTTATCGAACTATATCGTAATTATATAATAGATGTCGCAAAAATGATAGAAAAAAATGGGAAAAATAGGTACAATGGAAAAAGCATTTATGGGTTATAGGGATTGTAAATGTATGTAACAATCCAACATTTTTACAAAATATTAGTAACAGTTCAGCGGTGGGGTATTCATAAAGTGCCATAATACACAAATTGGCTAAAAATATTCTTTTTGGCTGGACACTTTACTCATGTCGGGCGTCTGCCCGATAGAAATGATTGTGCAAATTGAACTTAGCCTGCCAGCAGTCATGTGCAATTTGTACAATCATTTCTGCCCGGCTGAACTGTTACAAATATTAGGGTTGTCAGGTAAAAATTGAGGAAAATTAGTATTGGATTTGGAAGGGGGCTATTGGGAGTATAGGGTAACAATAAATTGTCAAAAAATAGGGGGATTTCAACATGAAGAAAGTAAAGGACAAAATACAAAATTTAGTAAAAGGGAGTTTGGCAAAGAAAACTTCGGTAGCGATTGGTGTCGTAGTTGTGATATGCTTAACACTTATGGTACTGGTGAGTGCTACGCTTAGTCGAATTTATCTGACACGTAGTATTAACAGTGAATTTGAAGGAATTGCAGCGAAAAACGGAGTGACAGTACAGTCTATTTTGGATATTGCTTCTAGTAGTGCATCCGATTTACAGAATTATATCGAAGATCAGTATGATGAATATGAAAAGACAGGGTATAGTGGAGAAGTGGAAAAAAGTACCCTTTATGATGTGAAATTACAACGAATGAACAAAGACATTGAGGATTACATTTTACATACTGCCTGGTCTACAGTTAGTGGAAGTAAGTATATTTCCGGTATTGGTGTATTCTTCGAGCCAAAAGCATTTGATCCTGCCATAGAGGATTACACAATTTATGTCAATGATTCGGATGCCGAAAGTAAGAAGTGTCAGAGTTATGGAGCGTACTCTGAATACGGTTCCCAAGATTATTATACAGAAGCTGCTAAAAACAAAACAACAGTATTTACAGATCCATATGAAGATCAAGGAATTAAGATGGTTACAGCAGCCTTTCCTATTATATATAAAGATGAAGTGCAAGGTGTTGTAGTTGTCGATATCAATATTGAAAACTTTAAAGAATTAAGTGCAAAAAGTACGGAATATAAAAGTATGTATGTAGATGTACTTACAGAAGATAGTACTATGGTATACGATAGTGAGTCTACAGAGTATGTGGGACAAAAGTTATCTGATTTATTGGATGCAAAGCAGTACAAGAAGATTAAGGCTGGAACAGATACCAAAAAGAGTTTTTCTGTTATTACAAAGAAAGACGATGGTACCTTAGTATCCCGTTATTATACACCAATTAACGCAGAGGGAGAGACTTGGTGGGCTGCCAGTGCGTTGAATAAATCAGATTTATATTCCAATGCAACACATTTAACAATATTAATGATATTGATTGCCGTTATAGCGGTTGTAGTTACTGTATTTTTTGCAGCATATATGATTCGTAAGAATATTAAACCAATTGAAAAGGTTGTTGCAGCTTCTGAACAGCTCAAGAAGGGTGATTTTTCTATTGACATAAAAGCAGAAAGTGATGATGAGATTGGACAATTATCCGATGCATTTTCACAGGCTGCCAGTCAATTAAGGGCGGTTATTCATGATATAAAAGCTGTTTTAAATCAAATGGCAGCAAATGATTTTAATATTAAACCGAGTGTAGAGTATCCAGGGGATTTTGCAAGTATTAAGGATTCTTTGTATTCTGTAGTATCAGACATATCAGGAACTTTGTCTGAGATTAATACAGTGTCAGAGGAGGTTTCTGCAAATGCAGACAATATTTCTCAGGGAGCGCAGGCCATTACGGAAGGTGCAACCGATCAGGCAAGCGCGGTACAGGAATTGCAGGCTACCATTACAAATGTATCGGAAGAAGTAGACAAGAATGCTGAAAATGCAAAAGAAGCAAATAATATGGCAAAGGTTGTTGGGGAAGAAATCCGTTCAAGAAATGATGATATGCAGCAGGTTGTAGAAGCGATGGAAGTAATCAATGATAGTTCTATGCAGATTGACAGTATTATTAATACGATTAATGATATTGCAGCACAAACCAATTTACTTGCATTAAATGCGTCTATTGAAGCTGCCAGAGCAGGAGAGGCAGGAAAAGGTTTTGCAGTCGTTGCAACACAGGTTGGCGCATTAGCAACACAGAGTGCAGAAGCAGCAGAAACATCAAATGAATTGATTGTAAATACGATTCAGGCAGTGGAAAAAGGAAAGAGATTGGTAGATGTAGCAGCAAAACAGTTATTGGAATCCGCAGAAAAAACAAAAGATTTGGTTTCCAATATCGGAGAAATTACGGTAGCATCTGAAAATCAGGCATCTGCATTGAGTCAGATTTTGCAGGCAACGGACCAGATTGCAGCCGTAGTAGAAGAAAACACAGCTATGGCAGAGGAAAGTTCAGCCAGCAGTGAGGAGCTTGCAGCACAGGCTGCTCGTTTACAGGAATTGATTGAAGTATTTAAATTATATGTAAAGGAAGCAGAACAAGAAAAATCGGAAGATTGATTTTCTTATGTTTGTGATGTATAGTTGAAAAAAGAAAAGGTGTTACAGTTCAAAGGTATGTGAACTGTAAGGAAAGGGTATCTTACCTATCTGGGAGATACCTTTTCGTATACCTATAGAAATGTCAAGGATATTCGCAATCCGCGTTGTTACCTACTTGCTCTTTTATAAAATTATTAGAAAGATTGCTTGAAAAAGGAGAAAGAGATGAAGTTACTTTTTAAACAGAGAATTTTTTCATGGTTTGATAGCTATGATATTTATGATGAAGCTGGAAATGTGGTATATGAGGTAAAGGGAAAGTTATCGTGGGGACATTGCCTGAAAATATATGATACATATAGAAATGAGATTGGAACCGTACAGGAAAAAGTTTTTACGTTTATGCCCAAATTTGAGGTATATCAGGGAACACAATATTTGGGTTGTATTTCAAAAGAATTTGCGTTTTTTAAACCTAAATACAATATAGATTATAATGGATGGCGGATAGAAGGAAACTTTTTGGAATGGGATTATTCTATTATGGATCGTTCTGGTTTACAAGTGGCAAAAATTACAAAAGAGCTGTTTCACTTGAGCGACACTTATATCATTGATGTAGCAGAGGAACAAAATGCGTTGATTGCATTGATGTTTGTATTGGCAATCGATGCGGAAAAATGTTCAAGAGATAAATAAATATAAAACTAGCACATCGAAAATAGTTACTATCATATAGATGGGGTTGATGTTTTATCTATGTTGTTGGCAGGTAGTGTAGTCGTTGCCGCGCTATGCATAGGGATAATCATCAATTTATAAAAGAGCAAGAAAACCCACTGCCTTTAGGCGGTGGGTTTTCTTGCTCTTGTGCGAGGTGCGGGGTTCAAGCCCCGTACCTCGTAAGGCACACAGTGCCGCTTTTATATGAGCAAGTAGCAACGCGGATTGCGAATATCCTTGACATTGTAGGACGCTATTTTTCGGTGTGCTAGTTTTTTATATATGGAGAGTAATACAAAAAATAAGGAGTGTGTGAAAAGTTTGTTCGCCTTATTGTTATGCTAAAATATGAAAACACAAGAAACATAAAAGAAAAGAAAGAAGATAAATAGGTGTATGGTAATTGACAAATAAAAATGATTATAATATCATAGTGTTATAGAAAAGATGCGTACATAGACTATTAATCATAAATAACAAGTGACAGTGTATAAAAACAAATTTCTAATTTGATATAAAGATAAACATATAGTTAAGGTTAGGAATATGCTGACATAGGGGATAAAATTACTGGAATAAGCAAGAGCGAACAAAAGGATAAGCAGACATTGGTTTTGATTGTATAAAATACGAAAGAGATAGTAGAGAGGAACAGTATGCTAAAAATAGCAGTATGCGATGATGAAATCATTTTTGGAAAAAAGGTGTTGGAATATATTGAAAAGTATATGGAGAAAAGACAAATACCGTATAAAATTCAATTTTTTGCTTCGGGAAAGAAATTTGCAGCGTTAAAAGAGAAGATGCAGGAATATACAATTGTGTTTTTAGACATCAATATGGAAGAAATGAATGGGATTGAGACAGCAAAATGTATGCGGGCATATTGTCCGGATACATTTTTGGTGTTTGTAACTGCGTTCATTCATTATACATTAGAGGGATATAAAGTAGAGGCAATTCGATACATTTTAAAAGATATGGCAACTTTTGAACAAAGTATGCAGGAATGTTTAGATACGATTCTAGGGAAAATGAGATTGAAAAATCAAAAAAGTATTTATGACTTTGTAGAGGGGAAAAAGGAAATTTCTGTGAATCAAATTTGCTATATTGAAAGCAATTTACATAAGCTTACCTTTTTTCTGCTAGAAAGGGAAGAAAGAAAAAAATTTACTTTATATGGAACGCTAAATGATTGGGAAAAGAAATTACAGGACGATAGATGGATTCGTGTGCATCAGAGTTTTTTGATTAATATGCAGTATCTTTTAGATGTACGCAATTATTTTGCAGAATTGACAGATGGAAGTAAGCTTCCTGTTGCTAAGGCAAGATATAAGCAGGTGAGGGAGCGGTTCGCAGAATATATGGGAGAATTGTAAGTCGTTTTTTGCAAATAAAACGCCTGATTCTGCAATCGGTATTGTAAGAAAAAATATTTTTTACTATACTGCCAGAAAAGGAGGTGGAAAAAATGAGCAAAAAATTAGCTTTAAAGGTAATTGAAAAAATTGCAAGAACAAGAGTGGAGGAATACGGATGGCCACCAAGATGTGCAGGATTTCTTCATCAGCCTGTGAGACCAAAAAAGAATAAGAAAGCTTAGTGAACAGAAGTGGTGTATATTTGCAGAAGTTTTGTATATATACACTAGAAAGAAAAGAGGGAGAAAAGAACTATGATTAAGAAAAAAATACGAGCAGGTATGGCAGCATTTTGTATTGGTGCATTAGCATTAGGAGGTTCACAATTCGTTGCGAATGCCAGTGAGATTACAGCTGGAACATGGGGAGTATATTATCATTCGCCTGCTTCCGCATCTACAAGTGATACGATTTTATTAACTGCAACAAGAGGGAGAACGTATACTGCAAAATGTAGTAGTTATTCAGGAAATATTAAAGTCGTATTTACTAATACATATTTATCTTCACAGAATGCAGTATTTACATCAACAGGTACAAGAAAATTTATGTTTGCAAATAGCGTTGGAGGTACAAATCAACGTGTAACTTTTAAAATTCAGAATGTGGGAGCAAATACAGGAACAGCATACGGAAGTGCATGTAGAGGTTAAGCGAATATAAGAGGGGCGACTAGGTAACAAAAGGTCGCCTTTCTATATAAATTACAAAAGGGAAAATAGATTTTTTATTTCAAAATGATATTCTTTTTTAGAAGAGATTACGAGGGAATAATAGCTGATTAGAAAGGAGAAGGAAAATGAAAAAGGGGTATATGTATTGTGGTTTTCTAGCTATTATTTTGGCTATGGGATGCTCTTGTCAAAAGACCCAAAATACTGCCACGAACGAAAAGTTATATACATTTGAAGAAGTTAGAGAACAGGTAGAGGATACTATGAGTAAAGCATATAACGGTGGATATAAGAATTTGACGTTCAGCAGCTTTGCTCCTGCAATTCCAGAGGAAGATAGTGTTTCAGAGTATCAGGAGGAAAGGACAGAGTATGGAAAACCAGAAAAAACAATGAAGGAATGTGTAGAGGAACAATATAAAAATATCTGTACCTGGTTAGGGAAAAAAGAAGTAGATAAGTCTAAAATTATAGATTTTAAATCAGAAGAAAATTTGCTTCAAGTAGAAAAAATGTTAAAAGACGGAACCTATCCAGAGGAGAAGGGGATTGAAAATGGTGACGGAAAACCAGCGCTGTTATATCAAGACGAAAAAAAGGGTGTATTTATTTCTGTAAACAGTGGATGGTGTGATTATGAGGCATCAATCAATAGTAATTATAACAAAGAATATGAAATAGTGAAAGAATATCAGGTAAATGTAAAAGATGGTAGCACAAAAGATAAGTATGTTTTGCAAGATGGTAAATGCAGTATTGCGCAGGCAGTGCAGTTTGCAGAACAGTTTCAAAATAAGGATAGGCCAATTCCTTGCGGAAAGGAATTTGTAATTAAAGCAGAAAAAGTAAGAGTACGTAAATTTAAAGATGGTACATGTGGATATGATATACTGATGCATCGTTTATATAAAGGGATCCCGTTTGTTGGTATGTATCAGGGAGCGTCTATATCAGCCAGAGATATTGAATTTGATATGGGAATCTTTTTTATGACGAATCGAGTGCAGCCAGATACTTGTATGGGATTGGGTGCCAATGAGACCATGAAAATGAACGGTAAGACATATAAAAATATTATTTCTCTGGACAGAGTATTTACGCTTATCAGTGAAAAGTTAGGAAACAATGCAAAATGTAATGTCCAAAATGCATGTTTGGCATATAAGCAGAACGAATCTAAGAGAGATTTTACAAAAAATGGGTATCGCGATACCTGTCAGATAACACCAGTATGGTATGTGGAGCTTCAAAATGCAACAGATGAACATGTTACGCAGATATACGTTGAATTACAGGATTATGCTGGGAAAAATATTATTGTGAATACAGTAAAGTAAAATAAAATAGAAGGAATGAGCGAGAGATGAAAAAAACAGTAAAGTGCCTATTTGTACATATATATCAAATGCTATTTCAACCAACCTTTTTCCTATTAGCTTTTGCGGTATGTTTGCTTATGTTGATGACGGAGGTTTATTATAACGGTATCTTGGGAGAGGAGCATAAAACATTGTTGGAATTGATCCTGTTTCAAGGAAAATCCTGGATAGCTACCAATGTATCAGTTTCCTCTGTTCAAATGCTATTGCTACAACCACAAAGAGGGCTGGCAGATTATATTGTTATTTTAACAGCTTTACCATTTGTAGAGCTGTTTTTTAAAGAACGAAAAAGTAAGGTACTAAGAAGCCGTATACAACGAGAAGGGAAAGTTCGGTTTGGAATAACAAGGATGATTGCAGGAGTGCTGGTGGGAGGTTTATGTGTAGAAGCAGGGACCTTAGTATTTTGGTGCCTGATAAGTTATTATCTTCCTAATGGAATGGATGCTTCTTCTTTACAATTGGAATTATATGGTTCTGCGGATATAAAAGAAGTAATTCTACAACAGTGTTTGAAATTATTCTTATATGGCTGTATAGCTAGCTTATATAGTGCCATATTAGCTGCATTTACGCAGGATATTTATATCTGTCTTATGGTACCGTTCCTTTTTTGTTGGATGTTGATGATTTTAAAAAGTTATCTGACAGATTTATTGGATTTAGAATATCCAAATAAAAAAGGAATAATTTGGGATATTTTAAGATGGATAAAGGAGTATGGAAGAATAGAAAGAATCATGGAATTTTCGTTGCTACATTGTTTTCTCATTACGATAGTGGCACTATTCTTTTCTACAGCAATATTTGAACTTCGTCTTCTTGCAAGGAGGGATCAAGGTGCATAAAGGAAAGCAACTAAGTCAATTACATAGAGTATGGGGCATGGCAAGCGTAGAATATAAAAGATGGATTATAAGTACGAAAATGCTGCTTTTATTTTTAATGATTGTATATATGAAACAACAGTTAATTGAACCATTACTAGAATTAACAGAAAAAACGGATGGAAATTTACAATTATTAGAACCAAGTATTGCATTTATGGGAAGTTCCAATATGATGTTTTTTTTACCACTGATTTATCTTTTAGTTATGGGGGATTTCCCTAGGCAGGATTCTAGCCTGTGTTTTGTTATGCCGCGAGTCGGTAAAAAAGGTTGGTTTATAGGGCAGATTTTATTTTCTGTAGGTGCGGCATTGACTGTTTTAGTGGGAATGCTATTTTTCACTACTCTGTGGTGCGCAGATAGAATTTATTGGAACGATGGAAAATGGAGCGATGCAGTTACAAAATATTATCAGGAAGTGGACAATAATTTTAAATTTAACCTGATTACAGGGCGTATTTACAATCAGATGGACCCTACAACTGCCTTTGTTCATAGTTTTTGTCTTGTATTAGGCATGTTAGTCATGATTTCTGCAACACTATTGCTTTTTTCTGTGTTAGGAAAAAAGACAGCAGGTTTTGGCATTTGTGGATTATATGCAGTGATAGGAAATAGTTTGGCAATTATTGAAAGCAAACCTTTTATGTGGTTTTTCCCTATTGCACATACACAGCTAAGGTTACGTCATGAGCTTTTATTTGATGGGGAAAGTATGCCATTATATGGTTCTTATTTATATTTTATGGTGGCAACTTTTGTGTTATTGATTGGTGCATGGATTGTGTTGAAGAAAAGAAAAAAAATAGTATAGTTGTTTGGTTCAGACCATAGTATGGAGGGATGAAAATGGAAATGATTCGTGTGGAAAATGTCAATTTAAAGATAGAGAAAAATACCATTTTAAATAGTGTAACAATGCAGGTAAATAAAGGAGAAATCGTGGCTTTGATTGGAAGAAACGGTTCAGGAAAAACTATGCTTATGAAATGTATCTGTGGATTTGTAAAAACTACAAGTGGAAGCATTTTTGTAAATAAAAAAAAGGTGGGAAAAGAGATTGATTTTCCAGAGAGAATGGGTGTTATTATTGAAACTCCCGGATTTATTTCACAATATAGTGGGATGAAAAATTTGTGGTTGCTTGCAAAATTAAATAGTACACTTACAAAGAATGAAATTGCAAAGACCATGGAATTGGTCGGATTAAATCCAAAGTTAAAACGGCATGTGGGAAAGTATTCTTTAGGTATGCGTCAACGTCTTGGAATCGCACAAGCGATTATGGAAAACCCAGATATTTTAATTCTGGATGAACCGATGAATGGCTTAGATTATCAGGGAGTGGAGGATGTGCGAAAACTTTTACTGAATCTGAAGGAGCAGGGAAAGACGATACTGATTGCCAGCCATAACACTGAGGACATTGCTGTGCTATGTGATCATGTATGGGAGATGAAATCAGGTGAAATAAAACAGATAAAGTGACCGGCATTTGTCAGTGAATATTCTATATAAATTTAAAAATGAATGAAATCGATTTACAGCTACAAAGGAGAAATAGAATGGCAGAATTAGTTAGAGACTATTGTATCGTATTAATAGAAATTTTATGCTGTAAAATTTTTTTTGATACGTTTTGTGAAACGGAGGAAATAAATCAAAAGAAAACATGGATGGTACCGATGGTATTGAGTATACTTGTTTTTGGAGTAGCGTGTATGTTTGGAAAGCAAATAGTTGTAAAGGAAATTCTGATTATTGGTATCATTACAATAGTTATGTTTTTGAATAATGGAAAATCGATAAAAAGAAATTTGACATTAGCGGTAATATTTCAAAGCATTTTATTGATTGTGGATTATATTATGTTGGTTTTTGATGCGCAATGTTTTCAAGAGATTGACCATGGAGCATACTTATTTCAATTACTGTTTGTTGTTATGGCAAAAGCAATTTTATTTTTGGTTGTATTGATAATTAAGAAGGTATTTTATAAAAGAGGGATGAAATATTTGAATGATATGCAATGGCTGCAATTTCTGTTTTTTCCATTGTTTACAATTTGCGTGCTAATAGCCCTGATTTCAAATTCTTCTTTTGTAGTAAATGAAAAACAGGTAGAGTTATTTTTTATCATTGCCATAGGAATGGTAGGAATGAACTTTGTCATGTTTTTTCTGATTAGTGATGTTGCATTACGAGAAAAGCGTTTACATGAAAAAGAATGTTTGGAAATACAGGCAGAAAACCAGTGGCAGTTATATAAGAAAATGACAGAGGATATAAAAAGGCAGCGGGAAATAATGCATGAATGCAAAAATAATATTGTTTGTATTCAAAGTTTATTTGAAAGAAAGCAATTTGAAGCATTATCCCTATATTTAGAGGAAATTTCGGAGCATATTATACATGGAATGGATAGTATATATACCAATCATCCTGTGTTAGATGCATTGTTAAATACAAAGTATCAAGAAGCAGTAAGTAAGGATATAATGATGATTTGCAAGATTAATGATTTATCAAAGGTGTATATTCCGTCCAAAGATTTGGTGGTATTAGTATCTAATGTTCTTAACAATGCAATAGAAGCTTGTGAAAAATTAGAAACGAACCGAATGATTAAAGTAAAGGTAATGCTAGAAAAAGGAAAATTTATTTTTTCAGTCCGAAATACTTACGATGGTGAAATAGTGTATCAAAATGGAAAACTGCAAACAACAAAAACAATAGATAAAAAAAATCATGGAATTGGAATCAGCAATATTAGAAAAGTAATTGAGAGTAACAATGGTTTCTATCATATGAATGCGGATGGACATGAATTTTTCTGGTCTGTTATTATACCACAGAGCAGAGTGGACAATGTAAGTGGAAGCTGTTAAAATGAGGAAAGAAAATTGCAGGTAGTAGTGTTTGTTCTGCTACATTTTTAGTAGTCTTGATGTTTCTGGCTTAACAAAAGTAACTAATTTGAATGTTTCGAGTAACGCTTTGACAAAATTGGATGTTTCCAAGAATAAAAACCTAAATTCTTTGTATGCAGATGGCAATAAACTAACTACATTTCGTTTAAGTGACCATGATAATTTGCGATACATAAGTCTTATAAATAACAAGTTGCAGACAGAAAGGGGAAAGAGTAATTATGATTGGAGTCAAGATTATGGTCAGTTTCTTAGAAAAGCATTTATTCGTTCTAGAATGTGGAAAAATAAGTATATTTCAGAAGAATAGGTGTTTTTTTAAGAAATACTTGAAAAAATAGCAAAAAAGTTATAATCTATACGAGTTATGTAGGAATTGATGAAGCGTTATAAGAATACAGAAATGAGGGAAAAAATGGAAATTTCAGTTGCAGAATTAGCAAAAATGAAACAAGGGCAGTATGAATTGTTTGATATTAGAAGTCAAAAGGAGTTTGATTATGGTTGTATCACTGGAGCGCAGTTAAGTAGTATAGAAGATTTACTTTCTGCACCACCAAAAGAAAAAGAGAAAAAAATTATAATATATTGTAGCAGAGGCGTTATTAGCATTGATGTGGCGGACCAATTGACAAGTATGGGATATGATGCCTATAGTCTGGAAGGCGGATATTATGCATGGCTGTTACAAGAGATGAAACGTAAGGAAAATGTGGATGTCTGTCAGGAAGTTGAGAAAAGTCTACGGAAAAAGTATCGAAAAACCATTTGGTGCAAATTTGTAAAAGCGGTTAAGCAATACGAATTGGTACAAGAAGGGGATAAAATTGCGGTCTGCATTTCTGGTGGAAAAGATTCTATGTTGATGGCTAAGCTATTTCAAGAGTTAAAGCGACATAATAAATTTCACTTTGAATTAAAATTTGTGGTGATGGACCCAGGATACAATGAACAGAATCGACACATTATTGAAGAAAATGCAAAGAAATTAAATATTCCGATTGAAATTTTTGAAACGGATATATTTGATGCGGTATACAATATTGAAAAGTCCCCATGCTATCTTTGCGCCCGTATGCGTAGAGGACATTTATATCATTTTGCACAGCAATTAGGGTGCAACAAGATTGCACTGGGACACCATTTTGATGATGTGATAGAGACGATTTTAATGGGAATGCTGTACGGAGCACAGGTACAGACTATGATGCCAAAATTGCACAGTACCAATTTTGAGGGGATGGAGTTAATTCGCCCATTATATTTAGTGCGTGAGGATGATATAAAAGCCTGGAGAGATTATAATGAACTATATTTCATTCAATGTGCTTGCAAATTTACAGATACCTGTACGACTTGTAATAATGAGGAAAATAAATCAAAACGAATGGAAGTGAAAGAATGGATTAGAAAGATGAAAAAAACAAATCCAAATGTGGAAAAGAATATCTTTAAAAGTGTGGAAAATGTTAATCTAAGCACAATAATTGCCTATAAACAAAATGGAGAAAAGCGGCATTTCTTAGATGATTATAATAAAAAGTAAAAAATACCCCTGAGAACCGTAAATAATACAGTTCTCAGGGGTATTAATATTATACATTGGATTTAAGGTACAAGTTCCCAACTTCCAATCCATTTTTCTTGTGTATAGTTGTATTTGCGTCGGTACAACTTTCCATC
Source organism: Lachnospiraceae bacterium (assembly GCA_050875145.1). GTDB lineage: Bacteria > Bacillota > Clostridia > Lachnospirales > Lachnospiraceae > CAG-411. The sequence goes on from JBNMLH010000016.1 coordinate 35,609, forward strand.
GATTGTTTTATATCTCCATCCAATTACATCTGCTCGTGGTGAAATTGTATCAGTATCTGCTGGTGAAGCTGTTGATGTCACAGTTTCATTAGCATCTGTAGTTTCTGCATTGGCAATACTAAGATCGGAAAAGATAAAAGTAGAACCAAGTAATACAAGTAACAATAATGCAATTTTCTTTGTAAATTGTCTCATGGGACATCCTCCTTTGAATCATAAATAGGTAATGTTACTCCGATGTTGCCACTTTCTGAATTTCCCAAATAATGATCTTCGTAGTAAATATCATAGCTGCCATTTGGATTCTTTATCATATAAGCGTTATCAGGAGTAAGTTCAATAGTTTCCTCAGCGTCTGTTGGCTTTATAGAGCTGGCTTCAAATATGAAGCAGAAGGATAACAAAGTAAAAAACAGTATGGGCAACACAACTAAATTAGTAGATAGCCTTTTTTTCTTTCTATTGCAATCTGCAGTTACAAAATGAAATCGTTGTGCAATAGAAAACTGTTTAAAACCGATAAAGGAGATAGCAAGTCTTGTATTTGATTTTTGTTTTTCTAAACGTTGTTTTGACATATTTAACAGACAGGAAGCGTAGTCAAGTCGCTCATCCTCGTTTAGAGGACGAATTACAACGTAATCCGTCCGTAATTCTAAAACTTTTGATATTTGCCTGCTAAGAATATGTACAAATGGATTCCACCAATAAACAACAGTAAGTAATGTAAGTAAATACTTTACAAATAAATCACCATGATAATAATGAGATAACTCATGTCTGAAAATATATTGCCATTCTTTTGGAGATAATTCTGCCTCTGGAAGAAAAATACATGGATTCCAGATACCAAAAATCATAGGTGTTTCGATTTCCTTTGATTGAATCAGCCGAAATTTTTTAGCTTTTTCAGGATTATCTATCGCATCTGTAAAGGCTTTTTGTATCATGGGGTCACTTGTGGGAGTGCCGATTTTTACAGAACGTTTTAGTGAAAAGAATCCTTTCAATACATAAAACAAAAAAATCAGACTTCCAACAATCCATGCCAGATAAAACAGATGTTTTGTTTGTATATGGTATCCCCAAATAGAGAATATGTGAGTAGTACAAAATTTTCTTATGTTAGGAAGTATATGCTCTACTGGAATTGTAATGGTAAATTTGTATTCTACCGGTAATACAATTCGTATAAAAAGAACCATCAAACAACCAAATAGTACATGAAAGGTCAGTTGATTGATAATTCTCTGGTTATTTAAAATCAACCATAAAACTAAAACAGCCATACCAGATAAAACGGAAACGTTTAATATGGAAGACGTAGTTAGAGACATATATTAGTCCTCCTTTTTCTTAAGACGTTGTTTCTTCTCCTTTAAGATGGCCTCCAATTCTTCAATTTCTTTTAATGCAGCATCTGGATTTTCTTCTTGCTCTAATAAAGTAGCAACAAGACGAGATGCAGTGATGTTTTTCTTAAAGTTTTGAAGCTGTGCAGAAAATTCTTGTACAGCGAAATCTTTAGAATCTACAGTTGGTCTATATCTACGACTAAGAACAGTACCACTGTAAACAATGTCAGCAACTTCAACAAGTTCCTGCTTTAACAATTTTCTCAAAGTAGCTTGTACTGTATTAACAGTCAAAGTATCATCGCGTTTTGCAATTTCAGAAGCAACCAATGGCTCCTCAGAATTCCATAAAATGTTTAGAATGTCCATTTCACGATTTGTTAAATTAAAAGCATTTTTTTTCTTTTTCATAGGAAAACTCCTTTTCTAATTTAGTATTATAAAATTTTTGATATTACAAGTGCAAATGCGTATAGAAATGCATTTGGGCTTGTATATCTTGTAACTTATATAATTAGCCTAGTTATCCATATAAAGTAAGATAAAATAAAACCAGTTTGAATAACTTAATAGCTATTATCTATCATACTATATAAGCTTACCGAAAACAAGTATGATTATTCAAAAAATATGTTTGTTATCGGAAAAGTTGTATAAAATGTAAATTTCATAAGCTACGAAGTTTATAAACTAATTTTATATCTAAAACTGACAAAAGTCAATAAAAAAACATAAAAAATATCAAAATACAACATAAATTCTTGCTTAAAAGAAAAATATTGTGAAATGAGTTTGCTAAGACTAATAATAATTTGGAACTTTCTGTCAAATTTAGAAATAAATGAGAACGTAAAAGGAAACGAAAGGAAGGCAACAGGTATAATTGACAAAAGGGCAATAGCGTGATAGTATAAATGTGTATCATAAATATCAGTAGAGGTGCGTGTTTTAAGAGTACCTTGCAGGATGTAGCAGGTGCAGGAGAATGCAAGGAAAAGGAGAACATGCCGAAGTTATAAAGTGCCTGTCATTTTATAGCTGGGCGTATGCTTAAGAGGTATGCGACTGTCATCGACGAAAGTGATGGAGTGCTACGTAAGAGAAAAATGAATTTCAATAGAATTTCTAAGCCGGCACTTTCTGCCGGCTTTTTCTGCGTAAACGAATATGTTTGTGGAAAGCTGTTTTTTCAGCAAAAGTAATAGTTAAGCAGGACATTTACAGAGTGGCAGAAGATACAAGAAAATTAAAAAAATTTGGCTGAACTGTTACGCAAAAGATTACCACTTTCAGAAAAGATGGATATAATATAATAGAACTGGATTTGCAGTATAAGGAGGAAAAAACAATGGCATTATTTAAAGGTGCAGGTGTTGCATTGGTTACACCTATGAAGGAAGATTTAAGTGTGGATTATGATAAGCTGGAAGAATTGGTAGATTTTCATGTAAAAAATGGTACAGATGCAATTATTATATGTGGAACTACTGGTGAAGCAGCAACACAGTCTCATGAGGAACATTTAGCTACTGTGAAAGCATGTGTGGAGTTTGCAAAGAAACGTATTCCAGTTATTGCAGGAACTGGTTCAAACTGTACAGAGACAGCAATCTATCTTTCAAAGAAAGCGGAAGAATATGGTGTGGATGGTTTGCTCGTTGTTAGTCCATACTATAATAAAGCAACACAGGCTGGTTTGGTAGGTCATTTTACTGCAGTGGCAGATAGTGTAAAGCTTCCAATAATTTTGTACAATGTGCCAAGTAGAACGGGATGTAATATTTTACCTGAAACGGTTGCAACTTTGGTGAAGAATGTGGATAACATTGTAGGTATCAAAGAGGCCAGTGGAAATATTTCTCAGGTTGCTAAGGTAATGCAGCTTACAGATGGAAAAGTTGACTTATATTCAGGAAATGATGATCAAATTGTACCAGTGCTTTCGCTTGGCGGTGTGGGGGTAATTTCTGTATTATCTAATGTAGCACCAAGGGAGACACACGACATTGTTGCAAAGTATTTAGACGGTGATGTTAAGGGCAGTTTAGAATTGCAGTTAAAGTATTTACCATTAATTGATGCATTGTTCTCAGAGGTAAATCCTATTCCAGTGAAAAAGGCGATTAATTTAATGGGAATGAATGTTGGAAATCTTCGTATGCCACTTACAGAGATGAGTAAGGAAAAGGCGGCTATATTAGAGGCAGAGATGAAAAAAGTAGGTCTTTTATAGATTGCATTTAGAAATTAGTTTGCGATAAATTGAATTAAAAAAAGGAGAACGACAAATGACAAAAATTATTATGCATGGTTGTAACGGTGCTATGGGGCAGACCATTACCAAAATTGTAAAAGAAGATGCAGATGCAGAAATCGTGGCAGGAATTGATATTGTGGACAATAGAGATAATGGATATCCAGTATTTACAAATATAAAAGATTGTAATGTTGAGGCGGATGTTATTATTGATTTTTGTTCTGCCAAAGCTATGGATGCGTTGTTGGATTATTGTGAGGCAAAGAAGATGCCTGTTGTGGTTTGTACAACAGGTTTATCAGAGCAGCAGTTAGCAAGAATCCAAAAATTAAGTGAGACATCTGCAGTATTAAAATCTGCAAATATGTCATTAGGTATTAATACTTTATTTAAGCTTGTACAGGATGCGGCAAAGGTGCTTGCGACTTCAGGTTATGATGTGGAAATTGTGGAGAAACACCATAATCAGAAATTGGATGCGCCATCAGGAACGGCATTGGCATTGGCAGATTCTATTAATGAAGCGATGGACGGACAGTATGAATATATTTATGACCGTTCCCAAAGAAGAGAAAAAAGAGATAAAAAGGAATTGGGAATATCAGCAGTTCGTGGAGGAACTATTGTAGGAGAGCATGAAGTTATTTTTGCAGGTACAGATGAAGTAATTGAATTTAAGCATACAGCATATTCAAAGGCTGTTTTTGCGAAGGGTTCCGTATCGGCAGCTAAGTTTTTAAAAGGAAAAAAGGCTGGAATGTTCGATATGCGTGATGTAATTGCAGATGCACAATAATTGTTTGTCAAAATTTGAACGCAATTGCCATTGGTGTGCCATTAAAGTGACATTAGCTCCTTGTATACTATGCAAACATGGAAAATTATTGAAAATATGGTAACGATTTGTTGCAAATAAATTAGAATCCGTAGCCATAAAACCTGCCCACATAGCTTTTGTTTGTCAAGAAAATTACTAACAGACATGGATCCGAGGGAAAGGTACAAAAAAGATATAGTATAGAAGGGATAGATAGCAAATATGGACAAGGCAATTAGAGAACAGGAAATGCAAGACGCGAAAGAACGAAATATTGTCTGGCAGCAGACGAAGGTTACCTATGAACAGCGGTGTAAACTATTGGGACAAAAAGGTTTAGTTGTATGGTTTACCGGGCTTTCAGGTGCTGGGAAGTCTACCATTGCAACCGAAGTAGATCGTATACTTTGTGAACAGAAAATTTCTACTTATATGTTAGATGGGGATAATATTCGTCATGGAATTAATCGGGACTTGGGATTTTCTGATGCAGACCGAAATGAAAATATAAGAAGAATTTCAGAAATAGCAGCTTTATTTCAGGATGCAGGGATTGTGACATTAGTAGCTTTTATTTCTCCATTTAAAGAAATGCGTGAGTTTGCTCGTGCATGTGCTGGAGCAGAAAATTTTATAGAAGTATATGTAAAGGCTGATTTAGAGACTTGTCGTAAGAGAGATCCAAAAGGGCTTTATCAAAAGAAAATTAATAATTTTACAGGTATTGATTCTTCTTATGAGGAACCAGTCAATGCGGATATTGTGTTAGATACAACTACACTTTCGGTAGAAGAGAGTGCAAAAAAAGTAATTGAGGAAATTCAGAAACGCTTAGAACAATAGTAGTGATTGAGAAAATGCAAGAGATATGGTTCAGTCAGGTAAATTAAAATAGAATAGAAAAAGGCATTGCACTTTGTGCAATGCCTTTTTTGGCTTTCTTATCCAGCTAAAAGAATGTGTTTTTCTTTTGTTTCATTGTTGGTTGCTGCTTCTTGTTGTTGTTTTTGATAGACGCTGCCATATTTTGAAAAGGAGACATTGTAAATTTCGTATTCGGACAGTAATTTTGTAAACCAAAGAGGGGTAGAGTTTGTAATCTTTACTTCCATCAGATAGGTATGATTATTAAATAGTAATATGCCATGGCTCCCGTGTTCTAAATGCAAGTCCTCGGTCCGGCTTCGGATATTCGTATCAAAAGTAACACGAAATTCCGGGTCCTCTTTTCCGAATAGAGCGATTCTCTCATAAGCAAGACAAAGTTTGGGTGTTAGCTCATAGAGAGATAAAAAGTAATCCATTTCATTTAAAATCTGGGTGGCATCAAATGGATGTATTCCGTAGTTTAAATAATCATAGGCAAATTGGAGAGGAAGTTCAATCCGTCGTTTATTTACAATGCCATTATATTTTTTCTTTATTTCAAGAAATACAGAATCAAGGAGGCCTGGTGTTCCATAACTTCTCAGACGGAGCTTCTCTTTGTATTTTGGCTTTTCAATAGAGCGTCTTATCAGTAAATCGTCCTGTGTATCATAATAGATATTATTTATTGTGTGCTTTCCAAATTGATCAATTTCCATATAATACAATAATCGTTCTAGAAATTGTCTATATTTTCCCTCTGAGAGTTTGTACTTTTTTTCTACACGGTTAAATACTGTTTGTGCCATAATAAAGCCCCCTTGTTTTAATCGTTAGCGACCTGGTCTGTTGTTTCCACCAGGTTGATTCGTATTGCTTCCGCTGTTTGAACTTGTAGTAAGCTCAGTTCCACCAGATACGGTTCCGCTGGATGCATATCCGAAGTCATCTGTATTTCCTGTAAAATCAGGATTTAAGTAAACTTTTAAATCGCTAGCTGTTGCATTGCCATTATAGTAAGTAAGACTGCCTGCGGAGGTAGAATAGGTAAGATAAGAAAGTACATTTCCGTCTGCATCTGTTATAGCAATGGCATTGGAACCTGAACTGTTTGCACCAGAAATGGAACGAGTCAGATAGTTGGTTGTATTGGAAGGAAATCTACTCATTTGGTTGTAAGTATCAATACCAAGTGCAATACCGCCAGTACAGCTAAAGGTTCCATCACAGTCAAATGCATTATCAGCACCGCTTGTAGGGCCGATTACTAAGGTTGTGCCACCTGTAATTGTAAGGGAACCGTTGGAGTCCAATCCATCTCCACTTGCTTCAACTAAAATATAACCACCATTTATGGTCATACTGTAATTTGTGTTGGAAGAATTGTTTCCAAATCCAGGGAATCCGTTCCAAGTGCTATTGGAATTGCCACCTGCAGCATTGATACCATCATCGGAAGAAATAACATGGATGGTACCGTCGTTAATTGTAATATCTGTGCCTTCTAATCCCTCGTAACATTTGTTGATATGAATGATACCGCCATTCACTTCCAGAGAAGTATCACTATGTATACCGTCATCTCCGGTAGAGAGTTCCAGATTACCATTATTTATGATAAGTTTTCCACCGCAATGAAGTGCATCATCTGAGGTGTCAGCGGTAATAGTACCACCGTTGATTGTCATGTCTCCTTCTGATTTTAAGCCTTTGGCACTAATGTCTAGAGTTTGCTTAGAGTTGCTATTTGACCAGTTCCCAGGCATGTTACCGTTCCAACTGTTAGAAGGGTTATTTGTATTGCTGTAAGAAGAGCCTTCGTAGGTATATAAATCTAAGGTACCACCATTTACCGTTAAAGTACCATTTGATTGGAATGCATCGGCATATGCGTGGGCAGTAATGGTACCGCCATTGATTACAATGGTCCCTTCTTTTCCGTCTGCATAATCGGAGTCTTCACTTGCCTTGCTTGTATCATCAATTGGATTATTAGAGCGAACACAGTCAGAGGCAGTGCTTGTAAGGTTTAAAATAAGATTGTCGTAAGCTCCATCCTTTTCTAAATCGTCCTTATTACCGATTTTTACGGAATCCTTTCCTTTTAGACAAACATCCTTGGAAGTAACAGTGATAGTTCCGTTGTAAACTTTTAAATCATCCTTGCTGATAATTCCATATCCGCAATTACCTGTTATGGTAAGTGAGCCTTTTCCTTTGATTTTTAAATCATCTTTACTGTAGATAACACCGTTGTCATTGTCCTCATTGGTATAAGCTTCTCCGTCAGAAAGTGTATTTTTCGTACCCTTTTTAACTGAAATATTTACAGAACCATCAATTGAGGCTACATATACTGGTGAGGTAAGTGTATTTGATAAGGTAAGACCTTCAAAACTAAGGTCTACTTCCCCATCTGGGTATGCCGTTTTATCTACATTAATACGAATTTGTCCCTGACTGCAATTACCCGAAACTGCGATTTCCTGATCTGTAGTTGGAGCAACGATAGTGACGGTTGTCCCATCTACAGATAGATTTGCGGCATCAGAGGGGACAACGGTATTGCCGTCTGCATCCTCTAATGTAATACTTTCTTCATCAAAATGTATCGAACTGATAAATACAGTTCCAGTCACCGCGGGTTCTGTAGTTACCGTAGGAGTACTGGTTACCTTTGGAGTGGCAGTAGGAGTTGTAGCAGGAACTGCTGAAGTGGTTGGTGTGTTTGTCAAGCGTGGGGTAACGGTTTCCTTTGGTGTGGCGGTCGGTGTTGCGGTTACTGTGGAAGGTTCTTTTGTGACAACTGGGGTGTTGGTTACAGAAACCGTAGCAGTTGGTTTGCTGGTAGCCACAGGTGTAGTTGTCACGTTTGGGGAAGCGGTTACTACCGTTAATGGAAGTGCAGTTTCTTTGACGGAAGCGGTTGCCTTAGTGATAACCTTTTTTTTAACGGTAAGTTTGATCTTTTTCGTTATCTTTTTTGATTTACTAAGTTTTGCTGTCACCTTAATAACACAAGCACCAGCTTTTTTTGCTTTAATGTTTCCTTTTTTCGAGACAGTTGCTATGGCTGTTTTGCTGGATTTGTAGGTAAGTTTACTTTTTGAAATATTTGTTTTTATTGTAAAAGTAGAACCTACATACATGGTTTTCTTGTTTTTGCTTATGTTGTTAAATTTTAGGGTTGTGGCAGCTTTCGCTGGTGTAGTGGAAGTAGGAATTAATGTACTCCCCAAGGTCATTGCCGTAAATAAGGCTAATAGTTTTCTTTTTGTCATACCAAAGACTCCTTTCATATATAAAGTGTGATTAGGTAATTGCGAAACTCAATTTACTCTATGAATTATATCAACACAAGGCACGCTTTCGCACTAAGTTCGGAAATACCTTACTAAGTGTTCAATAGTGAGTACCGACGGTGTCAGAAGCACCTTGTTTATGATATGTAAAGTTGTACAAATAGAATTAGAGTAGTGCGTGTTTCGCGGTTATTTCATGAAATGTAAAATAGTGGTAAATTTTCTTTTTTGTAAACACAGTTTAGCAGGAAACTGTGAAAAATCTAAGGAAAAATTTACAATTTAAGGTGAATTTTTTCTTCTTGTTTTTTCAACCTTAATTATATAATGCAGTGATGAAATGAAATGGGACAAGTCGCTACAAGAAAAAGTATAAATTTTTTTCAAAAAAAAAGCGGAGTTAGAGGCTCGAATAAGGAGAAGGTAAAGTATAACTATATAAATTTACTAAAAAAACATAAAATAGCTGGATAGTTTACGCGAAATATAGGTGCTGATGATAAAATGTTATGTGCAAAATATCCTTTTTATAAGAAAAAAATAGTGCAAATTGTATATATAAAAAGAAAATATAAGATAAATTTAAACTATGCTTTTGGATGTAATTGGAAAGAACTTGAGTCATAATCCATCCTAGTGTAGAATAGTATGTTAGGGAAACTTGGACGAGCAGAGAGAAAGAGTTGGCAGGAGGACGGAAATGAAGGAAAAAGGAGTTATCATTCTTTGTTGTATTTTGGTATTTTATGCAATGCTGTCATTTAAAATTTATTCAGAACATAATCCGAAAAATTCTACAGAGGACTATGCAAAAACAAAGGATGTGCCACAGAATGGAGAACTTTATAATACCTGGATTAAAGAGGGGGAAAAAAAGAAACTGACTGCCATGGTAAATAATCAACTGTATGAATTTTCTCTGGCAAAAAATATAAGTAGATTAGAAAATGTGGTAGCAGATTTAAAGATAAAAAATGGAGTTGTAAAAAAGATTACGTTAAAGGAAGACTATATTACTGGAAAGGTACTTGCGTTGGATAATAAAAGTATTGAAATTGAAGGATATGGTAAGCTTTCTTATGGGAAGGGGTATAAAGTATACAGAACTTATGAAGAACCAAAGCAATTAGAGAAGGAAGATGTATTGGTTGGGTATGACGAAGCAAAATTTGTAGTAGCAGGGAAAAAGGTTTGTGCAGCTTTGATTGATAAACCTGTTAAAGTGGGAAATATTCGTGTACTGTTAAGGACAAATAACGGAAAAGATGTGTATCATAGTAATGTGACCGTTTGCAGTGATACCAAACTTACTCTGATTTGTGGAAAGAAGAAGAAAACTTACAAAAAAGGGGAAAATATTGTAATAAAGCCAGATAAAAAATACTTTGGCAAGGAAAAACGACTAAAGATACAAGCAGAAAAGGGTGGAAAAATTACTGTCATGTCCATAAAGAGAGGAACTGAGAATCCGTCCTATCGCGGTAGTATAGAATTGACATGGGAAAAGAAGAAAGGACTGCTTCTTGTGAATGAGTTGTCATTGGAGGAATATTTGTATGCGGTCATTGGAAGTGAGATGCCTGTTTCTTATGGAGAAGAGGCTTTAAAAGTACAGGCAGTCTGTGCCAGAAGTTATGCGTATAAGCAATTGATTCATGGTGGATGTGGTACATACGGTGCACATGTGGATGATAGTGTCTCTTATCAGGTGTACAATCAACAATCAGAATGTGAGGAAACAATAAAGGCGGTAGATTCAACCAAAGGACAGATTTTACAATATGAAGGAGAGGCAATTACCGCATATTACTTTTCAACTTCTTGTGGCTATACGGCATCAGCAAAAGAGGTCTGGGGTACTACGCAAGAAGAATATTTAAAGGGGATTGCACAGTATGAGGATGGAGAGAATAGAGATTTAAGTAAGGAGAAAGCATTTAAGGCCTTTTTGAAAGAGGATATAGAAAGTTATGATAAAGACTTCCCGTGGTATCGTTGGAATGTCACAATGAGTGTGAATACATTATCAGAATCGGTGAATCAGGCACTTTGCGAACGCTATGAAAAAAATAAACAGTGGATTTTAACAAAACAAAAAGATGGTTCTTATGTTAGCAAACCAATCTCTACAATAGGAGAAGTAACGGGAATTTCTGTATTAGAGAGAGGTAAGAGTGGTGTTTTAAAAGCAATTGAAATTCAAGGGAAAAAGGGAACGGTAAAAGTTATTTCAGAGTATAATATCCGGACTCTTTTGGCACCAAATCATGCTACCATATATAGGCAGGATGGAAGTCAGGTGGATGGTCTTTCTATGCTTCCGAGTGGTTTTTGTTATATACAGGAAAATCGAAAAAAAGGAACTTTTACTATAACAGGTGGAGGTTATGGTCATGGAGTGGGAATGAGCCAAAATGGAACAAAGACGATGGTAGACTTAGGTTATAAATATGAAGAAATATTGGAACATTATTATCAGGGAGCAAAAATTGTAGAAATTGAAGATTAAAAAGAAAGAAACGAAACTACTTATGAGATGTTTCGTTTCTTTGCGTTATATACATTTTGAATGAAAACGTTGATTTCGCCACCGATTAGGAGCATGTACATACAAAAATAAATCCAAAGCATCAATAGTACAATGGCAGTCAGACTTCCGTAGGTATTTGAGAAGCTTCCCATATGGTCAATATAGAAGGAATATAAATAGGAAAATCCAATCCAGCCGGCAGCAGAGGCAATTGCACCGGGAAGCTCTGCCAGTACATTTGACTTATGGTTTGGTATCACAACATACATATATAAGAAAAATAAAATTAAAATACACATGGCACTGGAAGCACGAATACTGATTACTAATAAAGTTGCATCCTGTAATGCCGGGAAATAATTATTGATGGCATGGCTAATACTATTTCCGAAGGCGAGTAATAAAAGAGTAGCCAGTAATAAAACAGCAAAAATCATCGTATAGATAGTTGCACGAATCCGTAGAATTAGGTAATTACGGTTTTCTGGAATATTGTACACAGAATTTAATCCGTAGATTAGTGCGTAAAAAGATTTTGATGCTGCCCATAATGTGGTAATAATGGTAATAGACATCAATGTGGTGGTAGAGGAGGTATAAATTTCCTGAATGATCTTCACCAAAAAGGGAGAAAATGCTTCTGGAATCCATTGGGTTATCATGGAAATCAAATCCTGTTCGGTCAAAGGAAGATATTGCAACATTGTCAATAAGAACATGGCAAATGGAAATGCTGACATCATAATATAGAAGGAGGCTTGTGCAGCGTAGGCAGACACACAATCTTCCTTCATTTTATTTAGAAATGATTTTATCCATAAGACAATAAAAATGACATAGCGCATAATAATTCCCCCCTTTGTAAAACTACTCCTGTGTAAGTACATCATAGTTTCAAATTTTTGACCCTGACATTATCTATATTTTACCAATATTGCGTAAGAAACACAAGAATGGTTACAATAGTATTAGTATATGAAATATTTTCCTTTTCATGAGTAGAAAAGCATGTTAAAATAGGGAACAGTTGTTAGAATAATTGGCATGTTGTAAAATCGAATGTCTCACGATGTAAATAGGAGCAGACATCTGGATTTTTGCCTTTGATATTACATTATTTATTAGATAGAATGGAGATTAATTATTATGAAAAAAAAGAGAATATTAGCTGGAATGATTTTGTTTTTTACAATGACTGTGAACGGCTGTCAGTCAAATCAAAGTGCTAAGAAAGCGGCAGAGGTTACAGCATCCCCGCTTCCTACCGTTGCGGTGGTTGATTTACCAGAGGATAGTTATACAACCTTAAAGGACAATGTTTATACAGCTACTGGTGGAGCTTTGCAAATTACGGTACCAGAAGATTGGACAATCAGTGATGAGGATGCAACTGTGTTAGTAGCAGGAAAAGAGGAAGATACAAAGGACTGTTTGACCGTACAGGTTTCACAGAAAGATAGTAAATTTTCAGAATATAAGGTAGAAGATTTTGAAAAAATTTATAGTAACACCTTGAATAATTATGAGGCAGAATCCTATGAAAAAACAACAGTCGGTGGACTGGAAGCGGGATGCCTTACCTATAGTTTTTCAACAGACGCAGAAGATGTACAAGGTTATGAGTATTTTATTGACGGAAACTATACTTATGTGTTGAACTTTACAGATGTTTCAGGAAAATTAAAAGACCAAATACCGGAGATTTTAAAGCAAGTGAAGATATGTAAGTAAATAACTAGAAGGAAAAGAGGACATTGCACGATGGAACGTGTGATGTCCTTTTTTGGATAAGAAGCATATGTGGAAATTGATGTAACGGTAAGAAAATTGTGGGAAATAAATTTATAATAATATTTTTTTGATGTAATAAAATATAAATATTTGTTGAAAGGAAGAATGACTTATTGTAAAATGGCGAGGTGGTTAAAAATAATTTAGGAGGATTTGAGTACAAATATATTTGTGTTCGAGATAGTGGTGATGAAAGATAGAAAAAATAGTATAGTTATGCAGGCAAGTATATTAGCTGTTGCCAGTATTATTAGCCGAATTATTGGATTATTATACAGAAGTCCACTAAATGCCATTATTGGAAATCTTGGTATGGGATATTATCAGCAAGCATATACGTATTATACAATTGTATTGCTTATTTCTTCGTATAGTATCCCTGCAGCAGTTTCAAAGGTGATTTCGCAAAGGTTGGCAGTTGGGGAGTATAAAAACGCACACAGGATATTTAAAAGTGCGTTGCTATATGTTCTTGTAATAGGTTTTGTAGGAAGTGCTGTTTTATATTGTGGAGCTGGATGGTTTGTGAATGATGCATCTGCTATTCCTGTAATGAAAATATTTGCACCTACCATTTTAGTTTATGGTATTTTGGGGGTTTTTAGAGGTTATTTTCAGGCGCATAACAGTATGGTGCAAACTTCTGTATCACAAATTTTAGAACAGATAGCAAATGCGGTGATAAGTATTGCGGCTGCATACGTTATGATTCGATATGCGATAAATATTAAAAATGAAAATAGTCAACATATGCAGGCTATTTGGGGAGCAATGGGAAGTGCCATAGGAACAGGGGCAGGAGTTCTGGTTGGATTGATTTGTATTTTAATTATGTACAATAAAAGTAGAACCGGTATAAAAAAGAAAATTGCACAGGATACAACAAAAACACTTCTTGGATATAAGTATATACTTAAGTTAATTGTATTTACCGTAACTCCGTTTATTTTAAGTACTGCAATCTATAACTTGAGTAGTACAGTAAACACAAAATTATATACAGATTGGTATGCAAATTATAAGGGTATCCATATCGATAAAGTAACCGAAATTTGGGGACTATTTTCCGGGCAGGCACTTACAATTACGAATATTCCCATTGCCTTTTCATCTGCAATGGCAACTGCTATGTTACCTTCTGTATCGACTTTGATTGCTGCGCAAAAGATTAAAGAGGCGAAAGATAAGATAGGTGTTTCTGTAAAAACTACTATTCTTATTTCAATTCCGTGTGCAGTTGGATTATTTGTTTTAGCTGAGCCGATTATAAATTTGCTTTTTTCAAATACTAGAGCAGATTTAAAAACTGCTGGTGGTTTTTTAATGGCATTATCCTTATCCACTGTTTTTTATGCGCTATCTACATTGAACAGTTCCATTTTGCAGGGAATTGGAAAAGTAAATACGCCAATTGTTAATGCTGCAATAGCTTTGCTTGTACAGACAATTACCGCAATTGTATTGTTGCGAATAACAAACTTAGGAGTTTATAGCATTGCCATAGCTACAACGCTATATTCAGGATTAATGTGCTTTCTAAATCAATATAGTGTAAAAAAAGCAATCGCGTATCGGCAGGAATATAGAAAAAGTTTTTTTGTACCGATTTTGGCATCGATGATTATGGGAGGAGTGATAAAACTTGTTTATGAAGAAATGTATTTGTGTTTGGCATCTATGAAAATTGCGGTTATTTTAGCGATTTTGTGTGGAATAGTATTATATCTGTTTTTGCTTATTCTATTTCAATGTTTTACAAAACAGGAAATAGAAAACTTTCCAGGAGGAAAGAAAATCGTAAAAAAATTAAGTAAAATGAGTTTAATTAAGTAGCACCATTAGTCCACAAAACCATTTTAAGACACACGTATTGTGATTTTGGAGGTTTCATTATAGTTTGATTAAAATAGAGCGTTATAACTATTATCTGTATGGGGAGTATGCTATAATATGAAAATGTGGGAAATTGCAAAATTCGCTTATACAATGCGACAATAAAAGGGAGGAAAAATTCTTGAAATTAGAAGTGAAAAATTTGAAAAAGTCCTTTGCTGGCAAAGAGGTATTACATGGAATATCTTTTGCAGTTGAGAGTGGGAAAGCCTTGGGGCTTTTAGGACGTAATGGTGCAGGTAAGACAACCACAATCCGTATTTTGATGGATGTGTTCCGAGCAAATGAGGGAGAAATTTTGTTAGATGGACAACCATTTGTACCTACAAAACATCAAATTGGTTATTTACCGGAGGAGAGAGGGCTTTATCCAAAGAGAAAAGTATTGGAGCAGATGGTATATCTGGCAATGCTTCGAAACGTTCCGAAAGCCAAAGCAAAAGAGAATGCAAAAAAATGGTTGGAACGTTTGGAAATTGGGCAGTATGAAAATAATTTACTGGAGACATTGTCCAAAGGAAATCAGCAGAAGGTACAGTTGGCATCTGTGTTAGTTTGTGATCCAGAGATTGTTATTTTGGATGAACCATTTAGTGGATTGGACCCGGTAAATTCACAGATATTACAAGATGTAGTAAAAGAATTGATCGCAGTAGGGAAAATTGTAATTTTCTCCAGTCATCAAATGAGCTACGTGGAAGAATTTTGTGAGGATATTGTAATCATCAATCAGGGGCAGGTCGTTTTAGAGGGAAACTTAAATGAAATTAAGCTGGCTTATGGACGAGATCAATTGCTTCTCTGCGACAGAGATAAATCCTTACAGGAGTTTCAGAAGTTTTGTGAACAGGAACTTACTGAGATATTACAGGTATGTGGACAAACAAAAGATGCATTGATTGTAAAACTGTTAGAAGGAAAAACAAGAAGGGATTTATTGAAGATATTGCTGGAAAAGAACGTAGAAGTGGAACAATTTGAAACTTATAAACCATCATTAAATGATATTTTTGTGGAGAAAGTGGGGGATTAACACATGAGACGTTTTTTTACAGTATTTGAGTTTGAATTTAAGAGTTATTTAAAAAATAAATCGTTTATGATTACTACGATTATCATTTCTTTGTTGCTTGGTGCGATTATGTTTTTGCCAAACTTTGTAGATATGTCTGATATGCTTGGTACTTCTACTAAAACAGAAAGCACGAAGAAGGATACAGATGAGGAAGAAAAGACAAAGTATGGTATTTTAGATAAAAAGGGATATTTAAAAGATTCTCCATTTTTAGAGACATTCTATGAGGATGCAGAGTTTAAGACATACAAGGATGAAAAGGCACTGAAAAAGGCGGTTGAAAAAGAAGAGGTAGAAGCTGGATTTGTGGTAGAGGACGATAGTCATTTCCGTTATCTAGTATGGAATAATTCCATGTATAATGACGGTGCCGAGCAATTTAATCAGGTAATGACATTAGTACATAAACAGGTATATTGTCAGGAGCATAATTTAGATTTTGAAGAGATGGCAGGAAGTTACGATGCACCGGTACAGTACAAACAAGAAATTCTTGGGAAAAATGCATCTGATAATTACTGGTATTCTTATATATTGGTAGTAGTCAGCTTTATGATTATTATTTTATATTGTGTTATGATTGCTACTTCCGTTGCCAGCGAAAAGAGCAATCGTGCGATTGAAGTGCTTGTGACCAGCATCGATTCCAAATTTTTATTATTCGGAAAGGTATTATCCGGAGCATTAGCTGCCTTTTTGCAGGTGGGAATTATACTGGGAGTTACTTTAATTAGTTATCAAATCAATCGGGACGTTTGGGGGAGCGCATTGGATCCAGTCTTACATATTCCTAGCGATGTGTTGATTGCCTTTGCATTCTTTGGAATTGGTGGATTTTTATTTTATGCATGTCTATATGGGGCATTGGGAGCACTTGTTTCAAAAACAGAAGACGTCAATAAGTCTGTGGGTGGATTGCAGATGATTGTTATGATTGTGTATTTTGTAGTTTTAATGCAGCTTGACAATACGGATGGAATCATAGTCAGAGTATGCTCGTATCTTCCATTTAGTTCTTATTGTGCTATGTTTGTGCGAATTGCATTAGGAAATGTAGCTATGTGGGAAATTGTTGTATCCTTTGCTATTTTGGTAGTATCTACTGTATTTGTAGGATGGTTGGCAGCTAAGATTTACCGTATGGGAACATTACGCTACGGAAATCCAATATCTATTCGTACGGCATTAAAAAATTTAAAAGGTGAATAAGACAAATGTTCGGAATCTTCTTATTGAAGAATATGGAAAAACGTGCTATACTTAATCAGAATATACGCAGTATGCGTGAATTTGTAACGAAATCAATTAAAAAACAGATAGAAAAGGATGAAGTGAAATGAATCTAATGTATAACAGTACAAGAAACAAACAGGAAACCGCAACTGCATCTCAAGCTATTTTAAAGGGATTGGCAACAGATGGAGGCTTATTTGTACCAGAATCTATTCCAGCATTGGATAAGGATATTACTGCGTTAGCAAATATGAGTTATCAGGAAGTAGCTTATGAAGTAATGAAGTTATACATTACAGATTTTACAGAGGAAGAACTTAAAAATTGTATTAATCGTGCCTATGACAGCAAGTTTGATACAAAAGAAATTGCACCATTGGTAAAGAAGGATGGCGCATATTACTTAGAATTATTCCACGGCGCTACAATCGCATTTAAGGATATGGCACTTTCGATTTTGCCACATTTATTAACAACTTCAGCAAAGAAGAATAATGTAAAAAATGAAATTGTAATTTTAACTGCAACTTCTGGAGATACAGGAAAGGCAGCTTTGGCTGGTTTCGCAGATGTTGAGGGAACAAGTATTATTGTATTTTATCCAAAGAATGGAGTAAGTCCAATTCAGGAAAAACAGATGGTAACACAGAAGGGTGCAAACACAAAGGTTGTAGGAATTACTGGTAACTTTGATGATGCACAGAGTGGCGTAAAGGCAATGTTCAACAACAAAGAGTTAGCTGAGAGAATGGACAAGGCAGGATATCAGTTCTCATCTGCAAACTCAATCAATATTGGACGTTTAGTTCCACAGATTGTATATTATGTATATGCGTATAGTAGATTAGTGAAGAATGGAGAAATCAAAGCGGGAGATAAGATGAATGTCGTAGTTCCAACTGGTAACTTCGGAAATATCTTAGCAGCTTATTATGCAAAGAATATGGGACTTCCAATTGAAAAGTTGATTTGTGCTTCTAACGACAACAAAGTATTATATGATTTCTTCCAGACAGGAACTTATGATAAGAATCGTGAGTTTATTTTAACAACATCTCCATCTATGGATATTTTAATTTCAAGCAACTTGGAAAGATTAATTTATAAGATTGCTGGAAATGATGCAGAGAAGTGTGCAGATTTGATGAAAGCACTTTCTACATCTGGTGTTTACAATATTACAGAGGATATGAAGGCAGAATTGCATGATTTTGTTGGCGGTTATACAGATGAGGCAAAGACTGCGGAGACAATCAAAGCTGTATATGATAAAGAAGGATATATTATGGATACACATACTGCTGTTGCAGCAGGGGTTTATAAAGATTATGTTGCAAAGAGTGGAGACAAGACACCAACTGTGATTGCATCTACAGCAAGCCCATATAAGTTTACAAGAAGTGTTATGAATGCCATTGATGCAAAATACAATGAGATGGGTGACTTTGAATTGGTAGATGAGTTGTGCAAGCTTTCTGGTGTAAAAGTTCCAAATGCAATTGAGGAGATTCGTACTGCACCTGTGCTTCATGATATTGTTTGTGATTCAGATAAGATGCAGGATACAGTTGAGAAGATTTTAAACCTTCAGTAGAATAGGCTGTTTAGATTTATGGTGAAGCAGTCATAAATTGAAAATAAGGAGAGGGCTGTCTGTAAAGGATGGCCCTTTTTGACATTGTAGAAAAGTATCTTGTATGTGAGAAGATTGATAAATGGAGGAAAATAAAATGGAAGTATATATTATCCGGCATGGGGAGACCATATGGAATGCAGCAGGAAAGCTGCAGGGATCTATGGATATTGAATTGAATGAAAAGGGTAGAGCCGCAGCAGGGGCGTTGGGAGAACGATTAGAAGGAGTCTCTTTTGATCGTATTTATGCCTCTCCATTAATTCGTGCGTATGAAACTGCCTGTCTAATTCGTGGACATCGAAATATTCCAATCATACGGGATGATAGATTAAAGGAAATTTGTTTTGGTGTAGCAGAAGGGATTCATCATGATGAATGGAGAACAGAGGAAAGTCCATATCATTTCTTTTATACAAAACCAGAATGTTATGTACCGCCAAAGCAGGGTGAAAGTTTTCAACAGGTCTGTGATAGAACGAAAGCTTTTTTAGAAGAAGTGGTAGAACCTGCCTGGAAGGATACAAAACGAATTATGATTGTGGCACATGGGGCTTTGAACAAAGGATTAATGTGTCATATAGAAAAACATGGAATAGAAAACTATTGGGGAAAAGGATTGCAGCAGAACTGTGAGGCAACCATTTTTACCTATGACGGAAGCATATGGAAGGAAAAGTAAGGGAAGCGACAAAATGAATCAGAATAGTTATGTAAATGCAGCAATGAGAAAGATACAATGCAGTGATAAGAAAAAGAGAGAAATAAAACAACAATTACTGCAAGATGTAAAGAATGAAATGGAACAGGGAAAATCCATCCATGAGGTAATTGGATATTTGGGGACACCGGAACAGATTGCAGAAATGTGGAACAAAAAGGTGTCAGAGGAAGAGAAAAAAAAGTTTAAAAAACAGAGAAAAATGAAGATTGTTGGAATGATATTGGGAATACTTGCTTGCGCAGGGCTACTTATTTATTTTTTTGTTCCCAAATCTTATCCAATTGAAACACATGGCATTTATACAGAGGATCAGGTGGAGAAAAAGGTAAAAAATACGATTTCTATGTTAGATAAAAAAGAGTATCAGAAATTATATGCTTGTGGTACACAGGATATGCAAAAGGTATTGAATAAAAAAATGCTGGAGGCAGCCAAACATGAAGTTGGAGATAACTGGGGGGAGAGAAAATCCTTTGGAAAAATATATATGGCAGAGACAAAACAGAAAGGAAATTTATATGCAGTAACACAGACAACTGTGGAATATGAAAATATATCGGTTACTTATACGATTAGTTTTGATAGTGATTTGAAGTTGGCGGGATTATACATGAGATAGTTTTGGATATTAGGTTGCATTTTGTCAAAAAGTTAGCTATTCTAATGGTGTAACCATATGGAAAATGAATGTATTAAGATAGAAATAAAAAGGAAAAGAGGAGAGATTGATGGATAATCGTACCATGATACAATATTTTGAATGGTATTTACCAAGTGATCATACTTTATGGAAAAAGGTAGCAAAAGAAGCAGCAAATTTAAAGGAAGCGGGAATTACTAGTGTATGGCTTCCACCGGCATATAAAGGTGCTTTAGGTGCCAATGATGTGGGATATGCAGTATATGATACTTATGACTTGGGGGAGTTTGACCAAAAGGGAAGTATACCTACAAAGTATGGTACAAAGGATGAATATTTACAAGCTATCAAGAGCTTGCAGGAGCAGGGAATTGAGGTGTTAGCAGATATTGTTTTGGGACACCGTCTGGGAGCAGATGAGAAGGAACGTATTTTTGCTTATGGAAGTGCCAGTGACGATAGAAACCGCCAGACCTGTGATAAGAAAAAAGTAACCGTATGGACAAAGTTTACTTTTCCAGGAAGAAACGGAAAGTACTCTGATTTTAAATGGGACTGGACGAACTTTCATGGAACAGATTATGACGCACATAGTAAAGAAAATGGAATTTTAAAATTTATTGGAAAAGACTGGGATCAGGATGTAGATAGTGAAAATGGAAATTTTGACTATTTGATGGGTGTGGATTTGGATATGTCTGACCCAGAGGTGTTAGAGGAACTGGATCGTTGGGGTGAATGGTATTTGAACTTCACTGGTGTAGATGGTTTCCGAATTGATGCAGTGAAGCATATTGAATTTCATTTCTTCAAGGTTTGGTTGGAAAAACTTAGAAAATCCAGTGGAAAAGAATTATTTGCAGTGGGTGAATATTGGAATGCGGAATTGAGCCGTTTACAAAATTATATTGAAAAGTCTGCAAGAGCATTGTCTTTATTCGATGTACCACTTCATTTTCATATGTTTGATGCATCCAGAAGTAATGGAACGTATGATATGAGAAATTTATTTAAAGATACTTTGGTAGAGGCTGACCCGGAACTTGCAGTAACGTTTGTTGACAACCATGATACACAATACGGACAGGCATTGGAATCTTGGATATTGGATTGGTTTAAGCCAATGGCATATGCCCTTATTTTGCTTCGTGAAAAAGGATATCCATGTGTATTTTATGGAGATTACTATGGGGTCACAAATAACAATCTGCCACCAGTAGCGGAATTACCTAAATTGATGGAGTTAAGAAAAAACGTTGCTTATGGTGAGCAAGTGGATTATTTTGATGATCCATCTATGGTTGGATGGGTTCGATGCGGGGATGAAGAGCATGATTCATCTGGACTTGTTGTGCTTATGACGATTGGTGCAGGCGGAACAAAGAAGATGTTTGTAGGAGAAGAAAAGGCTGGAATGGTCTATGAAGATGTAATGGAAAAAGTGGCAGATACAGTTGTGATTGGCAAAGATGGATACGGCGAATTTCTTGTAAAAGATGGTTCTATGAGTATTTGGATGCCAAATGGAGAAAAGGTAGAAGCGGCTGAATTGGAAGAATTGGAAAAGAAAAAGGAGGAAAGCAGGGAAGAAAAAGAGCAGAGAGAGGGTAATGAGGTTTGAGTAGAATGAAAAGTAAATATGGAAAGATGCAAAAGTTAATTTTTTCTATTTGTACGGGACTTTTTGCTTTTTTAACTTTTGTATTGTTATTGATCGTAATTGGCTCTTTTTCTACATTTACGGAGCGTATGCTTTCGGACGGGGTATTGCGGACCTTGGTTAGTGTAACCATAGCAATGTATATTGTTGGCTTTTTCATAATACAGTTAATAATTTTGAATAGTCAGAACAAACGCCTAAGAACAGGAAACAGAGTGTTCTTGTTCTTAGGCATTCTTGTGTTACAGTATATATTTTTAACAAAATTGGGAAAATTGGATTTAACAACGGATTCTTTTCGAGTTATAGATATGGCGGCAGAAATGGTAAATAGCAAACAACCATTGATAAAAAATGCAGCTACAGATACAGTGATAGATGCGTATTTTTCTAAATATGGAAACAATCACTTTATTGTTTTGTTTTTCTATTTTTTCTTTAAGATTGATAAGTGGTTTGGTGGTACGGATTTCCCTTTCTGGGCAAGAATTTTAAATTTAGTGTTTATAGATTTAGGAATTGTACTCACATATAAGCTTGCAAAAAAAATAGTAGGACAGAAATATGGAGATTTGGTTTTAGGTTTTGCTTTTTTGTGTTCGAATACTTATGTTTGGTTGTTTTGGACATATACGAATACAATTAGTGTGCCATTTACTATGGGAGTATTGTTGCTTTCCTTTTTATGGGGAAAAGAAGAAAAACGATGGAAACAGGTTATGCTGGCAATAGCAATGGGCATTTTGTCGGCATTTGGCTATCGAATAAGACCGACCGTAATTATTACGGTGATTGCATTGTGTATCTGGCATGTTTTCTTTACGGATAAAGAGGAAGGAAAAGAAAAGGCTAAAAAAATTGGTGTCTGGCTGGGACTTTTTTTGAGCTTTTTTGTAATTTGCACTGCTGGATTGGGACAATTTACAAAACAGTATTTAGAGGATAAAGAATGTAAAGGAGAGTTCCCGATCACACATTGGATTATGTTAGGGCTTTCGGATGATGGAAGATACAATTTTGATGATGTGGATTATACAACCGCGTATGCGACCAAAGAGGAAAAACAGAAGGCGAACATAAAAGAAATTAAACGAAGAATTAAAAGTCGAGATGTAAAAGAGACACTTATATGGGCTGGCGGAAAGTTGTATACAGTATTTGGAGATGGCACCGATCAATATACACAGCAAAACACGTATCAGGAAAATCAAACGAGACAGACGGAATATGTATATGGAAGAAAAAATACATTATTTAAAATGTATTGTAGAGTATTCCGATTGTTAGAGATTTTTCTTGTTTTTGTCGGCATTGTGGAGACAATACGAAAAAAGGAGAAAAAATGGTTTTTATATCAGCTTAATTATTTAGGTGCGATGCTATTTTTCCTGATTTGGGAGGCAAATAAAAAGTATAGTATATCTTTTGATGGCATTTTATTTCTTTTGTCAGCGCAGGGAATTTTATATATAGAGCAGTTTTTCCATCGTCTGAAAGGAAAAGTTACTGGCTGTGAGAAAACGGATAAAAATAAAAGTACAATAGATATGCTAGTGAAAAGGACTAAAGCAGGAAGAAATTTAATAGAATATGGAACTGCCATCTTTTTTGTTGTAACTTTTTTGATGACTACTGTAGTTTGTTTTTATGGAAAACAGGGATTTGTAAAAAATACTTATGAAATGGAAAAAAAGGCAGTGGCAATCCGATCTGGAAAGTGTGACGGTATTAATAAGTTGGAGCCGGATTATACAGAACTAGAGCAGAATATTGAGACTCGATTAACATTTGGAAAAATATTATTTCGAACAATAGAGCCTTGTGAGAAGGGAAAGGGCAGCGGGTATTATACGATTCAAATCATTGATGAGCAAAAACATGTATTAGTAGAAAAGAAGATTGAACCAGATTCGGATGAACTAGGAGAAAAAGGAGTTACCATTTCCTTCCCTAAGATTGTAACGCCAGATGATAATGTGCATAAATATAAACTTAAAATCAGACGTTCCAGCAAGGAAACGGATTTCCTTGACTTTAAAATTTACTGTTATCAGGCGGTTGATCGGTATCGTAGTGGAGATTTGTCTGTAGATGGAAAGACAGAGGGAATGAGAGATTTGGCTTTAACTGCCTATCAAAGAGAAATGGAAGCAGAAATTTCAGAAGGTGCCTATCATCGAATCTTTTTGTTTGCAGATGGAATCGTTATCATATGTGCGTGTGTATGTGCTTGGAACACATATCGGACAAAAAAAGAACTTTTAAAGGTTTCATAGGTATAATTGTTGGAAAAGAATATTAAAAAAAAGAATTTGGTAAATATAGGTGAGAAGGACGAAATTTTAAAATTGCATTTGTGTCAAAAATGTGTTAAACTGACCTTGTTTCCTATTATTTAAAGTTTTATGCACAAATTTGAAAGGAGAGAGGGAATGAAACGATTTACAAAGAGTACATTGTCTTTGGCTATGGCAGTCGCATTAGGAGTAAGTGGCATGCCAGCATTGGGAGTAGATATGGCTATGGTATCCCAAGCAGCCCAAAAGGCAGAAAAGCAAAATGCAAAGGAAAAAGACGGACATAACTTATTGGGAGAAGATTTGACCAAGCAGAAAGAAAGTAAGTATGAAGATGGTCAAGCGATTGTTATGTACCGTAATACCACTGCTAATGTAAAGAAGTTCTCAAATGGAGCAGCTTTTGGTGAGGGCATTAAAGTGGAGAGCAGTTGTACCTTTGCGGATAACAAAGAGCAGAAGAATGGAAAAGTTAACACAAAAAAGTTCACAGGAAAAGGTGGTTATACGGTATCTTTGGTTAGTTCCACAAGATATTCTACGAATCAATTGATTGAGAAATTAAAGAAAGATTCGGAAGTATTATATGCACAGCCTAATTATGTATGTAAAGCGGACAATACCGCAGATTTTACATCTTATCAATGGGCATTAGATAATCAGGGACAGAATAATGGTACCAAAGGTGTCGATGTTGGGATAAAGGGTGTAGATACCAGCAAATATACATCCGATGAAAAAGTAATTGCAATTATAGATACGGGTGTAGACTATACCCATGATGATTTAAAGAATGTAATATGGAATAATCCGTATACAAGTGAATTAAAGGGAAAACATGGTTATGATTTTGCAAATGGAGATGCTGATCCATTAGATGATAATGGACATGGAAGCCATTGTGCAGGTATTATTGCTGGGGATAGTACAGACCAAAGTGGTATCAGCGGTGTTGCTGCTGGAAATGTAAAAATTATGGCGTTGAAGTTCCTAGATGGAGATGGATATGGAGATACCTATAGTGCAATTAGCGCGTATAATTACATATATACAGCACAATCTCTTGGAACGAATGTAGTTGCAGTCAATAATTCATGGGGCGGCGAGATTGATTATACTTATGGAGATTCTGTTTTAGAAGAAGTTATTAATCTTGTAGGTAAAAACGGAGCTGTTTCTGTATGTGCGGCCTCAAATGACGGAACCGATAATGATGAAAATCAAAATATCAGTCCTGCATGTTTAAACAGTGATTATATTATTTCTGTGGCAGCAGCAAATGAGAGAGGAGAATTGGCAAGCTTTTCAAATTATGGAGCTAAATCTGTTGATATAGCAGCACCAGGAGCAGATATTTTATCATCTGTTTCTTATGATAATTTTGAACCTGCCTTATATAAGGAAACAGATAAGTATTGTAGCTATTACTTAGACTTTTCTCAAAAATTGAAGGAATGTCAGAAGGAAGAACTGGAAAGCGTTGATGTTTCTGATAACAGTATAGTTAATTATGCATTAGAAAATGATGGAGATGCAAACGTATCTGTAGAAGTATCAGATAAAGAGTATGTCAGTGCTGTAAATGGAAATAAGAATTCGCTGAAATGGAGCATAAAGAATGCAAAGGCGGGAGAGGTATATAGCATTTATATTCCATATGAAAGAGAAGAATCTTCTACACCATATCATCAGACATTCCATTTGCGTTCAGATACACCGGTTGCAGATCAGGAAAAAATGATTAATGATTGGACTTATATGCCATCTACGATGAATATTTATGATTCAAAAGTTACGACAGGTGGGGCAATATCGGATGAGAATCTTGGTTACATTATTTTAAATGGAGACGCAAATTATTGGTCACAGGTAGAATATACGAGGGAAAATAAAATTACAAAAAGAACAGCAGGTCGTTATGTATATGAGTTTTCTGTAGAAGTTTCTGATAATGGAGACTTTACATTCTATATTGATGAGGTTGGATTTAGTAAACCAGATATAAAAGAAGAAAGTTTTGGAAAATATGCATATTATAACGGAACTTCTATGGCAGCACCGTATGTAACAGGTAGTATTGCAGTGGCAAAGAGTTTGTATCCGAAGGATAGTGCATGGGAAACAAAGGAACGTATTGTAAATAGTGCAAAACAGGTAGATGCGTTGAAGGGAAAAGTTGCATCGAATGGTATGGTTGATTTGAGCAATCTGGAAAATCCAAGACCGGCTGTTTCAGGTGCAAGTGTTACCGCAGATGGGGTAGCTACTGTGGAAGGTAAATTCTTTGGTTCTAATCCTTCTGTTACTGTAAATGGAGAACAGGTTGCACTTGTTAGCAAGAGTGATGATAAAGTATCCTTTAAAGTTAAGAAAAATAGTTTGTTAAATATTAAAATCAGTACGGATAAAGGTTCCGTGGAGGAGAAGTTTTTCTTTACAGAAGGAAAGGAAAGTGACAAGGTTGCATATGCAGTAAATCGTGGTAGTGCAGTAGAGGCTGTATCAGATGGTGACAATCTGTATCTTGTTGGTGAAGATGGAAGTCTTATTAAATATGCAGTAGGTGAGAAAACAAGTTATATAGATACCTCTGAGGATTCAGGAATTACACTTCCAATGCTTACAGAAAATTTATGCGTAGAACAATTTGATGTGACAGAAATTTTTGGTGAAGATAAGAAAACTGCTGTAAATTATGAATTAACCGCAGCATCACAGCCAGTAAGTTGTGGAAAAGAAATTTATACGATAGCAGAATTGGATTTGGGATTTGCAATGGATAAGGCACTTGTACATTTTAGTGAGAAAAAAGGTACATGGGAAAAGGTTGCAGCCCTTCCAAAAGAACTTAAGAGCGTGAAAGGAGCTGCACTTGCTGTATATAAAAATAATTTGTATTTGATTGGCGGATATGATGTAAATAAAGAGCAGACCTTATCTGATGTATATTGCTATGATTTATCTAAAAAAGAATGGAACAAGGTTGCAAATCTTCCGGAAGGAAAATTTAATGCACAGGCAGTACAGACGAATGGGAAATTGCTTGTAACACTTGGAGGAACTGGAGATAAAGCTACTAAGGGCAGCAACAAGACCTTTATTTTCGATGGCACGAATTGGACACAGGCTGCAGAACTTCCTGTCATTTATGGCGAAGATGCAGAGCAGGCACAAATCGAGTATGCAGATACATTAGTGAACGATGAAAATACAATTGTAAGCACTGGTGAGAAAACGGCATATCGAGTATTAAACTACTATAAGGCAGCAGTAGGTGTAACAGATGCAGGTGTTATTTTTGCAGGATTAAAGGCGGAAGGTCTTGGAAATACATTTACTTATGATGTATCTGCGAATACATATACAAGTGCAAACATTTGCTATACATCATTAAATACAGAAGATGATGTGACAGGAGCAACGGTAGGTGATAAGTTCTATGTAGTTAGTGGTCAGACCTGGGAGTTGGATCTTGAGGACTTATTCTCTAAACTGCAAACAAATAAGGTTGAAAAGAAAGAACAGGAACAAACTGCACAAACAATAGGTGACTTGGGTGATGAGGAGCAATACATTTATTTGGTTTCTGGCATTGATGTAGTTAATACACCAATAAAAGTAAAACAGGAAAAAACTTATGAAGAAGGTTATATTAGTGGTGCAGGAAACTATACACTTGGTGAAAATGCAACAGTAAAAGCGATTCCATATGAAGGTTATTTTGTAAAAGCACTTTATGTAGATGGACAGAAAGTAGAAAATGGTTATACATTCCCAGTTACGGAGAAAGGTGCAGTTGTAAAAGCAGAATTTGGAAAGTATGTAGCTGCGGTTATGTTAAATGAACAGGCAGAAGTAAGTGCAGGCGGTACTCTTAAGATGATGCCTTATATTATGCCAATGGATGCGGATGATTTGACATTAGTATGGAAATCAAGCGATGAAAGTATTGCGACAGTAGATAAAAATGGTGTTGTAAAAGCTGCTGAGGATGCGGAAGGAAAGACTGTAGAAATTACCGCTACTGCGGCAGATCAAAATAAGGTTACTGCTACATGTCTGGTTACGATTACAAAGAAACAGGGAAATAAACCATCGGATACAAAGAAGGTAGCAGTGAAAAAGATTAAACTTTCTGCAACAAAGAAAACTGTAAAAGCAGGAAAATCTTTGAAGATTAAAGCTACTATAACACCTGTAAAGGCAACAAATAAAAAGCTTACATGGAAATCAAGTAAGAAGAAATATGCAACAGTAAATAGTAAAGGTGTTGTAAAGGCTAAGAAAGCTGGAAAAGGACATACGGTAAAAATTACAGCTACTTCTGTAAGCAATCCAAAAGTAAAAGGAACGATTAAAATAAAAATCAAATAGTGACTTTTCAGATATTGGTAAAAGTGTATTGGATAAAGGGCCTGCATTTATGTAGGCTCTTTATCATTAACAAAAGGCTTATTTTGATAAGAAGAAATACTTGAAAAAAGCCTATGTAAAAGTTTATGAAAAAAAATGAAAAAAAAGCTTGCAAAATGAATCTACTTCGTATATAATAATCATTGTTGCTGATGGCAACAGAAATTAAATATTGGGATATCGCCAAGCGGTAAGGCACTGGATTCTGATTCCAGCATCCGGGGGTTCGAATCCCTCTATCCCAGTTGTAGAGAGTGTTACACAGTGTGTGTAACACTTTTTTGCTTTATAGGAAAATGCGTCTTACAAGGAGTTGTTGCAGTTTTTTGAATGTATTGTCTTGTGATGCCTGTGCAGGGGTATAAGAGATAAGTTCTAGATTTATGTGAAGAAAATGATGTCGTGAAACAATGTTTATAAGTTATTGTAGCTAGTCTATTTAACGGCAGTAGCATACAAAAATGGAAAATATGTTTACCCAATTATATATTTGACAAAAAACCACTACTATATTTTAGATAGAGGGAACGCATGGTATTGATGTATTTTTTGCTAATACTTAAAAGTGTGCCATCTGTTAAAACAATATCATTCTTTACGATTTTTTCTATAAAATCTAAGTTTACGATGGTTGTTCTATGGCATTGTACGAAATAGAAGGGAAGCTGGTGTAAAAGACCTTTTAGAGATTCGTTGCTTTTATAGTTTCCTTCGGTTGTATGAATATTAATATATTGATTGGCACTTGAAAAATACATAATATCGGTATAAGGAATTTTGCAATAGTTATTACGGTCACGATAAGTAAAAAAAGTATGCTCTAATTTGGAATAGATATATTGCAAACAGTGTTCCAACTGTTCTTTCGAAATAGGTTTTAAAATATAGTTCAGTGCGTGCACATCATAACCAGCAAATACATAGTCTTGATATGCAGTTAAAAAAATAATTTCCCCAGTATAGCCCCTTTTTCTTAAATCTTGTGCAATATCCATTCCAGACTGTTTATCTATCTGAATATCAAGAAAATAGGCATGGCAAAAGGCAGAAGTATCTGCAAAATAATCTTCTGATGAAAAATAAATTTTAAGGTTTGTGGTAATACCAGTACTCTGCTCCCAATCTTTGATTAATCTTACCAGTTGTTGTTGACATAGTTTTTCATCTTCTACAATTCCAATATTAATAGTCATTTTAATCCTCCATAGGTAATAATATAGTGATTTCAAAGGTATGTTGGCCTGGGGTGATTTCACAAATTCCATTGGCTTGTTGAACCAGTTGCTGGATTCGTTCTAAACCAATACCATGTCCGCTTTCTTGTTTGCGGCTGCGTAATTTTAACATTGTGCTTGTTGAGGTTGAATCGTATAAGTAAACACCATCACTGCTATTTTTTACATAGAGGACAATATTTGCTTTATGTGTTTTCATAGAAAGAAAAATAAATGGTTGTTCTGAGATATGTTTGCAGGCTTCAATGGCATTATCTAGAATATTGCTTAACAGAGCGCAAAGCTGTACATTATCCAGACCAACTGAAAAATTTTCATTTAAAAATAGTTCTTGTTGGAATTGAATGTTTTGCTTTTGAATTACAAATCGTTTTTGTGATAAAACAGTATCTAATATGGTAATTCCCGTATAGTGAATCGAAAGGGAAGTATCTGTATCTTTTAATATATCTGCTAAAAATTTTTTAGATTTTTCTTTTTCCCCATTGGAAATCAACTGTTGTAAAGTCCGTAATAAATTTTGATTGTCATGTTTCCAGGTTCGAAGAATCTGATTGCTTTCTATTAATAAATCATATTGTTGTTGCTCTAGTTGTAGTTGTTGTTTTTGTTCTAATAAGGTTGCGTTTTTTTGATGCATATGAGCCACATAGAACAGAAGGATAAATAGAAAGAAAATAATGATAATAAATTCTAAACCAATCATTTGTAACAATTGAAACGTATCATTAGGCAAATTGGCTGTATAAAGTTCTAGTGAATGGATGCATTCAATAAATTGGCTGCAGGCTAAAATACTCACAAAGATGGCAATACAAAAAATCAAAAGAATGGGAAATGGAAAAAGTATATGTTTTCTACGATTTTTTGTAAAATAGTTATTTTGTATCCAAACTAGCAAAATTGATAAAAAAGCTAATAGTAGTAAGTAAATGCTGGAAAGCATATATCGTGAAAGTGAAATTTGAGTGATAGCCGTTTCGATGGAGTAGTCAAATAGTAACTTTGCTAATAGCAAAATCAATTTTTCTGAAAGGGTGGAAAGTAAAAATGGCATACAACCAAAAATAAAACGGTGAGCTAGAGAATCTGAAGCACACCAAAGGGCCAGAAAAACTTCAAATGTGCATAATATTACACTTGATAGCATCTGATTAGAAATGTAAGCATTGGTAAAGTTAATTGCCATAAAATCTAGTACGGGAAGTATATAGATAAAATAGCTTTTTTTTAAGTGTAATAAGCGAGAAAATAAGTAGGTAAGTAAAGATGCCTCTATCAGGCTAATTAGTAGTTCAGGTAAAATATATGAGGGGATCATAAATACTCCTTTGGTAGTCCGTTTTCAATTAAATGTTTGCTGATTTTGTTTGAAATTGTGTGTATTATAACCATTTCTTTCTTGAATTTTATTAGTAAGTGCTTTCATATTGTTTACTATAAATGCACTTGAATGACTATATTCAATATAATCATATCACATAATTAATGAAAGTGCTATCTGTTCACTCACAAAAAATGACAATTCACTCAAAATATATTGACAATTAAAGTGGAAAAAGTACAATAAAATAGAAAAAATGTAGAAAAGTGTCAAAATGCTAAATGATATTTTTTTACAAAAAGATGAATATTTTCGGAAAGGGAAAGGAGGTTTGCATGAAGCAGAAATACCAGAAAAATTACGAAGAAAGTAATGAAAACGCAATCCCGAAAGAGTTAAGAGTTCATTTCAGGATTGCAATCAAAGATACTTGATAAACAAGTTATCCAATTATAGCATATATTGGGTGAGTGTCAAGTGAAAATGTATGAAGATAATAGTGAAACAGGATTTTTAAGAAAGGAAGAATAGAAATGTGTTTAAAACAAGTGAAAAGAAGGAGAAAAATAGCATTAGCAAGTATGCTTAGTGGAGTAATGCTTATGAGTGGTTTTGCAGGTGTAGCAAAAGCATCTACAGAAGGAGTGTATACATATAAGAATAATACTGGAAAAATGGTAGCAAGTGTTAATAGTGGAGAAAGAGGATATGGTGATATTTATTATCCTGTTAAGACAGATTTAAGTCTTACAGTAAGATTGTATTATATAAATACAAACGGTAAGATGTGTCTTGGTAATAGTAGTTCAACATCAGGATGCACTACGCAGGTAGGAACATCGTTTTCGTTGTCATCTAAGTATAAAAACCAGGGATATAAGGTTGCAAAAGTGCGTTCTACTGGACAGATAAGTGGGTCAACATTTGTAAATAAAAGAACAGGAAAGTCTTATGTAGAAGATTTAAGATAGTAAAATGCAAGAGTGGACACATCATTTTGAAAAAGTTGTGTTCATTCTTGTAACTAAAATAATTTTTATTAGTTGTAAGAAGGAGAAGCGAATGAAAAGGAAAATAGTAGTATGTTTTCTTACATTGTTGATAAGTATTTCTATTTTTGCTACGGGATGTGGAAAACAGGAACAGATTACAAGTAGTGAGTATATTGCAGGAAAAGACGATCAGACATGTCTAGATGGCTATCGAGATGTGGCAACTAGTGAAAATGGGTACTATTTTTTATCGAATAGTTTTGTGTATTTCTATGATTCTAATAGTAAAAAGACGCATGTTTTATGTAACAAACCGGAATGTGCACACGATGGTGAGGGGTGTAATGCCTATATTAATGCAATGGCAATTCGGTATTATGAACATGCATTATATTATGTTTCCTGTGATACGATTGAAACAAATGAATTTTATTTATGGAAAATGTCAGAAGATGGAACAGAAAAGGAGAGATTATTCTTTCTTTGTGCGGAGGAGCAAGAAGGAGAAATGTCTCAGCTATTTTTGAATCAGTTTTTAGTGCATCGGGGATTTGTATATTACGAATTGCAAAATATGGACAATGGGAAGTGCGAAATCATAAAAAGACAGTTAAAGAAGGGTGCGAAAGAAAAGGTAATCTATACTTGCAAAGATGATAGTAGTATGGTGGAAAGTTTGCAGGCTTCTGGAAATTATTTATATTTTACGGTATCTCATTTATTTGAGGAAAAGTATCTACAAGATATTTGTGCCTACCATATTGAAAAAGGTAAAACAGATGTATTACAAAAGCAAATTTCTATTGCAGGAGGGATTACTGCGTATGATGAAACAGTCTATTATCCAAGTGAAGGTGTGTTGCATTGTATTGGAATGGATGGAAAAAAGAAACAGGTAATGAAATTGCCGGAAGAGGGAAAAATGACAGTATATGTAAATGCTAAATATATTTCCCTAGATAATATCAATAAACTTAATTTGGATGAAAAGACGAAACAAGAGGATCGATACAAAAAGCGATGTATTTATTTATATGACAAAGAGAGCGGCAAATTGCTTACAACATTTAAGACAAAAAATTCGGATGTTTTTTATTTAGGCTATTCGCATCTTATCTTAGATGGGGACAGTGGAGAGGAGTTTCAGTTGCTTTCAGTGGAACAACTTCAGGAAAAGAATCCAGATTGGAAGTCATTACAATTAAGAGAAGAGTAAGGAGATTGGAGCATTGGAATGCAAAAGAATAATTTCGGAGAAAAAGATATGGCTGCTTGTTTTGGTTTTGTTTGTGATCAATTTATTACTTTTTGCAAGTTTACAGATGGAACATTCTAAGACTGGTAATATATGGAGTTATAAAAGTGCAAAATATAAACTGGAAAAGATGACTGGTGCTGAAAAGGAGAAAACGAAAAAGCAACAATTTTTACAGATAGCACTCTATCAGCAAAAAGCAAAGGATTATCGCAAGGACTATACCAAAAAGATAGAGCGCATTCGGGCGGATGCGGATTCTATGCAAGGCATTTCTATATTTCAGAAAAGACATTCATTTGCACAAAAAAATATGGAAAAAACAGTGCGGGATTTTCAAAATGTGAAAACAATTGCATTGGAAAAAGGAGAGGACTTGGGAATCGAAGGCATGACACAGTATTGGTATTGGACGATTGCCGTATTAATCTTTGGATTTGTTTTGGTAAGCAAGCTTAATTTACGGGAACAGACCAGTTTATCCTATGTGATCCGATCTTCTTATGCAGGTAGGGAAAAGTTATGTTGGAAACAGCTTCGGTTATTGTTTGGAAGTACGGTGATGTTTGGAAGCCTGCTATGGATTTCACTGCTTATTTTTTCCTGTGTGTTATATGGTTTTGATGTAAATTGGAATAGGTCATTACAGTCTATTCCACTATTTGCAAATGTGACGTTTCATTGCAGAATATGGCAGGGATTGCTTTTACAAGGTGCGATTGGAATTTTAGGTGCTTTGGTAGGTATACTTGTTATGTATGTTTTGGTCTTGGTCCTAAACCACCGTCAGATCATTTATGCAAGTATGGCATTTCTTTATGGAGTCGGCTATTTTTTCAGTAAAGCATTTGTGAATGGAAAAAAAGGAGAAGTGCTAGGCTTGTGTAATTTCTACACATTCTTAAAACCGGGACAAATCCTTACAGAGTATTATAATTATAATTGGTTTGGAATACCTTTGGGAACGCTGAAAGTATTTTTGATGGTTGCAATCGGTGTGCTTCTATTTAGTAGTATTGTCAGTATTTTATTAAGTAAATTTTGCTATTTGAGTCAAAAAAAGAATTCCTTTGGATTACCAATATCCTTGGAGTGGCAGGGAAAATCGATTTTAGGGTTAGAGGTAAAGCAGTTATTATGGGACCGAAAAGGGTTTTGGCTTCTTATGTTTTCTATGTTGGTTATGCGTTTCCTTTCGGTACAGGCACCTGTTAGTTATAATGGGGAACAGCGTGCATTAAACGCATTCTATAGGGAGTATGGTGGTGCAATGGATAATCGTTTTTATGCACGATTAGATGAATTGCGAACAACATATATCCAATTGCAAAACCAAAGCAAGCAGAATGAAGAAGGGAATAAGGCTGGAAAGATAGGGCAAGAAAAGTATCAGGCAAAAGTATACGAGTTGCAAAAGAAAATGGAAGCGTATGGAATTGTGGAACCTATAGAGAAAAAAGTAAAAAGATTAGAGAAATTACAGCAAAGCGGGAAAAAGGTTTCTTTTGTGGAAGAACGAGGTTATGAGCATTTGAAAAATAAGACTGGAAAAAGAAAATGGGAAACACCAATCTTTTTATTACTTGTTTTTGCATTGCAGTTAGGGATGGTATCTGATTTGAAAAATAAAAGTTGGCGTCAATCCTTGCGGGCTACATATAAAGGAAGAAATTATGTGTTTTGGAAAAAAGGGATCCTGCTTTTTATGGTTAGTTTCGTGTTTTGTCTGTTGCTTTATGTAGTTGATGTATACAGTATTAATCAGGTCTACCCGTTGCAACAATGGAATGCACCAATTGCCAGTTTGCAACTGGGAAAAAACGTATGGATAAATGTATCCATTGGATGTTATTTTCTAACATATTACATGGTAAGAGCGTGCTTGTATGCCTTACTAGGATTTAGCATCTATTTGGTGAAATATAAAAAGAGGGTACAAAAAAATTAAGTCAGGAGAACGAGAACGATGGAACTAAAACTGGAACATGTAACAAAGCAGTATAAAGATAAAATAGCGTTGGATGATTTCTCTATTACATTAACACCGGGAATTTATGGTATTTTAGGTGAAAATGGTGCAGGAAAAAGTACCTTAATGAATTTGATCACAGATAATAGCAAACGTACAAGTGGAAATATTTTGTTGGATGGCAAGGAGATATTGCACATGGGTGCAGAATATCGTAGACACATTGGTTATATGCCACAACAACAGGGAGAATATCCAAATTTTTCTGCGTTATCTTTTCTTCTATATATGGCGGAAGCTAAGGGGATAAAGAAAAAGCAGGCACGAAAAGAAGCGGAAGAATTGTTGGAGCTAGTCAATTTGGATGATGTAAAAAAGAAAAAAGTAAATACCTTTTCAGGTGGAATGAAGCAAAGAGTTATGTTGGCACAGGCACTTTTAGGAGGTCCAGATATATTATTGTTGGATGAGCCTACGGCAGGATTAGATCCGAAGGAGCGAATCCGTATTCGAAATTTAATTTTAAAGCTGTCAAAGCAAAAGATTATATTACTTGCTACCCATGTAGTCAGTGATATTGCATGTATTGCAGATAAGGTGTTGCTTTTAAAACAGGGAAAGCTATTGCGTGTAGATACGCCAAATGCATTAATCCAGTCTATGGAACATAAGGTTTGGGAATGTAAATGTCCGAAAGAGCAGATTGAGGAAATGCAGATAAGGTATCCATATGGAAATCTGGAACAGAGAAAGGATGGGGTATATATGCGTATCATATCAGAACAGAAAGAAGATAGCTTTACGTTGGAAGCAACACATATGGATTTGGAGGATGTGTATCTTTATTATTGTGCAGATGCAAAAGGATAAGTTTGGTGACTTTTGCTTTGACATGGTGACATCTATTGATTTTCTTATTATATTTGTTCTGAAAATTGTCGCAAGTCAATGAGGTATGCCTTTAATGTTTTTGAATCTAAGCGTTTTTGTGTCTTGCTTTTATTTTGTAATGGGTGGAACTGAGAAAAAAGATAGAATTGTAAAAAGATAAGTCGTATAGAGCATCTTGTCTCCAATTGTATTGCTCCTATTAAATTGGTGTGTTACAACTATAGTTTACCACAACAATATATCCTAAAAGTATACTCTTTTGAGTACATCAATTAGACAAAATGTAGAAAATTAAAAAAAATAAAAAAATATCGTCATATGTCGTAAAAAAATGGTAATATAATATAGTATTTTCGTAAAAAAGGAAATGTTTTGCAAAGTATGGAAAATTATGAAAGAGAAGGAAATGAAAAGGAGAGATTTTTATGACAAAAAACAAAAGAGTAACGAAAAGGATTGGTTGTTGTTTATTGGCAGGGGTTGTTGTTGCATCGACAGTTATGCCGTTTAGTCCTAGTATGGAGGCAAATGCTTTTAGTACGATTACAGTAGATGAGACAGGAAATAAGAAGGTAAATAGTGTACGGTATTTAGGACTGCAAGATATGTATGAGTGGTGTGATTATATTGATAAGAAGATATATAAGACGCCGGATTCTGTTTATAATCTTTCTGTTTATGATACAAGTTTGTTATATAACAATGTCTTAATAGGTACGGATAGAAACGGAAATGATTGGTACGGAGATTGTGTGGTTTTAACTTTTGGAAGCCCTCATAATATTTATGGAAATTCAGGTGCAATGCCTGTTTTTGTAAATGTAAGGTGCGAGAAGAATTCTACAGGAGTGACTGAGGGAACAATGCCAAAAGGTGCGGATGTGGAATACAATGGAAAGACCATATTTGCACCAGCAGTAGAAATTGGTACAGATGCCTTGGGAACAACATCCATTAAAACCCTTTATGTGCCGGAAACTTATAAGCTTATTGCTGATGCGGCTTTTAAAGAAAGAAACACATTAGAAAAAGTTACGTTTTTAAATGAAGATGGAACAACTGAAAATTATGGTTCTAATTTGAAGGCAATTGGTGATGAGGCTTTTGCTGGCTGTTCTGGTTTAAAAGATGCTATTGTGCCGATACAACTACTTGAGATTGAAGACAGTCAATTAAATAGTAATTATTATATAAATGAGTATAGACCTATGGGAAAGGGTGTATTCAAAGATTGTAAAGCTTTAAAAAATATTACGATTAATGCTGAGGACAAAAATATAGTTATACCAGCATCCTTATTTGCTGACTGTGAAAATATTAGCAGTATTAATATTAAGGCAAAAAATGCAATCATTTGTGACAGTGCTTTTGCAGGTGCAGGGGCAAATAACTTAAAAAACTTTACATTGGATTGTGATGCAAAGATTGGAAGTTATGCGTTTAGCAATAATGGAGCATTAGAGCATGTAATATTTAATGGACAGGTAGATTTTGAAGAAATGGATTCTGATTCAAAGTATGTTGCAAGTAAAGCTGTGTTTTATAAATCGTTTTTACATAAAAGTGATAAAGATACAGCAGTTGAGTTTAATGGAAATACAAAGGTTAAGATGCCTGAAAGTTGTTTCAGTTCAACAGGATATTTGAATAAAATTGTATATGGAAATAAAGTGGAGCAAATTGAAGTCGGAGCGTATGCTTTTGAAAATACAGGAATTACAGACTTAAAATTTACAGGAAAGGATGTTAGTATTAATAGCGATGGGTTGGCAGGACTAGCAAATACAAAAAGTATTGTTTTTGAAAATACAGATAGTACTTATCTAAATACGAATGCGTTTGGTAAAGCAGATGCGCAGAAAACGGCAACATCAGCAGTAAGTAAGATTAGTATAAATTCTAAAACAGTTAGCCTTTGTTCTTTTGAAACAATTCAAAAGGGGGCCAGTCTGGTATTGGGAAATAATGTATTAAATTTTTCTTGGGGAAATGAGAACAACGGATATAAGATAGGCGGTATTAGTAACGTATATGTTACTAATAAAGATACAGAACTTTATGGCTATTATTTTATACCAAACGAAGAGTATAACTTTTATGGTTATGCAGGAACAAGATATCAGGATTATATCGTCAATTCTGCAAATAAAGTAAGTTGGAATAGTTATATAAGGGAACTACAAGCTTGGAATGCACAAGATTTAGGAGATACACCAACCATGGTGAAATCAACAGGCTTTGATCCAACAAAAATCAAAGTGGTTGCACAATTAGCGGATAAGACGGAAAAGGTTCTTTCCTATTCTGAGGATGGCACAGCA
>JBNMLH010000023.1:0-44414 GCA_050875145.1 Lachnospiraceae bacterium
TAGGGAGAAAAAAATATGCATTATTACAAGTAATTTAAGTGATTTATTTGCAAACTATTCTGATTATAAGGAGAATCAAAACTGGATTATGCTAATACCGTTATGGGCAGCTGCATTGTTTGAGTTTAATGTTACTGGAAAAATAAGCCATGATGTAAAAACTATACTGAAGGAGTCTGTTGATGAAAGTGTAAGAATGGACATAAGTATTTTTTTACAGAGCTTTTGGGCTGATATAGAGAAAAAAGAACTTAAAGAAGGTATTTCGAAATATATACAGGTATTCGAAGAAAAATTATACGATTAAATATTTAGTAGGAGGTTTTTCATGTATAAAAATGTAGACTTTCTCTCAAAGAGAGGGAGGATGTAGACGTTGTAGTGCTTGATGTTAATGTTGTTAAGCAGCGAGTTATATTTTATGTGTATTAGTTTCGTGTCTGTTGCTTTTTTGCTATTCCATTATTTGGAAACTTTTATATATTTTGGTGCTGATATTTATAGTACTGAATAATATCGTAGATTTTGGCGAAAATAAAATTTGTAATATGCAGTTGACACAATCTGCTAATTGTCATATTATAATTAAAGATAGGTCTCCATTAACCTTCGGCAATCAATCCGTAAAGAGATGAACATTAACGAGTGGGAAGCGTAGTCTTCCCACATTTTTTAACCTAAAATACAAAGGAGCAGTATTATGTTTACACTAGAGGGAAAGTTGACATTTATCAACATTGAGCAAAACTATCTCAAAAAGCTACATGATGCATGCTCAGAGGTATATTATAAGCCAAGTGGATATGAAAATAAACCATATATAGGAATTTTGATAAATAAGAACGACAGAAAATATGTAATTCCGTTATCTTCAGCCAAGGAGAAGCATAAGACATGGAAAAATGCTAATAAAGAGTGTTATCTGGTTTATGAGACTGCGAAGGAGTCCAGTATGGGACAAGGGGATATTTGGGTGACAGCGGAAGGGGATAATGTAAAGCATATTCTTTCTGTTATGGATATTAAGAAGATGCTTCCAATTGTGGATGGTGTTTACAGCAGAGTAAACATTAATCCAGATGACAGTGATACTGTTGAGGTCAAGAAATATAAGGACTTGCTGAATAAAGAATACTCTTTTTGTTTGAAGGTAATTACTGAAGTTATTGAAAAAGCCAATAAGTTGTATGACAAGCAGAAGAAAACAGGAAAAGTTGCCAAGTTTTGTTGTGATTTCAAGATTTTAGAGGAAGTGGCAGATAAATGGCAATGTGCGAAATAACTTTTTCTATCTTTTTATAAGTTTTACTCCCAAGTAAAGTTTAGAAACTTTCTAAATTCCTGGTTTGATATAACAAGGGTCATAAGGATAAGCATGATGTTCTTGATAGTATTGGCAGTCTGCATCTGCTTCGTATCCTTCTGTAATAAATGAAACATAGTATTGAGCCAATTCTTCTGGTTTTTCTATACATCCTGTGTTGATCCAATGTCGTAGGATACCAAGCATTGCAGATGTAATGCAAAAGAAATGGTAAACGGCTTTGGCAGAATATTCATTGATGGTTTCTCTCACATTTTCCGGTTTCAGTTTCATAAATACATCATACATATAAATATCATGGTTTTGAGAAAACACATGAAACAGATTATGTTTTTTTAGTAAAAGAAGAAAATCCCGATGTTCGGACCAATAATCAAAGTAGCCCAAACCAGCTCCGTGAAATGTATGAATATCCTCTTTCTGCATTCGCAGATATAGATTGCTGAACTGATCCTGACAGCATTCCTGTAACAGTGTATCTTTTGAATCATAGTGACGGTAAAAGGTACAACGTGCCAGTCCTGCTTTTTCTACGATTAGACCGGTTGTTATTTCGTTATAGGGAATATCTTGCATAAGAAATAGAAGTGCGTCTTTTAACCATCTGCGGCTTTGTTTTGTTCGCTGTTCATAACCTTGTCTTGCCATCTTTTGTCCTCCTGTACGATGATATGTCCTCTTGGAATCTACATAAATCGAGTCATTCTGGCTATATTTTTGGTATATTGTTTCCATTTTCTCGCCGTACACACCGCGTATGCGCTGCGAAAATGTCATTGTATATCAAAAATATATCTCAGAAATTTTCGATTAGTAAATTCCGAGAGCACATTGATTCAAATGAGACATATTCCTAAGTTTTTCTCAAATGTTCGCTATATATTGAATGCGTTCGCTCATTTTGCTATAATTATAACTCGAAATCACAAATGATACAAGTGTATCTTTTTTAGTAATGGTTAGTAAGGTTTAACCAGTAAAGGAGGAGTTTATGAGTGAAGAAAAGCAAAAATCTGTGTCGATATGGTATCTCTTTAAATTAGCACAAGGTCATAAGGGACGTCTTTACGCTGCATCGGTGTTTGGCGTATTGTCTGGTATTGCCATGTTTGTGCCGTTTTATTGCGTATATCGTGTAATATCTTTAGCTCTTAACGTAGAATCTGGCAATATGATGAAGTTGGGAACGATCGCAGCGGGGGGAATTGTACTTCGTTTTTTGTTCCATGGTCTATCATCCATTTGTTCCCATTTATGTGCCTATGATGTGTTATATGTTGTGCGTAAGAAAATTTGTCAGCATCTTGGATGCATTAACCTTGGTTTTTTTGATAATGTAAGTAGTGGAGAAATCAAAAAGGTTCTTATGGAGGATGTAGAACGATTAGAACATTTTTTGGCACATCAAATTCCAGATATTACAACGGCAGTTGTTGTTCCCATTATTGTATTTGGATTTCTTATGACAGTAAATGTTCCGATGGCATTATTCTTGTTGGTTCCAGTTGTAATCAGTCTTTTGGTGCAGAGTATGATGATTGTTATATATATGCCAATGATGAAAGAGTACAATAAGGCTCAGGGGACAATGAATGCCGCAGTGGTACAGTTTATTGAGGCAATGCCTGTTTTGAAAGCGTTCAATCTGAATGCCAATAATTATTCTGCTTATGCGGAAAGTAGCAGAACCTTTAATACACTTTGGAAAAAAGGTGCGCATACGGCAGCGCCTATGAGTGCTGCATGTATTGTTCTAGTGGAATCTGGAATTGCATTTTCCGTTCCATTTGGAGGGTGGCTACTGATGAGGGGTTCCATGCAACCACCTCAATATGTGTTTTTTATCATTATGAGTATTGTATTTTTAGCATCTTACAGCAATCTTATGAGTTTTGCACAGATATTTAGTCAGATTTCTGCTGGTTTAGAGAGGATAAAAGAAGTAATGGATATTCCTGAACAACCAACGATTCAGAAAGTAGAGACAGCGGAAGAGGAGAGCTGCGGCATAGTCTTTCAAGATGTTAGTTTTGCCTACCAAGATAAAAACGTCTTGGAACATATTGATTTATCCATTCCAGAGGGTAGCTTTACTGCTTTTGTGGGGCATTCTGGAGCTGGAAAGAGTACAGCGGCGCAACTAATTCCACGTTTTTGGGATGTTAGTTCCGGTAAAATTTTTCTAAATGGACGTGATTTGCGTAGTTACCCTTCACAGGAGCTTATGCAGAACCTGTCTTTTGTTTTTCAGGAAACTTTTCTAATGGAGGCATCGCTTTACGATAATATTGCTATGGGGGCTACGGACTGTACGGAACAGGAAGTTTATGAAGCTGCACAGGCAGCGCAGATTCATGATTTTATTTCCGGATTGCCGGATGGATATAAAACGATATATGGTAGTATGGGAGTTAAGCTATCAGGTGGCGAACGACAGCGTATTTGTATTGCCCGTGCTATTCTAAAAAATGCACCAATTTTAATATTAGATGAAGCGACTTCTTTCTCTGATGTTGAAAATGAGTATAAGATACAGCTTGCCTTAAGCAATCTAATTAAGAATAAAACAGTTATTATGATTGCACATCGACTTCATACAATCAAAAATGCAGATCAAATTTGTGTGTTTGAACAGGGAAAAATCGTGGAGAGAGGAACGCATGAGCATTTGATGGAGCAGGAGGGCGTGTATTCTGATATGTGGAAGGAATATAGGGAGGTGTGTACGAAGTGAAAGTGTTACAATCAATTATAGAGCTTGTTGGAAATAAGAAGAAAAAGCTTGGTGCTCCAATTTTGTTGAGTTGCATTGATTCTATGTTAAATTCAGTAATGTATTTTATTATGTTTTTGGTGTTGATTGCACTTGTGGATAACGTATTTACAAAAGTGCAATTGTCAAGATACTCTTGTGCTATGTTTCTTGTGCTTCTTGCACGAATTGTGGTTCAGGCGGTTGCTTTTACCATTGCGCAATGTACTGGAGCTGATATTTCGTATGATCTGAGAATTCGGCTCGGTAAT
The DNA here is from genome assembly GCA_050875145.1 of Lachnospiraceae bacterium. Lineage (GTDB taxonomy): Bacteria > Bacillota > Clostridia > Lachnospirales > Lachnospiraceae > CAG-411. The sequence goes on from JBNMLH010000023.1 coordinate 4,349, forward strand.
CATCTGCGTAGCATGAATTTGGGGTTTTTCAACCAAAACAGTGTTGGAAGGCTCAGCGGCATTTTATTGACAGATGTAACGGATTTTGAAGCGATAATTACGCACTGTCTATGTGATGCTGTAAAGACGCTTGCATTTCTGTTTATGGCGATAATTGTTGCGTTTTTGCTTGATGTTCGATATGGAATACTTATGTTGTTTATAATAGGAATTGCATTTCCCTTGTTGCTTAGTTCTGGTCGTGTTTCGGCACAGCAGGCTGTTGAGAGAAAAAAAGCGAATCACAGTGCAGTTACAAAAATTATTGAGTACATATCCGGTTTGAGAACGTTTCGTCTTTACAATATGATTGGTTCGCGTTTTGAAGGACTGGACAAGGCATTACAACGCTTGAAAGAGGAGTCCATAAAGTCAGAACTGCGTGTTATGCCGAGGGCGGTCAGCTTTTCTGCGGTGGTAGGTTTCTTGATTCCTGGAGCTTTGCTTCTTGGCGCACATCTTTATGAAACAGGGGAGGTCAACACACCAGTGTTTCTTATCATGGTGCTGTTATCTGTTTCTGTTTCAAGTATGATGAATTCTGCAAGTGCTTTATATCCGCAGTTTTGCACAATCGAGAAGTCAGCAGAAAGCATTCATTCTATACTGGATCAGTCTCCAATACCGTATACTTCAGATTGTTTTACAATAGGGGATGGAAAAATCCGTTTTGAGCATGTTTCTTTTTGTTATGGTAAGACAGAAGTTTTGAAGGATATTTCATTTTCGGCAAATCCAGGAAGTGTTACGGCATTAGTAGGACCGTCAGGGGCTGGAAAAACGACAATCGTTAGTCTGCTTGCTCGCTTTTGGGATACATCAGGTGGTCGAATTACTATTAATGGTACGGATATTCGAAATATTAATCCTGAAGTGTTGGCTTCCCATATGTCAATTGTTTTTCAGGATGTATATCTTTTTGCGGATACAATTTATAATAATATCAAAATTGGTAACCCTGTTGCCACTAGAGAACAAATTATTCAAGCTTCAAAAGCTGCTCGATGTCATGATTTTATTATGCAGAAAGAGGCAGGATATGAAACATTTGTAGGCGAAGGAGGCTCTACCCTTTCGGGTGGTGAACGACAGCGTATAGCGATTGCGAGAGCTTTGGTACGGGATGCACCAATTGTTCTGCTGGATGAAACTACTTCTAATCTTGATGCAGAAAATGAAAAGGAAATTGATCGTGCATTTAAGCAACTGATGAAAAGAAAAACAGTTGTTGTGATTGCACATCGACTCAATACAATTGAGCATGCAGATCAGATAATAGTAATGAAAAACGGGATGGTTGCAGAATGCGGTACACATGAAAGTTTGATGCGTGAGGAGCATAGTTGGTATCAAAACATGGTTCAACAGCAGAAAAAGGCTGAACAGTGGAATATAAAAAATGAATATTCTTAAAGCTAAATTTTAAAAGGTTTTCCAAAGGTTTGGAAAACCTTTTTGTTCCTCTATAGGAAAACGCTTCGCGGGATATGCACACACATATTTTGCTTAATGAGGTACGAGTTTTAGTGAAATAGGTACAGAGTAGGTGGGTAAGGAAGATAGTTGCAAAATGTATCCATTATTTAACGTTGCTTTATAAAACTGAAAAACGTTATTTTCTTTCACCACAAACACATGGTAAAAGGATTGAAAAAAAATGTATCATATGTAAAATTGAGGGTTGAAAAACATAAAAATGTTGTGTACAATAATGTTAAAATATTGCATTGGCGTATTTGTGTTTAGATTAAAGTGGAAAAGTGCTTTAATCTCTATATAAAGTAAAACGGTAAAACTGCAATTATTTTAGTGGAACGGTGGAATATTAGTTAAGTGAGGAGAAAAGTGCTTTGAAACCAAAAGATATTTTTATGTCAACCTATATTTTAATTACCTTATCTATAGTAATTATCATAACAGCTCTATTATGTAATCAATGGATGTATTCCTACATACCTAGTGATAATTTATCTGCGGATTATAAAGAATATATGATTACTTCGAAAAAGAATGAGAGTATTGCAGGGCTTATTGCGTATATGCAATCAAATTGCGAGAAATTTCGCTTACAAAAGCAGGTAAATAATGAGTATGCCGGGATATATATGAAGGATTATAAGTTGAATTTGAAATTAATAGAGGGAAGAGAATTTACAAAGGAAGATTTTGAAAAGAATAAAGATGTAGTTATGATAGCGGAAGATTGTCTGAAGGATACATATAAAGGTGGCAACAAAAGATATATTACAATACAGCAAAAGATATACGAAGTAATCGGCGTATTTTCTAAAACAAAAAATACAATCAATCAAAATACAAATGTTTTTATCAATATGTCATCGAAACAATTTTTAAAAACGAACACAGAAGTAGCGGGAACGTACTATTTGGATTGTAAACAGGATTTGTATGATCTTTTAGCAGAGAAATATAATATAAAGGAAAATAACACCATTTATGAGCTTAGCTATGCAAAACATTTTGAACTTGTGAAAGATGTTGCGTTTGTACTGATGAAAATTATTCTATGTGGAGTGGTGCTTTTTTCCGTGACTTGGATATTTCTTTTTGCCTTTTGGTTTGGTGGCGAAAAAGATATGATAGTGTCAAAATATTTGGATGGAGTTACAGGATGGAAAATTTCTTTTCTCACACTAAAAAAATGGATGCTCACTAATTCCTTTGGCATTATGATTTCTATTTTCTTGGGAGCAGTAAGTCTTATATGTAAAGAATATTTATTTCTATTATTGGGAATAGAGGTTTTGTATATTTTATTCAGTAGTGGAGCTGTTTTGCTGTTTACAAATAGAAGGATAAAAGAGATAAGACATACATAAGAGAAATAATGATATTTTTTGTGTCACTCTCTTTCTTATTCTATCAAATTACTTTTGAGATGAGAAAGTAGAAAATATCAAAATAAAAAACTTCCCTTTGGGGCAATTCGTTTATTGCCCTGAAAGGAAGTTTTTAAAAGAATTTTTTAAAAGAATTATATTGAGTTTAAGATGTCTACCACTTCTTTTAACATTAAAGTAGCTTCTCTGCTTTGGGCGGTCAGTGTGACATTTTTTCCGGTATCTGCTGCCATATCAGACGTTTTATTTGCAATTTGTGTTACACCAACTGAAGACTCTTCCATGGTTTTGGAAATTCCATGAATGGAATCAGAAATGCTATTAATTGCATCTAGTAGAGAGGTAATATTTTTGTTAATCTTACCCATATCTTCTTCAAAGACTACAGCATCGTTATAATATTGTTTACCTACCTCTGTAAAATTGTGGTAGTCTGACAATACCGTATTTTCTAAGAATTCGGTAATTTCTTTGATACATTCGGTCATGCCAGTAACTGCTCCAGTAACATCTACAATAATAGAATTGATATTATCCACGGTAGTTACAGTCTGGTTTGCCAGATTACCAATTTCACCGGCAACAACTGCAAATCCCTTTCCAACCTCACCTGCTCTGGCAGCTTCGATGGAAGCATTTAGAGCGAGTAGATTGGTCTGTTCAGAAATGTCCATAATTGAACTGGTCAGTTCATTGATTTTTTCTACGGCTTTTGATTTTTCTACAGCTTTTGCTGCCTTTTGCTCTACTAGTTGGTACATATTCATAGTACGTTCTACTGCTTGTTGGGTTGTATCCTGCAATTGGTCAGCATGTTTTTTAATCTGTTTTGATTTGTGTTGACCTTCCGTAGAAGAATGTTCAATATCCTTTGCCTGCTCGGTTACCTGATCAATATTGAGAGAAACATTTTGTGAGGATGCAGAAGCTTCCTCCATTGAAGCTGCAAGTTCCTGAGTTACAGCAGAATTATCTTCACACGCCTGATTGATATGATTAGAATTTTCATCTAACACATTCATTTTTTGATTGACACCTTCATAAGCATTTTGAATTTTTTCTGTTATCGTTTTTAATTCTTCTCTCATATGAAGTAAAGCGGCTGCAATGGCGCCAATTTCGTTGTTCAGTTTTAGTATTGAGGCTTCCTTTGGATGTGGTTTAAAATCAAACTCAGAGATTGCTCGCACGATTTCAATAATTGGTTTTAATGGTTTGGTAATGAGCATACTCATAATTAAACCAAGTACGATAGCAATAAATAAGGCGATAAATTGTGCTACAATCACTCCGGTTTGTAGACTTTTCACTTCGCTTAAAACTTCTTTCATAGGTGCAGTCAGAACCAATTTCATACCATTTGTCAGAGTATAAGAGTATGCTAGTTTATTTTTCCCCTCATAAGAATAGCGTAACACATCCTTATTTTCCTCATTCTCCATATATTTGATCAATTTTGTCACACCATCTGATTTTAGGTCCTTTAAAGAAGTATTTATGTCCAAACTATTGTGTTGCAAAATAGAGTAATTCTTTGTTGTTAAAAAGGAACTTCCTGTCTTGTATATCGTATCTTTCTTTACAAGATTCTGTAATTCTGAAACATCAATATCCATACCTACGATACCGTAGGAAACATCATTAATATAGATTGGAATTACATAGGAAATCATATAAGCACCAATATTGGAATTTTCGTAGGGGTCCATCCAAATAGGAGCTTTATTTGCTACAGGAATATAGTACCATCCCACATGTTCCACATCATCTGGATCATACATACTAAAGTCGGTTGGTGTCAGTTTTTGAAATTTACTATCCTGATTTTCCCTGGAACAAAACAGACCGGAAGTAGGTTCTGTAAAATCTGGATTATAACGGATATAGCAAGTCAAGGCACCTTCTGTATGGTTACCAAATTCTAATAAAATATTTTCCATTTTTTTCGTATAAGCATCTACATACTCTTTACTTGTCCGAAAAGCATCTGGATCATCTAATTCGCGAAGAACAATATCGTATAGGGTATCTACAGATTGTTCAATTCGTGATAAAGTAGCATCAATTTCTTCCCCGTTTTTCTGTGCAGAAAGCATTACATTTTGTTTGGCATCTGATTTTGCAATTTTTTGTGAATTTATAATAGCAATTGAGCCACAGATCATACTGGAAAGTAATGCAACGGCAACAACAATGAAAATTAAACTTTTTTTCATGGAGCCGTATTTTTTTCGTGTTTTCCCCATCATAGTTTATTCCCCCTGTTTTGATATTTTTATAAAGTCTCCAAAGGTGAATTTATATGCAAAAGCAAAGTCCTTTAGAGCACCTGTTACAACAATATTTTAACATATCGTGTAGTTTTGTGTCAATTTTTAGAAATACGAATTAAGAGTTTGACATTCGTGATAGAGAAATGCGTATTTTGAAATTACAAATTTTTAAATTAAAAAAATACGGTAAAAAAGTTTTACAGGTATATGTATTTGAAGAGTTACAAAAAATGAATGTGTATGATACAATAGAAACATCTGACAAAATGCTTATGAAATGATTTAAGAAGGGAGAGTTTTTATGCAAAAAAAGGGGCGAGAAAAATTTGCTTCCAGAATGGGATTTATTTTGGTTTCTGCTGGTTGTGCAGTAGGGTTGGGAAATGTATGGAAGTTTCCATATATTTGCGGCATAAACGGAGGAGCCATTTTTATTTTATTGTATTTGTTCTGCCTGCTGTTATTGGGATTTCCTATTTTAATTTGTGAGTTTGCTGTAGGTCGAGGAAGTGGAAAGAGTATTGGTAGCGCATTACGTGAATTAAGTCCGGAAGGAACCAGATGGAAAGTATATCGTTGGTTTCCGTTTATGGGAAATTATCTACTTATGATGTTTTATACTATGGTAGCGGGCTGGATGCTATACTATTTATATATTATGGCAGCAGGGAAGATTAATCAGGAAAGCAGTGTGGCGGTAAAGGAAACTTTTGAACAGTTATTGGCATCTCCGCAGACGATGTTGGCATTTACTTTTCTTGTTGTGGCGATGTGTATCGGTGTCTGTGCGTTAGGGGTACAAAATGGTGTAGAAAAAATAAGCAAAGTGATGATGACATTACTGATTGTGCTTATGGTTGTTATGGCGATTAACTCTCTGTTTTTAAAAAATAGTAGTGAAGGATTGAGGTTCTATTTAGTTCCTAACTTTGAACATATGAAGGAACGTGGATTTGGAAATATTTTCTTTGATGCTATGACCCATGCTTTTTTTACATTAAGCGTAGGTATGGGTTCTATGGCAATTTTTGGTAGCTATTTGACAAAAGAGAGAAAGCTTACAGGAGAAGCATTGCATGTAACCTTTTTAGATACTGCCATTGCATTGATGGCAGGCATTATTATCATACCAGCATGTTTTGCGTATGGGGTAAAACCAGATGCGGGACCATCTCTGTTGTTTATCACACTTCCCAATGTATTTCAACATATGTTTGGTGGGCGTATTTGGGGAACAATGTTTTTTATTTTTATGTCCTTTGCTGCGTTATCCACTGTAATAGCCGTATTTGAAAATATTATTGCCATGACAGTAGATTTGCTTGGATGGGAAAGAAAGAAGGCACTTCTTGTAAATTTAATTGGTATCTTTTTGTTATCTATTCCAGCCGTATTAGGATATAATATATGGTCTGGTGTGCAGATTATGGGAAGTGGAACAACGATTATGGATTTTGAGGACTTTTTAGTTTCTTATAATATTCTTCCTTTAGGTAGTCTTTTAGTTGTTTTATTTTGCACAAGAGACAATGGCTGGGGATTTGATAATTTTGTGGAGGAAGTAGATACTGGTGTAGGAAGAAAATTCCCAAAAGGGATTCGAAACTATATGAAATATGTATTGCCACTTATTATTTTAGTAATTTATTTTAAAGGCTATTACGATACATTTGCACCGAAGGGACCAAAAGTATTGGGGATTTGGATGACGGTTGCAGTTTTATTAGTAGCATTGATTTTATATTGTGCATCAGGAAAAGGAAAGAGTAATAAAGCATCCGACCAGAAAGAATAGAGTTTTGAGGTGTCTGTCTTTTATAAAAGTGCAAGAAAACCCACTGCCTTTAGGCGGTGGGTACTCTTGCACGAGGTGCGGGGTTCAAGCCCCGTACCTCGTAAGGCACGTAGTACCACTTTTGTATGAGCAAGTAGCAGAGCAGATTGCGAATATCTGCTTGACTTAGAAAAAGGAGAAATTTTATGAAATATGCGTTTACACATGGCGGAAGATTTCATGCAGATGATGTTTTTTCTGCTGCATTATTGACAATGATATATCCAGATATTCAGATTCAAAGAGGATTTGAGATACCTGAGGACTTTGATGGAATTGTATTTGATATAGGATTTGGAAAATATGATCATCACCAACAGGATAGAAGAGTTCGTGAAAATGGAGTGCCCTATGCTGCATTTGGTTTGCTCTGGGAGGAATATGGAACAAAGTTTCTAAAAGAAGAAATGGCGAAAAAATTTGATGAAAAATTTGTACAACCATTGGATGAAGCAGACAATACAGGATGTAAAAATGAGATTGCAGAAATAATTGGTTCTTTTAATCCTGGATGGAATGAGGAGTTGGAGCCAGATACCTGTTTTGAAGAGGCAAAACAGGTTGCCATTCAGATTTTAAAACGAAAGTTTGCTTATTTAAGAGGCGAAGAGGAGGCGGAATGTATTGTTGCAGAAGCAATAAAAAACGTTACGGACCATATATTGGTTTTGGAACAATTTGTTCCTTGGAAGAAAAAGGTTGTGGGAACAGAGATTGATTTTGTTATTTATCCATCTAAGCGTGGTGGTTACAATGCACAGGCGGTACCAATTTCCGAAGAAAATCCGGAATTGAAGTATCGTTTTCCAGAGGAATGGGGTGGAAAGGATGCAGAGGAATTACAAAAAATAAGTGGAATCGTTACGTTGACGTTTTGTCATAACTCTGGATTTTTGATAGCAACGCAGACTTTTGAAGATGCAAAATTGGCATGTAAAGTAGCAAGCCAGAAAGAAGATTTTTAGCCATTATGTATATTCTGGCATTTTGTGAATGGCACCTTCTGAATAGTTACAAAAATTTAATTAGTGAAATGATGCAAGTCTCTTATGAATGATGAATTTAGGGAGCTGAAGTGGACTTGTCCACCTTGTTTTAGTAAGAGTAAGGAGAGTTTAGTATGCTTACACATCAGAAACATAATATAGAGCCAGTGTTTGACGAAAATTCAAAAATTTTGATTTTGGGTTCCTTTCCGTCTGTAAAATCCAGAGAAAGTGCCTTTTTTTATGGGCATCCTCAAAATCGTTTTTGGAAAATTCTGGCGGAGATATTTTGCGAGCCAATTCCTCAAACTGTAGAAGAGAAAAAAGAGCTATTATTAAAACATAATATTGCAGTTTGGGATGTGATTGCATCCTGTGATATTGAAGGCTCCTCTGATAGTTCTATTAAAAATGTAGTTCCAAATAATATTGGGATAATTTTAGAACAGGCGAATATTCAAAGGATTTGCTTAAATGGAGGAACGGCATATCGTTTGTTTCAAAAGTATCATAAGGGAAGTGTACGACCTCCCATACAGCAACTTCCGTCGAGTAGTCCTGCCAATGCAAGGTATCGGCTGGCTGATTTAGTGGAGGAGTGGAAGAAAGTTTTATTATAAGGAAGGAAAAAGAATGAAAGTAGATACAATTTTTAGAATGTTAATGGATTATTTGATACTGGGGGTTGCTTTACTAGCAATGGCAATCGTGGGATATTTAGTATGGTATTTTATTTTTTATCGTAAGATTGGAAAAGGTACTGGTAACATGCAGTTAGGACGTTTTATCATACGCATTGTTTGCTTGGGGTATTTTGGGGTTGTACTTTCTGTTACCTGTGCAAGATTAGGTAGCGTTAGACATATGGCATTGTTACATCCCTTTCAATCTTATCTGGAAGCATGGTATTCTGGCGAAAAAAATCAATGGAGAAATTTAGTTTGGAATATTTTGATGTTTGTTCCGATTGGAGTATTGCTTCCATTAAGTATCAAAAAGTTTAGAACAGGGTGGAAGGTGGTTGGAATTGCCAGCCTGTTTTCCTTGGCAATTGAGTTGTTTCAATATGCTACTGGAAGAGGTGTTTGTGAAATTGATGACTGGATAAATAATACGCTTGGAGCGTTGCTGGGGTATTGTTTTATTTACATTTGTATGCTACTTTTTGAAAAATGGAGAATAAAAAAAGAAGGCAAAAACAAAGAGTTTTGGAAAAATGCTTTTATCCATCTGATACCGTGGATATTGGTTTGTCTGGTTGGTGCCGGGATATTTTCGGCATATGAGTTACAACCCTATGGAAATCAAAACTGCCACTACATATATAAAATGAATATGAAGGGAAAGCAGGTTCTTTTTGATACAGAAAAGCTGGAAAAGTTTTGTGTGGATAACGCACAGAAAAAATATGGCATTTCAGAGGACATATTAAAAAGAGGAGAGTGTGCAGTCTATCAAGCCACTATAGGTACGAATAAAGATGCGAGAAAGTATGCGACCGAACTCTTTCAACAGATGGGACAAGAGATAGATGTAAGTACAGAAAATAAGTATGACGAAAATGTTTTTTATTATGCCAAGAACAATCAATATCATTTGGAAATCGAGAAAAAAGGTATGTATTATACCTATATTGATTTTGGTAAGAATGATGAGGGGGAAGAAAATATAAAAAGCGTTTCAGGTGCTTCTGAACAGGAGGTACGAGAAGCTGTGAAAAAGTTAAAGGTACAGATTCCAAAGGATGCTGTATTTTCGGAAGAAGAAAACAGATATTTATTTGCAGTATCGGAACCAATGGGACAAAAGCAATGGAAAAAGGGAGACATCTATGTGGAGTATTATGAAGATGGTACAATAAGGGAAATGGATAATAACGTGATTACTTATAAAAAAGTTGGTACAGAGAAAATAAAATCTATGAATGAAATCAAAGCAGATTTGCAGGCTGGTAAATTTCAAATTGGTTCATCTTATGGATATGAAAACAAAGAATTACAGAAAAGCATGAAAAAACTGGAAGTAAAAGAGTTATATCTTACTTATGAGATGGATAGTAAAGGATATTATAGACCACTTTATACAATTGTTGCAGACTGTGGAATGAAGGAATCGATTACCTTTCAGATACCGGCGGGAAAGTAGTAGTTTTTTGACTTTTTAGCTGAGCTGATAAGGCGTTAGGTGATGTAATCGCTTTTGGTAAGTAAAATTTTATTTTGTTACTCGCGTAAATGAAAAGGTGCAGGATACATGGTAGTGTGTCCTGCACCTTTTATAAGTCTGTTAAAAAGGTTCTGTAATAGAACTCTTTAAATTTCCCGTTACCATGTCAAATTGTATTTAAGTTTGCTCTTTTTCTAATATTCGTGACGTTTTAGATTGTATATATCACAAAAAAAGAAAAAATTGACATAATAATATGATTATTCATTCGAAATGTGTTAGAATAAATATGTATAGTTTCTATTTAGATGTTACTGATGCTTTGATACTATATAAAGGGAGGATGACTTTTGTGAAAATAAAAAAGAGGGTAATAACAAAGTATATTTGGAGAAATCAAAATAAATATATCAGTATTGGAATTGCACTATCTGTTATGATGATTTTTTCGTTGATACAGATTGGGGAAAGCATTTCATTACAATATAGGACAATGTTGACAACTAGCTATAGCTATGATGTTGCTTTGAAGAATCTATCTGAATCTGAGGAAAAGAAGGTAGTGACATATCTTGAAAATCAAAAAGATATGGAAAATTATGGTTATGAAAGAGATATATTATGGGTAGATATACCAAAGCATAAAGAATACGAATATAGTTTTTTATCTGTGTACAAAGAAGGGCATTCTTTTCCAGCATGGAGTATTGATATAACGGAGGGAAAAACACCTAAAAAGGCGTATGAAATCGTTTTGGATCAAGAAGTTGCCCAAGTGTTAGGGGTATCAGTCGGAGATTGTATCAAACTGCCTATTCATGAAAGCCAGAAATTGTTGGAGTGTACAGTAGTTGGAATGTATGCATCGGCAGATTTACCAGATGAGATGTCGGACTGTACCTGGATTTTGGTTTCTAATCTTACAAAAGATGCTTTAGAAAAAGATGGTATTAAATTAGAAATGAATACAACTGCGATGACTGCAACTATAGCAAAAGGAGATTATGTCGAGGAAAAAGTTGAGAAGCTTGCCAGTGAGTTACGTACGGTACTTAATCCTCATTATGATGACTGGTTGCAGAAGGAAGTGCAGGGACAGAAAGTTACGGGAAATGAAGGAAAACAATACGAAGATCTACAAGAGCGTGTATGTGTAAATCTTCAAAAAAAAGATATAATAGAAAATGCGAAAATTGGACATGAACAGTTTTTGTGGATTGCGGTTTTGGCATTAGTTGTTGCAATATCTATGATTTTATTGATTTATAATAATATTAGTCTAATGACAAAAAAAAGAATGCGTGAATATAGTATATTGCGTTGTATAGGAATGGGTCATAAGTACCTGAGAAAGCTTTTATGGATTGAGATTGGATGTTATGCTGGAATTGGAATTCCGTTTGGAATTATATTGGGAAATGTATTGAATGCGATAGTGGCAAAAAGGATTATATCCTACATTTCTGGAAATGATATTGGTGTAATACAATCACCTTATAGTTATTTTATTGCTATTGGAATTAGTATTGTTGCCATTGTCATTGCTAATCTTCAAATGTTGTTCAAAATTAAGGATATGACACCAATTGAAGGTATGAACTATCCAGAGGGTTCTTTCTTTAAAAAGAAAGTGACAAAAAGGGCGACAAAAAGAAAGAAACTTATAAATTTTCTGGTTAAAAGAAATATTGAACGCAATTTTGGAAAATCTATGATTGTTGTTGTATCATTAACATGCTGTATGACATTGCTTTTAGTCATCGTATATTTTGGGACTGCAATGAGAAACTTTTTGATGAGTGAAGATTGTTATAAACAAAAAATATCTGATTTTGAAACGTATATTGAAGCGGAAAGTGTTGCATATAACAATCCAGAGGCTAAAAATTCTGAGTATGTTTATCCGGAAAATATAGAAAAGGATGTGGAAATTTCAGGTATACGTCAATGTTACCGCTTCAATGATTTTAGTTATACTGTTGAAGATGGGAAAAAAGGAGATTACATAAAATGGAGTGGAAATATAGTATTATTTGATGATGCAATGCTGCAAAAACTTAAAGAAGATTATGCAGAGTTACAACAATTGGATTTATCAAAAGAAATTTTGATTTATGTATCTTTAGATGATTATCAGTTGAAAAATCTGAAAAATGGTAAACAGGCTGAAAATAACTGCTATATTGACAAAAAACAAGAAGTTATACTTAATATTGCCGCAGTAGATAATTATGAAGATGAATTTTTAGAAAAAATGAAATTAAGTGCACGGCTAAAGGGGCTTAATTTAAAGGATAAAAAGTGGGCACAATCGCAAAATAGTTATTTTATTGCAAATGAGAAATTGATAAAGCGGTTATATGGCACTGTAGGTTATAATCACATTTTGTTTTCAACGATAAAGGATAAGAACATAAAACAAAGGATTAAAGATATCTATGTGAAAAATGTGAATGGGGCAGTTTTTAATAATTATAAGTTGGGAAGTGAGGAAGATCAAAGACTCTTGAAAGGGGTTATTTGTTTATTAGTATATTTAGTAGTATCAATGTCGTTGGCAGGTTTTTCAAATATGAGTAATACTATGAAAGCGAATCTAATGACAAGAAGAAGAGAAAACGGAATAATGCGAGCATTAGGAATGACCAAAAAAATGGAGAAAAGAATGATTATAAAAGAAAATCTCCGACTGGTTACATATGCATTAATTGCTAGCTTTATTTTTAGTTTTATTATTAATACAGTAATTATTTTGGTGTTCATGGGAGAATTTACATTTTATTGGTATGTGTATATTGTTTTGGCAATTTTATTTTTTGTTATGAGTACCTGCGTGCTGGAGTTGACGTTGCAGCGTCAGTATCAACATAGTATAATTGAAAATTTAATCAGAGACGAATGACGTGGCAAACATAGATTGGGAAAGGAGTCGAAAAAATTGTTAATTGAAATAAAAAATGCATATAAGACATATGATAATGGAGAAGTTAAAAACCAAGTGCTGAAAAATCTATCATTACAGGTAGAACAGGGAGAATTTGTTGCTATTCTAGGACCTAGTGGATCTGGCAAAAGTACACTTTTAAATATGATAGGTGGATTAGATCAGTTAGACAGTGGAGAAATCATTATTGATGGAAACTCTATTCAAAAAGAAAAGGATGAAAAGTTATCTCAATACAGAAGAAAAAAAATTGGATTTATTTTTCAGGCATTTAATTTAATTCCTGTTCTGTCTGTATATGAAAATATTGTGATGCCGACCGTTTTAGATGATAGTGAGATTGATGAAGATTATATTAAAGATATTATTGAACAAATAGGAATGACCGAATTTTGCAATCAATTTCCCTCAAAATTATCTGGTGGACAGCAGCAAAGAGTTGCAATAGCAAGAGCACTGGCAAATAAACCCAAGATTGTTCTTGCGGATGAACCTACAGGAAATTTAGATACCAAAACAGGAAATGATGTAATGAAGTTACTTAGAGATGGAATAAAAAAATATGGTCAAACATTAATCTTAATTACTCATAATGAAGAAATTGCAAAGATGGCTGATCGTATCGTCTGTTTAAAAAATGGTGTTGTTGAAAATTGGGAAGGATAGAAATATGTGAAAACGTTGAGCCATTTATATATGAGTAGAGTACATAGTTGGGGAGTGGAGAGAATGGATAAAAATAAATGGGATATAGAACAACCTATAGAAAAACAACAATACGGTGCAGTGAATGCAGGGGTGCCACAGGAAGAATGGATGAAGCCAAAATCAGACAAGGTGGTATTGTATCATCTGAAAAAAGAAAAACTGAAAGCCTATATAGTGGGATGTATAATTCTATTTCTTATTGTTCTTGGTGGTACGATAGGAGTATTGCAAATGCAAACGGTATCCTTTGAACAATTATCTGGATTAAAATACGATATAGGAAAATATGTAGTGGGGGATGTTACGTTTCGAACGAAGATGGTAAAGACAGAGTTTGGTTTACGACATGGCGTAGATAGAAAATTAAAAAAATGGAAATATTATGTGGGACTTCAGTATGGAGAAAACAATAGGTATATATTAATGTTAGTGGATAAAAAATATTATGAAAGATTGAAATCCTTGCCGGAAGTCAATCCTAGTGAGGTAGGAACAGCTCAACCACAAGAGGGAAAGAGTGTAAGTATAGTAGGTAAAGTGATAAGTACGGATACAATACCAAAGTATTATGAATATTGGCGTGAAGTAGTGGGGATTACAGAGGATGAATTGGAGGATAGCAAAGGAAATTTTGTAGCAAATTATGAAGAAAAAGATATAGAATTATTAAGTAAAAAAATGACTATAATAGAATATATCAAGCCGATGGATGTGTTGAAAGAGAAACTATGGATTGTGTGTGGAATGGCGGGGATATATTTATTGATAGCGGCAGTCTTTTTTTGGAAAATACGATTTGATTTTTTTGATATAGAAGAGACAATATAAAGTAAGCAGGATACATTGTGGGTATCCTGCTTGTTTTATACTCTTCTGCATTTATAAAAGTTCAAGAAAACCCACCGCCTAAAGGCAGTGAGTGCTCTTGAACGAGGTGCGGGGTTCAAGCCCTGTACCTCGTAAGGTATGCACTACCGCTTTTATATGAGCAAGTAGCGAAGCAAATTGCGAGTATTATTGAACCGGTTTCTTGGAACTCCTATATTTTAAAATCACGCGGATAATATTAATGATGTCTAGGAGTACAACAATAATAGTTCCTATACTACCAATAGCAGAGTGATTTAATAGGAAAGCTACAATAAAAATAAGAGCGACGATTACACTTGTAATAATTTCAAAAAACAGTTCTGATTTTTTCATGAAGATCCTCTTTTCTAACTTTATTTTTGCTTTCTATAATAAACAGGAAGCTTTCATTTCAATCCTATCATGAAACGACATTGCCTCTATATAAAAACTATCATGCCGTCTCCATATTTTGGGGCAAAATTAAATTTAAAAGAATTGCTACAAGAAATACAACCGCTACACAGTTTTGAGCAAACACATTTTGAATGATGGTTGGAAAGATTGCAAATAAATCCTGTGCTTCTGTAAATCCAATACCAATGCTTAATGACAGTGCGGCTATGGTAATATTTCGCTGGCTAAATCCGCATTTGGTAATCATTTGCAAGCCGCTGATTACAATGGTTCCAAACATCATAATCGTACAGCCGCCTAAAACCGCATTTGGAAGTGTCGCCAATAAAGAACCAAAAAATGGAAAAATACCGGCTAAAATCATAATGACAGCCCCTGTAGCAATGGTAAAGCGATTGACCACCTTTGTCATGGCGACTAATCCAACATTTTGACTAAAGGAAGTAATCGGCATACATCCAAAGATGGAAGAAAGAGAGCTGATAAAACCATCACATGCCAGTGAACCAGAAGTTTCTTCGTCAGTGACATTTCTTCCAAGACCAGAAGCTGCAAGTGCGGAAGTATCTCCAATGGTTTCTGTTGCAGAAACTAAAAAAATGAGAACAACAGACAAAATAGCATCTGGACGAAATTCCATTTTAAACGGCATAAAATGTGGAAAAGCAATAAAACTGGTGTCGGACAGTGCCGAAAAGTCAACCATTCCCATTGGGATTGCAAGGATATATCCTACAATAAGACCGAATAAAACGGACAATTGTTTCCAGTAAGATTTTGCCACAATATTAAACAAGATACAGCAAAGCAGGGTAATGGAACCTAAAATCCAGTTTTTGGCAGAACCGAAGTCTGCACTACCACTACCACCACCAAAAGATTCTGCACCAACGCTTAATAAAGAAAAGCCAATGGCAGTAACAACACTGGCAGCTACGATGGGAGAAATCAGTTTCAGCCAGTATTTGGCAAACAAACCTAAAAATCCTTCCACCAGACCACCAATCAAAACGGCTCCCATAATTGCTCCGTATCCATAATTGGCACCGATATAACATAGGATAGACACAAAAGTAAAACTAATTCCCATGACAATAGGAAGTCCCGAACCGATGCGATGAAAAAGTGGAAAGAGCTGAATTAAAGTTCCAATACCTGCGATTAGCATGGCACTTTGAATTAGCATTGCAAGTTCCTTTCCACTAAGACCGCTGGCTTTGCCTACAATGAGAATAGGTGAAATGTTTGCCACAAACATAGCTAAAATATGTTGCAATCCAAAAGGAATTGCTTTTTGAATCGGTACACGACCATCTAATTTGTATATATTATCTATAGAAGCGTTTGCTTTTTGCATGATTGTTCCTCCTTATTGCTGACGAAAGAAAACATCGCCAGTAGAGGCATCCATGCCGTCAATAATTGCCAGAGACTCTAACTGATAACCTAAGTTGCGAATAATTTTTCCACCAGACTGGAACCCTTTTTCGATTGCGATTCCGATACCCTCTACGGTACCACCTGCCTCTTGTACAATGGAGATCAATCCCTGCAAAGCACATCCGTTTGCAAGAAAATCATCGATGATTAGCACATGGTCCTCTTCGGTTAAAAACTTCTTAGAGACAATGACTTGGTTCTTGCATTTATGTGTAAAAGATTCCACTTCTGCAACATACATTTCTCCATCGATGTTGACACTTTTTGACTTTTTGGCAAAGACAACTGGTACACCAAAATGTTTTGCAACAATACAGGCAATGCCGATACCAGATGCTTCGATGGTAAGAATTTTGTTAATTGGTTTTCCGGCAAAGCGTCTTTTGTACTCTTCGCCCATTTCATCAAATAATGAAATATCCATCTGATGATTTAAAAAGCTATCTACTTTTAGGATATTTCCTTCTTTTACTACTCCGTCTTTTACAATACGTTTTTCTAGAAAGTTCATGGAACAATCTCCTTTCATTTGTCGATATGGTATTATACCCATTATAGCAAAAATGGTAGTATATGGGTAGAAGAAAATATTGCAAAACAAGAAATAAAATAAGTTTATAAAAGTAACAGTCGTTTTCCTTAAAAAACTAAATTTTCTTTTAGAATCATTCTATATTCATCGTCTGTCAGATGAAACAGATCTGCAATCAGTTTATCTAATTCCGCATAAATTTTTTGGTAAGTTTCTTTATCTTCATTCTTTTTTGAAAGTAGTTGTTCTACATAATATACACATTTTTTTATAGTTTCGGTATCTGCCATAGGAATAGGAATTTGCTCTATGTGAGACCGAAGTACTTTTACTGAATGAAACAAGTTAGTGAAAATAAACTGTGCAATACTGGAATTTAAAACTGCAAGAACATATTTTATAGGAAGTTCCGGTATTTTTGGAATAATAATGTTACAACTATTTAAAGATAAAGTTTGTTTGTCATCATAGGTAAAGACCAATCGTTTGCTGATAAAACGATATAAAAGTTTTTCTGGTGCCCGATAATAATTAGAATTTGCAACCTGCTGGTAGTTTTTTGGAGAAAAGACAATATAGTTTTTGGCAGGTAGTATTTTGTATTTTTCAATATTTGTTCCTTTTAGAATGATTTCATTCTTTTCAGTTTTTTTCTTTTGTAGAAATTTATTATTATCTCCAGTTACGATACCCAATGCAAAATCTGCCTGTTGACATAGCGTTGTTGTATAGGGGCAATGTAGTAATTTATCCAGAATAGCATAGGTCGCATCTGGTATAAATAGGTCAAACTGTTGAGAAGTTATGTTACGTTCTTTTTGGATTGTAAACTGTTCTCTTTTGTTCACTATCTTTGTGCCGATTGTGGATAGAGGTTTGTCGGTTCGTTTCAGCTCCAGAATAATGCTGGGACAAAGTACCTGATGAAATACATTTTCCAAGTATTCCAGATAGGTAATAGAAGTAGTCTTTAAAAGCAAAGTTCGGATGGCTGTATGTGCTTTTGTATGCAAAATTGCTTCAGGAAGAATAAAAGAGACAATACCATCTTTTTTTATTTGAGAAAGGGAGCGTTCTACAAATAAATCATAAGATTCTATCTGTTTTCCCTGAATACAGTGGTAATGTTTTTTCAGTAGTTCTTTCTCAACAGAAGAAAAAGCGTATCCCCAAGGTGGATTTCCGATGATGCAGTCGTATAATTCTTGTGAATTACAAAGTAAAAAGTCCGATTGCGTGATATTTCTATAAAGAATTTCCAAATCGCTTGGTTTATGCAGTAGTGCCAGATTGATTCTGGTAAGTCGTACACTGATTTCATCAATATCGTTTCCGTATATATGGGAGAGGTCTGTTTGGCGTGGTAAATGTAATAAAAAATTTCCAGTACCGCAGCAGGGGTCTAAAATTTTCTTTTTAGTTAAATCAGGAAGAAAACTGTGGAGTCGGATCAGTAATTTATCTACTACATCGGTTGGAGTATAGTATGCCCCAATAGATTTGCGTTCTCCTATATTTTTTAAGGAAAGATAGAGTAGTCCCAGAAGATCTTCCTGAGGTGTATAAGAAAAAGGAAGTGTAAATAATTCCGGATATTGTTTCAAAAATGAAATGACCTGTTTTTTATCAGGCAGCAAGTCGGAAATTAACCGATCAAAGGGAGCTACTTTGTAGGTGTTGTCAATAAAAAGTGGCAGTAGGGCAACTTTTGTTGGTGTTTGTTCTGGTTTCAATACCTGTTGAAATAGTTTCAAGGCACACTCACATAAAATAGAACGGATTTCTAACTCTGATAGATGTTTCTTATCCTCAGAAATGAGAGATAACATCTGTTCTACGATTGGAAGGTTTGCAGAATCTGCTCGTAGGTAAGAAGAATACAGGGTATTACCAGAAATATATTTTTTATTTCTGCGGCTTTTTAAATGTTCTAATTTACCAGAAGCAAGCTGTTCTTCTAACGTTGTCAAATATGTGTGTGAAAAAAGAGGTTTTCCCATCTCCCAGCGTTGTGGTTTAATTTTTTTTAATCTGATCCAGTTTTTGCCTGTATTAATAGAAATCGATAATTTCTGGCAAAGAACATCTAAAGAAAGGTAGTCCTGTTTTGTGTTGTCTCCTTTTTTCAAAAAATCACCTCTTTTGTTTGGAATGCAAATTCTGTGCGGGCATGTCCTGATATCATACAATTGTTTTGGACATAGTTCGTATCTTTCTTATCATTATATAGGTGGTAATGACTAAAATCAAGAAATGAGACAGAGAAGAAAATATATCTTAAAAAAATTTGTTTCGCCATTTTATTGCTTCCTCCCGATAGCTGTTAGCTACATGCATTAGTTCGTTATATTGGGTCGTTGCACGCTGTAACATTTCGTTCAAATCATTAATCTGTTTTTCCTTTTCTTCTAGTTGTGTTTGGAGTGCTTCTGTTTCTATTTGGTTGGAAAGGTTTGTTTCGGCAGCATGTAATGGATTTATATCAATCGGGCAAACTGTATAGTCACCTTGAATACGAAATAATTGACAATCTTCTTTGATTAGGACTTGTAGTAGTAATTCCTCCTTTTGATTTAGAAGTTGATAGGAAGGAAGAGAATGGTACGTTGTTTCTAAAAGAATAGGAGCCTGTTTGGTAAGTGGATTTATGGCATGTATTTGGGATAGATGTGTTTCTTTATTAATAGATACATAAAATAGATAAAGTTGTTTTTGAAAAATATGTAGTTTGAAATTAGTATAAAGTGTAGTTGTATTTTCTGCTTGAGAATAGATGGTGGAAGCGGACGGATAACGATTTACAATTAATTGGTGGGCTGTATTGAGATAACAGTAATAAAGAACATTATTAAAAATAATGCAGTCTAAATCCTTTAGAAAATTGGAACTAAGCAGACGTGGTCGATACCATATATTTCTGGATTTTTGCTGCAGAAAAATATTGTTGTTTTGGGTTGATATAAGAAAATTTTGCTGATTGGTTGTTGTAATAAATAAGTCCATAGGCATATCCCATTTTTATTAGAATTTATTCTAATATATGGTGGCAAATTGCAAAATAGAACATATTATGTATTAAAAATAAAGACAAGGATTAAGATTATGGGAAAATGTAAATGTGGAAACAGACCAAGAATTAGAAGCAATGCAGTACAGTCAATGCATACAAATGGAAAGAAATGTTGTGATGTCTGCACCAGTCCGGCTTGTGGTGAGCCAAAGATGTTAAGTATTTTTGCACCGGTCATTTATGATGAAATCGGTATCAATTTATGTACGATGGTAGAGTTAGGAGTGGATATTCCAACTACCTATTCTACGGTGACAAATGCAACGATTCAGGTAATTGATGCGAGATTTGCATGTGGTGACGAAGGAGTAACCATTGAACCGATTACCGGAAGGGCAAATTGCTATTTAGTTACTTTGACAGATATTACGGTCCAATTTGCAGTAAAATTGTATGATGCAGCATGCCGATTAGTCACAATACTTTATCCGGAAGCTATCTTTTTACCATCAGACAAATGTGAGGATACCTATGATGAAGACACCAATCCATCTTCTGTAGAATTAGAGATATTTGCACCATATGGTATCTCTTATGATAAAAAAGGATGCAATCTGACTCCGATGGTTAATTATATTGGATTTACACAGAGAAATGATACACTACGTCAGGGTATCAATCTTTATAGTTTTGGAAAACTCTTAGAATTCGATATTGATAATAGTACAATTGCTGCAGGATTGACGTTAGTATTGCAGAGTGCGTACTTTACGGGATACAAGGTGGAAAGTACTGGAAAAGTGGAGATACCAAAGGGAAGCATTATTCCAAGTGAAAACTCAGAGTGTTTGCGTTTTGTAGCTGGGGACTTACTGAATCTCGAAATTAAACCATTAGATTTAGGTGCGCCATATTTTGATGAGTGTAATAAGAAATCTTGTAAGAAAAAAGAGCCTGCTTGCGGTGAGTGCTGCAAACATGAAGAATCGGAAGAAGGTGAAAATACAGGTTGCTGTGCACACAAAGACAAATGCAACCATGGAAGGACAAGAGAAACGGGAATGAATGGTTTTGGTACCAACAGTGGTTTTGCAAACTGTTTGCAATCGGAAGTTGCTTTTGAAGAGACTGCAACGTATCAGGAGCGATGTGAGTGTAATAAAGGACAGGAAGGTGGCTCTCAGTGTCAAAGTGGTTGTTGCCATAACGGAGGAAGAAAGTGTAATTAAAAGAAAATACTTGATAGGTAACGTATAAATTTCCAGTAGAAAGGAAATTACTAGGGGAGTATAATGAAACTATAAAAGGTATTGTGGCAGTGAATATGCAGAAGTAGCATAGTATTTAACTGTTTAGATGAAAAATGATAAAGCGTATTTCGTAAGAGATACGCTTTATCAAGTGGTACATAGCTAAAAAGGATTACAAAGGAGTAAAAATATGAAGCAAAAAACAGGAAAATATTATTGGCGAGGAATCGGGATTTATCTTAGTATCATTATCATATTAAATATAGTATCTGAGTTTCCTGCATTTTCTGATTTTTATACAGATCATATTTTTGGTTTCTGGTCTGAAACTTATGGAAGGCTAACGGGGTTCATTCCTTTTTCTGTAGGAGAATGGCTTATTGTTCTGGCTATTATTCTCACATTATTGGCAGTTATCCTTGTGTTGCTGTTTTTTCCTATGAGAAGAAAAATGAAATATAGAAAAGTAGCAAGGAAGTATTTTAAATTCTTTCTTGTATTTTTGTTGACAGTAGCCATGATTATGACATTGAATTGTTCCATTCTTTATCGGTGTTCTACGCTTTCCTTACATAAAGATAAGAATAAGCAGTATGGGGTTGAGGAATTGGAGGAACTTAGAAATCAATTGGTGGAGAAGTGTAATTTGCTAAGCCAGAAAGTTCCAAGAAATAAAAATGGAGAGGTGACCGCATCTGGGAAAATAGATACAGAAGTGAAAAAAGCAATGAAACAGTTGGCCGTCGATTATCCAAGGTTTAAAGGCTATTATCCTACTCCCAAAAAAATGTTTGCTTCTTATATTATGTATCAGGCGGGGATGAGTGGAGTATATTTCCCTTTTTCTATGGAGGCAAATATAAATCATTACATAGCGGATGTGTTTTATCCTTTCACTGCCTGTCATGAATTGGCACATTTAAAGGGATACATATATGAGAACGAGGCGAATTTTTTTGCTTATCTTGCCTGTATAGGAAGTGAAAATAAATTGTTGCAGTATTCTGGCTATTTACAGGTGCTTGATTATGTAAATGATGATTATTACAATTTAGTTGGGGATGAAAGATATCAAAAGCAGATAAAAATAGCAAAACAGGTAAAACAAGATGATCATTACTATTTAGAGGATACGTTGAAGCAATTGGAAGATACGAATTCCCTATTTAGTGATCAGGTGGTGGAAACAGTAGGGGATACGATTACAGAAGGATATCTGGATTATTATGGTGCTAAGGCAAATTATTCAGAAGTGACACAATTATTGTTGGAATATTATGAGGGGAAAACACTTGACAAAAGTGAAAAGGAAAAGTAATATGATTTATAAAGTTAGTTATAACTAACAACTGTGATAAAAGAAATGTTGACAGGAGACATTTCTTTTGTTATAGTGAACATATGAACAATAAAACATATATAAAAACGAGAAAGAAGGTATGAAAAATGTTTCTTCAAGTAAAAGATTTAAAAAAAAGCTATGGGGAAGGCACAAATCGGTTAGAGGTGTTAAAAGGTATTGACTTTTCGGTTGAAAAAGGAAATATTTGCGTATTACTAGGACCATCCGGTTGTGGAAAATCCACACTTTTAAATATTATCGGGGGTATTGATACAGCAGACAGTGGCTCTATTATTATAGACGGGGATCGAACGGAAGATATGAAAGAGAAGGCATTGACGCTTTATCGAAGAAAGCACTTAGGATATATTTTTCAGATGTATAATTTAATCCCCAATCTCAGTGTCAGAGAGAACATTGAGGTAGGAGCTTATTTGAGTGATAATCCGCTGGATATAGACGATTTATTAAAAACACTAGGGTTGTATGAATATCAGAATAATCTACCAAATCAATTGTCAGGAGGGCAGCAGCAGCGTACCGCGATTGGTCGTGCGATTGTGAAGAATCCGGATATTTTGCTTTGTGATGAACCAACAGGTGCATTGGATTATCATACATCAAAGGAGATTTTGAAATTGATTGAGGACGTAAATCAGAAGTATGGAAATACAGTAATCATGGTAACACATAATGATGCAATTAAAAATATGGCAGATCGGGTTATTAAATTGCGAGATGGACAGATACGAAAAGATTATAAGAATGAAACAAAGATTGCAGCGTGTGATTTAGATTGGTAAGGGTGGTGACAAAATGAGAAATCCATTATATAAACGTATACCAAGAAACTTTATTGGCGATATTGGAAAATATTTTGTTATTGCAGTCTTTATGATTTTGACGATTGGATTAGTATCTGGTTTTTTGGTAGCAGGAGACAGCATGATTGTATCCTATAATGAAAGTTTTGAAAAGTATAATATTGAAAACGGTCATTTCGTTGTATCAAACGAATTGACAGAGGCATCCATCAAAGAAATGGAAAAAGAAAAGATTCACATATACAAAGATTTTTATCGGGAATTGGATGTAGATAAAAATGGGGATGGGAAACGAGATAGTACCATTCGTATGTTTGTAAATCGAACAAAAGTAAATAAAGTTTGTCTGATGAAGGGAAAATTGCCAAAGGGAGAAAAGGAAATTGCTATTGATCGTATGTATGCAGACAATAATAAGTTGACAGTAGGAGATACGATTGAAGTAGGAGGAAAAAAGCTGACAATTAGCGGATTGGTTGCCTTATCCGACTATAGTGCTTTATTTTCCGATAATGCGGACTTGATGTTTGATTCTATTAAGTTTGGTGTAGCGGTAGTAGAACAGGAGTGCTTTGATCAGTATAAAGATACGAAAGTAAACTATGATTATGCATGGAAATATCAGAAGGAACCAAAAAATGAAACAAAAGAAAAAGAAGTAGCAGAGGACTTGCTTGAAAAAATTGTTGGTATTGCTGCAACACAGCAGGTCAGTGTACAGACATACATACCAGGTTATGCAAATCAGGCGATTCATTTTACTGGTGATGATATTGGTGGAGATAGGACAATGATAATTGTGCTGTTGTATGTAATAATTGTTATCTTAGGTTTTGTATTCTCTGTTACCATTAACCATACCATTACAAAAGAGGCAGCAGTCATTGGAACACTTAGGGCATCGGGCTATACAAGAGGAGAGCTGAAAAGACACTATATTTGTATGCCGATTTTAATTACACTTATAGCAGCATTGATTGGAAATATATTAGGGTACTCTGTATTTAAAGATATGATAGCAGACCTATATTACAATAGCTATAGTCTTCCAACTTATAAAACTTTATGGAATGCAGACGCATTTGTACTTACTACGGTAGTTCCAATTCTATTGATGATTCTTACAAATTATTACTTTATATCAAAAAGTCTTCGTTTATCACCGTTAAAATTTATTCGACGAGATTTAAGCAAGACAAGAAAACAAAAAGCAAGAAAACTTCCAAACTTTTCGTTCTTATCACGTTTTCGCTTGCGTATTGTGTTGCAGAATATGTCAAGCTATGTAGTGCTATTTGTAGGTATTTTATTTGCAAATGTATTGTTACTATTTGGACTTATGATGTCCCCACTTCTCACACACTACCAGCATGAAATTGTGGATAAGATGGTGGCAGATTATCAATATGTGTTGAAGACACCGGTGGAAACAGAAAACAAAAAAGCAGAAAAATTTTCTATTACTACCTTAAAAACGGAAAGAGAACCAAAAGAGGGAGAAGAAATCAGTATTTATGGTATTAAGAGGAATAGTGATTATCTAAAAATAGGAGATTCAGAAGATGGCGTTTACATTTCAAAAGGCTTTAGTGAGAAATACCAATACAAAAAAGGAGATGTCATTCGATTAAAAGAGCCATATGAAAACAAGTATTACAAATTTAAAATTAAAGGAATGATTGATTATCCGGCTTCTTTGGCAGTTTTTATGGAGCAAAAGCAATTTGCCAAGGTGTTTGACAAGGAAGAAGATTATTTTAATGGTTATTTCTCCAATGAGAAGTTGAGTGATGTAAAGGATATCGATATATTGAACTGTATTACACAAGAGGATTTAACGAAGGTATCCCGCCAGATGGAAAAATCTATGGGCTCTATGTTTTATCTGATAGAGGTATTTGCTATTGTTTTAGCGGCTATGCTAATTTATCTTTTGACGAAGTTAATTATTGAGAAGAATAGTAATTCCATTTCCATGGTAAAAATACTGGGATATACACAACGCGAAATTGGTGGTTTGTATTTGACAGCCACCACCTGGGTAGTAATCATTTCTGTATTGATTAGTCTTGGGATTTCTACGATTATCATGCGAAAATTGTTCTTTATTTTTATGCAGGATTACGGCGGTTGGTTAAGCTGTTACATCGAAACGAAAACGTATGTAGAAATGTTTCTTATGAATCTTGGTATGTATTTTGTCGTAGCATTGCTTCAATTTATGAAAATCAAGAAGATACCGATGGAAGAAGCGTTGAAAAATGTAGAATAGAAACAAAAAGATGGTTGCCACAAAAATGTGGCAGACCATCTTTTTTGTTCTATTGCAGTTTAGCTAAAAATACCCATAAAGTGCTTTTTTCACTTTCATTATGACATTGTCGGCTGAACTGTTATAATTTATTCTGCTAAGTACGCTTCGTTAATTGCAATCACTTTTTTCATAGCCTCCTGACCAGGAGCACCAATAGTATTTCTCTTCTTTACACAAGTTTCCATACTGATTGCATCATAAATATCCTCTTCAAATACAGGGCTGATAGCTTTGTATTCTTCTAAAGTCATATCATCCAGTGCGATATTCTTATCAATACAGAATAGTACAAGCTGTCCCACAATACCATGAGCATCACGGAATGGAACACCATGATTTACTAAATAGTCAGCAGCGTCGGTAGCGTTGGTAAAACCGTTACGTGCACTCTTGTTCATATTTTCTTTTTTAAATTCCATTGTAGAAATCATACCAGTAAATAAAGCGATACATCCCTTTACTGTATCAATAGCATCAAAAGTAAGCTCTTTATCTTCCTGCATATCTTTATTGTATGCTAAAGGAAGACTTTTCATAGTTGTTAAGAGAGAAACTAAAGCACCGTAGACACGTCCTGTCTTACCACGAACAAGTTCTGCAATATCTGGATTTTTTTTCTGTGGCATAATGCTACTTCCGGTACTATAACTATCATCAATTTCCACAAATTGATATTCATTGGAATTCCAGATTATAATTTCCTCACAAAAACGACTTAAATGCATCATAATCGTACACATTGCAGATAAAAACTCAATCAGATAATCTCTGTCAGAAACGGAATCCATACTGTTAAGAGTAGGACCGGCAAAGTGTAAAAGCTCTGCGGTGTAATTACGATCCAATGGATAAGTGGTACCAGCTAAAGCACCAGAACCGATTGGAGAGTAGTTCATACGCTCATAGATATCGTGCAAACGAGAACGGTCACGTTTAAACATTTCAAAATAAGCACCTACATGGTGTGCCAGTGTCACAGGCTGAGCCTTTTGTAAATGTGTAAAACCTGGCATATAGGTATCTAAATTTTCTTTCATAATTAAATGAAGTTCTTCCAGTAATTTTTTTAATAGTTCATCTACAGCTAAAACCTCATCTCTTGTGTAAAGCTTCATGTCCAGAGCAACCTGATCATTACGACTGCGACCAGTGTGAAGTTTTTTTCCTGCATCACCAATACGTTCGATCAAATGTGCTTCTACAAAGCTATGAATATCTTCGTGCGTACCATCAATAACCAATGTACCATTTTCAATATCACGGCGGATGCCAGATAATCCATCTACGATTTGATTTTTTTCATCTTCTGTCAAAATACCCTGCTTGGCAAGCATTGTAACATGAGCAATACTGCCTTCGATATCCTGTTTATAAAATTTCTGGTCAAATCCAATGGATGCATTAAAATTGTGAACTAGTTGGTTGGTCTCTTTTGTAAAACGGCCACCCCATAATTTCATATGTATTACCTCGTCTTTCTTTTAAAATTGTATCAACTTAAATCCTCATCCTGATTTTCAAAGTCAGTAGAGTATTCTTCTGAATTACCCTCTTCTAATAAGTTATCTTCCAGTGGTCCGTACAAAGTCGGGAAATGTACATGCAGGTCATGTACATATTTTTCATGTTGTTGAATATGTTTAGACACGATAGAAGAAAAAGAATCATCCTTAGTATTGATTTCTCTGGCTTCCTCCCCACCATAGCAGCGATAATATTTTAAAAGATTTCCACTGTTCAATTGAATTGTTGAAGCATTGCATAAATCCGTATTGCGCTGGTATGGAAGCTTATCATACATAGTAGAATTGTTTTCTAAAGATGTATCATAAGGCTTTTGTGCCTCAGAAGGATATTTAATTCCCATACTAACACCCCCTATAGTCTTCTTTCATTATACTATTGCACCTGGGATAATGCAATCAGAAAGTAGAAAAGAAAATTGTTGCAAAAATATTACGAAACTATCAAAAAAGTAGAAAAAATGAAACATGGAAAAATGTAAAAAAAACATAGGAATAATACTCAAAAATAGTTGATAAAAATTGTGCAATAATGCCAACTTAGAAAAATGAAAACTAAGAAAATTAGTGAGCAAAAAAGAAAAAAATGGGATAGAAAACTGGAAAATAAGGGGAAAAAGAAGATTGGAAAAATTTTTGGAGCAAAAAAGATGAATATGTATGATATGCATAAAAAAACAGTGAAAAAACGGATGATATACATGAAAAATAACAAGAAAATAATTGGAAAACATTACAAAAGTGTTAAAAATATTTGAAAATTCTATTGGAAATAAATCTAAAATTAGTATATAATAAAAATAACTTATAGAAAGTTCAAATTATAGGAAATGAAGGAGGAAATGCAAGTGCATAACATTAAGAGAAGAATTATGGGAAGCTTAATGGCTGTATTAATGGGTACAAGTACCATCTTGGGTACATGTCCGGCTCCACTTTTTGCAGCTAATGTTTCCGCAAAAGCAGAAGTGGAAGTGACTTCTGATGCATCTGAAGTGAATGCAAACCAGTATGGATTAGTTTCTGCAAAGCAGGGTAATATTTTACATGCATGGGATTGGAAGTTCACAGATGTAACAAAAAATATCGAGGATATAGCAGAGGCTGGTTATTCTCTAGTACAGGTATCCCCATGCCAGGTATGTGAGAATACAACTACTAATAATGATTGGTGGAAGTTATATCAGCCATATGACTACAAGTTCGGAAATTCACTGGGAACAGCAGATGAATTTAAGGAAATGTGTTCTACAGCAGAAAAATATGGTGTTTCTATTATTGTCGATGTAGTAGCAAACCATATGGCAGGAACTGGTACTGGAAGTTGTGGTGAGAGAAAATCACAAGTAGATAGTTGGTGGACGGATGATAAGTTCCATAATACTGGAGTGAAGTTTACAGGTGATTATGATGACAATCGTGAAATGATGGTACGTTCTAACATCGGTATGCCGGATGTGGCAACAGAGCGAGAAGATGTACAGCAAAGAATGATTTCATATCTGGAAACTTTATTGGATATGGGAGCAGATGGTTTCCGTTATGATGCAGCAAAGCATATCGGTACAACCAGCGATAGTGGAAATTCAAACGATACATTCTGGAAGAACATTTCCGCAGCCGTATCTGCAAAGAAACCAGATGCATTGGTATATGGCGAGATTTTAAATAGTATGCCTGTATCAGATGAATATTATGTAAAAGATGGTATCAAAGTAACGGAAAGCCAGAAGGGCTGGGATATGAAGGACTTGGTACGAGGTGAAGGAACAGTTTCACAAAAGAGTGCATTTACATATACAAGAAAATCATCTGCTTCTAATTTGATTACTTGGGTAGAAAACCATGATACTTATTTAAATCATTGGGGTAGTACGGGATTAGCAGACAATCATAATCATAAGAATTATATGTCTGATGACCAGATTATGCTTGCATGGTCTACTGTAGCTGCAAGAGCAGATGCACAGGCACTTTACTTTGCAAGACCAGATGGATGTTCAGAACCAGCAAATCCTAATGACAATGATGCAAGTAATACAATTCAAGGTAACTTGGGTATGAGTACAAAGAATTTTGATTGGAAGGATAAGAAAGTTGCATCTGTTAATAAATTTAAGAATGCAATGGTAGGCGAAGGTGAAGAATGTTCTACAAGTGGAAATCTTGCAATCATTAAACGTGGAAACAAAGGTGTTGTAGTTACCAACTTTGGAAGTGGTTCTGCAAACTTTGATGTAAGCGGATTATCAGGATTAAAAGATGGAAAGTACACAGATGCTAGTGGACAGAACGGAGAATTTACCGTATCTGGTGGAAAAGTTTCTGGCTCTGTAAAGGGAAATTCATTTGTTGTATTATATGATGCTGATTCCGTTGTACAGGTGACAGAAACACCATCTGCGACTCCTGATGAGACACCAGTAGCTGGAGCAGCATCTGTTTCTTTTGAAAATGGCGGTGGTAAGTTTAAAGAAGCTGTTAAGGAAACAATTACGGTAAAGAATGCAGAATATGCATACTATAGTTATGATGGTGCAGATTGGACAGAAATCAAAGATGGAAAAGCTACAGTGACAATCGGTGCAGATGCAAAGAACATTGGTGATACATACGCATTATATGTAAAAGCAATGGGAAAAGATGGAAAGCTAGTTGATAGTGAAAAAACTTATACATATTCAACAAGCTCAAGCGAAACTGGAACCACACATTCTTTGAAACTTAGAATTGCAAAATCTGAACAGGCAACAGCACCTTATGTATACTTCAAAGGTAGCACAACAGCATGGCCAGGAGAGGCTATGACAGAAGAGGGTGACTATTGGGTATATGTGTCAGATACAATGACAAGCGGAGAGGTAATCTTCAATGGTGGAACTGGAAGCTGGCAGGATCCTGAAAAGGATAAAGGTTGGCATACAGTAGCCGGATATATGCAATATAGTTTGAAAGACAAAGCAGTTACTGAATTTTCAGAGACAACTGAGGCAACTGTTTCTCCAGATGCTAAGAAGGCAAATAAAGCACCAGAGTTTGTTATTTCAACAACAAAACCAACAGAGACTCCAGCTACTCAGACAGAAGAACCAACAGAGGCACCAACAGCAACACCAGACAATGTGACAGGTGAGATGAGTATATCTGTTAATAAAGTAGATGGTACACAGTTTGATACAGAAACATTACCAGTAACAATTAAAGTAGAAAATGCAACAGATGCTGTTTATAGCATTGACGGTGGTGCAGAAGTTAGCTTTGATGGTGAGACAACTGTTGAAGTTGGCGAAGGTAAGATTGCTGATACAGACGTAACATTGAAGGTAACAGCAACAGATAAGGAAGGCACAAGAAGTGCAACTACTTATACTTATAAAAAGGTATTTAATCCTAAAAAGGCAGCAGAAGAACAAAAAGTAGGAACTGTTACAACAGCAGTTACTAAGATTAAGAGTTTAATGGAAGTAGTATCTGATGCAGCACAGGCAGATGCAGCAGGAGAACCAACGGCTTCTTATTATGCAACAAATCCAAATAAACAGACTGGTGTCAAGAAAACAATTACGAAAGCATCAGATTTTACAGAGGATATGATTATTGCACAAGGTGTTGCAAATGATGATCCAGCAATTTTCCGTGGTTCACATGAAGCACCAAAGTTTGACTTATATGCAATGTATGGAGCATATGATGATGAAAATTTATATATTGGAATTCAGTATACAAATGTAATCGATGTAGTAGATCCTGCACAGCAGGCACCACAGACTGGAAGAGGTAAGCCAAATGGTGCAGATGCAGATATTCCTCAAATGCTTGTATTTGATACACGTTCTGGAAACTACACAGATGGTACAACAAATGATACAAAACAAACAACAACATGGGACACAAATGTAAAATTTGCTGGAGATGCAAAGGTAGATAAGGTTTATATGTATTCTCCTAAAGATGGAATTGTCAATCAGGCATTATTTAGTGTGGCAGATGGAAAAGTAGATTACAATACTGTTGTAAAATCAGGATATCAGGGAACTGCATTACCTGGAACAAGTATTACTTGGGAAGATGGTTTCTTTGGAAGTCATATGTATGGAATTAAAGATAATGGATATAGTGGATATACACCAGCAGATATTACAGATTCTAATACAAAATGGGTAGATTTCTTAACAGAAAGTAGCCATAAAACAGAAAATGATACATTTTGTATTCTTACAATTCCAATGAATTTATTAGGAACTTCTGCACAAAATGTTGCAGATAATGGAATTGGTGTAATGGCAATTACAACATACGGTTCTAGTGGAATGGGTTCTTTACCAATGGATATGACAATGTTAGATGCAGCAACAGAACCATATTCAAAGGATGATTCTACATCAGGAGAAAAAGAAGATGAAGATACTGTAACAGTGTCTTTAGCACAGTTGGGTGGTGTTTATGACGGACCTTCACATACAATTAGTCCACGTGTAACACCAACAGCAACAGATGGTGTAACAACAGCAACACCAGAAGCAACAGATAATGTGGCAACAGCAACACCAGAAGCAACAGATAGTGTAGCAACAGCAACACCAGAAGCAACAAATAATGTGGCAACAGCAACACCAGAAGTAACACCAAATGTAACAGCAACACCAATTGTACCAGAGGATACAGATCAAATGGTTGTAAACTTCGGTGCAGAAAAAGCAGCTCCACAGGTTGCTGGGACAACTTTGAAATTAGAGGCAAAACCATATAACACAACAGGAACTTGTCAGTATCAGTTTGCAGTTGACGGTCAGGTTGTGCAGGAATACTCAGAAAGTACTTCTTACAATTGGTATGCAACATCAGGAAAGCATACAATTAGTGTAAGCGTAAAAGATGAAACAGGAAAATATGTTGTAGTTGAGAAAAACTATACAGTTATGGGTGATAATCCAGCGACTCAGGGACCAACAGCAACACCAGAGGTTACACCAAATGTAACAGCAACACCTGTACAGTCACCAACAATTGAGGATCCAAAGGAAACAGAAGCACCAGTTGAAATTACTGTAAAAGCATCCTTCGGAAAGGCTTCACCACAAAAGGTAAATACTGCTATTAAGATTACACCAAGAGTAAGTGGTACAAAGAATAGTTACAAATACTCTGTTATGGCTGAATTAAAGAACAGCACATATACACAGCGTGTTGCAAGTAATTCAACAGCGAAGAGTGTAACTTGGAAACCGAAAAAGGCAGGTACTTATAAGATTACAATTTCTGTTACAGATTCAGAAGGATATAAGGGTGTAAAGACTTATAACTATGTAATTAAACAACCTAAGCTCACTGTAAAG
This sequence comes from Lachnospiraceae bacterium, assembly GCA_050875145.1. Taxonomy (GTDB): domain Bacteria; phylum Bacillota; class Clostridia; order Lachnospirales; family Lachnospiraceae; genus CAG-411. Next base: position 36,997 of record JBNMLH010000023.1, read on the forward strand.
GGAAGTATTAGTAAGAAATCAATTAAACTTGGACAAAAGGTTAAGATTACAGCAAGCGGTACAGCAAGTAAGGGTACCTTGAAGTTTAAGATTACTTCTAAAAAGAAAGGTGATAAAAAGACAGTTGTACTTAAGAAGTACAGTACAAAGAAGACCTGCACATGGAAGCCAAAGAAGAAAGGAACATATACAATTACTGTATATGCGAAAGACGGAAGTGGAAAACAGGTTAAAAAGACTCTTAAATTAACTGTAAAAGCAAAGAAATAATAAAAGTCTTTTAAATAATAGAAAAAAATAGGAGCTGCAACAACTTTGTAGCTCCTATTTTTTCCCTTACTGTATAGAAAACTTTGTGAATAATGTACAATAAAATATGGAATTTTAACAATTTTTTATTTTTATTTTGTAGAGTTATCTAAAAATGGAAATAAAAGGAAATATTATTGAAACGAAAATGTGTAAATGATAAAATATAGAAAAATGCACCAATATCACATTTTAGGATATGAGGTATAGGAGAGAAAAGAAAAAAGAATGGAGGAAATAGAATGGCAAGAAAGAAAGTTCTTAGTGTAGCATTAGCGGCTATGTTGTCTACGAGTACGGTATTTGGAAATTCACCACAGTTTTCGCAGATAGTATCTATTAATGCTAAAAAAACTACAAGTGAAGATCAGAATGTAGAAGAAACAGAGGTAGTAACCGATGCAGAACAGGTAGATGCATCTAGTTACGGATTATGTGACAACACAAAAGATGGTGCTATATTGCATGCATTCTGTTGGTCGTTTAATACGATTAAAGAAAATATGAAAGATATTGCAGAAGCGGGGTATACAACAGTACAGACCTCTCCTGCGAATGCTTGTAATGATAGTAGTCCGGGAATGATTTTGTATGATCCTAATAATAAAGATGATTCCTATGATGGAAAACGAGGATGTTGGTGGTGGCATTACCAACCAACAGATTGGACCGTAGGAAATTATCAGTTGGGTACAAGAGATGATTATAAAGCAATGTGTGAAGAAGCGGACAAGTATGGTGTAAAGATTATTACAGACGTACTTCCAAATCATACAACACCTGATATTGCAAGGGTTTCAGACAACCTTGCAAATGCAGCAGGAGGAAAGGGAAAAGGTCAATTATACCATGAGAATGGTTTTAATGAAATTAATGATTATAATAATCGTTACGAATGTACCCTTGGTCAAATGGGAGGACTTCCAGATGTAAATACTGAAAATCAAGGATTTCAGGCATATTACTTAAAATACTGTAATGATATTATTTCTCTGGGATGTGATGGGTTCCGTTATGATACAGCAAAACATATTGGTGTTCCAAGTGATCCTAAGGATAGTTCTAATACCAGAGGTGTGAATGATTTCTGGGATATAGCAACTGGAAAAAAAGCAGTCAATGGAATTAGTTTGAATAAAGCAGATGAATTATTTATTTATGGAGAAGTATTACAGGATCGTAATATTCCGTATAATGAGTATGCATCATATATGAATATGACAGCGAGTGGATATGGTGGAACATTAAGGTCTGCTATTGGAAGCAAAGATTTTTCTACAGGTCGAATCTCAGATTGGAATCATGCTACACCAAATCGAATTGTAACTTGGGTAGAATCTCATGATACCTACTTTAATAAGCATGAATCTGCATGGTTGAACGATTGGCAGATACGTGCTTGCTGGGCAATTATTGCGGCAAGAGATAATGGTACACCGCTATTCTTTTCAAGACCAGATGGTTCAGATGGACCTTCTACAAATTATGTAGGAAATAATGTGCTTGGAGCGAAAGGTAACGACCAGTTTAAACATCCAGAGGTTGCTGCATGTAATCATTTCCGTAATGCCATGGTTGGAGAAAAGGAATATTTAAGTAATCCAAATGGAAGTGGAAGTTTGTTAGCGATTGAAAGAGGAAACAAGGGTGTTGTAATTGTAAACCTTGGTTCCGATGCATCTAATATTAAGTTACAGAAAGTAGCAGATGGTACTTATACAGAAGAAGTAAGTGGAAAACAGGTGCAGGTTTCAGGAGGTACTTTAAATTATACAGTACCAGGTGGAACTGTTGCAGTAGTATACAATCCAACAGCGATTACCAAAGACCCATCCGTATCCGTTTCTAAGGATACAGGAACATTTACAGCTCCATTTGATTTGAAATTGACACCTGTAAATGCAACAAAAGCAACGTATTCTATCAATGGTGGTGATACAGTAGAATTTACAAAGGCAACTACCGTTAAGATTGGTGAAGGATGCGAAATTGGTGATAAAGTTACGGTAAAAGTAACAGCTACAGGTGAAGGTGAGCCATTTGAAAAGACATTTACATACACAATGGCAGATGCACCGCAGTATAAAATGTATCTTCGTGTGAAGAAATCTGACTTTGACAGTGCACCAACGTTATATTTATATGATTCAGAAACAGGAAAAACGGCTTTAAATGGTGCATGGCCAGGAAATGCCATGACAGCAGAAGGGGATTATTATGTATATACAAGTGATACAGTAGATAGCGGAGTTGCTATTTTAGTGTCTGGTACATGGAGAAGTACAGAAGATATGCAGCCGGGCTTAAGTGTAAATGGTTATATGGAATACGATAAATCCTCAAATAAGTTTTCAACATTTACAATTGAGACAAAACCGCCAGTTACAAAGGCACCTACAAAAGAGCCAGAAAAGACTGCTACACCAAAACCGTCTTCAACGGCTACTACGACACCAACCAAAACTGCCACACCAAAACCAGAAAATACAGCAACCTCAAATAGTCCAAGTATTTCTGTTTCAGTGAAGGATGGTAGTTCATTTACAACAGAAACAGAATCTGTAAAAGTAACACTTACAAATGCAACAAAGGGGACTTACCGTGTTGATAATGGACCGGAAAAAAGCTTTGGAACTAGCACAACAGTTGTTTTAGGACAAGGAAAGATAGCAGATACAGATGTTACACTGGAAGTGACAGCGGTGTCTGGAAGTAAAGAAGTAACAAAAACATTTACTTATCATAAAGTATTTGATGGTGAGAAAGCAGAAGTAAAGGTATCTGCCCTTCAAAAACTGCAAAGTTTATTTGAAGTGGTTGCAGAAGCGGCACAAACAAATACAGCAGCAGAAAGTGATGCTTACTATGCAACTAACCCAGATGGGAAACTAGGAAAAGAGGCAACTATTACAGGAATGTCTGATTTTACTCAGGACATGTTGGTTGCTCGTAGCGGTGCTTGGGATGTACCAAATGCATGGAACGGAGCACATGAAAATAGTGTAGCGGATTGCTATGGCTTATATGCTGCTTGGGATAGTGACAATCTTTATATTGGACTGGAAATGGTAAATACAACAGACACATGGGCAACTGGTGGCGAGGGTCCTCTTTTGGATGGGGGAAAAATGTCCAATGTTCCAATTGTTTTGGCATTAAATACTGGTAAAGGAAATAAAATGACAGGAAAGTGTCCTTCTGATATGGCGGGGCATGTATGGCAGTGTAATTTGGAATTTGAAACAAGAATTGACCATTTGTTGTTCTCTAGTGCACAAGGAACTGGAGACCCTGGAATGTTTACTGCAGGTGCAGATGGTAACAGTGATTACAAGGAGAATTTGGTGGCATTTAAGGATGCTGGAATTACATTGAAGATTGAAGATGGAAGTATTGCACCAGAGATTATGCATTTGGTTGGATCTACTGATGTTGCAGATGCACATGATATTTCTAAGTATCAGGATGCTGTGAAGGCAGGGCATGATCGCAAGTATGATACATTTTTTACCTATACAATACCTTTAAAGGCATTAAATATTGATAAATCCTATATTGAAGCAAATGGTGTTGGAATTATGGGACTAGGAACAAGACAGACATCTGCATTAGACTGTATACCACATGATCCATCTATGTTAGATAATACAATGGAAGCTTACTCGGCTGGAGATAATACATCATATGAAAAGGAAGATTTGGATATTATTACAGTACCACTTGCAGCTGTAGGAAATGCAAAAGCCGGTGGAGAAGGTTCTGGAGAAGTTTTGAAAACAGAACAACCGAAAAAAACAGAACAACCAACAAAGACAAATGTACCAGAAAAAACAGAGGAAGCAACAAAAACAGAGGCTCCAAAGAAAACGGAAGCTCCAAAAAAGACAGATGCTCCTCTTGAGACAGCAGTTGTAGCAACAAGTAATCCTGGGGATAAATTTACAGTAAATTTTGGTGCGGATCGTTCTTCACCACAGCTTAACACAACAAAACTGAATTTAAAAGCAATTGCTTATGGAGGAAAGAAAAGTTATAAATATGAATTTTTAGTAGACGGCGAAACTGTACAAAAAGCTTCTACTAAGGATAATTATAGTTGGGCTCCAAGTAAAGGAAATCATACAATCAAGGTTATCGTTGAAGATGCGAATGGAACAAAGATTTCCTGTGAGAAGAAGTATGTAGTAGAAAGTGCAGGAAGTGAGGCAATGCCTTCTACCAAACCAACAACTACACCTACGAAGAAACCAACAGGAACTACTTCTCCAAAACCTACAGATAGCGTATTGCCAACGGGTGAGTTAATGGCGAGATTGAAGTTTTCGGCTGTATCCCCACAAAAGGTTGGAAAAGTAATTGGATTGAATTTGGTTGCAGTTGGCGGAACTGCTCCGTATAAATACTCTATAACAGTTACTGATAAATCAGGAAAGCCTGTTAGATTGTTAAATAAATCTAATTCTGGTACTGCTACATGGAAACCATCAAAAGCAGGGACTTATAAGATTTACAGTATGATTGAAGATGCCAATGGAGATGTAGTAATAAAGAATACGACATACACAATTAAGGCATCAAAGACAATTACAGTAAAAGGTTTTAAACCAAGTAAATATACTGTAGTAAAAGGTAAGAGTGTGAAGTTTACGATGAAGGCAGTATCTTCTAATAAAGGAAAAGTACAATACAAACTCTCTGTACAGAAAAAAGGAACTTCTAAAAAAGTAGTCATTAAAAAGTATTCTAAAAAAGCAACGTTTACATGGAAAACGAAGAAAAAAGGTAAATATACTATTTATCTGACTGTGAAAGATGCAAAAGGAAAGACAACAACAAAGAAGTTAAGTAAACAGATTACAGTAAAATAATTGTAAATTGGACAAGGGGAAGAAGCTAAAAAGCAGAAATGCTGGAGGGCTTCTTCCTTTTGTGTTATAGAAAAATTGGATTTATATTACAAAAAGTATAAAGTTAAACCTAAAAATGCAGTTTTAGATAAGAAAAATTGTTAAAAATGTAGAAAATTAAGAAAAATGAAAAATAATTGTTATATTTCCTTAAAAAATGGTAATATAAACATAGTGTTTTTATAAGGTTAAAGAATAGCTTTGTAGAAATATAAAATATATGGCAGTTTATAGAAATAGATATGTTTAATTTAATGAACTGCTAGAAAGTTTATACAAAAAAAGAAATGAAAAGGAGAAAGTTGAATGAGAAAAAACAAAAAGATAGTTAGAAGATTAGGGTGTTGTTTATTAGCAGGTGTAGTTGCGACAACAACTATGGGACCGTTTAGTCTTAATAAGAGGGTGAAAGCGTTTAGCACTATTACAGTTGACGCAGAAGGAAAAAAAGTAGTATCGAATCCTAAATTTTTAGGTTTGAGAGATATGTATGAATGGTGTGGATTTATTGACAAAAAAGAGTTTAAGACTGCCGAAGAGGTTGAAAATCAGCCGGTTTATTATTCAAAAATGTTAAATGAAAATGTTTCCATAGGAACAGATAGAAACGGAAATGAGTGGTATGGTGATTGTGTTGCTCTGACGTTTGGTGCACCACATAGTTATCCTTCAGGTTCTATGCCGGTTTTTGTTAATGTAAGATGTTATAGTTCTTCTGATGGAGTAAAAGATGGAACAATGCCAAAGGGAGCAAATGTAAAATATAATGGAAAGGATGTATTTGCACCTGCAATAGAAATTGGTGAAAACGCATTAAGCAATAGTTCAATTACAAAATTATATGTACCGGAGACATACAAGCTTATAGCGGACAGAGCGTTTAAAGGGAGAAATACCTTAGAGGCGGTCGTTTTTATAAATGCTGATGGGAAAACGGAAAATAATGGATCTGAATTAGTAGCTATTGGAGACGAGGCTTTTGCGGAATGTTCTTCGCTAAAAAAGGCAATTTTGTCAACGAAATTGTTAAGTATTAGTGATAATTTTTTAAGTAATTATTCGATGGTTTCCGAAAGACCTATGGGAAATCAGGTTTATAAAAATTGTAAGGCAATTAATTCTGTTTTTATTGATGCAGAAAATGAAAATATAGTAATTCCAAAAGAATTATTTGCGGGTTGTGAAAATATTAGTAGTATTAATATTAAAGCAAAATACGCAATTATTTGTGAGGGTGCTTTTAGTGGTGCAGGATCAAATACTTTAAAAAATTTTACATTGAACTGTGATGCCAAAATTGGAAGTTATGCGTTTAGTAATAATAGTTCATTGGAGCACGTAGTATTTAATGGACAGGTAGATTTTGAAGAACTTGCTTCTAAATCATCATATACCGAAAGTAAATCGGTGTTTTACAAGTCTTTTTTACAGCAGAGTGATAAGGAAACATTTGTAGAATTTAATGGAAATACAGAGCTTATATTACCCGAAAAATGTTTTAGCTCAACAGGATATTTGAATAAAATTGTGTATGGGGACAAAATAGAGTATATTCAAATAGGAGCATATGCATTCGAAAATACAGGTATTAGTAATCTGGATTTTACAGGAAAAAAATTGTATGTTGTTGATAATGGACTGGCTGGATTAACAAATACAAAGGAAATTAGCTTTAATAGTACGGAGAATACTTATCTTAATACAAATACATTTGGTACAAGTGTAAATACAGAAATATCGACAAATAATATGTCAGCAGTAAATAAGATAACGGTAAATTCTAAAACTGTCAAACTTAGTTCTTTTAAGAGTGTTAAAGATGGAGCGAGTTTGATATTTGGAGATAAAGTATCAATCTTTTCGTGGGGAGATACGTCTGATGGATATAGTGTGGGTGGCATTAAAAATGTATATATAACCAGCTCGGATACTGATTTAAAGTTATATGGAAAAATACCAAATGAAGGGTACAATTTATATGGTTATGCAGGAACAAGGTATCAGGAATATATTGTTAATTCTGCAAACAAAGTAAGCTGGAATAGTTACATAAGGGAACTGCAAGCTTGGAATGCACAAGATTTAGGAGATACACCAACCATGGTGAAATCAACAGGCTTTGATCCAACAAAAATCAAAGTGGTTGCACAATTAGCGGATAAGACGGAAAAGGTTCTTTCCTATTCTGAGGATGGCACAGCA
>JBNMLH010000037.1:0-3824 GCA_050875145.1 Lachnospiraceae bacterium
AGAACGGCTGGAAACAGCAGAATTCTAGTGGATTCCATTTGACATCTGCATTTATACCTGTATAATGCAGATAAGAGCAGAGAACCAAAAATCTGGTTTCTGCTCTTAGTAACTATCAATAAAATCTTATGTCAGTTTTTTTGCGTTTACACAAAACTTGAAACAGTCTCACATATCACTATACGACCAGCCCGTTTTTTATTTGCAGTCTATCCAATAACTTACTCTACACTAATATGAAAGAGCAGTTATCATTTACTATTTGTACTAAAGAGTCCTTTTCTACCTGAACCCAGCAATTCGGTGTAATACGTCCAATTCCAGCTATCCAGACACCGTTTTTAGAATAGTCATAGATACTGTAGCATTGTTTTGCCAAATCAAACTTTATTCCACAATGCTTTCTACTAACTTCTCCATTATTTATAGTAATCTGACATTGCTTGCTGTCTCTGCCGATGCAAATTTCTTCCTCATCATAGATTCGATAGGAAACATTCTGCCGTGGTCCACGAATACCGACTACTAAACCATACTTTGTACTTCCAGTAGCACATTTCTTTGATGCCAGCATGGTAGCAGTTCTCTCACATATAGTTTCCTCATCCTCAAACCCTTCTTTATAACCACTTCCCATAGTCATAATATCGGCATTATTATATCGATTCTTTTTTATACGGTTCCATTGCTCCTGCACCTTTTCTCCATACTTCCGACTAATTGGAAACATTTCATTCCCCGCATATACATTTTCTCTATCGACATTTTCAATCTTATTTCCGTTTACCAGATAACTCTGATGGCAACGTATGTAATCAAATTTCTCTAAATTTTCTTCCAGTTCATTCAATTTCCCGTAAAACCATATCTCCTCACTTGCATTTGCAAAAAAAGCTCCTATTTTTCTTCCATTACTTGCAAAATATAAAACAGCATTTAAAGGGATCATCTGTTCCTTTCCCTGAATTGTCACCGATAAGTAATCCTTTTGATAATTTTTGTGTTCTTGCAAATATTGTTTTATTTCATACTGAAATTTAGAAAAAGTAATCGGTTTTACCAAATAATTAAACGCTCTATATCGAAATGCCTCTGTTATATAATCTAAGGTTTGAGCAAGAAATAAAATATCAATATCCATATTTTTACTTCGGATATAGGATGCCAACGAAAGTCCCTTTTCTCCTTTTTCATCCACTTCAATAAAAATAATGTCAAAGTGAAAATCTGCATCCTCAATTCTAGCTTTCACCGTTTCGATATCAGAAAAACATTCCGTTGCATAATCATCCTCAATATCGATATCTCTTGCAATATAATCCAAAATCTGCGCCTGTTGTCTTTTATCCTTATCATAAATTGCAATTTTTAACATTTCATCCCTCCGTCTTAAATTATATTCAAATCTATATAATTATACCATTTTTTATTTTTACATTCAAATACACTAAAAAACTTTCTGTAATTCCCATAGAAAACACTAATATTTTTGTAAAAAGTACGTTTGGATATGTTTCTTGGGAAAACAATAAGGAAGCAGTAAAATACCACTTCCTTACCATTAACTATTATTTTTCCAAGCATATCTATTATTTATGTATCTGATACGCTATCTGTTATGTTCTTTTCTGTTTTCTTATACTCATTTGCAATCTTTTCTAAAACAATTCCCATCTGATCAAGCTTTTTCCCCTCTTGTATCAATGTCTCACTTAGTTTGTACATTTGATTATTTAAAATTATCGAGGTTTCCCCATTCTCCAAATTCTTACTTAACTTCTCCCTTATCTGATTTATTTCACTACCCATATCACAAATATTTCTTGCAATACTTTGTTCTTCTTTCCCATAGAAAGCCATTTTTTCTGTATTGACCTTCAACATCTTATTATTACACCTCCCTTTTTATATTAAATTCATACATTTCATTTGCAAAAACAATCTTATCTCCCTCTGTCAGCTTGACTCCTCTGTCATCCACTTTTTTTCCATTTAGAAATGTTCCATTAGCCGAATGTAAATCATATAAATAATAAGCTCCATTGCTCCAACAGATCTTCGCATGTTCTCTACTGATTGCACTATTTTCTTTAATAATACAATCTGCTACTTCTCTACTCTTTCCTATAATAACCTCTGCCTTATCAAGTAACATCTTTTGATTATTCACGGTTCCTTTAAGATATGCTTCATATGGTCGATACCCACTTCCCAAAATCATCGTTCGTTCCTCTTCCATATATAATGCAGAAGAATCTCTTTCATCCGTCTTTTCTTCCGCTACCAAGTCAAGTCCATCCCTTTCTATATTCTCCTCATTATCAGGCGATACCCTGCGTATTACAATATTTTCTCTTTCATTTTTTTCCGTATTTCCTTGTTTCTGTAAATCAGATTCATTTCTTTTTCTTTTCCCTATCTGTACCAGCAAAACAACAAGCCAGATACCTAAAACACCAATCACCACTGCCAAAACAACACTTACAATTTGTAGTTTTGATGTTTTTTTAACAAGTCCTTGCTCTCCCTCTTCCAAAAGTTCTTTTGCCTCTTTATAGTCCTTTATACTACTTTCCTCTCCATCACTTAACATTGATTTTACTTCTTTTAATGCACTTTCCAAATTTTCTACAGAGGCACTTCTATATGTATTACTGTCAATTTTCTTTTGACATTCTTTATAGTATTTCTCCAATTCCTCGTATGTAGTATGGCGTTCCTTACTATCGTAAGAAACACCATAATTATCCAATAATGTAATCAATTCTGTCACTGGTAATGCATAACCGCTTGTTGTGCCCTTTACACTTTTTGTTGCATTATTGATACCTATTACATAACCTTCTTGCGATAACAATGGTCCCCCTGAATTTTCTGTATTTATACTGGCTGTATGTTGTATATAATTCTCCTGTTTTATTCTTGCAGCAGAATCCTCTACTTCCCCACCATGAATCTCTACGTTTTCCGCAGTATAATCATTGGTTGGACCTTCCGAAAATCCCATAGCATAGACACGATCCCCAATTTCGACTTCCTGCTGATTTTCCAGCGGCAACGCCTTTTTGGTTTGGATAACATTTTCACTCTCTAAAATACAAATATCCTGTTCTTTACTACTAGACAACATAGTTAAATCTTCTGTTACGTCCCCATCAACAATAACACGAAATACCGTTTTTAAGTCCTGTTGGCTCTCAAACTTTATTTTATGTTTTTTACAATATTCCTTTTTCTGTTTTTCAGACAGTGTCACCTTTGAAGTATTTGTAACAATAAATACGCCCTCATCCTTTGAGTTACAAACCAGAAAACCACTTCCATGTTTCATTTTATAGAATTTTCCATTTTCTTTGCAAAATCCAGTTTGTATCTCTACGATTCCCCTTTTTGCATCTGCAATTTGTTTCGAATCTGTATTTTCTTTATTTGCAGCACAAATCAAATTGATTGGACTACATAGTATACAACAGATTAGTAATACACTGATAACCCCTACCTTTATTTTTTTCATGATCCTTCCTCCTGTTTTTCTCTAACAAACAATCTATCTTTGCCATGTGACTTTACCGACAAACATGTTAGCATGATATACGCAAAAGAACAGGGTCAGCAACCTAACCCCATTCCTTTTCAAGCTATATTTTAATTATCAATTATCGGATCTGTACTACCTGAGAGCCGCTCAAGTTACTAACCTGACTTACGTTGCTTGACTCTGCACTCTCATACTTCTGAGCAAATGTAAGCAATTCTGTTGTCTGCTCATTTAACATCTTCTTCATTGTTGTAATGTCTTTCTTCATTACTGCCAATTTCTTCAT
>JBNMLH010000031.1:0-17097 GCA_050875145.1 Lachnospiraceae bacterium
ATTCAGAAGATGCGAAATCATATGTACAAATTGCATGTGAAAGCTTGCCTGCTAAGTGCAATTTGCACATATGATTTTAAATCCAACTTCTTAATATTTGACTTCTTTATTTACAAGATTCGTAGGTCTTTGCTCCATCTTCTTTGACAAACGCTGTGCAAGATGTTCTAAGCATCTTCTTCTTCCCTCGTAGAAGGCATCCTCGGACATAAATGCCGCATGTGGTGTTAAAATACAGTTCTCCAGTCCGAACAGTTCACTGGTTTCTGTTGCCTCATCTTCAATTACATCAATGGCTGCTGCCTGTATTTCTCCGTCTTTTAATGCTTTTACAAGTGCAGGCTCGTCTACAACAGAACCTCGAGCAGTATTGATGAAAAATGCCGTCTTCTTCATTTTCTGAAACTGTTCTTCTCCCATCATATGATAAGTCACACCTTCAATCAACGGACAATGCATGGATACAAAATCAGATGCCTCCAACAATTCATCCAACGTCTCTGCCTTCTCACAACCATATTCCGCTAAAAATTCTTTTGTTTTTGTAGGTGCATACACAAGAATTTTCAACCCAAGGGATTGCAACATCGGCACCATTCTTTTTGGAATTTCTCCAAAAAATACCATGCCAAAGACCTTATCTTTTAAGCGATAGGTCTTATACCCCAACAACGGGTCCCATTTTCCGCTCTGAACGGTACGGTCAAAAAAGGTAATCTTTCTTGCAAGATCAATGGCAAATCCCACCGAATGCAATGCCACTTCCTCTGCACAAAATCCCGGAATATTGGTAACACAAATGTTATGCTCTGTAGCTGCGTCAATGTCCACACAGTTATAGCCAATACTCTGCAACGATACGATTTTCAGTTCTGGAGCCATATCCATTACTTCTTTTGTTACCTGTTCATACTCTACTACAAGTCCCTCGGCACCTGTATCACGTACATATTCTCCAAAGGTCTTTTTATATTCTTTATCCTTAATTTCAATCAACTCTAAATCATCAATGCCCCATTCCTTCAAAAGTGCATTTTCATAATCCAGATTGTCATCAATGTTAAAATACAATACCTTAGCCATACACATATCCTCCTTTTTGCCTTTATTAAGTGATTGAGAAATTTCACATCACACCCAGCACTGCTACTCTTCCAGACAAAATTTTATCTTAACCATCTGTGCCAATGCTTCTGCTGTACCATTAATTCCAAATATATCGCTATTGATCAGCAAATCCAGATGTTGTGGGTCTCCGGGTGCAAATCCGGCATAGTGCAAATGGTATGCCTTTCTTGCTTTGTCTACTTTCCTGATTGTTCTCTTGGCAGCTTCCTGATCCATACGAAGAATATCCACACAATTGCGGTATCTTGCTTCATATGGTGCATAAATATGTACTCGCAGACAATTCTTTTCATTTTCAAACACATAATCTCCACAACGTCCTACAATAATACATGAACTCTTATCGGCAACTTCACGGATAATTCTGGTCTGCTCATGGAAAATCTGATCCTGCTGCTCTGTGGCTTCATTTCCCAAAGGATAACTCATATTGAAAAAACGATTCTTCACACTTTCTTCCTTATCTTTAATAACCGATACAGGCAGTCCTAAATTCTGTGCCGTCTTCTCTACAATGTCTCGGTCGTAAAATTCAATTCCCAAAAGTTCAGCCAGACGTTTTGCAATGGGACGTCCCAAACTTCCAAACTCTCTGGAAATCGTAATAATGTATCTCTTTTCCATCCCAATTCCTCCTTTTTCTTATGATGTACTCTCTAACCACTATCTAAAAAGTTTTCAATACCTTTATACAAATTTTTCATTTTTTGAATACACTCTTGGATTTTTACTGACACAATTACTTAAGGATTCCTTCCATAACAGGCAATTACAAACTTTCTTCTAAAATTTTATATGCCAGTTTTTCGGTAACCTCAATGGGATTCATCCAAAGCAACCGATACCCCATCGTACCCTTTACAATTTCCGGGAACATATCCTTTGTTACGTTAAGACTGGAAATATTATCTGGGATACCAATTTCCGCATTGATTTCTGCTATTTTTTCACCTGCTGCCTTTGCCGCTTCTTCCGTTGTCATCCCATTGGTATCCACACCCAACAAAGCTGCAATATCTGCAAATTTTTCTATATCTCCTTTGTAGTTATACTTCATAACTTTAGGTAGCAGAATTGCATTGGTAATGCCATGGGGCGTATGTGCCACACCGCCCATCGACTGGGAAATACCATGCACTGCTCCCAAGCCTCCATTTGCCATAGTTATGGCCGCCATGGTGCTTGCCTGTGCCATCATCATGCGACTTTCCAGATTTTCTGGTTCCTTTACGGCAATTGGCAAATGTTTTGCGATTATTGCGATGGCTTTTCTTGCATACATTTCCGTAAATACACTGGAATTTTTTGAAGTGTAGGATTCGATTGCATGGGTCATGGCATCCATACCGGTTCCTGCCGTTACGGAAGCGGGCATTCCTTTTTGCATCAATGGGTCCAAAATTGCCACCTTTGCATACAAATTTGGATGGGTGCAGGAGAGTTTGATATGTTCCTCGGTATCCTCAATTACACTGGCACAAGACACCTCCGATCCACTTCCTGCTGTAGTTGGAATACAAATTAATGGTATGGATGGATATTGCGGTGTTTTGGAGCCTCCAAAGAGATACTCCTTAATTCTGCCCTCATTATTTTTTAACATGCATACCGCCTTTGCGGTATCCATCGGACTTCCGCCACCCACAGCAATGACCAGATCATATGCCTTTTCTCTCACTTGGGCTGCCAAATTATCAATTAACTCCATGGGAGGTTCCGGTATGGTATCCGAAAAAATATCGAATGAAATGCCCTGTTCCTTCATAGAAGTAGTCATTGCCAAAAACGCATCCGTTTTTGCTACGACACCATCTACAATGACCAACACAAGACTTGCATGAAACGTTTCTACCCATTTATTTAATTTCTGACTCTCTCCAACCCCTGTTACAATCTTAATTGGAGAATAAAACTCAAATTCTGTTCTCATCTATTTTACCTCCTCGAATATTCCTTCCTGTGTATTTGTCATGTGAAACATCTTTCTCCGTCTTTTCGCTACCGGAACACCCGGTTGCAAATACCTTCCGGCTCTCTTTTCCAATAAACGAAATGCCTGTTCAAAAACAATAAAAATAACCCAATAACAAATGGCACAAACAATATAGCATTCCAGAAATCTCTGACTCATAGTCGCATAGTTTCTTGCTTCTCCCATCATTTCCATAATCGTAACCATACAGGAAAGGGAACTTGCCTTTAATAAGTTTACAAAATGATTTCCAAAATTTGGTATAGCAATCACAATACATTGTGGAATAATAATTCTAGTCATCTTCTGCCATGCCGTAAAACCGCCTGCATCGCAAGCTTCCCATTGTCCCTTTGGAATGGTATGTAATGCAGTGGTAATCATGTCACACATATATGGTGCGTAAGATAATGCCAACGCAAATACCGCAAAGATATAGGTAGGTGGCTTCCGAATATCATAGGTATAAAATGCAAATAAATGATCGATACTTCCCATAATTCCATCAATAGCTGTATGGAATACATATAAAAAAATCAAAATAGGAATTCCTTTTAAAAACGAACATAACACAGAAAAAAGCATTCGAACCGGGGTCCATTTACTCAACACTCCAAAGCTTAATAAAATTCCTAAAAGCAAAGCCAGCAATACAGACCATAGCGTCAAACTTAGCGTAGTCGGAACACCTGCTAATACTTTTTCCAAACAAGTTCTATATACTTCCATAAGTCACACCTCCTATCCCTTTGCAGCAAAGAGTTTCTTTGTTTGCATAGCAGGATTTCCTTTATTGAGCCTTCTAGTTACAAAATTAGAAACAAATAAAATAATTAATCCCAGAATCCAGAAAATCACACCTGCTGTTATATACAGTTCCAACTGTCCAACTCCATAATTGTTTTTTACCAATTGCTGTGCTTTTCCCAGAATATCATAAACTCCAATTACTGCTGCAATCGAAGTATTCTTCATAAGCTCCAGGGACATATTGGTAAGGTTTGGTAAAGCACTGGCTGCTCCTTGAGGCAATATGACTCTTCGAAAAGTCTGCACCGGCCCCATTCCCAAACTCTGTGCTGCTTCAATCTGTTTATAATCTAAAGCAATATATGCGGAGCGAAAAATTTCTGCAAAAAACGCTGCCATATTTAATGAAAAAGATATTAAAGCGTAAATAATGGGGTCCCATGTATTTGTACTAATACCATTATCATTGCAAACAAGGGGTATCCATATAAAAATCAACAGAAGCTGTACCATCATCGGCGTTCCTCGCATAAAAGATATGAAAATACTGGATAATCCTTTTAATATGGGATTTTTTCCAATCTTTGCCCATGCGAGAAAAAAGCCTAATATTGCAGCAATTAGAACAGATATCACCAACATATAAAGTGTTGTCGGCAATGCTTCCAACAAAGCCGGCAAATACTTCCATACAATTTCAAAAGACTTTTTCATAGTCTCACCTCCGCATATCTCCTACCTGAAACAAAACCGTTCCAGGCAGGCAATCAAATATTTCTACTTCTCATACCAATTGGCATTTTCTTCTGTATAACCATCATAATCAAACAAAGAATCCGTATCCTTTGCTGTCTTAAAGTAATCTGCACCCAAATACTTCTCCGATAACTTCTTTAACGTTCCATCCTTATATAATTCTACAGTTGCTTCATTTACTGCATTTCTAAAGTCTGTCAATGATTTATTGATGACGCAAACACAGGCTGCTGTTGTAATAGGATTCGAACAAAATGTCTTATCCTTTAACTCTGGTGTAGAGGTAAGCAAGTCTTTATACATGGATTCTCCTCCAAACCAACAGTCATATTGTCCCTTGATAACCGCCTGTACTCCATCCAAATAAGGGATATATTCAGAGGTTGGGTCTTGCTTATAAGCTACATCCGGATACTCTTTTGCCATATCGCTAAGTGCAACTGACAATCCATCATTTGGTGGATTGGGAACTAATGTCTTTCCATCCAAATCTTCAAACTTTGTAAAGCTGTCTTCCTTTCTAGAAATCAAGTTAATCGGATAATAACTCTCTGGAATACTTAACAGATAATTTTCTGCTCTTGCCGGTGTGACAAAATGTGCCGAAACGGACATTGCATAGGTTCCTGCCTGAATTGCGGCTGGTGCAGCATCTGCACTGGCAGCTACATAATCAAATGTATAATCCTCCAACTTTTCATCCAGTGCCTTCATATATTCATAGTCATAACCTTGGAACTGCCCTTTCTCATCGGTATAGGTATAAGGTGCCATTGCATCTAAAACAGCAACGGTTACTGTATACGTTCCATCTCCATTATCCTTTAATCCTGCAATACTCTTTGAGGATGAAGATTTTGAACCAGTAGAACTACTATTTCCACTTCCTTTTCCACAACCTGATAAACAACCAATCACCATTGCCATCACTAAAAATGTAGTTACCGCTTTTCTTACAAACAATCTCTTTCTCATAAGCATATCCTCCTTAAGCATTAATACGTGCTAAAAATTCCTGTGTACGTTCTGTTTTCGGATGATCAATTACCTCTTCCGGGGTTCCATCCTCTACCACTACACCACCTTCCATAAAGATCACGCGGGTTGCAGCCTCCTTTGCAAATGCAATTTCATGCGTTACAATCATCATGGTAATTCCTGTCTTTGCAACTTTACGAATACAGGAAAGCACTTCTCCGACCAATTCCGGATCAAGCGCTGAGGTAGGCTCATCAAATAGTAACAAATCCGGTTCCATCACCAACGCTCTGGCAATTCCTACTCGCTGTTGCTGTCCACCAGATAACTGCGATGGATAAAAATCCTTCTTTTCCAAAAGACCAACATCCGCTAAAGCCTTCTCCGCTTTTTTTCTGGCCTCCTCCTTATGCATCTTCTTTACAACGACAAGACCTTCCATAACATTTTCTACTGCTGTTCGATTACGAAACAGATTGTATTGCTGAAATACCATAGCTGTTTTTCTTCGTAAATTTCGAATTTTCTTTTTACTCTTTTCTTTTGCCCCTACGGTATAAGCATTTACGGTAATGCTTCCTTCATTGGCTTGTTCCAAGAAGTTAATACAACGAAGCATAGTCGTTTTTCCAGAACCACTTGGCCCTAAGATTACAACAACTTCTCCTTTGTTCACTTCAATGTTTACACCATTCAACACATTGTTGTCTCCAAAATGCTTATACACGTTTTTAATGGATAACATTCTTTCTTCTGGCATTTTACATTCCTCCAATCTATTTCGCCTTCTCTCTTGAGAAGGAATTGGGATAACACGTCTGCTTTTTAAAAATTACTGCTCTAAAAAGCAAAAAGGACGCTATCTTCACTAGAAGAATAGCGCCCTTGCTAACGAGTCAAAGCTAACTGGTCTAACCAGTTGTCCTTGAATGCCTTCAATATAGCATGGTTTATTTTAGCTGTCAATATGTTTTTTTTGGTAATTTTCCCCTCTCCATCTCTGTTTTTTCTATACTTAAAAGCTACCCCATTACAATTCCCCTAATACTTCATTCCAAATCTTCGGAATCCTTGCAATTGCAAAGTCTACAAAACTTTTTGCTGCTGGAGATAATTTTTTATAACTTTTCATTCCAATTCCCATATCCCGATAATAAGGAGGGTCTACGGGAATACACTCCACCTTATAATGATATCCTGTACAAATCAGTTTAGTCAGTATACTTAATCCTAATTTGTTTTCCACCATAGACAATATCGTATGATCATCTAATACCGAATAATTATATTTTGGGGTAATCCCCGAACATTCTAATGCATTGTGAATATCAAAATCATTTCCATCCGCCGAAAGGATAAATGGCTGTCCTTCAAAACTTTCCATAGGGAAGTTTCGTTTGTGATCTAATGCATATCCTTCTGGTAATACAGCTACCAGTGGATCTTTCCCATAAGAAAAAAACTCCATTGTTTTGGCATAGGGCCGACTGATAAAAGCAAAATCTATCTCATTGTTATCCATCCAGCTTAAAATATTTTCAGCACCACCCTCTCGAATATCAATAATCAGATTCGGATGTAGTTCCTTAAATTCTCGTAATATCATGGGCAACAAATGTATCGATACACTAGAATAGGCTCCAATGGTCATCTTTCCATACTCTAATCCTTTGATACTATAAATCGTTTGTTCCAGTCTTTCTTGTATCCTCATCAATTCCCGCATGGTCGGAAGTAACAATTCTGCTGCCGGCGTCAACGTAACCCCGTATTTTTCTCTAAAAATGACAGGAAAACCTAATTCTCCCTCTATTTTTTTTAATATATGACTGGCTCCCGGCTGGGAATACCCCAACCGTTCTGCTGTTCTTGTAATATTTTTCGTTTCTGCAAGATCCAGCAACAATTCATATTCCTGAAAATCCATACACATACACACCCTTCCTCTAGCTGCACTCTATTGTTATGATACCGATTTTTATTTTCCCTGTCAATCCAGATATTCATTTTGTTTATATCTAACATTAGTTTTTAGAAGTTTACTTATCTCTCAACCTGCCGTATGATAAGGACATCCAAACGAGATACCGCACAATGGTTCTCGAAGGTATTACTTAGAATTTGAAACAGCAAACGCATCAAAGGAGGTCGGTCAATATGCCAATGAAATTTGAGGACTATAAAAAGTATTTAAGTCCTGTTTTCTACAAGCAGACAAACTTAGTTGCAAAATCTGCCAGCGGTTGTTATCTGACAGATGTAAACGGAGACAAATATTTAGACTTTGTACAGGGGATTGCAGTAAATGCAATGGGACACAATTATCCTCCCATTGTAAAAGCAATTCAGGAACAGGCAGGCAATCTGGTCAATGCTTCCTTTAACCTGGTAAATTATGAGTCCACCTTAACACTTGCCAAGGAGCTTGCCGGTGTCACACCGGAAGGGTTAGACTCTATCTTCTTTACCAATGGTGGTGCAGAAGCAACCGACAGTGCATTAAAGCTTTCTATGTCCTATACAGGAAGAAGTGCTGTAATTGCCTTTATGGGTTCCTTCCACGGAAGAACCGTCGGTGCTACCTCGATTACAGGCTCCAATTCAAAATATCGAAAACACTACAATCCATTGATGGGAAATGTTTATTTTTCCCCCTATCCGAGCAAAGACCTCTGTCCAGAGGGAATGCCCGCAGAAGAACGAGCAGATTATTGTTTATGGGAATTAAAAAAATTACTGCAATATATTGTATGGCCGGAAGATGTTGCCTGTATCTATATGGAACCGGTAATGGGCGAAGGCGGATATGTCGTACCTGACAAGAAATTTGTACAGGGTGTTGCAGATATTTGTAAGCAGTATGGCATACTTTTGATTTTTGATGAAATTCAATCGGGCTTTGGTCGTACCGGTAAAATGTGGGCAAGCCAGCATTTTGATGTTGTTCCGGATATTATGACAGTGGGAAAAGCAATTGCCGGAGGACTTCCCATGAGTGCAGTTATTTCCACTCCTGAAATCATGGATAAATGGCCGATTGGTACACATGGTACGACTTTTGGAGGAAACCCAGTGGCTGCCGCCGCAGGATGTGTGGTACTGGAACAGTATAAAGATGGCAGTCTTTTGAAAAATGTAAATGAAATGGGTGCCTACCTAAAAGAAAAACTTACCGGTCTGATGGAAAAGTATCCTTGTATCTCCGATGTTCGTGGGGTCGGTTTGATGATTGCCATTGAATTTTCCCATGAAGATGGCTCTCCTGCACAGGATATCTGGGTAGATGTCAAGGCAAGGATGTTAAAGAGACATATGCTGACATTAAACTGTGGTGTACACGGAAATGGAATGCGTTTCGCCACTCCATTAAATGTCAAAAAAGAAGAGCTGGACGAAGGACTTGCCATTTTAGAAGATTCGATTAAGGAAATGTACGCAGAGAAGAAATTAAAAAATTTACAGAACAAATAAACCAAACAGATTCATGTCCGCATGGCTTCTCATGAATCACATAAACACAAAGCCATGCAGAAAAGAGGTATCTTATGAGAACACAAATTACATCAGAAAAATGTGGAGAATGTCATGGACCATACGCTTTAGGCGTAAAAATGGGAAACATTATTTTTACTACGCAGATTGGAACCGATGTCACTGGTGAAATGGTAACAGGTGGCATGAAGGAACAGACAAAGGCAACCATGGAAAATGCTAAGGCTGTTTTGGAAGCTGCAGGTGCTTCTATGGATGACATCGGAAAAGTTACTATCTATATTAAGGATATTTCTCTTATTCCAGAAATGAACGAAGTATATAAAACTTACTTCCCAGAAGGTAATTTCCCTGCAAGATGCTGTACACAGTGCGTAGATATGGTAGATGGATGTCTTGTCGAGATGGAATTCGTTGCAGTAATGGAATAATAGGAAAGATTACCCAATCAAACAATAAACTAGCAAAGGCGCTGGATGGTATAAAATTTCATCCAGTCCTTTTTTCATAAGGAGGAAACGCTATGTGCCTGAGAGTGGATCATCATGTAATTTTGGATTGCACACACACTGGTGATGAAGTGGAAATCACTGTAGACGGCAAGGTAATTAAAGCCTACGAAGGCGAACCTATCTTGGCTGCAATTCTAAATGCAGGAATCAAAATAAATCGTTACACAGTAAAAAGAAAAGAACCTCGTGGCTTGTTTTGCGGAATTGGACAATGCACAGACTGTGCGATGGTCGTAGATGGCAAAGCAAATGTTCGTACCTGTATTACCCCGGTCAAAGCCGGTATGGTAATCAAAACACAAGATGGATTAGCGAAGGGGGAATAGATTATGCTCGAAAAAGATGTATTAGTAATTGGTGCCGGTCCTGCTGGATTGGCTGCTTCTATAGAAGCAGGAAAGTATGGTGCATCCGTTCTTCTTGTTGACTTAAATATGCAGCCTGGAGGACAACTATTTAAGCAAATCCATAAATTCTTTGGTTCCAGTGCGCATCGTTCCGGTACTAGAGGTTATGATATTGGAAAACAGCTTTTAAAGGAAGCAGAAGAATCAGATGTAGAAATTTGGATGCAAAGTACCGTAATCGGAATTTTTCCAGGAAATAAAATTGCCATTGAAAAGGGATTAGACAGCGGTGAAAAAGAAATGATCACCATGAAGGCAAAAAAGATTATTATTGCCACCGGAGCTTCTGAAAATGCAATCCGATTTAAGGGCTGGACCACTCCGGGCGTTATGGGTGCAGGGGCAGCTCAAACCATGATTAATGTAAATCATGTAAAGCCGGGAAAAAAAATTGTAATGCTTGGTACCGGTAATGTAGGACTTATTGTTTCTTATCAACTTATGCAGGCGGGTTGTGATGTCGTTTCCCTGATTGAAGCCGCACCAAAGATTGGTGGTTATGCGGTACATGCTGCTAAAATCCGTCGTGCTGGCGTTCCCATCCGTTTGCAGCATACCATTATAGAAGCCAAAAAGGGAGCAGATGGCTGTGTCTGTGGTTGTGTCATTGCAGAAGTAGATAATCAGTTCCAACCTATTCCGGGAACAGAAGAAACCATCGAATGTGATACGATTGCACTTGCTGCAGGATTAAAACCTACTATGGATCTTGTAAAACTGGCAGGTTGCAAACTTACCTTTAACGGTCCCTTTGGTGGTTATATTCCATTGCACAACGAACGGATGGAAACCTCCTGTGAAGGTGTATTTGTTGCCGGGGATACTACAGGTGTAGAAGAGGCCAATACTGCCTTAGAAGAAGGAAAAATTGCAGGTATCAGTGCTGCAGAGGACTTAGGACTTCTCACTACCGATGCAGCAGCCGACAAACGGGCAGAAATCTGGGAGCGTCTGCATTCCCTTCGCCTGGGACCATTTGGAGAACGACGTATGTTAGAAAAAGAAGTGGTTATGGATGAGTACAAGGAACGGATTGGTACTCCATCACCAATTCAGTAAGGAGGAACAAGCTATGGCATTGATCAATACAGGATATTTAGAATATGAAGAATTAGAAAGCATTCAAACACTTCCCAGTGATGAGCGTTATGCCGAGGGACCAGTAGCAATTATCGAATGTGTACAGGAAATCCCCTGTAATCCCTGTGAAGCAGCCTGTCATTTCGGTGCAATTAAAATTGGTGAACCCATTACAAAACTGCCAACTTTAATCGGAGAAAAATGTGTGGGCTGTGGTATGTGTGTAGCACGCTGTCCCGGTCTTGCAATTGTCGTAGTAGACAAAACCTTTACGGATACTACTGCAACCGTTGCTTTTCCTTTTGAATATTATCCAACCCCTGTCGTTGGAGAAGAACGAAATGCAATGAATCGAAAAGGAGAAATTGTCTGTAAGGGAAAAATCGTCAAGGTAGTAAATCCAGCCTCCTACGATCATACACCTGTAGTAACAGTAGAAATTCCAAAGGAATTTGCAGATGAAGTAAGAACAGTAGAACGTATCTAATGCTTTTATACAAAAACAGACAAAACAAGATACCATACGCTATTTTCATACATAATAGATTGGAGGAATAAACTATGAGTGCTGAATTGACAGATGATATGATTGTATGTCGCTGTGAAGAGGTCACAGTTGGAGAAATAAAAGAAGCCATCCGGGAGGGTGCAAGGGACATTGTCGGCGTAAAACGAAGAACCCGTGCAGGAATGGGCCTTTGTCAGGGTCGTACCTGTGAAAAGTTAGTACAACAGCTTTTGGTACAGGAATTAGGAATTAGTCCAAAAGAAGCAGGTACTTCTTCTGCAAGACCACCAGTTCGACCTGTTACCTTCGGAGAATTAGCAAAGGGGGAAGTATTATGATGATGAAAGAATATGATGTAGTCGTAATAGGTGCCGGTGCAATCGGTACAAGTGTTGCTTATCACCTGGCAAAAGCGGGATACTCTACTGCTATTCTGGAGCGTGGCGATATTGCCAGCGGTTCTTCCAGTCATTGTGATGCGGTTGCCCTGATTTGTGATAAATTGCCCGGTATTGATACCAAAATGGGACAGGCAAGTATTGATTACTTTGCAGAAATCGCCGAACAGTTCGAGTATGACTTTGAATATGTCCCAAAAGGATGTCTTTATGTCTGTGAAACCCAAACAGAATTTGATGCGGCCTCAGAATACTGTGCAAAACAGAATGCTGATGGCTATAAGCTTCGCATGGTGGGCAGAGAGGAACTTTGTAAAATGGAACCACACATTGCAAAAGATTTAGCAGGTGCTTTATATACACCAGAAAGTGGTGCCATTGCCGTCAGTCCATATAAATTATGTTTTGCTTTTATACATGAAGGAAGAAAATATGGATTGGAAACTTACACCTACTGTGATATTTCAAAAATCAATCTTGATACAAAGACAAACGCAGTAGAAAGCATTGAAACCAATTATGGAACCATCAAAACAAAGCGTATCGTCAATTGTGCAGGTGCATGGGCTCCATTCGTAGGCGAATTGACCGGTCTTAAAATTCCAATCGAACCAAGAAAAGGTACGAACCTGGTATCGGAACAAACCGAACGTCTATGTAATCATAAGATTTTGGAATACGGCTATATGCTCAGTAAATTTGACAATATTAACTTCAAGAGAGAGGTAAGTCCACTGGTAGAAGAACAAAACATTGCCTTCAATCTGGAATACACGCCTTCGAACAACCTATTAGTCGGAGGAAACCGTTTATTCCGTGATTATGATATCCGATCTGAAATCGAGACTTTAAAGGCAATCAGCGAAAGGGCTTTACGCTTTTTCCCAGAGCTTGCTGATATTAAATGTATTCGTGCCTATTCCGGTGTACGACCATTTGTAACTGACCATTTGCCCATCGTATCGGATGTAGATAGTATCCCCGGATACTACATTGCAGCCGGACATGAGGGGGACGGCATCTGCTTTTCTCCTATAACCGGACGATTTATGGAACAGATCATCAGTGGAAAACCAACCGATTTTGATATTACAAAACTTGATTTTGCACGTTTTGCAAAAGCATAGGTATAAGTTTTTGAACAGTTCAGCCAACAAAAAGAATATTTTTAGCAAATCTGTATATTCTGGCACTTTATGAATGCCCTAGGCTGAACTGTTACAATTTTTCAAATGTGCTCTCGGAATTTACGAATCGAAGAATTCTAAGATAGCTTTTTGATATACAATGGCATTTTCGCAGTGCGTACACGGTGTGTACAACGAGAAAATGGAAGCAGTATATCGAAAATATAGCCAGATAACTCGATTTATGTAGCTTCCGAGAGTACATTCAATAACAAAGGAGGATGAAACTCATGGAAACTAACAGACATTACGGATATTTTGATACTACAAACAGCAATGTCCTAATACAGATGCAGCGAGGACAAAATATTGCAGGCTACCCAATTGGAATCGTGTATATTGAAGATGTTTTTTATCCAATGGTTCCTGGAAATATTGTAAATGGTTATACCTTTCCCTTTCCTGTCCGACTAAAAGCGGTAAAAGGACTGGATTGTCAAAATCTTTTTGATGCAGCGGATGGTGTATATGAAATGGTATTGGAAACCTGCAGAAAACTAGAAAAAGAGGGGGTACGTGCCATCAGCGGTGCCTGTGGTTTCTTTGGAAATTATCAGGAAAAAATTGCGGAAGAACTCTCCATCCCCGTTGCACTTTCCAGTCTGGTACAGCTTCCTTGGATTGCCACCCTTCTAAAAAAAAATCAGACCATTGGTGTTCTTACTGCACAAAAAGATTCTTTTACAGATTCATTACTGGACAGCTGCGGTGTATCTGCCGAACTAAAGAAGCGTCTGATTGTAAAAGATTTAGGGCATGAGGAACAATTTTCCTGCATTCCGGAAGGGCGGGGTGCCTTTGATAATGGATTGGTACAACAGGAAGTAGTAGGAAAAGCAATGGAAATTTTGGAAGAATACCCAAATACAGGTGCCATACTGCTAGAATGCAGCGATATGCCTCCTTACGCCTACGCTGTGCAAGCCGCAACCGGCGTTCCGGTTTTTGACTTTACTACATTGATCCGCTGGCTGCACTCCGCAGTAGCTCAGACCCCTTACTGCGGATTTATTTAAAAAACATTACAGCGTAAACATATTCTAAATAATTCATGCGCTTCTACTTCCTTCTTTTATTTCAATAATTTACCGGTATACTTATGTGTCATTTTTGTGTTATATTGTCCATGTTACTAACAACTATCACATTTTTATCCTTTTAGATATATACGTGATATAGTTTTATTACCAAGGAGATATACTATGAAAAAGAAACTATTTACAACAATTTGTGCATTTTCTACATTAAGTATTTTTTGTGTTACACCAGTAATGGCAAAGACCACCTCAATTAATAACGCATGTACACAGGCAAATGTTAGCAAAGTATTTTCCATTTACAATTCAAAAAATTGTGGTGAACTTATCGAAAATGCAAATTCGCTTTGTATCAAAGGTGATACAGGTATCAGTGATGCTTTAACAAATTTGCTTCAGAATGGTTGCAACTTAAAAGCTGAAACAAATGGTGTAGTAACAGATGTAAATTCCTGTCTAAATAACATTTTGACTTGTCAGCCAACCGATATTTCAAAGCCAAATGTAACAGCTACACCAACCAGCACTCCATGTCAAAATCCAACCGCCACTCCAACTGAAACAAATGCACCAAACCAAAATGCAACTACAGCTCCAACCATAACCGCAACTTCTACTCCACAAGTTACAAGCACTCCTATAGTTAGTAATACAGAAACTCCGCAGAACAAAGATTTTGTTTCCCAAGTGGCACAACTGGTAAATGCAGAACGTGCCAAAGCCGGACTTTCTCCTGTTACATTGGATGCAACCTTATCCAAAGCTGCACAAGTTCGTGCCAAAGAAACTGTAAGTTACTTTTCTCACACCCGTCCAAACGGAAATACCTTTTCCAGTGCAATCACAGAACAGGGAATTTCTTTTCGCGGTGCAGGAGAAAATATTGCATATGGACAGAAAACTCCACAGGAAGTTATGAACGGCTGGATGAACAGTGCAGGACATCGTGCTAATATCCTAAATGCTAATTTTACTAAAATTGGTGTAGGATACTATCAGCAAAATGGTGTAAATTATTGGACACAATTATTCATTTATTAATTCTTTTAACTCTCAAGTAACTGCTATAACGTCAGCTACATCTATTAGCTATGAGAAACATGCCTTGTGAGTTTCGATAGTTTAACGGTAGCCGCCAAGTTCTCACGCAAACATGGATTTTGGCGACTACCGTTAAGTCAAGTAGATATTCGCAATTCGCTCTGCTACTTGCTCATAACACTATTAGCTGCTATCGCAGCATATCAGAAGGGGCTTGTACCCCCTCCTGATACAAGCAAGTCCCCACCCACCAATTATTGCTCTACGCAATAGAAATGGGGGACTTTCTTGATAGTGTTAAAATATAAAAATCATACATCTGTACCAAGTTTCCTCACTAACAAATGTATGATTTTTATATCTATAACCTTTTTATCTTTTTCTATTAATCGCATTAATCTTTTTTGCTAAGTCCTGCAATTTTCCATTTATTTCTCTTGCCTGCTTTAACTCATCATCCGAA
Organism: Lachnospiraceae bacterium; assembly: GCA_050875145.1. Lineage (GTDB taxonomy): Bacteria > Bacillota > Clostridia > Lachnospirales > Lachnospiraceae > CAG-411. The sequence goes on from JBNMLH010000031.1 coordinate 15,710, forward strand.
CAATCCAACCATTGAAAACATTTTAATTCAGCAATTGCTTGATTAATTTTCTCTACTGCCTCATCTACTTCCTGAGCCAACTCAAAATTTGTACACAACTGATATACTCCAGCTTTTACACATCTAATATTGCTATGCTTTCTTTTTAAATGAAAAATCGCATTACGCACCGTAGGATCATTCATATCTGCAATAACCTTTTCTTCATATGCCGCTTCAAAAAAATCCGAAACCCTATGCGGTTGCCCATCTGATAAAACATTATATATAACTTTTTTTGTTTGTCCCAATTTACTGTTTCTCATTATTTCATCCTCCTAATTGTTCTTTCCGATTTCCTAACAATATTCTTTTCATCAATGTAATGTAAATATTTTCTTTACTGTTGCATTTTCACAAACCAAGTAGATTACATAAATCGTTAATATCAAATCAGTTTCAACTTATACCATACATATATTTCATGCAACCAAAGTGATATTTCTTGTTTCAAGTTTGTTTTTATCATATTAACATCACTACATTTTTAGTATATCAGTTTTTTCTGATATATTCAACACAAAATTTATATTTTTACTTTGCTCTCCTTTTGCCCCCCCCATTAAGGTTCCCAAAAAATTCCCAGATTTAACGGGTGATATGTAAATACTACAAACAAAATTCCTTGTATTATTACAAATATTCTTAGCCATTTCTTAACTTTCATTCCCCACTGTGTTTCAAGTGTATGATACATTATCCAGAATGCACCGCCAACACTTACAAAAAAAGTTCCTATATCAAAAGCCGATATACCAAACCCTAAAATACCTCGATAGGTATAAAATAAAACAGGAATTAACCAAGTCCCTGCCAGAATTCCTAGCAACCATTGTGCGTTAAATTTTTTAAAAAAAATACATCCACACAAAACCATAGGTAAATACACTAACTTCATATGTTCCCATGTTGACTCATTCACAGGAAAAAAATATCCTGCAATTCTATTTTCCTGTAACCATCCGTACATAAAATGAAAAATGGTTCCTGTAACTGCTACAAAAGCATATGACAGAAACCATTGTTTTTTCTTCCATTCTTTCATATTCTACCTCCTGTTTATCATATTTTCTCTTATATAAAAATATGATAAACAGGAGGCTTTTATTCCGTTAAATTTTCAATTTAGACCATATTCCAAAACAGTTTTATTCTATTTCCGTAATATAACCCTTCAGCTTATTTTTAGAGAAGTCTTTTTCCGCCAACATATAAATTTCAATTTTATCTTCACTCTGCACCAATTCATACAAAATTCCATCTATTTTTTTTAGGCTTTCTCCACCTACTAAACGTTGCATTGGAACTGCATATTTGGTTATCTCTCCATTTTCTACCCTAACAATCGA
>JBNMLH010000030.1:0-20429 GCA_050875145.1 Lachnospiraceae bacterium
AGAACGGCTGGAAACAGCAGAATTCTAGTGGATTCCATTTGACATCTGCATTTATACCTGTATAATGCAGATAAGAGCAGAGAACCAAAAATCTGGTTTCTGCTCTTAGTAACTATCAATAAAATCTTATGTCAGTTTTTTGCGTTTACACAAAACTTGAAACAGTCTCCTAATCCTACACCATCTCATTTTTCATATGGACTTAAATATTTACAATTTCCTTTACAGTTCCCGCATCCATCACAATCTTCTGATTGAAGAATTGCAACACCTCTGTTTGAATCATATGCGCTGCAATTACAATTATTTTTCCGCTCTCTTTTTCCTTTTCCAATTGTTCTAACATTTTATTGTAATTCTTTTCATCCAAGGCATTAAATGGTTCATCTAATAAAATAACTTTAGGATTTTCCATAATTGCCTGAATAATTCCTAAACGCTGTTTCATTCCAAGGGAATATTTTTTTACTTTCTGATCTTTTGCTGAATATAAATCAAACTTTTCCAGCATACCATTTATTTGTTCATCACTGATTTTCTTTTTTACACTCGCAAGATATTTCAAATTATAAAAACCAGTCCTTTCTTCTATAAAGCTTGGATTTTCAATCATTACTCCATAATCATACTCCTCATCATTACAAACCTCTCCTGAGGTTGGAGCAATTAATCCACACAAGAGTCTCAATAGCATAGTTTTTCCACAACCATTATGTCCCTGTAATAAATACATTTTTCCTTCTTCAAATTCTAAATTTATATCTTGTAACACGAATTTATCTTTTAACTTCTTTGATACATTTTTTACTCGAATCATAAATCATACCCTCTCTATCTTTCTAATTTTATTCTTTACTATTGCCCCTAACGCACTAATGCATAGCAATCCGATTCCAATTTCAATATATTCTACACTATAAAAATGTAGCACAATCCAGTTATGTAATAAAATATGTACAAAACATGTAAGCAATACGCAACTTCCTATTATATTTGTCATAGATAATCTTCTTACAAAGTAAAACATAAAAAGTCCTATTGCAGAAATCAATATAAGCATTATCAGAAAAAATACTAGCACAGAACCATACATTGCAGACCATAAATTATCTTTAAACATAAGCATCAAAAAACAATCTGCAACCAGCTTTCCTACAAATAACAAAATCACATTTCTCAAAAGTTCTAAAACTTGTATTTTCAGAAATGCTTCATTGTCTTTCACTCTGCTCCGAAGCATATAATATAGCGCTCTCTGATTTCCAAGTAATCGATCCACCTGTAGCACTACCCAAAAATAAATCATAAAGTGCACCAATATAGTTAAAATTGTATATTCTCCTGCTTTTGTTCCAAAATACAACACTTCCATAATTTCTTTTAATGTTTGACAATTTCCCATAAAATATAGAAAAAAAGACATACCTATAATCACAAAAAATATACTCATCTTATATATTCCTTTTCCTTCAAATCTTTAAACAATCCAATCGAACACAATATTCCAATCAATAAGAATATGAAAAACCACGTACCCATTTGAAACGTAATCGTATCACAGAAATAGAAAACATAATAATGTATAGCTAAAAGTAGAATAAGTATAATTGCCATTTCAACTACAAATGCAAAATTCCTATTTTTTATTGATGATACATAGTAAAAAAATATACTAAAGCCATAATTAATCTCCAAAAAAACAATTCCATATTGCAGTATATCAAAAATTGTACTCATATCGAACTCTACAACTGATGATCCAACGCTAAATACAAGTAGCAATACCAAAGCAGAATATAGACAGCTATATTTCACAACCTGTTTTATTTGAATAAGAAAATTTTGTTCTTTTGCTCGAACTACATATTCCTCTCGTTTATAGTTCTGAATCGTCACCAACAACCCAAACAACAAACACATAGCATTATTAAAAAGTATCTTATGGTAATTAAACAGCGCACTCTCCAAATACTGTGTCATACTTACTTTTCCCTGTAAATTTTGACATACATCATAGGCTACATAATACCAAAAAATCAACAATATCGAAAACATAATAATCAGCTTTATACTAAGCTTTTTCATAGGTAGTTTTTCTTCACTCCTTTGCAATATAACTTGGATACCGACCATATAATCAGAATATACAAAACCAGAAAACCAATTTCATTTACAATAGAAAATTCTTTTATTGCATATCTGGTATATACACTAAAAAGATAACGTTCCGGCACTATATATGAAACAGCAACTCCTATTTTAGTTGAAATTCCAGAAATAATTGTACATACAAATATAGGGACAATGTATACTGCTGCCAAAAACACTGTTGAAACATATTTGTTATCAATAAAATAGGAAATGACATAATTCAAAATAATACTTCCAGAGACAAATACACATAACTTTAAAATATACTCGAACTCTAGCCCTAAACAAACTCCTACAGAATTTGTCTCAACTGGAATATTCAAATTAAATATTTCACAGGACTTAATCGGCGAAAGAAGCATCATAAAAATGGTTATTGCCACAAAAAAAGTTATGATCATAACATTAGCTGCAATAATCTGTGCTGCAATAATTTTTGCATTTCCTTTACATATCTCAATTCGAGTAAATAACATATTCCCATTTCCTGAATTTCTAAGTTCAAATTCTCTCTTTCCATAATTCATTCCGAATAAAAGCAATAACACTAAAATAAAAATCATATAAAAATCAGCAGAAGCAAAAAAATTCAATATATAAGAGAATGCATTTGTTCCCTTGTAAAGTTGTTGTGCATACTCTAGATTTATATCTATTGCCTGTTCACTTATATCCCTCTTTAATTGCATCTTATCAATATATGTAAAAATAAAACTTATGCAAACAGGAAATAAACAAAATACATAAGTCAGGTAATTTTTTATTGAACATATATTTCTCTTTAATTCATATTTAAACATTTTGCCTCCTCTCGATGCAACAAAGCTTTCTGTACAGAATGCTTTGTTGCAATCAATGAAACTACTAAATTTAATGTACCGTAAATTGATATTTAATTGTATCATCACCAATCTGATTTATGGCAGACGTAATTTTCAATTTATAATAATATCCTTTTTCAGCAGTACTTCCAGAACCAGTGAATTTTTTATTTGTGTCATTTAAACTAACACTATTACTTCTTGATTTTCCTTCTGAATTTACAATTTTAGCACTCGGAGAAGACCACATAGTTTTATCTTTAACACTTACTGCAAATTGCTTATCCTTTGCAGATAATTTGTATGATCTATTACTACTTGTGGTACTACCACCAAATCCCCCTACAGTACTTGTCTCATATGGTGTCCAATTACTCCAAGCAGCAAATGATGTGCTTCCTACAGTCAAACATATTGCTGTTAATCCACATGCTATAATTCTTTTTCTTCTCATAATAATCTCTTTTTCTATTCTCATCTTGACAAATATACTAATGTATGTTAAAACTGGTTGACTTGATTTATCAAGTCAACGGCTTGTATTTGTATTCTAAAAAATATGGCAGTATTTTTTAATACAAACTACATTTTTGGACATTCTCATGATAAAATTGCAAATCATCATAGAGAATGTCTTTTTTATTCTTCTGCAAACTATCCTTTTATTTATCCTGTCCATCTATACAAAAATAGTTTTAAGAATAAGAAATGCTATTCATTTTCACGCGCTCAAATTTTCACATTTTTTATTTTACATAATGCACTCGTTAAAGTCAATAATTATTTTGTCGATTTACATAACTTTTTCTCTTTTAATTTTTATATAACGTATTTTTATACCATATCTTTCTATTTCGTTTATCAAAAGCAATCTCTCTTGATATTGTTTCAATCATCATAAAACAAAAAAAATACGAAAAACATCTTTACTGTTTTTCGCATTTTTCTTTTCATTATTCCTTATTTTTTATTTGCTTTTTCAACTTCCGAAATATGTTCTTTCTTCATAGGAATACGACAGTTCTTATTGCTACCAAATTCAACAATTACGATTTCATCTGTTACATCCTGTACGACACCATAAAATCCACTACTTGTTACAATACTATCTCCAGCCTCCACTGTAGATACCATTGCATCATGTTGCTTCTGTTCCTTGTTTTGTTTGCGGAACAATACTACATAAAATACAACCATGACAACCAGTAATACTCCGATCATCACAAAATCATTTCCTGCTGCGTTTGAAGTTAAAAATGGAAAATTCATCTTTCTTACCCTTTCCTTTCTTTTTATTAAAACTATTCCGAATATCATTATTCCGAATATGTCTATCCATTATGCTATACACCACGCTCAAATCCGGCAAGTTTTTCTGCCTTATATTCTTTATAACGATTATCACGAATAGCCGCACGGATTTCTTCCATCATTGTATTGTAAAAATATAAATTATGCAAGACTACTAACCGTAATCCAAGCATTTCTTTTGCTTTTAATAAGTGGCGTATATATGCTCGACTATAATATTTACATGCTGGACATTGACATCCTTCTTCAATTGGTTTTTCATCCGTTTCAAAACGAGCATTTAATAGATTGATTTTTCCAAAATTTGTATAGGCGTGTCCATGTCTTCCATTTCTACTTGGATATACACAATCAAAGAAATCCACACCTCTATCTACCGCCTCTAAAATATTAGCAGGTGTTCCAACTCCCATCAGGTATGTCGGCTTCTCTAATGGCAAATGTGGTACTACTTCATCCAAAATACGGTACATTTCTTCATGACTCTCACCTACAGCCAAACCACCGATTGCATACCCATCTAAATCCATCTCTGAGATTTTCTTCGCATGAGCAATACGAATATCTTCAAATGTACCACCCTGATTAATACCAAACAACATCTGCTTTTTATTAATCGTATCATCCAGACTGTTAAGACGTGCCATCTCCTTTTTGCAACGAGCCAGCCAACGTGTTGTTCGATCCACTGAATTTTGCATATACTCTCTTGTAGCAGGATGTGGCGGACACTCATCAAAAGCCATGGCAATCGTCGACCCCAGATTAGACTGTATCTGCATACTTTCCTCTGGTCCCATGAAAATTTTTCTTCCATCTACATGCGATTGAAAGTAAACACCTTCTTCTTTAATTTTGCGTAATCCCGCCAACGAAAACACCTGAAATCCACCTGAATCCGTTAAAATAGGCTTGTCCCAAACCATAAACTTATGCAAACCGCCCATCTGTTTAACAATCTTATCTCCTGGCCTAACATGCAAATGATAGGTATTTGATAATTCAACCTGTGTATGTATCTCCTGTAAATCCTGTGTAGATACCGCACCTTTAATTGCTGCTGCCGTTCCCACATTCATAAATACCGGTGTTTGTATTGTGCCATGAACCGTTTGAAATTCTGCACTTTTTGCCTTTCCGTCCTGATTAATCAGCTTATACATTACATTGCTCCTCTATCCTTTTCTCTCTATAGCAGACAAACCAACAAATCTCTTCCTGTAGCTAAAAAGAAATCATCTACTTCGTAGGATTCATCTCCATAATTCTTATCTGCAAATCTCTTGCATACGTTTTCATACGTTTCTTTTGAAAATTTTAATTGAAAGACCTTTGCCACATCCACAAATTGTATTGGGCTAATGGCATATCCCCATGTACTGTTATCATCTACGAAACAAGCACAGGAATATCCTCTAGGTGAAATATACTCCTTCTGCTCCCCGTCTGTAGCATACAATCTCATAAATCCACTTTCTTCTGCTTCTTCAAAATCTAGTGACCATGTATAAGAACTACTTAAAACACTTGCCAATGCTCTAACTCTTCCTAATGCTTTATGATTACCTGATGGCTTCTTACTATAAGTACGCATCATATGAATCAGTTTATCAATACTATCCTGACTCAGCACCTCACTATCAACATTGTCACTTGTCTCTCTTAAAAATTTGATTAACGTATCAATTTCTTCCTGTGTTAATAAAGAAAAATTTACCTCTGACATAATTATCCCCCTCCATCATACTTTTAAAACTCACCCATATGTATATTTAATGATAAATCATTCCTTTAAAAATGGCAAGCCTTTTCTCCTCTTTGCTTGCCATATTACTGCAACAATGCTATAATAAAACATACGTTTGGATTAATTTATTACGGAGGTACATATGAGTATATATGATGGTTTAAATAAAGAACAACTACAAGCAGTTCAGCACAATGAAGGACCGCTTCTTATTCTTGCAGGTGCCGGGTCTGGTAAAACAAGAGTCCTAACCCACCGTATCGCCTATCTGATGGACGAAATCGGAGTAAACCCATGGAATATCCTTGCCCTTACCTTTACCAATAAGGCAGCAAAAGAAATGAGAGAACGTGTAGATTCTTTGATTGGTTTTGGTTCTGAAAATATTTGGATCAGTACTTTCCACTCTACTTGTGTACGCATTTTAAGAAAATATATTAATTATTTAGGATATGATAATAGTTTTACCATCTATGATAGCGATGACCAAAAAACGCTGATGCGTGATATTATCAAATATTTAGAATTGGACCCTAAAAAGTTTCGTGAACGTGCAATTCTGAATCGTATTTCAGCCGCAAAAAATGATTTTATCTCGCCAGAGGCTTATGCACTTGCGGCTGGAAATGATATACTATACAAAACTTACTCTGCCTGTTACACAGAATATCAAAAACGTCTTATGCAAAATAATGCATTGGATTTTGATGATTTATTGTTTAAAAGTGTAGAATTGTTCCAAAATAATAAAGATGTTCTTGCCTACTACCAGAATCGCTTTAAATATATTATGGTAGATGAATATCAGGATACCAATTCAGTCCAGTTTAAATTATTAGAATTGCTTGCCACTACTACAAATTCAGAGGGAGAACAATGTCATAATCTCTGTGTAGTTGGTGACGATGACCAGTCGATTTATCGTTTCCGCGGTGCCAACATTTATAATATTTTAAACTTTGAAAAATCCTATCCTGAAACAAAAATCATCCGTCTGGAACAAAATTACCGCTCTACAAAGACAATTTTAAATGCAGCAAATGAGGTAATTTCCAACAACAGCGAACGAAAAGAGAAGAAACTCTGGACAGAAAATGAAGAAGGAGATGCTCTGACCTTCTCTCAGTTTGATACTGCTTATCAGGAAGCAGAAGCAATTGCAGATTCCATCGCTTCTGCTTGCGAAAATGGCTATGATAACTATAAAGAATATGCTATTCTTTACCGCACCAATGCACAATCCCGTATCTTGGAGGAAAAACTTGTGCAAAGAAACATACCATATAAACTGGTAGGTGGCGTAAACTTCTATCAAAGAAAAGAAATCAAAGATGTTCTTGCCTATCTTAGAACCATTAATAATGGTAGAGATGATGTATCTGTCAAACGTATCATCAATGTACCAAAGCGAGGAATCGGTCTAACATCTATTGATCGACTGATGGATTACTCTATTTCAAATGATACAAGTTTTTACGATGCCTGTAAACACGCAGAACAAATTCCAGGCCTTTCAAGAGCCGCTGGAAAAATCAGTCCTTTCGTCAGCATGATTGAAATTTTGAAGGGGAAATTAGGGAATCCTACTTATTCTTTATCCGATTTATTTGATGAAGTCTTGGAAGCTACTGGCTACGTGGAAGATTTAGAAGCAGAAGATACGGATGAGGCACGCAGTCGTATTGAAAACATTGACGAACTGCGCAACAAATTAGTTAGCTTTGAAGAAAATGCCGCGGAGGATGCCAGCCTAAATGATTTTCTAGAAGAAGTCTCTCTAGTGGCAGACATTGATAGTCTGGATGCAAATACAAACGTGGTAACCCTTATGACATTACACAGTGCAAAAGGTCTGGAATTTCCTAATGTTTATCTATGTGGTATGGAAGATGGTATCTTTCCAAGCTACATGAGCATTACCTCTGATGATCCTATGGATATCGAAGAGGAACGCCGTCTTTGTTATGTCGGTATCACTCGTGCCATGAAACGCCTGCACCTTACCTGCGCCAGACAACGTATGCAGAATGGCGAAATACGCTTTAACAAACCATCTCGTTTTGTACATGAAATTCCACGTTATCTCATGACACAACAAGCCACTTCATCTATTTATACAAGTGGTTCCATGCAGGATGCTTATAACGATACCTTACAACGTTTTAAAACAGTCTCCTCCAACCAGAATAAACCATTTCAGTACACAAGTGCCTCTGGTCAAAGCAGCTTTTCTAACGCAACCTCTGGAGGATATGCGAAACGAACTGGAAAGGATCCCTTTGCAAACAATCCTATGATTCAAAAAGGATTTCGTTTTGAAAAACCTTATCAGAGTAAGCCATCTGCTGCAAAGATGCTGCACTCTTTTTCCAAACCAGACTACGAGGTTGGTGATACTGTCTCACATACTAAATTCGGATCAGGCAAGGTATTAAAAATAGAAGAAGGGAAAAAAGATTACGCGGTTACAGTAGAATTTGAAGATGCTGGAAAAAAGAAAATGATGGCAGCTTTTGCACAATTAAAAAAAATAGATTAGTGTGGTAAAATAAATATTTTTGTGGTAAAATAAATAATATATATACAGATAAGTATATGAGGGAAAAAAAGAAGGGAATGATAACTATGAATCAAAAACTAGAAGAACTTATTGCTACTGCTCATTTAAACGACTTAATTCGTCAAAAAAAGGATGAGGAAAAGAAAGCGAATACAGTTGTCTGGGTACTTGCTGTTATTGGTGCAGTTGCTGCTATTGCCGGTATCGCTTACGCAGTTGTAAAATACTTCACCCCAACCTATTTAGATGATGATTTTGATGACTTTGATGATGATTTTGACGATGATTTTTATTCGGATGATGAAATTGTAAATATTGAACCTACCGGAGAAAACAACGAAGAAAAATAATTTTTAGCAAAGAGCTGATGCACCTATCGTGTATCAGCTTTTTTTGTAACCCTTTCTTTCTCTTTTCATACAATATAGTATATCTTTTTTAAGGATGGTTTTGTTCTATGGCTCGTGATTTTCTCTCCTACACAATCACCATGATTGGTGGAGATTACCGTCAACTTTTACTATACAAAAAATTTCTGAAAATGGGCTTTTCTGTCTCAGGAATTGCATTGCCAAGCAACACCGATGAGGGAGAATTGCACGCAGAAAGCCTAGATTCTTCCGCCAACCTTTTACCAAGTGATATATGGATTACTGGAATTCCTTTTACAAAAGATAATACACATATCTATACCGAAAATAAAAATTATCTCATTACCATTGATTATTTTTTTCAGCATTTAAAACAACATCCTCCTAAAATGCTGATTGGAGGACATTTTCCTCAAGAAGTATTAGATTTTGCAAGGAACTATCAAATTCCCTGCCATGATTTATTGAAGTGTGATTCCATTGCTATCGCAAACGCAATTCCCACTGCCGAAGGTGCTATTTACCATGCAATTAAAGCCAGTCCACATGTATTACACAAATCTCGTTGCCTAATTCTTGGATTTGGTAGATGCGGAAAAGCTTTAGCCAGAAAATTAAAAGGATTCGATGCACAGGTCACTATTTGTGCAAGAAAAGATACCGATTTTGCTTTTGCAGAAAGTTGTGGCTATGAAACACTATCATACGATCAGCTCGCCGATCATATTGGAAATTTCTTATTTATTTTTAATACGGTTCCCGTACGTGTTCTTGATAAACACAGACTCTCTTTTATCAGTAAAGATGCTGTTATTATTGACATTGCCTCCATGCCAGGCGGAGTAGATTTTGATACTGCCGAAAAACTTAGTATTACAACCATACATTGCCTTGGTATTCCGGGTAAATTATCCCCAAAAACCGCAGCCGATATTTTAGCAAAACAGATTATTGTACTACTTAAATCTATGTAAAATAGGAAAAACCACCTAATTTAATGCAAGCAAACTGAGGAATACCTGTTGTGCAGGTACCATAAAAAAGGAAAGAAGGAATCTCTATGACGCTATCCGGAAAGACAATCGGTTTTGCCATGACCGGTTCTTTTTGTACTTATGAGAAAGCTTTTGAACAAATGAAACTATTAAAAAAGATGGGGGCAACCATCATCCCTATTTTTTCCTATGTACCACAGGAAATGGAATGCCGTTTTGGTTCCTGTAAATACTTTTTAGAAAAAGCAGAAGAAATTTCCGAAAATCACCCTATTCTTACAATTTCGCAAGCAGAACCTATCGGTCCAAAAGGAATGTTGGATATCCTCCTCATTGCTCCTTGTACTGGAAATACCATGGCAAAACTCTCCATGGCAATTACCGATTCTCCGGTACTGATGGCTGCAAAATCTCAACTTAGAACTGAGCGCCCGGTAGTGCTTTCTCTTGCAAGCAATGACAGTCTTGGACTCAATTTTAAAAATTTAGGAGAACTTTATGCAATAAAACATGTTTTCTTTGTTCCCTTCGGTCAGGACGATTATTGTAAAAAGCCAAATTCTCTGGTTGCACACATGGATTTCATTCCTGCAACGCTGGAAATGGCTCTGGAAGAAAAACAAATACAGCCTGTTCTTCAATCGTATGAAGCACATTAAACAATATTCAATACCAGGTTTAGATTAACTTATTTTTACACTGACAGAATCATAAATTCCGTAACCCAACGAAAGTCAATGATTGATTCTGTCAGTAATTTTACAACTATTTTTAGATTTTCATTTGTTTCTTTAGTGCCACAAGAATATGCCGTTTTTATAAGCGTAACTGGACATGATATTTTTCCATCCAATAATTCATTTGAAGCAGATATGCATACATCTGCGGTGTTGCCATTAACTGACCAAACCATGGTTTTCCGTAATCCGATGTAGTACGCATCAATCGCTCCAAATATTCGCGATTTACCAATTTGGTAATTGGAGCCGCAGAATCGGATAAGACTTCTTTTAAATTTTTCTTTAACAAAGCTTCAAATTTTGGATCGTAGGTCTTTGGATACGGACATTTTTTTCGGTAAAGCACTTCATTTGGCAGATAGGATCCCATAGCATCCTTTAGCAAACTCTTAACCTGCTGATTATAATATTTGTAATTCCAAGGCATCTGATATAAATATTCTACCAGTCTATGGTCCGCAAATGGCACACGAACCTCCAATCCCTTCGCCATTGTCATTCTATCTTTTCTTTCTAATAAAGTAGCCATAAACCAGTTCATATTCAAATGAGAAAGTTCTCTCTCTCTACGTTCTAACATTAATTTCCACTGTCGCTCATTTACTTTTGCCAAATCTGATTGCTCCATAGAGAACAATTGATCCTGTTTTATTTTTGCCTCTTCCGGTAACAAAGACATTTCTCGTAAACTTCGATCATATTGAGACTGAACGTATTCTTCTAATGGTAATGTTTCACACAATTCACTCTCCAAAACAGCTTTCCGAAATTCCAAATCCCGCGACCACGGAAAACGATTAATAGAGAAACTTTCTTCCGCACGAAACCATGGATACCCTCCAAAAATTTCATCTGCACATTCTCCTGACAAACATACCGTATGCTTTTCCTTTATTCTTCCCGCAAAATATAACAAAGAAGCATCTACATCCGTCATTCCCGGTAAATCTTTTGCATCCACAGCCTCAAATAAGCTATCATATAGGTCTTCATATGCACATTCCAGATAAATGTGATTAGAACCAATTGCAGCTACCATTTTATCAACATAAGGACGATCCTGCTCCGGCTGAAAACTGGATGCTCTAAAATTTTCCTGATTATCTGTATAATCAAAAGAATAGGTGTCTAACACAGTTCCTTTCTTTTCCTGATATTTTGCTGCTACTGCTGATACAACACTGGAATCCAAACCTCCTGACAACAATGTACAAATCGGTACATCCGACACCATCTGTCGCTCAATAGCATCTGTCAGTATTTCACGAACCCGCTCCACTGCTTCTAAATAGGAATCGGTCACAACCACTGCTTTGGGTTTCCAATATTGATGCTGTACAAAACCACCATCACTAAAGCTTCCACAATGCCCCGGTAAAACTTCATACACCTGCTCAAACACTCCGCAACCAGGCACTCTGGCGGGTCCAATGCCAAATAATTCACATAGCCCATATTTATTTATAACCGGCTCTACTGCATTTCCCGCAAATAACGCTTTTATTTCGGAAGCAAAATAGAATATTCCATTCCTAAGGGTATAAAATAATGGTTTCACTCCCAATCGGTCTCTACAAAAGAAGGTTGTTCGTTCTCTTTCATTCCATATAACAAAGCTATATATTCCGTTTAGTTTATCTACTAGCTCTTTTCCATATGCAATATAGCCATTTAATACTACTTCCGTATCTGATGTAGTAGAAAATACATACCCAAGTTTCACAAGCTCGGTTCGAATTTCTCCTGCATTGTATATTTCTCCATTATAAACTATCACATACTCTTTTCCGTCCACTACTTTTCTCATAGGCTGCTTTCCCCTTTCAGGGTCCATAACCGCAAGCCTTGTATGTGCAAATGCCACATGTTTTCCTACATAAACATCAAAATCATCCGGTCCTCTGTGGACAATTGTTTTTCCCATTTTTCTTACTCTGTTCTCATGAAGCGGTCTCTGCTCTATAAAATCATTTTCATAAGAAACATATCCTGCTATACCACACATATACATCCTCCTATACGAATCTTTCCTCAGAAATTTCAAGCATTGTATCCCAGCTATAAAAAAATCCAAAGCGATTATCTATTCTTTAATATATGATAGAAACAAAAAGATATGCACAATAAGAAAAAACCTCTTTAAGCAGATATTGGCAATTTACCATACCCACTTAAAGAGGTCTAATCATTTTATAGCACTTAATATAACAATGACCATTTCATTTTATGTGAAATATACAATTTCTTCTTTTGACTTTTCTGTTCTTTCTATTTTGACTGTGTCTAGTACAAGACCCTCCCCCTCATACTCCAGTGTGTACTCCACTTTTGCCTTTACGGTAATGTCTACCCAGTCACGAGTCTTAAACTCTGCTCCTCGGGAACAGTGACACTTAAATCCAATAAACGTAATATCCTCTACGCAACAAGTCATCGCAAATCTTCCAGGTACAATCCACTCTGGTGGAAATCCCTCTGGATGATAAATGATTGCCTTAAATTTGAGCGTCTTGTCTTTATATTTTTCAGGATGATCGATGGCATCCATATACCAAATACCATAATCCTCCTCATTAATCTCAACTACATCTGCATTCAAGTCAAATGGCATCTCTTCTTCCATACCATTTACTATATTTCCATTTTTATGTTCGTAAATAATCTGTGCACGACGATTGTTTGCTTTCACAAGTCGGCGGAAAGATGGCATTGGTGTATCTTCGTCACAACGATTAAATATAACGGCATCTGCATCCGTAAACTGTTGCACAACCATACCTCCCATATTTGCCATATAGGTCTGAAATGTGCTGGCATCAATCGTTGTCAATATCTGCACCATAATCCAGTCATCCGGCATCTGCATTTCTCGAATCAATTCCGTCTGCCACATTCCATTGTACTCAATAAATACACGGTTCGGCTGATATTTTTTGTCTAGTTCCTCTAGATAGGCAGGTGTTAAATCTTCCTGTTCTTCTACTACGACCATGTCAATACCTACTTTTTTCAAAAGCGCCTCATCATATTCAATTTCGCCTTCTTCACAACAGATTAAAAGTCCTGTTTCACCTTTCATAAAATCAGGTTCTTCGATGGTTCCCTGTATCAAACTTGTCTTACCACTTTCTAAAAATCCAGTAAACAAGTATACATATACTTCATTTTCTTCCATATCTCTATCCTCTCTGCTCTTATGCGTGGAATATTTCTTTTAATTTATCTTCCGCAAGCTTTGTACCAATTACACAAATCTTACCTGTAATTTCAGGATCACCTGTCCTAAGTTCATATTCTCCTGGAACTAAATCATAATAAATCCATGTTCCATCTGCTGCAGGAACAATACCTTTTGCACGTAAAATAATTCCATATTCTTCTGTATTTGCAAGCTTTTCCAGAATACCTTCCATCTCTTCTTTTGTAAACTTATGAGGTGTCTCAATTCCCCAACTTGTAAATACATCATCTGCATGATGATGATCATGGTCGTGGTCATGTCCACATCCACAATGCTCTCCATGCTCATGATGGTGTTCGTGGTCGTGATGATATTCATGGTCATGATCACAATGGTCTTCGTGGTCGTGATGATGTTCATGGTCATGATCGCAATGGTCTTCGTGGTCGTGATGATGCTCATGGTCATGATCACATTCTTCTCCATGCTCATGATGATGTCCACATGTTGGACACACCTGCGCTTCATTCATTAAATCTTCTGTAAAGGAATCTCTCTTTTCCATTGCTTCTACAATCTTCTCTCCAGAAATATCATCCCAAGGAGTTGTAATAATTGTAGCATTTTCATTGTGTTCACGAATCATCTGTACACAGGCTTCCAGCTTATCCTCTTTCATATTTTGTGTTCTACTTAGTACAATGGTATTTGCGTATTCAATCTGATTGTTAAAGAACTCACCAAAGTTCTTCATATACATTTTACACTTTCCTGCATCTGCAACTGTAACAAAACTATTTAATTCAATTGCAGCATCTTCAATTCCCTGTACTGCCTTGATTACATCAGAAAGCTTTCCCACACCAGAAGGTTCAATAATAACACGGTCTGGGGTATACTTCTCTAATACTTCCTTCAATGCAGTACTAAAATCACCCACAAGAGAACAACAGATACATCCAGAATTCATCTCTGTAATCTCCACACCTGCATCTTTTAAAAATCCACCATCAATACCAATCTCTCCAAACTCATTTTCAATCAATACAAGTTTTTCCTTCTGAAATCCTTCTTGTAATAATTTTTTAATCAATGTTGTCTTTCCTGCTCCAAGAAAACCTGATATAATATCTATCTTTGTCATCGTTCATCCTGCCTTTCCTAATTTGTAAAGTAACACTTCACATTTAACTACAGTTCTGTTTTCACACATTTGACGGTTGTGCTTAAATCTTTCTAAACAGCAACCTTTTGTGTAACATTATACTTTAATCTTTCCTTTTTTTCAATGTTTCTATCCGCTTTCTTTTCAAACAAAGTAACAGAGGCACCGCTTACGCGGCACCTCTGTTGTTTCGTCTATTTTACAGTAATCTGTTTACTCAATTTCTTTGTTGTTGTTTTACCCTTTGCATCCCTTACAGTTACATAGATGGTATATTTTCCTTTTTTACCTGCCTTCCATGTGTAAGTTGTCTTTGTAGAGTAATTTCTTACAACCGTTTTCTTTGCATCCCCCTTCTTTTGTACTGAAATTTTATATTTCACCTTTCCTTTATTCGAAGAAGTTGCTTTTACTGTGACCTTTACTGATTTTCCTCTTGCAATATTATATTTGCTTACTTTAAAGGTTTTTACTTTAATTGGGGATACTGCTTTTATTGTATATGTTACATTTTTCACAGCTTTTACGCCCTTGGCATCCTCAATTGTAGCTGTCAACTTATAAGTACCTGCATTCGCTGGTGTCCAAACAACGGTACTCTTATTTGAGTTTTTAAGCAATGTTGTTTTCTTACCGTTACTCTTTGTAGCTGTAACAGAATACTTGTATGGTGCAGTTCCACCATTGGCAATAAGTTGCAATGTAACACGCTTTCCAACCTTTTGAGGAGAAGCAGCCGATAATTTTATTCTTGCACTTAATGGCTGTGCTGTCTCTTCTACACCTGGTGTTGCTGTATGGTTTGTATCTTCTATACTTGCCGTTGCTGTTGGCTTTACTACTGGTGTTGCTGTACCACTATGCTCTATTACATACTGTTTTTCACTAGAAATCTTATTTCCAGAAGCGTCCTCCACAACAACTTTAATTGTGTGTTTACCTTCGGTGCCATTCCATGTGTATGTTGCATTTTTCGATGCCTTTTGCACTGTTTCTCCATCTACTAAAAATTCATACTTGCAATCTCCACTTGCTCCATATGGAATTGCTTTTAATACCAATTTTGTTGAATCATACTGTGGAGAAGAACGATCTGCACCAAAGTTTACTGTAAATTTCTTTCCAGGGTTACTTGTTGCTACTGGTTCTGCTGTTGCTGGCTTCTTTGTTTGTACAGGTGTTGCTGTAACTGTGACCGCTGGTGTCATACAACCATCTTCACCTGGAGCTTTTGTTTTATATGGTGTTGCTGTCACACGTTCTGTTGCTGCTGGTGTTTTAACCACTTCTGTTTTTTGTGGTTCCGTTGTAGCAGTAGATGGTTTTGGAGTGGAAACATTTCCTCCTGAACCTTCTCCAGTTGCTTTCATATTACCAATTGCTGCAAGTGGTACTGTAATAATATCCGTATCATCTTTTTCATGTGAATTTGTTGGTTGTGCAGCATAATCTCCCATTGTATTATCCAACATAGATGGGTCATGTGGAATACAATCCATTCCAGACTCTCCACGTCCAATTAACTGCATTACTCCTACACCATTATTTTCCACATCGCTTGCTGTAATTCCCAATGCTGAAAATGGTATTTTTACTTCATAAAATGTATCATACTTGTTATCATGGGTTGTAGTATTAAAATCAATCCAAGCAGAATCCATAGAGTAAGATGCCTGTACATCTCCCTGATTATCTTTTACACCCATTATTGTTTTTGGCAAACAACCATCTGCAGATTCCACTTCAATTCCTAATTCTTTAAAGTTCTGACAATTAGCCTTATAATTTGTAGTTCCATCTTCTGTTCCTGTAAAGAAACCAGGTGTTCCTGTATTATCACCATGGAATACTAAAATATTATCCACTCTTGTTTTAAACTCAATTTCCTGTCCCCAGATTCCTTTTCCATCTGATACACGTCCAGTCATTGCATTTCCTTTTCCTGTATTGATAGCAATTGTAATAGGTAAATCGCCAATCTTTCCATTACAACTTAACGGACCACCTGCTAAATCCATACCAGAATCTTTTAATGCATCATCATATACATTAACTAACTGGAAACCAATATATAAGTTTTCATCATCCCATGCACCATACAAAGAATAAGAATCCATTACACAGTTTTCCCACTGTCCCTTAAATGCTGTTGCTGTATCAAAGGCTGCCCCCTGTGCAATCAACATATCATCTGACCAGTCTGAAAAACTTCCATCAATTTTAATACTTGCCTTTTTACCTACTTTACTTTCTGGGTTGGTTGCATAGTAAGCATTACTTTCTGCTGCTGTATTTGTCTGTGCTGCCTCTGCAACCACTTCAAACAAACTTTGAATCTTTGTAACTGCTGCTGTTTTTACCTGTGCAGTTGTTCCATCAAATACCTTATGATAAGTAAATGTTTTTGTCAGTTCATTTTTCCCTGATATCGCAGTTACTTCTAATGTAACATCTGTATCTGCAATTTTACCTTGTCCGATTGTAACAGTTGTACTTCCTGTAAAAGTTTTCACTGGTCCATTATCCACACGATATGTTCCACTATTAGCATTCTTAAGTGTAACCTTTACATCTTTAGACTCTGTTGTAAAACTGCTTCCACTATCCAAAGAAACATCAATGCTTACCTTATTTTCAGAAGTCGCTGTTGGTGTTGGGTTTACTGTTACCTTTGGTGTTACTGTTATTTTCGGTGTCGCTGTCACTTTTGGTGTTGCTGTTACCTTTGGTGTCGCTGTCACTACTGTAGTTGGACTAGGTGTTTTGGATGCAATCGTAACAGTAGTAAACTTGTTGCTGGATTTGTCGTATTCCATCATTCCATTTACTACAGCTTCCGTTTCACCCTCCTGTGTATTTCTCCAGCCATTATTTCCATCACTTAAAATAACAGTTGCACTATCCATATCATCGCTGGAGAATACATAATAATCTCCTTCTTCTGTCATCTTTGTACCAGGCCATTTTCCTGCATATTCCTTAGCTGTAGCACCAGCGGAAAATGCATAAATGTATGGTGCTGAAGTAAAGTCTGATTTTTTTGCTCTTACAAGGAATTTTGCAACTGGAACTTCTGTCATAGTGTAGGTAAGTGTCTTTTCAAACGACTCTCCTTCACCAGTAGCTGTTATCTTTACTGTAACTTTGTCTCCAATCTGACATCCCTCACCAATTTTTACCTTCGTTGCCTTTGTAAATTCTACGGCATCACCACCATTGATAGAGTAAGTGGCTTTATCTACATTAGAAGGTGTCATTGTCAACTCAAATGGTTCTGAAAAGGTTCCACTATCTTTTGATACAGAAACACTTGGTTTTTTGGCTCCATTATAGATTACAGCAATACCAGAATCTCCTACTGTTCCTGAAATCGTGTCTGCTGTTACTGTCCAGGTGCTTCCTGAAACTTCATCTGTATATGTACCAGGTGCAGTCAAACCACCACCATTTTGAATGGTAACCTGTCCACTTCCGCTTCCTTTTACAATTACGGCACCAGTTTCACGACATACTGCCGCTGCACTTCCACCATTCACATAATAATCTTTCTGTCCTACACATGCATTATGTAAATGATTGACCGCAGCTACTTCCTTTGAAGTAAAATGTGTGCTACCTTTTGCCCCAGCCATAATACTTGTCTTTGCTGTTGCGGATGGACGTGAAAAATATAAGGATGTTGCATCTGCTCGTCCAGCTGCAATGGCATAAGCCCGGTCAACCGCATTCTGACTGATATTCTTTGTCCAACCACCATCACCTTCATCATTAGCATATGTATCATGACTTTCGCCCCAATATACTAACTTGTCAGCACTTACTCCTTTATTAGTCCATATGCCCGATGTTCCTGTAATCTTTCCATCTCTAAAAGATCCACACAAATCACTTCCATAACTATTATCTGTTACAGACATATAATTTGTATATTCCTTCATCAAGCTTTTAGCAGACTCAGAACTAGTGTCATCTGTAGGTCCTCCTAAAATCTCCCCATAATTATATAGTCCAGCTGCCTCTGTGACTACTTTCCAAAAGTTACAATTTTCAGAAGGTAAAGAAATATGCTTTGCTGCATCCCATCGAATACCATCCACACCTACTGATGCCAACTCTTTTACATAATTTGCAACAATATTCTGTACACTACTATTCTCTGAGTTTAAGTCCTGCATACCTATTCTTCCATGTGTTACCTGAAAACGATTTTTCCAATCAATGTTTCTTCCACTATCATAGTCATCTGTATGCCAATAATCAGGATGATTACTTCGTTTCATATTGTCATCTACATTGTTACCATCACCTCTCATATGATTAGCAACTACATCAACAATTACCTTAATTCCATATTTCTCAGCTTCTGTACATAAGGACTGTAAATCTTCTTTACTTCCTAGCGCATTCGTTGCAATAGAAAAACTCTGTGGCTGATATAACATATACCATACCCCATATGAATCGTCTCTTTGTGCTGGTGATGTCTGCACAGACGTAAAACCTGCATCTGCAATATTTTTTAATTCTGCCTTAATATCATTATACTTCCAGTCAAAGCAATGCAAAATAGTACCGTCCTGAATGTTATCCACCAATCCATATTCATTTGCATCTACCTGTTTTTCATCCACTGTTACTTCTGTATCCGTTGTCGTCTTTGCCTTTACAAATATAGACTGATACAGTGCCGAGTTATCTCCTAAAATAGTACCTGTTGTCATCATTGCTGCAAGGGCAATACTTAGGACTTTCTTTCTAACCATATCTCTTCCTCCGTTCCTTTATTGAAACCATGCCTCTCATATATTTTTACAAAAGCTTCTTCCGTTTCGTCCCTCATTATAACACTTTTATATAAAATTTTCAATAATTTTGTATTTTTTTTGAAACATTTAAACAATCTTCTTTTTGAATTTATTTTCTAGATTTTTATTTTTTTAGTCATAAGCTTTTTTCATTTTGTCTGTTTTATACAAATTTAACAAAAGCGAGACAAAACATAGTTCTATGTCTTGTCTCACTTTAAAATCCGAAACAGGTATTCATGTGCCTTTTATTTCACAACTACAACAACCTTTGCTTTCTTTCCATTATATGTCTTCAGCAAAATCGTAGCCTTTCCTTTTTTCTTGGCTACCACAACACCCTTACTATTTACAGTTGCAACCTTCTTATTGTTTGTGCTGAATTTTATTTGATAACTATAACAATCTTTGGCAAACTTTGGTTTAATCGTAAACTTTTTGCCAATCTTCAGCGTTTTCTTCGTAACATTCGCGCGGAGTGTTTTAGGTGCCTTCTTTACCACTATAGTAACCACTTTACTCTTTCCGAAATTATCTACAATAGTTACTTTTGCGGTTCCTATCTTCGCTGCTGTTACAACA
>JBNMLH010000015.1:0-96753 GCA_050875145.1 Lachnospiraceae bacterium
CTCACCCGTCCGCCACTCAGTCACTTAATCTTCCCTCCGAAGAGTTCCGTCTAAGTGCTTCGTTCGACTTGCATGTGTTAAGCACGCCGCCAGCGTTCATCCTGAGCCAGGATCAAACTCTCAAATTAAAATTTGTCCTTACTAGAAACTTGCTAGCTTTTTATCCTTTACTGATAAAGGTTTTTGTTCGTGAACATCTTTGATGTCCTATGAAATTCTTTTGAATTTTCAAGGTTGTTTCACTGTTTAATTGTCAATGTTCTAATCGCTGTAAGCCTTATTCTGTAAGGCTTTGAGGTGTTTCTTATTTTCTGTCACCTCCAAGCGACTTGTTTAGTATATCATGTGTTTTTTCAAAAGTCAACAACTTTTTTTAATTTTTTTAACTTTTTTCTTTTAGGCTGCTCCAATCATCATTTTCCTTAAGATATCCAAGCATAATTGCGTTATAAGCTTCTTACACCTGCTCTCTTTTTTGACAATCTGGCACCTATATGGAGCATTGCTTTTATTTCATTTTATCATTCACTCATACGAAGATGGTTCCTTCTAAAAAAATAGAAAAGCATCTGTCCAAAATACACATGACAAACGGAGAAGGAGGGATTTGAACCCTCGCGCCGCTATTAACGACCTACTCCCTTTCCAGGGGAGCCCCTTCAGCCTCTTGGGTACTTCTCCAGTTTTCTCCTAAGCAGAAAACAAACCACCAATAATCATTGGTGGTTTGAAAAGCGGAGAGGGTGGGATTCGAACCCACGTGTCCTTGCGGACAAACGGTTTTCAAGACCGCCTCGTTATGGCCTCTTCGATACCTCTCCGTAACTTGCTCATTTAGTTTAACATTTCACTTACCGTTTGTCAACACTTTTTTTAATTTTTTTTATTTCAAAAATAAATTTCCTATTTCTAAATCCTCTGGAGTTGTTATTTTTATGTTTTTATAACTGCCTTGTACTAATTTTATCGGTCGATTCATCATCTTTTCTACAACCATTGCATCATCGGTAATTCCCTTTTGCTCCGTGCGCATCAACTTCATATATGCTTCTTTTATCAATGCACAGGTAAAAACCTGAGGAGTTTGTATTTGCCATACAAAATTTCTATCCGGTGTCTCCTTGATATAATTTTGTGCATTCACTATCTTTATGGTGTCTTTTACCGGCATACCAACTACACAGGCATCACTGGTTTCCATTTCTCGTTTTACCCGTTCTAACACTTCTTGTTCCACAAAAGGTCTTGCACCATCATGGATATACACAATATCCGTATCGGAAGTAAGCGCTTTTAATCCCTCATATACGGAATGATACCGTTCCTTTCCACCAGAAACAATTTTCTTTACTTTTTGAAAGTTATACTTTTCAACAATTTGTTCTTTACAATATTGAAGTTCATCCTTTCCAGCGACCAAAATAATCTCGTCAATAAAACTATCTTCAAAAGCTTTTATCGTATAGTATAAAACAGGATACCCCTGCAACTCTAAATACTGCTTGGGAACCTTTGTATGCATTCTTTTTCCTTTTCCTCCAGCTAAAATAATTGCTGCATTTTTTCTTATTTTCATTTTTACCTCTTTCTTTTCTACTTATAAAAACAACTCTTTTTGTTATGACACTACTTGTCCGTTTTCCATGCCATACCTATAAAGACTTTTCCTTTTCCATATATAAACGAAAGCCTCTTGCATCACTGATACAAAAGGCCCCTTTTTTATCGTTGTCCGATTTTCAAATTTGGTACTGCATTCAAATCCCATCCATGTCTCGTACCATTCATAAACTCATAATATCCTGCAACACCAATCATAGCTCCATTGTCTGTACAATAAATAGGAGATGGATAAGAAAGCGTATAGCCTTCTTTTTTGCAGGCCTCGCTCATCGCTTGTCTAAGTGCAGAATTAGATGCAACTCCTCCCGCAATTGCAATTGTTTTCATATTATATTCTTTCGCTGCCAGCATTGTCTTTTCTACCAATACTTCTACCACTGCATTTTGAAAGGATGCTGCAATATCTGCTTCGTTGATTTCCTCGCCTTTCATTTTACATCCGTTTATATGGTTTAATACAGCCGATTTTACCCCACTAAAGCTAAAATCATAGGGAGCGTCCTCTATCTTTGCTTTTGGGAAACGAATTGCCTTTGGATTTCCCTCTTTTGCTAATTTATCTATTTTAGGTCCTCCTGGATAACCCAATCCAATCGAACGGGCTACTTTATCAAAAGCTTCCCCAACCGCATCGTCTCTTGTCCTGCCAATAATTTCGTAAACTCCATATGCTTTTACCAGAACTAAATGCGTATGACCTCCTGATACAATTAAACACAGAAATGGTGGTTCTAAGTCAGGATGCTCAATATAGTTTGCAGATACATGTCCTTCTATATGATGCACTCCTACCAATGGTATATTTTTAGCAAAACAGATTGCTTTTGCCTCTGCTACGCCAACCAAAAGTGCCCCCACCAGACCAGGTCCATAGGTAACTGCTATCGCATCCAAATCGTCTAATGTACAATCCGCTTCTTCTAATGCTTCTTCTATTACCTGATTAATCTTTTCGATATGTTTTCTGGACGCAATCTCTGGTACAACTCCACCATACAATTTATGTAATTCAATCTGGGATGCTATAATATTAGATAATACTTCTCTTCCATTTCGAATCACTGCTGCTGCTGTCTCGTCACAAGAAGATTCTATTCCCAGTATAAGTACATCGTTTTCTTTCTTTTCCATGTTTTGTTTCCTCTGCTTCTATTTCAATTTATTTCTTTTCTACAGCGTTTGTACACATCCCGCTGCCTTTTCTATCCTACTTTTCTTCGTCTGTTGTTTCATTATCTCCAGAAACCAATTCCCATCCTAATATTTTCCATTTTCCGTCTTCATCCTGACGCAGTAGGAATTGTTCATTGCTTTTTTTATAAGAATTTCCCTCTTGTATCAAATAAGAGGCATATAAAGATGCACACTGTTTTCCTTTGATTTTTTGTTTTACAACAGAACTATTTTTATCTATCATGTAGCTTGATATACTTCGTTTTGCCTTTTTGTACTCTCGTATATCTGCTTTTAAGTCTTCTAGTTGTTCCTCTAATGTATTATTTTGTTGTAATTCAGTATCAAACATTTCACGCATTTTTTCTACTAATGCTTTTTGCTCCTGAGCGGACATAGACTGATTGTATAGGCAACTGGTAATTCGACTATACATCTTTAACACTTCTCGAGGTGTTCCCGGGTATCCATCCTTAAAGTCCTTATCCAATATTACTTGTATTTCATCATTCTTACTCTTTGTCAGCTCTTTCTGGTTGTGTCTGTTCTGTATAATCTGCCAGAAAATTATAGCTGCTGCCACAACCAAAATCGCCATAACAAATACAGTAAGCATCGTTTTTTGCTTCTTACTTTTCATATTTTGTCCTCCTTGCTCTCTAAGCCTCAGGAATATATAAGTTATTCCTTCTATTTCTATTTATTATATCGGCTCTTTAGGACAAAAATATAGACACTGGTTTTTTATTCGTCCTTATCAAATTCTAATGTAACACTTCTTTTATCCCTAGCTATAATGGTCTGTGGAAATATCTTTCGGACTTGTTCTTTGTATTGCTCTGGATATGTCAGCGAAGGACTATAATGGGTAAGCCACATCTGTTCTGGCTGCGCCTCTTTTGCTAATTCTGCAGCTTCATAAAATGTCATATGTTTGTTTTCTTTCGCCTTTTTTTGTTTCTCTGGCTCTCCGTACATCCCTTCACAGACAAATAAGTCTGCTCCCTTTGCCTGTTCTGCAATAATTGGCAATGGACGGGTGTCTGTACAATATGTCACCTTAATTCCTTTTCTAGGTGGTCCCAGCACCATATCTGGTGTATAGGTAATCCCATCTTCCGTAAGAATCGTCTCTCCTTTTTGTAATCTTCCCCATAATTTTTGAGGAATATTACGCTGTTTTGCCTGTTCTAATATAAACTTTCCTCCACGCCTAACATGTAATGTATATCCATAACATACCACCGTATGCTTCACGCGAAAGGCTTCTATTTCATAGCCATTAATTTGAATACATTGATATGGTTCTGTAATTTCTTTGAATTTTAATTCAAAAGGAAGTTCTGGTGCAATCACTCGCAAAGCATTCACTACACGCTCCAGTCCTTTCGGTCCAATCAGCGTAACAGGTTCTGTACGATCTGCATTTCCCATGGATAATAATAATCCAGGTAACCCACTAATGTGATCCCCATGATAATGAGTAAAACAAATGGTATCTATATCATGAAAACTCCATCCTTTTTCACGAATAGCAATCTGCGTTCCTTCTCCACAGTCTATAAGAAGACTGCTTCCATTTAATCTAGTCATAAGTGCTGTAAGCCATCTTTTTGGCAATGGCATCATTCCACTGGTGCCTAATAAACAAACATCTAACATTAATTTCCCTTTCTAAAGGTACTTCCTACAATACCTCTACTTTCTCTATTCTTTCTATCGGAATGGCAAAACTCTTAATAATTTTTTCATAACATTCCTCACATAAGTAAAAACGGTCCACCCTCAAATCCTTTTTTGAAAAATAACCCCACTCTTTATATCCTGCAAACACATCTTCTTTTAAGATTCCATTTTCCATTTTTATTTGCTTTTTACAGGCATTGCATCTTATATTCGGATTCATAATAATCCTCCCATCAATTTTATCCTCTATTTGCACAAAAACAAAAAGTTGCAAGGCAAACTACACTCCAAAACAGCTCTCTTATATGACTAAACTAGCCATTTTTCTTTATTATACGATAGCCATTTTTCTCTGTATAGTTGAAAAAACTGTATGCAAAGGAACCATTTACCTTTCCTAGTTTTTCCACATGATTACCGCGTTTTCTGTAGGTTTTTCGTAATAGTTTTTACGGACACCTGCGTTTATAAAATTGAATTTTTCATATAATGCGATTGCTGCATGATTACTTTCTCGCACTTCTAATGTAAATGCAACAATGCCATTTTTTTCTCCTTTTTTTAAAAGAAGTTCTAGCATCTGCTTTCCAATGCCTTTTTTTCGACAAGTTTTTTTTACTGCTACATTTGTAATCTGCCCTTCTCCAGCTATCCCCCACATACCACAGTAACCTAAAATGTTTTGTTCTTCTTCTGCCACTAAATAAATATTAGAAGGGTTTGTAATAGCATCTGCAAAGGATTTTTGACTCCAAGGCAAGGAAAACATCTCTTGCTCCAGTATACATACTTGTTCTAAATCATCCAGACACATCTCTCTTATATTCATGCTTTTTTCTTTTCCCTCTCAAGACGTTCCCTCTCAGCCTGTGACAGGCGTAGATAATCCGGCTTATGGTCTCTGGCATGTTCGACACGTCCATCATTGTAATAGGCAAATGCCAATGCTCCAAGCGCACCTGCTCTTTGTCTTGCCATATGTGGCGGTGCAAATGTATATGGCACTTTCACCATCTCTTCGATTGTCTTTCGTTGCACAGGGACACCATCCCCAAGAAAAATAACTGCTTGTCCCTTTTTATTGATATCAGATATGATTTCTTCGATTGCCACTGCTTTTTGTGGAATCAATACATTCATTTTATCTGCCTGAAAGCTGTATAAACCTGTATAAACCTGATTTCTTCTGGCATCCATCATTGGGCACACATTTTCTGATACTCCGCATAAATTATAGGCAAGACCATCCACAGTTGGTACTGGTATAATAGGCTTATCCAATGCTAAGCCTAAGCCTTTTGCAGTAGCTGAGCCAATACGCAATCCGGTAAACGATCCGGGTCCTGATGCAACCGCAATCGCATCTATCGTATTCATATCAAAGTCCATTCGCTTAACTACTTCATCCAACATAGGCAGTAACGTCTGCGAATGCGTCTTTTTATAATTTAATGTATACTCTGCAAGCATACTGTCATCCTCTAGAATTGCAATTGTGGCAACTAATCCTGAACTGTCAATTGCAAGTATTCTCATGATTTAGTTTCTCCTTTCTCCAGAAAGATACTCTTATTTGTTAGTACAAAATAGAAAATATTTATTCCATCTTTCTATTGTTCTATAGTAATTTTACGATAATCGAATCCTTTTTCCAAGTCCTTCTCTATCGTAATTGTTTTACAGGTATCTGGTAGAATTTCTTCTATTAGATTTGCCCATTCCACCAGACAAACTCCATCTCCATAAAAGTAATCTTCGTATCCAATTTCTTCCATTTCCTCTATATCCGCAATACGGTATACGTCAAAATGATAAAAAGGAAGTCTTCCTTCCTCATAAGTTTGAATAATAGTAAAGGTAGGACTAGAAACTGGTTCTGTAATACCAAGTCCTTTCGCTAAGCCCTGTGTAAACACCGTCTTACCTACTCCTAGATCTCCCAGCAAACAATATACCTGACCTGCTTTTACCTTCTTTCCAAGTTCATAACCAGCTTGAAAGGTATCTGTTGCCTTCAGACTTTCTATTATCATATACGCACCTTCTTCCATTTACATTTTTTCTTCGCTACCCCTTTTTCAATCTGTTCTTTTACATTTGAAACAGAAGCTTCAAACTGCTCCTTTGGCAAAATAAATGCATTTACACGAGAAGTATAGACTAAGATTAAACTTTTAGTCTCTAATACACGCAACACTTTCTCCCAAGAAACACAAACTTCTTCTCCGTTTTGCCGAATAACAATCCCTTCTTGATTCATTTCATATTCTAATTCGTCCTGAAATCCCGGATTTGTTTTCACCTGAAGTTCCGCCTTTTGACGTAATGTTAATAGCCGAAATACCGTAAAGTATAATGCGATAAAGAACAGTATGCCATTTGTAAGAGGTTCATTATGCTGAAATGTACCAATCAAAAAAACTAAACTTGCCAAACTTGCAATCACACACAATACTCCACTTACGCTTCTATAATTATAAACCAGGAAAAAACGATACAAATCTTTTGCCTCAATTTTCACCTTAAACATAACCTTTTCTTCTATATCCATCTAAGATGCATCCTCCTTTTCCCCTATCTCTCTAACAAAACTGACTTCTTACATTATAGCAAATTTTAATAAAAAAACAACCAAAGGATATTTGTGTACTTCACTCCTTGAAGATTCAAAAAAGACATGCAAAGATTTTATTTAAAATCTCCGCATATCTTTCATTTTCTTCTATCTGCATAAATAATTGGAATATGCATTTAAAACGTTCTGTTTTCTTGTTCTTGCTACCGGTATGTACTCCCCGTTTTCTAATATTACAACGCTCTCTTTGATTGCTGTAATATAAGCCACATTTACTATGTAACTGGCATGTGTTCTTACAAAATATTTTGCATCCAGTTCTTCCTCCAGACTTTTTAAAGTAGTATATACTTTTTCTATTTTTCCAAATACCAGATGCATCTCCAGCATCCGCTGTTTTCGCTCAAAAAAACACACATTGGATAGCTGCACCTGATACACTACTCCCTTTTTCTTATATGGAAAATAAATATTTTGATTCGAAACAATCTGATTAGCTTTCTTGATTGCCTCATCCAATTTTACATTATCAAATGGCTTTTTAAGGAAACGTAATGCATCTACCTCAAAAGCTTCTTCACAAACGTCTGTTTCATAACTTGAAATTAGGATGACAACTGCATTAGCACTATATGTTCTGATCGTTTTTGACAATTGATGCCCTAATTTTACATCTATAAAAAAGACAGAAAATTTCTTTTCCAGTATTTCCTTCTCTAGTTCTTTTCCGCTAGAATATAAAAATAGTTTCCAATTTGGTTGTAAGGCCTCTATTCTCTTCTTTAACTGTATTCTTATCCATCTGTCATCACCACAAATGGCAGTATTTATCATACTAATTCTCCATTTCTAATTGCATTTTTGCAAGTTCGTTTGCTAACTTTTTCCGTTCCTTACATTTTTCTACAGTTTTGACCGTCATCCCCTTCTCTTTTAGTTGCAGCAATAATTCTTTTGACATGGTAAGACGTTTATATAACATTTCTTCATAATTCTGTTCCATAATGCCAGGTTCAAACCCTCCAAAAAAAGGATGGATACCACATTTCATATATTCTTCTTTTTCTAATCGCTTAAACGGCAAGTCTGCCTTATAACTTCGAAATACATACTCCTGTGTTCCCAGTTCTCGAAACAATCTAGCAATAAACGCATGATAATTTCCTTTTCTAAGAAGTGCTTCCTGCATTTCTTTAGAAATTCCCATATCTTCCACACTCTTTTCTGAAAGTTCTCTAACATTTAAAGATACAAACGCACTTTCTGTCTTTCGTTTTAATATCAGCATTAATAATGGCATCTTTTCATCATATCCATCAAAATAAGCGCTTACCTCTACATCGTTAAACAAAAACATAAATTTCATTCCAGTTGCTCTTCCCAATTCATTCTTTTGAAATTCTTGGTACAATCCGCTCAACATCGATTCTTCCATTTTCATCTTTTATGTTTTCTCCCTTCCATCTTACAGCTTGTACTTTCATTACCTAATATCGCAAAATTGCCCTCTTTACAGATTTCACAATTTTGCCAGCATTCAAAATCGGGCCTATTGAGTTCTGCTTTATGATATTTTTGAACCTTGTATCATTTAATTTATCATTTTTCTGTCTTTTTTTTCAATAGTTTAGATACAATTGGTGACTTCCTGTCATAGTTTGTGTAAATTTTTCCCAGTTTCTTTTTTTATAGATTTTTTTCGTATAAAATAGACAAATTTCGCATCCATTTCTTCATAATGACAAACTTTTCTATAATATAAGAACAAAGTGGACAAGTTCACTTCAACTCCCAAAATCCCCCATTCATGAGGGACTTGCTCCACTTTGCATGCCAAATGCGTGTTGCAACAATACACCTTACGCATCTACTCTGTACGCTATTTTACTAAACTCGTACCTTGTTAAGTAAAATATGTGTGTGCACATCTCTGCGGAGCATTTTTTGCTTTATAGGACGAACTTTCCTATAAAGCAAAAAAGAACTGCTACACTATCATGTAACAGTTCTCAAATCATGCCGGCGACCGGAATCGAACCGGTACGGGTATTACTACCCACAGGATTTTAAGTCCTGGGCGTCTGCCAGTTCCGCCACGCCGGCATACCTATATATAATACAGGATAACTTCCCAATTTATCGTAACCCCAAACCGTATGCAAATATATACTCCAGCTCGTTGTTCTTCTAAATCAGGTAATGGGCGAAGGTGGATTCGAACCACCGAAGCATTAAGCAGCAGATTTACAGTCTGTCCCCTTTGGCCACTCGGGAATTCGCCCATCTGAAAATAAATTTCTCTCAACAAGAATCAATTATAACAGATACCTTTGTCCTTGTCTAGTAAATTTTTAATTTTCCTCTGGTTTTCTTACTTGTTTTATACTTCGCTCTACCTGCTTTCTTGGCAACATCACCTGATGTCCACATCCTAAGCACTTTAAACGGAAGTCAATCCCTACACGCAATACTTCCCATTCAAAATTTCCACAAGGATGTTGCTTTTTTAAACGTACAATATCTCCAACCTGAATATCCATATTCTTCCTCCCTTTATGAAAAATAAATCTGTCCACATTCAAACACTACAATAAATATACGAAAGACCTATTCTTCCATCTTTTTAATTAAATAATAAGAATAGTAACACTATACCACTTCCCACTATATTCTGACAAGAAAAACCTATTGACAGCCTTCATTATATGTTGTATTATCATATACAAGATAACGTAGTTTTCAAAACTACATATGGCTTTAATTAAAATTATATTATGTATAATACAGAAAAATAACTGCATAGCAGAGCTATCAGTTGCATCAAGGAGGGATTTTTATGAGCAAACAAACAAAACAACAATTACTACATCCAAAAGACCCAGGTAGTGCCATTACCCATTTTATTGGCATGGTGCTGATTGCACTTGGTATGCTACCATTGCTACGACATACTTTTATTCACAGCAGTCATATAGAAATCAGCGTTTTTTCCATGTTTATCTTTTGTGCCAGCATGTTTTTATTATATGCAGCCAGCACCTCTTACCATACATTCAATCTTACAAAAGCAATTAATAAACGTTTGAAAAAGTGCGACCATATGATGATTTTTGTAATGATTGCAGGAAGTTACACTCCTGTTTGTCTGGTTGTTCTTGGAAATCATTTTGGTCATACTATGTGTCTCATCGTTTGGAGCATCGCAATTTTAGGTATTATTTTAAAAGCATGTTGGGTTACCTGCCCAAAATGGTTTTCTTCCGTAATATATATTGCCATGGGATGGACCTGCGTATTTGCTTTGGCTCAGATTGCCGCAAAGCTTTCAACCCCAGCTTTTATTTGGTTGTTTGCCGGTGGTATTTGTTATACCATAGGAGGTATTATTTACGCATTGCCTATGAAAAATTTTAACCGCAAACATAAAAATTTTGGAACACATGAAATTTTCCATGTTTTTGTTTTGCTTGGAAGTCTTTGCCACTATATTATGATGTATGCATTTGTCGCACATATCTAACTTTCATTTATAATAGACAATGCAGTGTTTTTACAAATAACACATTTTTTCTAATAAACTACGAGAAACACACTTTGCAAGTTTCGATAGGTTAACAATAGTTACCAAATTCTCACACAAGTGTGGACTTTGGATTGTCACTTGCGTAAATAAAAAACCAGGACTTTGCACATCTCGTGTTTTGCCCTGGTTTTTATTTCTCATAGTTTACTTCAACCACAATGCTTCTAGTTAAAAGAATACAGCTACCTTTTCCAATTCTTTTCTCTTTGGCATCTCTGCATCTTCTTTTCGGTACCCTACCGCAATTACAGCAACCACTTCCTGATCTTCCGGAATAGATAATTGTGTGCGAAGTGCTTTTTCATCACGTATTCCCATGACCAAAGTGTCTAATCCAAGTTCTGCCGCCTTTAATAATAAATTCTGGTTGGCAAGTCCTAAATCATAGGCTCCCCATTCATTTCCAAGTTCATTATCCGGATTTCCTTCGCGATCAAATCCAGCTCTATTCTTTACAAAAGTTGTCACAATCAATGCGGATACATCCTTACAACTATTCTGATTAAATTCTGGAAGTGCTGCCTTTTTCACTTCTTCTACCTTCTCAGGAGTCTGCACAACGTAATAACGACCAGTCTGTGAATTTTTCCATGATGGTGCCAATTGTGCAGCTTTCACTAATTCCTCTAACACACTCTTTTCAATACTTTCTCCCTGCTTATACGCACGAATACTTCTTCTTGTCTCCATTGCTTTCATTAATTCCATTTTTTAATCCTCCCTTATTTTTTTTCTAATAACAATTTTCTAGATACAAAGTTCCATACTAATACAACTAATGTTGCAATTACCTTTGGTATCATATATGCAAATCGTGAAATAATAGCTGGCCAATCTTTAAAGTAACTATCAATTCCATCCAATGCTCTAATAATAATTACATTAATTATCAAACCAATAATACTTAACACAAGAAAAATAACAAACTCCTTCGTCCGGCTCATATCGTCTCGACGTTCAAATACATATTTCATACTTCCTATGTAATTTACCACAACCGATACTGAGAACGAAATAATTGTTGCAATTGTCTTCCAAGTTTTTAGTCCTATAGCTCCTGCAAGAACTGCACTAGCACCATACACCTCCACAAGAATTGCAAATATCGCCCAATCAACAATAGTGGCAACGATTCCAACTACTCCAAATTTCACAATCTGCTCTATTAATTTTTTCATTTTTACCTCCGCTGTAAATATAATTATATTTTTTCCATACAAAACTCACAGTTTTTTCCCTGTGCCGGACAATTTCCACACCGTTTTCCAAGAATGTTAATTTGATTTTTTAATAATAGATATATTCCAAGAACGCTCTTTTCTGGATACAACAACCCATCTGCCCGAACGGATACACCAATTTTTTCTCCTTCAATCATATGATATAAGGTCTTCATATGCGACAATTCAATCCCATAAAACCCTGGTGAAATGCACGATGAAATAAATTGTCCTGTTTTTTGAAAAAGATACTCTTTTATCCACTCTCTTGCCGCGTCTAAATATGCATTTTGCCAGATGTGAGTATATAATTGATCTACAGTGTCCTGCTTATCACTTACTAAAGTATCTTCACTTATTAAAAATGCATATATTCCAACTATCTGCTCCTTATATAAATGTAAGGGTAAATCGTAATAAATCGTTTTATCTTCAAGAGTCATAAACTTTTTTTCAAAGGAATAATGTTCCAGCTTCCGTAAAAGTGCATTGATTTCTATTTTAGCTTCTAATACAGGTTGCAACTGAAGCACTTCTTTTTTCTGATATTCGGAAGGCGGGTTCTTTTGAGAAAAACCACTCATATTCCAAAACAATGTTTTAGCCCTCTCTTTTAATGTCGACGCAGGAATTTGTAATTCATAATAATCCTGTTTATTCTTGCACATGTTCTAATCCCTGATTTAATATCGTGTGGATATGTCCATCTGCCAGTGAATAAAACACTGTTTTTCCTTCTCTACGATATTTAACTAATTTTGCCTGTTTCAACACACGAAGCTGGTGAGAAATAGCGGACTGACTCATTCCTACTACCGCTGCTATATCATATACACATAATTCTGTATGTGCAAGCGCATACAAAATTCGTATTCTTGTCATATCGCTAAACACTTTAAACAGGTCAGCCAAATCATAAACAATTTCTTCTGGAGGCATTTGCTCTTCTATTGCTCTGCTAGTTTCTTCTGTCATAAACATATATTTTGGATTTTCCATCTGCTCCTCCTTTTATTCTCTGTATTTTAGGCATACTGTAAAGCAGATTCCTATAATCCGCTCACTACCTGCTCCTAAGTTAATACTATCTTTTAGTAGTTTATGGTTTCTGGAATGATTTGTCAAGTTATCGTATATTTTCCAGTGCCAACACAGCCCATTCCTGTCCTTTATAACTATTATACCCCTTCGTTTTTGCATATCCAAGAATACGTGTCAATTGTTGTTGTTCGTTCATCTCTATTGCATACCCATAGTTTTCTTTTACTTCACCAGCTAATATAGTCTGCGCACCCTGACATTCTAAAAGCATATTTTTATGGAAAATAAGTTCTCTCTCTCTAGCACCTATAACCATTCCATCCTTATTAATCAAATATACTTCTCCCTTTTTTCCAATCTTTGTTTCATCAATCATAGCAAGAATATTTTCCCAGTTAAATCGCGTTGTTATCACACCCAAAAAGGTTCCATCCTCATCTACAATTCTATTTGTATAGGAAACTACATAATCATCAATCACCTTTGAAAAATGCAAATCCGACACCACTACATCTTCCTGCTCTTTCGCTGCCACAAACCAGTCTTTTTTACTAACATCACGACCAATATATTCCTCTCTCTCAGCCGCTGCTACAATCGTTCCATTTCGATCTACCATAAATATATCATGATAAACAGCATAAATTTTATACAAACTTTTCAACAGATGCATGACATCCTCTTTTCGATGCTGTGTATTTTCTTTGGCATAACGTATAATGGCTTCAAATGTGCACCACACCTGCACATTACAATAGCGTTCTGCCAAATTTCGATCAATTTTATCAATTAAATCGTAGGCAACATCCGCAGTACGAACACCAAGCATATTATTAATTTCGATATTTAATGCTTCCACATTTTGCATATTTTTTTGATTGGTTGTACGATTTGCCTCTGAGAAATTTTTAATTTCCTGTGTAATAATCTGAAATCCACCTGCCATGCCGCCCATACGCCCAAATTCTCTTGCCGCCGTATTCGCAAGCATGCGACTCTGCTTTGCTATATTATCTATTTCATGCATACTACTCTGCGTCTTATTATAACCATCCAGCATATCCTGAATCATATCTGTAATATCCTTTTTTTCTCCTTTTTGAAACATTTTGATTTCTCCTTTCATTGGCGTATAGTTTAGGTATTTGCAAAATTCACATACTCCCGCAAATCACACTTTCACTAACTGACACAAGCTTCCTATCCAATCCTGAACTTCTGTATCACGCATAAAAACATTACTTAATATCACTTTCATCTTCATTATCTACTATACACCAATAAAAAATAGAATACTACAACTATTTTTTAACAAACCTCCCTTTCTTCTCTATTGCAGCATTTTTAAAACGGGTGTAAAATAAAAGCAAATAACAAAAACAATTCTATCTAAAGAACTGCTAATTAAGTAATAAAAATAGAATGTTACTATAGAAGGAAGGTATTTTTATGATTGCTGGCTTATCTGCAAGTGGAGCACTTCAATCTCTTTATCCACAATATAATAAGAAAAAAGTTTCCAAAATCAAAAAAGTCCATAGCGGTACTTCCTCTATGGAACAGATTTCTTCCTCCAGTGAACAAAGTGATACGGAGACCATTGACGATGCAGTTGCCGCAAACTATCAGGCTACCTTGTCGGAGGAAACAAAAGACCTGGAAATGATTTCTTATGCTACTAAAAATCCTTATACCAATGCAAAAAAAGCAATTGATGAGAGTCTTTTACTGGGTATGAATGTAGATGAGCGTGCTTAAAATGCCACACCTACAAATACATACATCCAGACATAAGACAAATTCCTTTCGCTCCGTTTTCCATACAACTTTTTGCATTTTCTTTCTTTATGCCTCCAATGGCATATACAGGCACTTGAGAAGTTTCACAGATTTCTTGCAAAAAGGAAAGCCCTCTTGGTGCCAGTCCCTTTTTACAATCCGTAGCAAATATATGACCTGCAAATACATAAGATGCACCAAGTCTTTGCGCCTGTATAAGCTGTTCTACCGAATGCACAGATGTTCCAATCACAGAAAACTGCTTTCGTTCAATTTCAGGTACTTGTTCTAATATATGTAATGGTAAATGTATTTTTTTTACGCCAAGATTAAGGGCAGTACGCCAAAAATTGTGCAGTATAATACGTTCTTTTCTCTCTGCAACAACATCTAACACGTTCTTTGCTAATCTTTCATACGCTTTTTCCTCTAAGTCTTTTTCCCGAAGTATAATTGCCTTTGCATCAGTTGTAAGTAATTTTTCGATTTGAGGAAGAAACCTTTCACTTTCTACTAATTTTCTATTTGTTACACAGATGCATGGAATATGCTGTTTTTCATACCAAACCATTTTTAGCCTCTTTTCCTAAAAACTTATTTCTTGCATAAAGTATAGGCATTTGCAAAACATAGCTTTCCCCTTCTTTTACTAGTGTACTGTCTCATTCACTTTCAGTTAAATGACGTAGAATGAATTTTCAGTCTGCAAGGCGGAGGAATGAGGCGATGCGGTGGCATCGTTGATTGACGACAACGCTGCAGATGGAAATTCAGGCACGTCATTTGGCGAATTGTGAATGATACAGTACACTAGGTTCCTATCCACAGGTTTTTACAAACGCCCCTTTTTCACATTATTACATTTATATATATTGTAGAATTGCAAAAGTCGAAGTACATAACAATCCGTAGACATTATAGTTAGGTACTCTCTCCAAAACATCTATACATATATATAGTCATTCAATACAGGTTGCAATCCTTCCGCAGAAATATCACCATACATCTGATCAAAGCTACGGTTATCTGCAATTTCAAACTGCTCATCTCCCGCTTCACTTTGCTGCTGCCCCGTATATTTCTCTTCATGATCTCCGATTCCGGTAGAAACGCCAGCAGATACTTTCGTAGCCGCAATTTTTACAATTCCATCACGAAAATGCTTTTGTTCTCTGGAGGACACTGTAATTCCAATAAATGGCAAAAAAATACGATAAGCACATAAAATTTGGCAAAGCTCTTTTTCATGGACATCCAATGGATTGATTTTTTCATTATTTACAATTGGACGAAGCCGTGGACAGGACAAAGAAAACTCTGCATGTGGATATTTTCTCTGTAGATAATAAGCATGTAACGCAGTCGCCAAAGCATCCTTCCTAAAATCAGCCAGTCCCAACAAAGCAGAAAATCCAACGCCACGCATGCCTCCCATCAAAGCACGCTCCTGTGCTTCAAAACGATAGGGAAATACACGCTTATGTCCCATCAAATGCAATGTCTCATATTTTTGTGCATGATAGGTTTCCTGAAAAACAGTAATATAGTCTGCACCACATTCATGCAAATACGCATAATCTTTACTGTTTACCGGATAAATTTCTAATCCAATGTTTTTAAAATATTTTTTTGCCATTTTGCAAGCATTACCAATATATTCTAC
This sequence comes from Lachnospiraceae bacterium, assembly GCA_050875145.1. GTDB lineage: Bacteria > Bacillota > Clostridia > Lachnospirales > Lachnospiraceae > CAG-411. Next base: position 16,344 of record JBNMLH010000015.1, read on the forward strand.
ACTGCTCATAGACTTACTTTCTCCGGTAAGAATTAAAATTTCTTCAATGCCCGAATCCGCAATTACCTGCATTTCATGCTCGATTTCTTCCTCTGTAAGCTGCTTTCGTACAATATCGTTGTAACAGTTAAATCCACAGTAGATACAATAATTTTCGCAATAGTTAGCAATATAAAGAGGGGTAAAGAAATAGACCGTATTTCCAAAATGCTTACTTGTCTCTATTTTCGCCCTTTGTGCCATCTGCTCCAGATAAGGAGCTGCTGCTGGTGATAACAATGCCTTAAAATCTTCCACTGAACAAGTCTCATGCATAAGTGCTCTTTTTACATCCGCCTCGGTATAGGAGGTATAATCATAAGCGTCCATCTGTGATAATACTTTTTCCATTACATCCGAAGATATCTGCTCCATACCATCCTGGTATTCCATAAAATTACTACGCACGCTTGGATCATTTTCCAAACGGTGCTTTTTTTCTAATGCTTTTTCGCTTAATTTGTCCGAATCTACAAAAAACTGATTTTCGCTCATATTCTTTCACTACCTTCTTTGTACACTAATCTCTCAAAAATCCCGTCAATGGATCCGATGCACTGGCACCTCTCTCCAATACTCTTCCAAGCCCAGCTAAATAGGCTTGTCTACCTGCTTCGATGGCATTTCCAAATGCTTTTGCCATGGTTGGAATGTCCCCAGCAGTAGCAATCGCTGTATTTGCCATGATTGCGGCTGCTCCCATCTCCATAGCTTCACATGCCTGTGATGGTCTTCCAATTCCTGCATCCACAATAATTGGCAAATCAATTTCATCTACTAATATTTGAATAAACTCTTTTGTTGCCAATCCTTTATTAGAACCAATCGGAGATGCCAAAGGCATCACTGCCGCTGCACCTGCATTCACCAGATCTCTGGCTGCATACAAATCCGGGTACATATATGGTAACACAACAAAGCCTTCCTTTGCCAACATCTCTGTTGCTTTTATCGTCTCGTTATTGTCAGGCAGTAAATATTTACTATCGCGCATAATTTCCACTTTTACAAAATCACCACAACCAAGCTCCCTTGACATTCTGGCGATCCGAACTGCCTCTTTCGCATCTCTTGCACCTGAAGTATTAGGTAAAAGCGTTACATTCTTTGGAATATAATCTAAAATATTTTCCTCTTTTTTTGTATTGGTACGTCTTACTGCCAGTGTAATAATCTCTGCCTTTGCATATTCCACTGCTGCCTTTATCAAATCCATTGAATATTTTCCCGAACCCAAAATAAATCGAGAATGAAATTCTTTTCCTCCTAAAACAAATGTATCCTGTGTATTCACCGTTCATCCTCCTATCTGACTCTGCTGTTATTTTCCTGTGTCTCCTTTTATCAGCCACCTCCAACAAAGCTTACCACTTCCACAACATCTCCGTCAGAAAGTATTACCTCTTTATAGGTCGCTTTGGATACGATTTCCTCATTTCGCTCAACTGCAACTCTGCCTTTTTCAAAGCCCTGCTCAAGCAGCATCTCTTCAATATTTTTTCCTGCTGCATCAACCTCTTGACCATTGACACGTACCATAACTTTTTCCTCCTTCCTAATTTTATGTGCTCTCGGAATTTACGAATCGAAAAATTCTGGGATAGCTTTTTGATATACAATAACATTTTCGCAGTGCGTACATGATGTGTACAACCAAAAAATGAAAGCAGGATATCTACAATCCGCTTTGCTGCCTGCTCATAAATGCAAACTGTTTATACCGTTTCAAAACCAAAGTTTCCTTTTACGAAACATTAAGATTGAAACTTTAATATATATGCTACCCCTGCGGGTACTTTTAGAGTAATCGTTCCATTTTCATCCGCAAATTCTACCTTTGCGCCAAAAACGTCTTCTAATTCAGTTACTTTGTCATATCCAAATATATCATAAGGAAGTTGCACCTGTTTTGCTTCCTCCTCCATGGATGTCACAATATAATAAAGCTGCTTATCCGTAAAACGGGCAAAGGCAAACACCTTTCCTGTTTCCCACAAAATCTTAAATCCACCATCACAAAAAGCTTCCTGCGATTGTTTCATCTTTGCAAGGGTTTGATAGCATTTATAAGGTGCGTCCTTCTCAAAATCTTTTCCCCATGGCATCGGATAACGAAATCCTTCATTCGTATCAATACGACCATCGATACCAGCCTCATCTCCATAATAAATACTTGGTGTTCCCGGCAACGTAAATAATATGGTAATCGCTACCTTTGTTGCTTCCCAGGAAATTGCCGGATTATTATGCAATCTGGATGCATCATGACTATCTAGTAAATTAAATTGTACCTGTTGCAGTGCAAATGGCATCTTACCGAAATGCTGACGAATTCTAGTTGCCAAAGCTTTTGCGCTTTGATTTGGCTTCGTCTTTCGCACTACTTCTTCTCGTACTAAAAATAAATCATGCTCTCCTACATATTCTCTAACTGGTCTGGCACATCCATAGTAGTTCATCGGTGTATCCCATTCATTTCCCTGTAAAAATTCTGCACAATCTCCCCACTCTTCTGCAACGACATAGGCATCCTGTTTTGTACTTTTTATACTATCCACCAATTCCGGCCATACATCATGATGTAACTGATACTCATCATTTCTAGCCATAACATCTGCCACATCAAATCTCCAGCCATCTGTACAAAAAGGTGGTTTCAACCATTTTTTCACAAGAGAGTTCTCGCCTCGGTATAATATCTCCCGCAGGGCATCTGAAGTATAATTTAAGGTAGGAAGTGTATCTACATCCCACCAAGATTTGTATGCATTGTTTTCTCCAAAGAAATAATAACTTCGTTCCAATGCATCTGGATTGTTGTACGCACCTATACTTTTATCAAAGAAAATTCCTTCTTTATTAAACCATTTGTGTGCGCTACCCGTATGATTGATGGATACATCCAAAATAACACGCATATCATTTTTATGCAATTCTTCTACTAAATCAATCAATGCCTGATCACCACCAAAATGTGGGTCTACTGTAAAGTAATCCAAACAGTCATATTTGTGCATCGTCGCTGCATAAAAAATCGGATTGATATAAAGTGCTGTTACTCCCAGTTCTTTTAAATACGGTATCTTTTTTCGTATTCCAATCAAGTCACCACCATAAAAGTCTAAACAATGGGTCTGATCATATTCCATGGGTTCTGCATTCCAGTCCTTCACCTGTATCGTATCGTGTCCATCAAATTTATATTCCCCATCTTTCACACTAATACTCGGATCCCCATTACAAAAACGTTCTGGAAAAATTTGATAAAAAACCGCATTTTTTACCCATGCAGGTTGCCGATAATTATAAACAATTCTAAAATCGTAAGTTTCATCCGGCATTATATCAGATATTCCTGCCTGCGTATAATAATAAATACACTCCTTCGTTATCAGATAAAACTGGTAATGAAGGGTGTCCTCTTTGCATAATACCGTCTTTTCATAGTAGGCAAGACCGTCTTTTTCTTCTGTTCGTTCCATATAAAGTCGTTCTTCCCCTCCATTGATTCGGGTACGCAAAATCACATCTACGACTGGTGCATCCGCAAACATTCGCAACTTAATCGTAACCGCCTCTCCTTTTTTAGGCAAAGAAGGCGTAACAAAAAATCTACTTCCATCTGTATATACACTATCTAACCAATTTGTTTTCATAGAAAATCCCCTTTCCGTTTATCCCATATCCCTTATTATAGCATAATTTTTCATAAAGATTAAGATTCGAAAAAAAATAGCGTAGCAGAATTGTTCTGCTACGCAATAGTAAAGTAAATAAAAACATGAGCACTAAAAATCTACGCGAATTCTGCTTACCACATTTCCAAGTTCTTCTGCTTTTTTCGCAAATTCGCCTTCTTTCACTTCTTCTGTAATAAATGCATATTCATCAGCGATTCCTGCATCTACTACCTGTACGGTTCCAAATGCTTCTGCAACTTTATTTTCATTTGCTGCCTTATCTCCTGAAAGACGAACAAAGAAGCGTTGTGATGCATCCTTAATATCTGCAATTTCAAGTTTATCCTTTTCCCAAATAACAGGTACATTTGTTTCCAGATTTTTTGCTGCGGCAACTACATCACCAACAACTGCACTGGCTGTAGGAAGCTTTCCTGCTCCACTTCCGTAGAACATCAAATCTCCAACCATGTTACCCTTTACAAAAATACCATTAAAGACATCATTTACCATATATAATGGATGAGCAGCGTTAATCATAACTGGGGCAACCTTTGCATAAACCTTTCCATCTACATTCTTGCTGCTACCAAAAATCTTAATACTTGCACCCAAAGCTTTTGCATATTTAATATCTACATCTGTAATCTTTGTAATACCTTCTGTATAGATATCCTCGTAATCAACCTGCTTTCCATAAGCCAAAGAGGTTAAAATTGCAATCTTTCTACAAGCATCGTATCCTTCTACGTCTGCTTCTGGATTGCGTTCTGCATATCCTTTGTCCTGCGCATCTTTCAGTACAGTATCAAAATCAGAACCTTCTGAAGACATTTTAGAAAGAATATAATTAGTTGTACCATTTAAGATACCTGAGATTTCTTCAATCACATCACCTGTCACACACTCGTTCAATGGACGAATAATTGGAATACCGCCACCTACACTTGCTTCAAAGAAAAAGTTTACGCTTTTCTCTTTTGCAATAGCTAAAAGCTCTGCACCATGCTTTGCAACAAGTTCTTTGTTGGATGTACAAACATTTTTTCCTGCTTCTAAGCAAGCCTTTACAAAATCATATGCAGGCTTTACTCCACCCATGGTTTCTACCACAATCTTAACTTCTTCATCTTTCACGATCTCGTCAAAGTCATGTACAATCTTTTCTTCAAATGGGTCTCCTGGAAAATCTCTTAAATCTAAAATGTGCTTTACATTTAAAGTATCTCCAACCTTCTTTGCAATACTCTCAGAATTCGTGTGCAATACTTCAACCACACCTGAACCTACTGTACCATAACCTAAAACGCTAACATTTATCATATTTTCCTCCATCCTGTCCTGTAAGACATCATTTTCTCAAAATAGCTATATTCAAAAAGGCTCTGACTACCTCTTTCTCTCTAATTATTCTCTCGCAATCAATTTCATGTAGTGCATACCTGGTAACGCTTCTATTTCCTTCATCATCCCAGTCACATCCCCTGAACTTGGTAAAATCTCTACACTTAGGGTTAGCATGGCAATTCGGTTTACAGGAATTGTCTGATGTATGGTAAGAATATTAGCTCCAAATTTTGCCACAAGACTTAATATCTTAGATAAAAGCCCCGGCTCATCATCTACCTGCATCATAATCGTAATGGTCTTTCCTCTGGCATTATCATGAAACGGAAAGACATCATCCTTATATTTGTAAAAGGAACTCCTGCTAATACCAACCGCATCCGTTGCTTCCTGAATGGTAATACTCTTTTGCGAATCAAGAAGCCGCTTTGCTTCTACCACCTTATGAAAAACTTCCGGCAAAGCCGCTTTCTTTACAATAAAATATTGCTCTTCTTCCAAGCTATGCTTTTCTCTCTCCTCAGAATGGTTCATATCGTACCTCTCCTCAGCTAATTGCTTCAACTTGTTTGCAGTAGAAATACACTTGTTTTCCCACGAAAGATATACTAGCATAAATTTCCACTAATTGCAACCTTTTTTGTCGAAAAGTTCACTTTTTGATTAAATAAAAAACTACAGGAAGTTTTCAATATTTCCTCCTGTAGTTCATATTTTCCCTTATTCGACTTGCATAAAAATATCTATAACACAAATCCATCTTTTACATATCTTCCACTAGCCTTGAGATATTTTTCTTTTCCACTTCGTTTAAAATGCCTTCCACATCCAAAACTAAAATTAATTTTTTATTTACCTGAATAATAGAATCAATATAGGATGTATCTTCATTGGCAACAATCGTAGGGACCTCCATAAATTTGTCTTCTGGTACCTCAACAATTTCAGCTACCATATCCACCTGAAATCCTACATGCATATCCCCAATTTTTGTAATAATATATTTGGTAGCTTCTGAAACTGGTTTTGGTTCTATATTAAATTTGTGATACAAACTCAAAATAGGAATAACACTTCCTCTTAAATTTGCAATTCCATCCACCAAGGAAGAACCATTCGGTACCTGAACAATATCCAATTTTCTCTCAATCCCCTGCACCTTTTCAATATCAATACCATACATATTATTACCCACTTCACATAATACCTGCTTCATACAAAAACCCCCTTATTTTGTATTAATCCATTTTAAATACGCATTGATAAACGTATCTATATTGCCATCCATCACCGCATTTACATTACTAATCTCTTGATTGGTACGATGATCTTTTACCATCGTATATGGCTGCATTACATAGGAACGAATTTGATTTCCCCATCCAATTTCCTTTACCTCGCCTCGTATACCGGATTCTTTATCCATATTTTCCTGTTGCTTCAATAAGTACAACTTCGCCTTTAACATCTGCATCGCTTTATCCTTGTTCATATGCTGTGAACGTTCATTCTGACATTGCACTACGATACCAGTAGGAAAGTGTGTAATACGAATCGCAGAAGATGTCTTGTTGATATGCTGTCCACCTGCACCACTGGAACGATAGGTATCAATGCGAATATCATCATCATTAATCTCTACATCCAAATCTTCCTCAATATCCGGCATTACATCACAGGAAACAAAAGATGTCTGACGTTTTCCTGCTGCATTAAAGGGTGAAATTCGCACCAAACGATGCACTCCATGCTCTGATTTTAAATAACCATATGCATTTGTTCCTTTAATCTCTAATGTAACTGATTTTAACCCCGCTTCTTCACCATCCAAAAAGTCTATCATGTCCACAGAAAAACCTTTCTTTTCTGCCCAACGCTGATACATTCGACAAAGCATACTTGCCCAATCACAACTTTCTGTACCACCAGCTCCAGCATGAAGTGTTAAAATGGCATTATCCTTATCATACTCACCAGATAGAAGCGTTCCAATACGCAATTCTTCAAACGCAGTTTCAAACTCCTTTAATTCATTTTCTATTTCAGGAATTAAACTGGCATCTTCCTCTTCATATCCCATCTCAAGCAGTGTTGCAATATCGTCATACATAGTTTGCAAACCTTCAAACTGCTCAATCGTACTTTTCAAGTCTTTCAATTCTTTCATGGTTTTCTGAGATTTCTCTGTATCTTCCCAGAAATCAGGCTCTTCCATCAGACGTTCTAATTCCTCAATTTTTAACTTCTTTCCAGCCAAGTCAAAGTGAATCCCCCACTTCTTTTAATGGCTGTTCATAGGTATTCAATGTATATTTAAACTGGTCTAATTCAACCATTCTCTCACCTCTTTCATTTATTTAATCTACTTATATAAGTATACTACCTCAAATTTAAGTATAGCATGTTTTTTCTTTTTTTCCCAGTGCTTTTTATAAATTGATATAATATATCTATTTTCCATCCTTACTCCTCAAAAAATATTATCAAAAAAAGAAATGTTATATTGTACTGGACAATATAACACTTCTTCTTTTCTCTTCTTATCTCTTACCACAACAGAATTTGTATTTCTTACCACTTCCACAAGGACAAGGATCATTTGGCTGTACTTTCTTTTCCGCTCTTCTCTTTGGTGTATTCACACCAGTGTCATCCTTGTTGGTTCCTGTAACCTTAGCAACCTGCTCTCTTTCTACATGCTGCTCTACTCTTACATGCATCAATGCACGAACAGTTTCCTGCTCAATTGCATTAATCATCTCACCAAACATTTCAAATCCACTGTTTGTATACTCAATAACCGGATTTCTCTGTCCATATGCCTGTAAACCAATCCCCTGACGAAGCTGATCCATATCATCAATATGATCCATCCACTTACTGTCGATTACCTTTAATAAGATTACACGCTCAACTTCACGAATCTGCTCTGCTTCTGGAAATTCTGCTTCTTTTTCTTCATAAAGCTTTGTAGCCTCTTCTTTTAATGTCTGCATTAATTGTGGTTTCTTTAATGTCTTCTTTTCGTCCTCTGTCAATGTAATCTTTTCCAAAGGAATGATTGGAATAAGTAATTGATTTAATTCATGAATATCCCATTCATCTGCATTCTGATCTTCACCAATTACTGTATCAACGCAACGCTCAACCTCGTCATTAATCATACGATAAATTGTATCACGCATACTCTCTCCGTCTAATACACGACGACGTTCTTCGTAAATAATCTCTCTCTGATCATTATTTACACGGTCATATTCCAACAGATTCTTACGAATACCAAAGTTATTACCTTCAATCTTCATCTGTGCATTTTCAATTGCTTTAGAAAGCATCTTATGCTCAATCTGCTCATCATCTCCAAGACCCAACGAGTTAAACATAGACATCATACGCTCAGAACCAAACAAACGCATCAAATCATCTTCAAGTGAAATATAGAAACGAGATTCTCCTGGATCACCCTGACGACCGGCACGACCACGAAGCTGGTTATCAATACGACGAGATTCATGACGCTCTGTACCAATAATCTTTAATCCACCAAGTTCCTGTACACCCTCACCAAGCTTGATATCTGTACCACGACCAGCCATGTTTGTAGCAATCGTAACTGCTCCACGCTGTCCAGCATCTGCAACAATTTCAGCCTCTTTCTCATGATATTTCGCATTCAATACCTGATGTGGAATACCACGTTTTTTAAGTTTTGCACTTAATTCTTCTGAACCTTCAATGGTAATCGTACCAACTAATACAGGCTGTCCTTTTTCATGTGCAGCTTCGATTTCATCTACAACCGCATTAATCTTACCTTCATGTGTTTTATATACTGCATCTTGATAATCAATACGTTGAATTGGCTTATTCGTAGGTACTTCGATAACGTCCATACCATAAATTTCACGGAACTCTTTTTCCTCTGTTAAAGCTGTACCTGTCATACCACACTTCTTTTCATATTTGTTAAAGAAGTTCTGGAATGTAATTGTTGCAAGTGTTTTACTTTCTCTTCTTACTTTAACATGCTCTTTTGCTTCAATCGCCTGATGCAAACCATCTGAATAACGTCTACCTGGCATGATACGACCTGTAAACTCATCTACAATCAATACTTCGCCTTCATCATTTACAACATAATCCTTATCTCTAAACATAAGGTTATGTGCACGAAGCGCTAATATAATATTGTGCTGAATCTCTAAGTTTTCTGGGTCTGCAAGGTTTTCTATATGGAAATACTTTTCAACCTTATGAACACCCTGTTCTGTCAGGTTTACATTCTTATCTTTTTCATTTACAACGAAATCACCTGTTTCCGTTGTCTCTTCCTTCATGATTGCATCCATCTTAGAAAGTTCTGTCTCTGTACCCTTTTCCAAGGTTCTTGCAAGATTATCACATGCCTCATATAATTTTGTAGACTTTCCACTCTGACCTGAGATAATAAGTGGTGTTCTTGCCTCATCGATCAATACAGAGTCAACCTCATCGACAATCGCATAATTTAAGTCACGCATTACAAGCTGCTCTTTATAGATAACCATATTATCACGAAGATAATCAAAACCTAATTCATTATTTGTTGCATAAGTAATATCACATGCATATGCCTCACGACGTTCATCATTATCCATGCTGTTTAGGATAACGCCAACCTTTAATCCTAAAAACTCATGAACTTGTCCCATCCACTCCGCATCACGCTTTGCAAGGTAATCGTTTACCGTTACGATATGTACTCCTTTTCCAGCTAATGCATTTAAATATGCAGGAAGCGTAGAAACTAACGTCTTACCTTCACCAGTACGCATCTCTGTAATACGTCCCTGATGCAAAATAACACCACCAATTAACTGCACACGGTAATGACGCATACCTAAAACACGTTTTGATGCTTCGCGAACGGTAGCAAATGCTTCTACCAATAAATCGTCCAGCGTCTCTCCTTTTTCTAAGCGTTCCTTAAATTCAACAGTCTTATGTTGAAGCTGTTCATCGGACAACTTTTCATATTCAGGCTCTAACGCTTCAATCTTGTCGACAATTGGATAAATACGCTTAAGCTCATGTTCACTGTGTGTTCCAAATATCTTTGTAAAAAATCCCATGATTATACCTCTGCATCCAAAGATGCACCTTTCCTTTCACTTTTTTATCTTCAAGGCTATTTCGCCTTCTATTCCTTATAAGATACCAATTCATATTGTAACATTAGTATCCCTAGGATTCAACTTATTTTTTAATTTTATGTTAAGAAATTAATACAACACAACAAATTTTCCAGCATAAAGCAAACGAAATTATTCTATATCTAATAATCAAAGTTCCTTTTCTCTGTTGAGAACCCCCCGATGATAAACAGGGTAAATACCTTAACAGCAAAAAGAAGCCACATATTTTAAAATGTGGCTTCTATGTATCAGTATCATTTTATTTAACACTCTGGCTCAATTAAACCATATGAATTTTTCTTTCTACGGTATACAACATTTACCTCATCTGTTTCTGAATTGCGGAATACATAAAAATCATGTCCCAATAATTCCATCTGTACACAAGCTTCCTCTGGGTCCATTGGCTTAATTGCAAAACGTTTTGAACGAATAATCTCAATGGATTCCTCATCTTCAATTTCTTCTTCTGCAAATGCTTTGCTTAAACTATGTCCGGCTTGCTTTCTTTCAACAATCTTATTTTTATATTTTCTAAGTTGTCTCTCTATAATTTCTTCAACCAAATCAATGGATACATACATATCTGTGCTTTCCTCTTCTGCACGAATAATGTTTCCCTTCATAGGAATCGTAACCTCGATTTTTTGTCTCTCCTTTTCTACACTAAATGTAACATGTACTTCTGTGTCTTCTGTAAAATAACGCTCTAACTTTCCAATCTTTTCATAAATAGCATCTTTTAACCCTTCTGTTACGTCAATATTCTTTCCACTAATAATATACCTCATAATGTCCAACTCCTTTTGCTATAAGTTTTGTAAGCATTGATTCCAATTCCCCTTTGGCATCAATTCTTATGCAAATATTATACCAATAACCCAGTGCAAATTCAAGCGGATATTCGTATTCCACTTTGCTATGCAACCATGGAAAACCCCTTCTTTTCATACTACCAACATTCTTTACGCTCAATTTTTTCAAATAATATTTTCTGACTTCTTTCTTTATTTTACTTATTTTTCTCACAATAATTACAATTTGTCGAATTCTATTTTTTTATGCAATCTTACAAATGCTACAAAACATACTTTCGAACTTGACAGTTTTTTATCCACCAAAAGTTGTCCACAAAATTGTGAATAAAGTGGATAACTCTGTGTATAACTTTATTTTTTATCCAATTCTTCCACTTTTATTTGTGAATAAATGTGGATAACTTTTTTGACTTTTTCTGTCCCCTTCCTTTTTATTCCCTCTTTTTTGTCGTATTTTGTGCAACCTGTCCAGTGTTATCCTATTTTTAAGCAATTACTATTGTCACACAACTATTCTTAATGTACCATCTTGTTTATATAATTCATGTCACTTTATAAAATCAAAACTTGTAACAAAGCAACGGAAACACCTAAAAAACGGTTGCCCTATTCAGAACAACCGTTTTTCAATCTTATTCATCTACAAAATTTTCCCCGATATTATTTTGCCTTTTCAACTGTAAATTTACCATAGAGTTTTTTCTCCATAACATCCTTTGCAACAAATGTAATCTTCTCCGGCAACTTAGATAAGCGGTAATAGGAGATTTCTGTTACATTTACACCATCTTGTGCATTATTACCACCATCTGTCGTTTCAATGATTTTTCCCTGTTCATCCAGCATGAAAAATAATATGTCTTGATCTTTTGTCTCATACTTCTCCCATTTTGACTTATCACCAATATAATGATACTGAATCTTGCAAGCTGTTCCCAAATCACTTTTTGTAAAAGATACTCCATCAATCACTAAATCCGTTCCTTCTACTGCTTCTTTTGATGTTACCTTATACACCTCTTCTTTTGCATCAGACTTATCCTTTAATGTAAAATCAAACTGATCCCTTATCATATTTTCTTCTACTTCTTCCTTTTCTGGTGGAATAACAATTGTTTCACACTGATACTTTAATTGTTTTGATTTTTCTAAATTATCAAAACGGATCGTATACATTAATGTACCGTCTTCCTCCAAAGTATTGCTAATAGATTGACTTGGTGCGTCACATCCAGATATCATCGCCTCAACTTTCAAAATCTTTTTTCCGTATTTTTCTGCATATTCTTTTGCCGATATATTTCCATCTTTCCCCTTTATACCAAGATCAGACATGTTATCGTCTTCTGCCATATTAGTAGGAATTAAAAGATTATTCTGTGCATCTGTAGCTGTCACTGCAATATTGATGTATACTTCATTGTTATCGCAGATTGCCTCTTCTACCTTAAATTTAGCCCATTTTTCTTGTTCCTTATTATCTGTGGTATCCTGCTTTACATTTTTATCAACTAGCTTTTCTGCCTTTTTTTGCACATTTTCATTCTCACCAGCAAACAAAGACAATAACGAACCATGTGAGGTTGTTGCATAGATACTAACTCCACTCACCGCTACAACACAGCATAAAGAAGCTGCTACTATTGTTTTACGCATAGAAGCCTTGCGATTTTTTTTGTTGCCTGTTCCGTTCTTCTCCACATTCATTTTTATATCCTCCAAATCTACAATCATATTCTCTGTTACTTTTTTGTAAAAATCCTTCTCTGTCATGACGCCACCCTTCTTTCACTTATCCCAGTTTAATTCCTTATACAAATCATTTCTGGTTCGATATAATTTGCTTTTTACAGTTTGCGGTTTCATTTGCAACAATTTTGCAATTTCAGGAATCCGAAGTTCCATTGTATAATATAAATAAAAAATCTTCTGAATTTCATCTGACTTCTTTTTTAGTAACTCTTGCACCTTAGCTACCATTTCTGTTTTATAAAATATTTCCTCTATATCCTCTTGAAAATCAATTGAAGTCAAAAGCTCCTCCTGCTCATAAATTTCTTTTTCATCTATATATACCTTGTGTGGTATTCTGTCCCAAAAGGAATAGTATTTTGCCATTTTTTTACGACACAAGCTAATTAAAAAACTTTCTTCATTCTTGAAATATGTTTTCCCTTTTTTCAATAATACCTGATAAAATTCCAAATATACTTCCTGCAAAATATCGTTTACATCGGAAAAATTTTTACATTTTGAAATCAAGTATAGCGTTACTCCACGATTTGTTTCGCAGTACACTGCTTCAAAATAACGATTCGTTTTTTCTATTTCTTGACCAGCCAATTTTTTTATTTCCTCCTTTCACTTATGTAGTGGGGATTCTATTAAAAACGGTTGCATATTTTTTTATTTTTATCAATAAGACATATCCATCCTACCTTTTTAGAAGCAAAAAGACTGCCGCACCAAAAAAGTACTACAGGATATAGCTCCATCTAATGTAGCCCTATATCCTGTAGAATCCCTTCTAGTACGACAGTCTCATGAAATTCTCTCTTTTCTATTTATAATTTATGCAAACCTTATGCTATTCTATTCGCTATGTAACATATATGCTATTTATCGATGTAAACTGGCTTCATAATCGTCAATCTTATTTGACAAAAATGGCGCTAAGCCAACAAATTCTGCTCCATAATAATTTCCACTATCCATTACTTCTCCACGAACAATATGAATGACTGCATAAAAATAGTCATTTTCGGCTAAACGTATCTTTCCATCAAAATAATAGTCAAGTGGCAATTTCGCCTTAGACATAAATCCAATCCCAGATTTTGATATATCCGTTACCGAAATCTCGGTATCCACATCTTCAATAATCACGTAATCCTGCTTATAAATCTTTTTAATCTCCAAACTCAATTCAATCGGTAATCTTTTATATTTTCTGCGCTCAACCATATCTATTCCTCCTCACCCTAGTATACTATATCCATCTCACTCTATAAAATCTTTCTATTTTCATAGAAGCACACGATCTAACTAGCGAATACAATATACTTTTTTCATTCCATACTACTTTTTCGCTATACATTAATAACAACTATCCATATTATTATTATACCACATTGTAAGTATCCGTTTCAATGTAATTTCTCCCCTTTTTATTATAAGTATCACAATTAAAGTTTCCTCCACAAACTGGTATCTCTACAGAGCATTTTTGCTCTATAAGAAGAACTTTTCGATAGTGTAAAACAAGAAAAGGCATGCCGCTTAATGCGACATGCCTTTTCTATAGGAAAACTATTTATTAGTTTAAAATTCTCTTTACACAATATACACTTCTGTAACTTACAGATTTTGTACAAATGCCTTCTCTCTTACAAGCAGCATTTACAATCTGTCCTCCACCAATATAAATACCAACATGGTTTACAGAACCTCCTCTTGCATAAAATACAAGATCTCCAGGTTTTGCTTCTGAAAGGCTTACCTTTCTACCATAACCAGCCTGTGAAGCTGAACTATGTGGCAATGATACACCAAAGTGTGCATATACTGACATAACGAAACCAGAACAATCTGCTCCATTTGTCAAACTTGTACCTCCCCATACATATGGGTTACCAACAAACTGTAATGCATAACTAGCAACTTCGGATCCAGAACCAGCAGTTGTTACAGAACTTGATGATCCAGAAGAACTGCTCTTTGATGAACTGCTTGAACTTGATTTACTTGATGATGAGCTCTTACTTGATGAACTACTTTTTGATGAAGAGCTACTACTACTGCTTGATGAGCGGTTACTTGATGATGAACTGCTATTAGAAGAACTGCTGCTTGATGAAGAGCTACTGCTGCTTGATGAACTATTCTGTTCTGCCTGCTGTGCTTCCTCTTCTGCTCTAGCTGCTTCCTCTGCTTCTCTTTCCTTACGAAGTTTTTCTTTTTCTTCTTTGATTGATATTGCATGCTCAAATTCAAGATCTACATCTACATAATCTTTTGAAACGAAACCTTTAATATCTTCTCCATCGATAGAAATTTTTACCCATTCATCTTTCTCACTAATTACCGAATAAGACTCGCCCATTGGTATCATTGTAAGACAATCTGATGTACTGTCTGCTTTTTCTCTTACTTTTAATGTTGTAGTTGTAACAGTAGCTGTCTTTGTACCATATGCATCTGCTACCTTTTCTGCACTATCTCCAATTGCAAGAAGATCCGCACTTACATATCCTGTACAATTTCCTGACTGAATTTTAACCCATTCGCCATCATTGGAAATCACAGTAGCCGCTGCTCCACGGTACAACTTTCCAACAACTTTACTATCTGTAGTTTTTCTCTTACGGATATTAACATAATCACTAGCCACAGAAATTGCTGTATTATCGTAATTTGCTGTTTCTTCTACAATACCAGATAATGCTGCGCCTGACACTGCTGCACCTGACACTGCACTTTCTGAAGCAACTGCAACAACCATATTCGCTGTAGAAGTATCGTCTGTAGTATCATTTGAATCTGTTGAACAATATTTATCTAAAGTTATCGAAATTCCTGCTAAACCTTTTTCTGCATTGAGTGTTGCCGAAGAAACTTTTGGCCCACTTACCGTTGCAACTATAGCTAACGCTAATCCACTATAAAGAGTAGCCTTAACTATCGAAGATTTTTTCATTTGTTAATCACTCCATTTCTTTTTTACATAATTATTAAGTTTTCATTACAACATTTCAATGCTTATTATACAGAATATTATCTGCTTTGTCAAGTTTATCGGTCTTTTCCTGAAAATATGCATAAATCAAAGCCAATTTTCATCACATTTTTATAATATATTACAAATTCTCATCCATTTCCTCTATTAAGTCAATCCGTTTTTTAGATAATATTGCAAACAATCATAATTCATTTTTGTTGAATGCTCTAGCCCCAAATAATGGAAATTTACATTAATTTTAAAAAAAGACCTGCATATTTTAGATTTCTTTCTAAATTTTATGCAAGTCTTTATCTTTTATTTCCTCTTAATGCATCATTAGACCATTTGTGACAGTGCCATCATAACTACACAAATTATCAAAACAACAACTAATGCAGGAGATAACATACGTTCTTTTCCCTGTGTAGGTTTTGTCAATGTAGCAACGATTTCTTCCCTATGCTCTATTTTCATCATTGCATAAAGCAATAATACGAGTATAGCAATGCAAAATATGGATGCTATAATCAAATATCTTACTATACTTCCACTGGAAATCATACTTTCTGTCGTCTCTACTTGTAAGGTACCATATTGTTTATATACGGCTGCGCTACTAAGTATTGATGTTCCATTTATGATAAAATGCATAAAGATAGAACTCAATATAGAACCAGTAGCTTCATTTAAACACACAAACAAAAGACCAATTACAACAGCATACGACATTTGATTGATATTCATATGAAATAATCCAAATAAGATTGCTGTCATAAACAATGCTTTGAAGAAGCCAGCTCTTTTATAGGAATGATACATAACTCCACGAAAAATTATTTCTTCCACCATACAAGGAATCAATGCAACCGCTATGACACAAACAGCAATCGGATATTTTCCCAAAATGTCCTGCATCGTTACATCAATTACATTTTCAGAAACTTTGAGAGATAAATAATTACACAAACTAATAATTGGATAAGATGCATAAGAAAAAACTACAATTAAAATCCATGTAATCAGATGCATCCTTTTTAAGCCCAAAAATTCTGTTACATTTATCTTGTTTTTTACGAAAAATACAATTGCCGGTACCACCAATGCAATCTGCCCTGCCAACAACAAAAATAAAGTGTCTTTGAGAAATGGTATCTTTTTTCCTAGAAGCTGAGCAAGTAATTCTAATACAAATGATATTCCCATATAGCACAACAGTGTAACAAGTAAAAATCTATTTGCTTCTGTTGCTCCCATATATTTTTTGTCTATTGATGTTTCTTTTATATTTTCCTGCAAGCTTTCACTCTCCTAGCCTTTTATTCCAATTGCTTCAATTTCAATCAAAACATCCTTAGGAAGTCTTGCCACTTCTACGCAAGAACGTGCTGGGAACTGTGATGTAAAGTATTTTGCATATACTTCATTTACTTTTGCAAAATCATCCATATTCTTAATAAATACAGTTGTTTTTACTACATTTTCCATAGATACACCAGATTCTTCCAATAATGCTTTTAAATTTCCGATTGCCTGATCTGCCTGTTCTTCAATTCCACCTGTTACTAATTCTCCTGTTGCAGGAATGATTGGAATCACACCCGAAGTAAATACCATTCCATTTACCTCGATTGCCTGTGAATATGGTCCAATTGCCTGTGGTGCTTTATCTGTTGCGATAATGTTCTTCATAATAATATACTTCCTTTCTTTTCTTTATAAATATAGTTAAAATATTAAAATACCCAAATGGGTACACACATACAACCCATTAATTTTGTTTGGTGTTATATGAGAAAGACTAGCTTTATTTTTCTAAAATTTCTGTTAAAATCTGATTTACCATACCAGGATCTGCTTTTCCCTTCATCTCCTTCATGGTCTGTCCAACTAAGAAACCAATAGCTTTCTTTTTACCATTGCGATAATCTTCTACAGATTGTGGATTTGCCTCTACGATTTTCTCAATCGTACTACGCAATGCTCCTTCGTCATTGACTGTTTTCAGTCCATGTTCTTCTACATATTTTTCTGGATCAATATCTTCCGCAAAGACATGTTCAAATACTTCTTTCGCAACGGTACTATTAATGGCTTTTGCATCTGTAAGTGCTACTAATTTAGCCAAATTTTCCGGTGAAAACTTAATATCTTCTGGTTCCATATCATGTTCTTTTAAAAGACGCATCGTTTCAACCATAAGCCAGTTGGAAACTTTTTTGGCGGAATGACAAATGTCAACTGTCTTTTCAAAAATATCTGCCATATGCTTCGAACTGGTTATTACGGAAATATCATATTCCGGAATCTCATATTCTTTTGCATAACGAGCCATCTTTTCATCACGAAGTTCTGGTTGACGACTCTTTATCTCTTCTAACCATTCGTCGCTAATGATAATTGGTACAAGGTCTGGGTCTGGGAAATAACGATAATCCTGCGCATCCTCTTTGGAACGCATCGCATAAGAATACTCTTTCGTATCATCCCATCTTCTTGTTTCCTGAATGACTTCCTCTCCAGATTCAAGTAAATCAATCTGACGTTCTCTTTCTGCCTCAATCGCTCTGGCAATCGCCTTGAAAGAATTTAAGTTCTTCATCTCTGTTCTTGTACCAAACTCTGTTGCTCCAACTTCTCGTACAGACAAGTTTACGTCTGCACGCATAGAGCCCTCATTTAATTTACAATCCGAAGCTCCTAAATACTGAATGATCAAACGAAGTTTTTCCAAATATGCAATTACTTCATCTGCCGAACGCATATCTGGTTCTGATACAATTTCTATCAATGGAACACCGGAACGGTTGAAATCAACTAATGAGCAATCTCCCCACTCATCATGTACAAGCTTTCCTGCATCTTCTTCCATATGAATCTCATGAATCCCAATTGCCTTTTTCCCTTGCTCTGTCTCAATCTCTACTTTACCATCCCGACAAATTGGCAAGTACAACTGTGAAATCTGGTAATTTTGCGGATTATCTGGATAGAAATAATTTTTACGGTCAAATTTTCCATTTTTTGTTATAGTACAGTTTGTTGCAAGACCTACTGCAATTGCATATTCTACTACCTGTTTATTCAACACTGGAAGAGAACCTGGCATACCTGTACATACTGGACAGGTGTGTGTATTAGGTGCTCCACCAAAAGCTGTGCTGCACGAACAGAATATCTTTGTCTTTGTCGCCAGCTCCACATGGACCTCAAGTCCAATGACTGTTTCGTATTCCTTACTCATGTCAACCTCCATCTATTTTTACTGATCTAACTCTTCTTAATTATTTATCAAAAGGACTTTGATAACTTCTTGTCTGTTCAAACGCATACGCTGCACGTAAAATTTTCTTTTCCTGGAAGCAGTCTCCAATCAATTGCACACCAATTGGTAAGCCTTTGTTGTCTACGCCACATGGAACAGATATTCCAGGTAACCCAGCCAAATTCACTGAAATCGTATAAATATCACCCAAATACATCTTAATTGGATCACTCAGACTAGAACCAATCTTTGGTGCTGTTGTAGGTGCTGCTGGTCCTAAAATCATATCGTATTTTGAAAATGCTTTATCAAATTCCTGTTTTATCAATGCTTTTGTACGAAGGGCTTTCAAATAGTAGGCATCGTAATAACCAGAACTTAATACAAAGGAACCTAACATAATTCTACGTTTTACTTCCGCACCAAATCCCTCGGAACGTGTCTTTTTATACATACTGTGCAATCCATTATATTCTTCTGCACGATATCCATATTTCACACCATCAAAACGAGCAAGATTTGAGCTTGCTTCTGCATCTGCAATTACATAGTAAGCAGGAATTGCATAATCAATTAATCCTAAATCAAACTCTTCTAAAATAGCGCCTTTTTTCTCTAGTTCCTTTGCAGCAGCCATAACTGCATCTGAAACCTCTTTGTCAAGTCCTTCTCCAAAATATCCTTTTGGAATACCGATCTTCATTCCTTTTACATCATCTACTAATGCAGATGTAAAATCGTAAGAGTCTCTCTTATAGGAAGTGCTATCCTTTTTATCATAAGAAGCAATTGTCTCTAATATGGTAGCACAGTCTGTTACATCTTTTGCCACTGGTCCAATCTGGTCTAAAGAAGAACCATAAGCAATTAAACCATATCGTGATACCGTACCATAGGTTGGCTTAATACCTGTCACACCACAAAATGAACTTGGCTGACGGATAGAACCACCAGTATCTGAACCCAATGCAAAGAAACATTCATTTGCAGAAACAGCAGTACAGGAACCACCAGAAGATCCGCCTGGTACATGTTCTGTATTCCATGGGTTTCTCGTCACACCATAAGCAGAGGTCTCTGTGGTACTTCCCATTGCAAATTCATCCATATTTGTCTTTCCTACAACAATTGCTCCTGCTTTTTCTAAGTTTAATACAGCTTCTGCAGTATAGGTTGGATAAAAGTTTTCCAAAATCTTAGAACTACAAGTAGTCAGGATACCCTCTGTACACATATTATCTTTAATCGCTACCGGTACACCAGCAAGAGGACCGTTAAGTTCTCCCTCTTCTATCTGTTTTTGTACCTTTTTGGCACGTTCTATGGCACCTTCTTTATTTACAGTAACATAACTATGAATGGAATCATCCATTTTATCAATCTGTGATAATACTGCCTGTACGGCTTCCACCGCATTTGTCTCTTTCGCCTGTATCTTTTTTCCAAGCTCTACAGCAGTTAAGTTTAACAAATCCACACTCTTTACCTCCTGTTATTTTTTTCTTTCTAGCCATGCTTTCACAAACATCTCATCTTTTGGTTTTTCCTTTGATTTATGTTTCGGTTTTTCCCCCACATTTTCATTAAAAAATGCTTTTTTCACATCTCCTGCTAATATCTTCATGCATTCTGGACAATATCTGCCATAACGGATATCACATCCACACCTCTCACATTTAATATAAATATCTGCTCCATCTGGTATTTCCAATCTGCCCGTCTTTAAAAGCATATCAATTGTCTCTAAAGGGACCCCTGTTTTTTCAGCCAAAATAACTGCTGGTTGCCGCCCATTCTCTTCAATATAATTCTTTACTTTTCCAAAATCATCATATTCCAGATTCTTACATAGTGTACACTCATAAGCTCCACTACAGGCAGGTTTTAATTCTCCTCCACATTTGCTGCAAAACCATGGTCTACGCAATTTTAATTGTTCTTGCTGTTCCATCAGCCTCACCAGCCTTCCCCTTACTATTCCACTGTTTTAGGAACGACAAAACTGCCGTCTTTTTCCTCTGGAGCATTTTTCAGAATTGCATCTCTATCGTCCCCATTTTCCACAATGTCCTCACGAAATACGTTATGCACTGGAAACACATGTGACATAGGTTCCACTGCTGTTGTATCTAATTCATTCAACTGATCAATATAATCTAACATACTGCCCATATCCTTCTTTGCCTGTTCTTTTTCTTCCTCAGACAGCTCAAGCTTAGCAAGGATACCAACATATTCTATCGTTTCGTCTGAAATTATATTTGCCATCACACTTCTCCTTTCGCAATTCACTTCTATCAATATGCCTAGAAACCTCTCCTATATTGCATATTTTCTCTACTCTATTCTAATGGGATTCGCTAAAGAAAGCAAGGTTTTCGTAGAAAAAAAAGGTTACTACGTTAATGCCTCACATTAAAGTAGCAACCTTGCCTTTTATTTATATATTCTATAAGCTGTCTGTGCACCAATAACAACCAATACAAGAACAACAACAATTATGATAAGTCGAATCGTAGCACGACGCTGCTCTCGCTTGTCCATTCGTTCCATCTCTTCTTCGCACCATGCCCGAACTTCTTCTGTATCCTTATAACCTGGAATTCTATCTGCTTCTTTCAAAACCCACTGAAGGTCTTCTGCTTGAGACACTGCTTCTTTCTTTTTTAGCATACTCTGATAAATTTCTTCTTGCCCCGTCTTTTTCAATTGCCTTCTCTTTTGTGAATATTCTTTTACAAGTGCAAGAGAATCTTTATATTCTCCCAAGCTCTTTAGACGCTTAAGAATCACATTATAGATATACAACATCAACTCATACTGCATAATACACTGTGTACTTTTCATCAACTGTTGTACTTCCATATAGATTTTTTCTTTTTCCTCGTCAGATAATTCATTCGCTACAACTTGTTCTGCTCCGTTTACTGTTTGGCTCATATTGACTCCTTACCTTATAATCCCACTCCTCACACTGCTACCAGCTTAATGAGTACGACTTTTTCTTCTAACTTGTTATGACTATAATGCCTTAATGCGCTCAATTGCCTTTAATGTATTTTCCTTGCTACCGAATGCAGTAAGACGGAAATAACCTTCTCCGCTTGGTCCAAATCCAGAACCTGGTGTTCCTACTACGTTTCCATTCTCTAATAAATAATCAAAGAATTCCCATGATGTCATCTTATCTGGTGTCTTTAACCAAATGTATGGTGCATTGACACCGCCATACACTGTAAAGCCTGCTGCTGCAAGACCTTCTTTGATTGTCTTTGCATTATTCATATAATATCCAACCTGATCTTTAAGCTGTGCCTTTCCTTCTTCCGAATAAACAGCTTCTCCAGCACGCTGAATAATATATGGTGCTCCATTGTACTTTGTTCCATGACGTCTTGCCCATAATGCATGTAATGCTGTTTCTCCACATTTTAATTCTTTTGGAATAACTGTAAATCCAAGACGAACACCTGTAAAGCCTGCATTCTTAGAAAAACTTCTAAGTTCAATCGCACAAGTTCTTGCTCCTTCACACTCGTAGATGGAATGTGGTACATCGTCTTCTGAGATATATGCTTCATATGCCGCATCATAAATGATTACTGCACCATTCTTATTTGCATAATCTACCCATTCCTGAAGCTGTGTCTTTGTAATGGTAGAACCTGTTGGGTTATTTGGGAAGCAAAGATAAATAATGTCTGGTGTCTTTCCCTTTGGAAGTTCTGGTGCAAATCCATTGTCTGCTGTACATGGCATATAAATCACATCACTCCACTGCTCTGTGGTTGGATTATAAGTTCCTGTTCTTCCTGCCATTACATTTGTATCTACATATACCGGATATACAGGGTCGCATACTGCAATTTTACTATCCTGCGCAAAAATCTCCTGAATATTTCCCGAATCACATTTTGCTCCATCACTGACAAAAATTTCGTCAGCACTAATGTCACAACCTCTTGCTTTATAATCATTTTCTGCAATAGCAGTTCTTAAAAATTCATATCCTAAATCTGGTGCGTATCCACGAAATGTCTCGGCTACTGCCATCTCATCTACAGCACCATGTAATGCCTTTATAATAGCTGGAACCAATGGCTGTGTTACATCACCAATTCCCAAAGAAATTACCTCTTTATCTGGATTTGCTCCTTTATATGCTGCAACCTTTTTTCCAATTGTTGAAAACAAATAACTGCCTGGTAATTTTAAATAATTCTCGTTAATCTGAAACATTTTTTACCTCCTATTGTGACTTAGATTTATAAGTTCTTGTGCAAGAAGCAATATCATTTTTACAAATATATATACTTTGTTATTTTAATACTTCAAACCATTCAGAAATAATATATCGCAGGACACTACTTTTGTCAATCCTTACCACGTATTTATGCCATTTTATGGAAATGCAAATTCAAGAAAATAACATCACTTTGATAAGTACAACCGAACCATATAAACAGCAACTAATAGTTCAGTTTTTGTGAGCCTTTCAGAACATTCGTTTGCATTTTTTTCCTACTTATGCTATGCTAAAAAGACTAATGTAAACTAGAATGGATGTTTCGCGGTGAGAAACATTCCCAATAATAATAGATAGCAGGAGGTTGCAGCTATGGGAAATTATGACGGAAGTCAGATTGTCATACTGGAAGGATTAGAAGCAGTTCGCAAACGTCCGGGTATGTATATAGGAAGCACAGGGAAACAGGGGCTTCATCATCTTATTTGGGAGATTTTGGACAATAGTATTGATGAACATCTTGCAGGCTTTTGTTCGCAAATTAATATCACCCTTCAAAAAGATGGCGGTGTATGTATTAAAGATAACGGGCGTGGTGTACCAGTGGATTTACACCCAACCAAGAAGATTCCAACTGTACGAGTCGTTTACACAATCCTCCATGCAGGTGGTAAATTTGATAATACGGTATATAAAGTTTCCGGAGGGCTTCACGGCGTTGGTTCTTCCGTAGTAAACGCTCTTTCTTCAAAAATGATCGTAGAAGTATGTCGAGATGGTAATGTTTATCGGGATGAATATGAAAATGGTGGACATCCTACTGTAAAACTGGTAAAGGGAATGCTTCCAGTTATTGGCACATGCCGAAAAAATGATACAGGCACCACTGTTACTTTTTATCCAGATTCGGATATTTTTGAAACTGTAGAATTTAAGAGTGATGTAGTTAAGAAAAAATTAAAAGAAATTGCATACCTAAATAAGAATCTACAGATTAATTTTAAAGATGAACATACCGGTGAAGAAATTACTTATCAGGAAGAATACGGCATTCAAAGTTTTGTCAAATATCTCACAAGAGAAGAAACCGTACTTTATGACGAACCAGTCTATATCGAAGGGAAAAGCGGCGATATCGAAGTCGAAGTTGCCTTTCAATATACTACGAACTATTCTGAACAAATCAATGCTTTTTGTAATCGAATCAATGTAGTAGATGGTGGTACTTTGGTAACTGGTTTTAAAACTGCACTTACTCGCGTCCTTAATCTTTACGCTAGAGAGCTTGGTACTCTGAAAGAAAAAGATGAAAATTTTGACGGAAAGGATATTCGAAATGGTATCGTGGCAATTATTTCCATCAAACATCCCGATCCACAGTTTGAAGGTCAGACAAAAACAAAACTTGGAAATACAGACGCTAAAACTGCCGTTGATGATGTTTTTTCTACGGAAGTGGAACGTTTCTTTGATAAAAATATTGAAATATTACAGACAATTTTAGATAATTCCATGAAATCCTACAATGCAAGAAAGGCAAGTGATAAGGCTCGAAATGCAGTTTTAAAACAACTTCATGATGTAGATACCAGAAGTAAGCTTGCTTCCTGTTCTTCCAAAAAACCAGAAGAATGTGAAGTCTATATTGTGGAGGGAGATTCTGCGGGTGGTACTGTTAAAACTGCCAGAAATCGAAAAACACAGGCTGTACTTCCTCTTCGTGGTAAAATTTTAAATGTAGAAAAGGCAACATTGGAAAAAATCCTATTAAATAATGAAATTAAATCTATGATTGCTTCATTTGGATGTGGCATCGGAGATGAATTTGATATTTCAAAACTTCGCTATGATAAGATTATCATTCTTACAGATGCGGACGTAGACGGTGCACATATCAGTACACTTTTATTAACTTTCTTCTACCGTTTTATGCCTGAACTGATTAAAGCTGGAAAAATTTATAGAGGATTGCCTCCATTATATAAGGTAGAATACGAAACTGCCCCACAAGACAACAAAGAGTCAAAGAAAAAATCCCGAAAAAAATCAAAGCAGTCCAAATATATATTTAATGACTACGAACTGGAAAAATTCAAGAAAATTCCCGGTAATAAATTATTAAATGTACAAAGATACAAAGGACTTGGTGAAATGGATGCCGAACAACTCTGGGAAACTACATTAGACCCAGAACAACGGATTTTAGCGCAGGTTACAATCAGTGACACCGTTGAAGCGGATGAGATTACTACAACTCTTATGAGCAGCAATGTTCCGCCAAGACGTTCTTTTATTATGGAAGAAGCGAAATATGCAAAACTTGATATTTAGTGAGGTTGAATAAGGATGGAAAATATTATACAAATTGATTTTGCGGAGGAAATGAAAACATCCTACCGTGATTACGCCATGAGCGTTATTATTTCCCGTGCACTTCCTGATGTTCGGGATGGTTTAAAACCAGTTCAACGAAGAATTTTATATGCCATGAGTGAACTTTCTCTGGCACCTGACAAACCCCATAGAAAGAGTGCTCGTATCGTGGGAGATACCATGGGTAAATATCATCCACATGGTGATAGTTCTATCTATGATGCACTGGTACATATGACAGAGGAATATTCTTTATCCATTCCTCTTGTAGATGGACATGGTAACTTTGGTTCCATCGATGGAGATGGTGCTGCTGCCATGCGATACACAGAGGCAAGATTATCAAGGGGTGCCATGACTTTACTTTCCAATCTGGAAAAAGACTTAGTTACTTTTGTTCCAAACTTTGATGAAAGCGAAAAAGAGCCTTCCGTTCTTCCCGCCATGCTACCTAACCTGTTAATCAACGGTACCACAGGTATTGCTGTTGGTATGGCTACCAATATCCCACCACATAACCCTGGAGAAATCATTGACGGCGTTATTGCTTATATGGATAAACCAACTATTTCCATAGAAAAATTAATGGAATACATTCCTGGTCCTGATTTTCCAACGGGTGGAACTATTATTAATGAAGAAGAATTACCTAAAATTTATGAAACTGGCGAAGGTAAGATTAAAGTCCGCGGTAAAGTTGAAATTGAAAAAGGTGATTACGGAAGACAAAATATTATTATTTCTGAAATTCCATTTACCGTAGCTGGTAATAAAGCAAAATTGGTTGAAAATCTTTCCAGTTTGATGAAAGATAAAGTTTTTGATGAAATGTACGATGTGCGTGATGAGTCTTCAAAAGAAGGTATTCGCATTGTTATTGAGGTAAAAAAGGATCGGAATATCGAAAATCTATTAAACGGTCTATATAAAAAGACAGCATTGGAAGACACCTATTCCGTCAATTTGTTGGCAGTGAAAAATCAACAACCAATCACCTTTAACCTCAAATCTTTAATTGAAGAATTTGTAGCCTTTCAGGAAGAGTTATACACAAAGGAATATACACATCTTTTGGAAAAGGCAAAACAACGTTTGGAAATTGTAAATGGTTTGATTCGTGCCACCGATTTGATTGATTTAATTATTGAAATTCTTCGAGGAAGTACCTCTGTAAAACAGGCAAAAGCATGTCTTACAAACGGAAATGTAACAGATATTACATTCAAATCAGCCCAGTCTGAAAAGTTAGCAAAAACACTTGATTTTACAGAAAAACAGGCAGATGCGATTTTAGCAATGCAATTAAGTAAATTGATTGGTTTGGAAATCTTAAAACTACATGAAGAAGCAGATTCTCTGCATATGAATATTTCCAATTATGAAACCGTCCTTTCAAGTACCAAGGAACTTCATAAAGTAATCAAAGGACGACTTCGTGAATATAAAAAACAATTTTCCCGTCCTCGTCGCACAGAACTGACTACTGCCCAAAAGGAAAATTATGTGGAAGAGATAAAAGAAGAAGATTTATATGTTTTAATTGATCGCTTTGGTTACACAAAATCAATTGATTCCGCTACTTACTCTCGTACAAGTGAGGAAGTATTAAAAGATTACCCACATATTGTTCCAATGAAAAATACAGATAAGTTGTGTGTGTTCACTGCACAGGGAAATATGTATCAAGTAAAAGGAATGGCAATTCCAAGATGTAAGATGAAAGATAAAGGTACTTTAATTCATGCACTTTGCAAATTGGATAAGGATGAAGTAGTGCACTATACAAGTTTTGAAGCACTGTTTGAATCTATGTTATTCTTTACCACAAGCCGAGGCTATGTAAAACTTGTTTCCGGAACTGAATTTGAAACAAACCGTTCTGTACTCAGTGCAACAA
Source organism: Lachnospiraceae bacterium (assembly GCA_050875145.1). Classification (GTDB taxonomy): domain Bacteria; phylum Bacillota; class Clostridia; order Lachnospirales; family Lachnospiraceae; genus CAG-411. The sequence continues at coordinate 43,900 of JBNMLH010000015.1, forward strand.
AATTAGAACCAGAAGACACGATTGTATCTATCGACCAGCTTTGCTCACATGATGTAACATCAGAAGATACAAGAGTATTCCTTCTTACAAAGGAAGGATTATCTCTGACCTTCCCATTAGAGGAAGTCAGTCAGTTAAAGCGAAGCAGTCGTGGTGTAAAAGGTATTTCTCTTGTAGGAGAAGATACTGTTGTTTTTGGCGCAGTCTTTTCACCAGAAACTACCACACTTTGCTACAACCAAAAAACACTGCATATTGGAAAACTAAAAAATCGTAGACGTTGTGCAAGAGGTCAAAAAAATAAATTGTAACCCATAGAACCATGCGCGACATAAAAAAAGAAGCAGGCTTCCTCACAAACAAGGAAACTTGCTTCTTTTTTTATGTCAATGATATTCGCAATCCGCGCTGCTACTTGCTCTTTTATAAATATCCATAACATGAACAGCTTTATAATAATTAAAAAACCGCCACGAAGGGGGGACCTTAAGCTGACGGTTTTTCCATATGGGGAACGTCTGTCAGACAAAATTCCCCATAAACTATCTTAAATTAACTTTCAATCTAACCTAACTTCTCTAATCAAGCAAATCATCATCTAAACAGTCATTTTTGCCGATTCTACTGTATAATTATGAAAAGCCTGCTCAACCAAACGTTTATTTCTACGACTTATGTACAAGCTCTTTCCATCCTTCAAGTACAACTGTAATTCCTTAATATGACTAACGTAGGAAAGATTCACAATACAGCCACATTCAATCTTTACAAAATCATATGGTTTTATCTGTTTTTCTATTTGACTAATTGTTCCACGAAATTTGTATATTTTTCCTTTTTCTGTAACAAAGACTAACCAGTTCTTTTCTTTATACATATAAACAATATTTCGAGGATTCATACATACATTACTAACTCCTACTTTCCAAATCACAGAACTATCTTCCCTGCGAAAAAATCCTTTCCTTTCCAGTACATCTATGGCTTTTTTCATATCAGAATATAACCATTTTTTATTAAGGAAGTAAACTGGTTCTGCCAAAAAAGAATCATACACCAAATCTGCATTCTCTGATACGAATAATAAGGAAAAACTTTTGTTATATGTCCGTAACTCACAAGCAAACTGAATACCTTGATTTTGTTCAATCTGTGTATCTATAATCACTAAATGAAAAACCTGTATCTTAAAATTTTCCCTAAATTCACCTGCATCCGTAATAATAGAAATATCACATTTTGACAAAGCCTGATGTTTACTTAGAAAGGTACACAATACTCCTTTCACTTCTTCTCCTGCTGCCATACTATTACTCACTATCGCAACATTCATTCAAACTACCTCTTTTTCACATTAATCCCATATTCAATCTGTAACTTACTGAAATTAATTATAGCACATTTTTCCCATTGCAGATTAAATTAGTCGTAAACGTTGCTTTTTTAGTCGTAAACGTAAAAAATATTAATTTTTTCATGGTATTTCATGATATTTTTTTACATTTAGGTTACATATCCAGTAAGTAATTAACAAAAAAGCAAATTCACGCTTCCCTCAAAAAAAGAAGAAGGCTGTTAAACAGCCCTCTTCTTTTTCCACCTGACATTACAATTATTAGCTTTCTTCATCTACAAAAAGTCCTTTTAGATCTTCCTCTGGTATATTTAGCTGACTTGTAATTTTAGCAGTCTCTCTTTTTAAAATTGTATCTGACTCCATAATCGTACTGGACACATCCTGTAGTTGTTCTGTATTCTCAGAAGTACTCTTCTTCTTTTCAGGCTGCGATTTTTGCACCGCTTCCGCCTGTTCCTTTTGCTCCTGCTGTTTTTCTTCCACAAGTTCCATTCCCTCTGCAAAAACATCTCTTACACTTTCCTGCACAGCAGATGCTTCAATATCTTCAGCCGCTTCTCCTGCATCTACCATATCATGCTTTTTTAATCGCTCCACTGCAAACTCTTCCATAGATTGATGAATCTGCTTCACCGATTCACTAGCACTATTTTGTCGTGAAGTCCATTCTCTCTTTGCTCCCCGTAGTTCTTTTGCCTGTTCCGCATACTCTTGGTCTGTCATGTTCTCTTTTTCCTGTTCCAGATTCTCCTCTAGAATAGGAAAGGATTTCAACATATCACCTGCTAAAGCAGCATCTTCCCGTAGCTTTTTCACCTGTTCATCTGCCTCTTTTACTGTATCATCCATATCGGAATCCTTTTTTAGCACATCCAGTTTTAATTTTAATGCCTCACGTTTTGCACGCAATAACTTATCCGCACGTTGCTCACTACCTGTCTTTTGTGCCTGCAAATTTCCTACAAACAAAGTGTTTCCTTTTTCCTGCATTCCCTTTTTCTTTTCAGACTGTGCTGTAACTGCATTTTTCTGCATTCCTAATCCTTTTGTATTTGCATTTATTTGCATTTTGTTCCCACCTCTCTTTTTCTATCCCTACGCTTACTACATATTTCCTAATCATTTCACTTATTATATCGGACATTTCCCCTCTATAGACCAGCTTACTGCTTGTATAAAAATAAGATTCCAAAGAATACTTATAATTTTTCACTTTTACTTGACAACTTTTCTTGTCATTGCTATACTATATTTGACAAGGATAGTTGTCATTATGAAAGCTTTTCTTGTCAAGCCCATGAACCTTTACATATTTGTGATGGCAAATCCTTTGTTTTATTGTAGCACTCATTCTACAATACCAGAACAAAGGCATTTGCACACGTAACCCAAAAGAACAGGAGGGATACTACATGCCATTAAAAAATCGTTTAAAAGAATATCGTGCAAAAATAGGGGTTAATCAATTTGAAATGGGACAAAAAATTGGCGTATCCAGACAAACCATCAGTCAAATTGAGCGGGGAGACTATTCTCCCTCCGTAACTGTTGCATTAAAAATTGCCAAAGTTTTTGATGTCCCAGTGGAGGAAATTTTTGTATATGAAGAGGAGGAAAATTAAATGTTAGAAAAAGAAAACATCACACGTATCAAAGAAGAGGACAAAAAGGCAGGCAAGAAATTTACCATCATCATAATTATTGCTGCATGCATCGGAGGTATCATAGGCTTTTGTACCGCATTTTTTCAAGATTGTTTCTCATTATCATTAGATTCTCTAATAACAGTTTTTGCCACTTATATGCCTCTTGCAGGAATTTTACTTTTAGCGGCTGTTACGATTATCAGTTCTATGTTTTATAGAAAAGCACTGAAACAAAAAGCACTCTGGAGTGGAGATGTCGATGAAGTCTATGAGACAATGGATCGTTATTTATGTATTCCATTGTTCCTTACCAGTACAAGTATGATTGTCATTTACACTCTATTTGGTGCTGACTTTGCATGGGAAAACTATATTTCTTCTAAACTGTATCTTCCTAACATGATTGCAAATCTCGTTATGATTATTTATTGCATGATTTTTGTAATTTCCTTTCAAAAAAAGGTTATTAACTTGGAAAAAGAAATCAATCCAGAAAAACGAGGTAGTATCTACGATATGAAATTCAAAGACAAGTGGATGGATAGCTGTGATGAGTGGGAACAACTGATGATTTACAAATCCGCCTATAAAGCTTATACCGTTACAAGTACTGTATGCCTGGCTTTATGGATTATCACTTTCTTTACTGGTACAATTTTTCACACTGGAATTATGCCGATTTTAGTAATTGGTATCATCTGGTTGGTACTTAGCTGTAGTTACCAAATTGAAGCTGCACGTTTGGGAAGTCAGAAAAAAAAGAACTAACTCTACTAAACAGTAACACAAAAAGAAAAAGGCAGGTCGCATACATACGACTTGCCTTTTCTTTCTTATATATAGGATATTGCATTTCCTATATGCTCTATCGCCAACTGCAAAAAAACACATTAAAACTGAAACGTATCTGCATCCATTTTGATACTTTCTCTTTCCTGTGCAGTTGCTTCTAACAATGCAACCTTTCTAAATCCAAACATTCCAGCAAAAATAGATTTTGGAAATAGCATGATTTCTGTATTGTACTTTGTAACAACGTCGTTGTAAAACTGACGAGCTTTTACAACCTTATCCTCAGTATCTGCTAATTCTTTCTGTAGCTGTAAAAAATTTGTGTTTGCTTTCAATTCTGGATAATTTTCACTAACTGCCATAATACGTGACACTTCTTTGTTCAGCTCGGCATTTGCCTGATAGGATTCTTCTGTACTTGCTGCATTTAACACTTTGCTTCGCAACTCTGTCACTGCCATCAAAGTTCCTTTTTCATATTTTGCATATCCCTTTGTTGTTTCGATTAGATTGGGAATTAAATCTGCTCTTCGTTTTAATTGTACCTCAATCTGTGCCCCCTGATTCTCTACTCTGTTCTTCAATACAATTAGGCTATTATACATTTTAATTGCACATGCAATAAGTAAAACAACAATAACACCTACCACGATAAGAATAATTAAACTCATACTTTCTTTCTCCTCTCCATAATCTCAGCAACAATCTGCTGATTCTCTTCCAATACGACTGCATATATCAAATAGTCATCCCACAAAACAACCTGTTCCTGATCTGCCTGACTTAAATTTGAATAATCATGAATGAAATTCTTCATACCATAAATACACTCTGCCATCTCATTTCCATGAGCAGTACGTCTAATCATCTTCATATTTAACGCAGTTCCTACCACGCCTGCAACCACTGCCAATGGTGAAAACAATGCAATTACCAATAAGATTAAAGCAAAGAACATTTCTGCAAGCATTGGATAGTATTGTGGGTATCCACAAATATAGTTTAATAACTGTTCATCGGAGCCACTCTCGATTGCCCGATCCATCATCTGCTGAAAACCTGAAGATCCATCCATAACATGAAAGCAAAGCCAAAATGCTACAACAAATAAAACAATCTGAAAAAGCAAGGTAACCACACATCCGGAACAGCCTTTTTTCTGCCCCCAACTACCTATTTTAGCAACATAGCCATCTTTTATGGTTTCCTTTTCCACCAAATGTTTCCATTGTCCATCTGTTTCCACTGAAAAAGTGTTATTTACTAATCCGTTAATCAAATAGGTATCACTTTCTCGCAGTTGTGCCTGTTCCAAATTTTCTGCCACATACCTTCCATCTATTTCTTTCAGAACTCCCATTTCCTTATACTTTAAAATAGACGCTGCCACATCCTTCTTCTGTTCAATCTTTAAATCGGATATTAAACTAATGGCTCCCGGCGATAGTCCTTCCAACTTGTCTCTATAATACTCAAAATCACTCACTGTCTGAAACGTATTATTCTGAATCATTTGCTTTTTAGCACAATAGAGCAATGCTTTTAATACCAAAAACAGAACGACACCACGTACAAATGCAGCCGTTGCACAAACTCCTACTATGATGATACCTGCAGCCACCGGATGTTCGCTTTCCATCATTCTCCCAGACAATTCACGAAACACCCATAGATTCCACAAAAAGAAACCAATGGGAATCAGCCAAACAAGACGCTCTAGTAGTACAAGTCGATGCAACGATTCGCTTTGAAATGTCTTTTTCTTTTTCATACTTCTCCTACTCACCCTCCTCGTAACTTGTAATATTTTGCTTACACGTTACAAGCAATCGTATTTGCTATTACTGTTTACATCCAATGCCATTTACTTAAGCTCATAATCTTATTTTACGAGTTGCACTGTCAATATAGCTGCAAAAAACTGTACGAAAGCCTCGGCACTTAATGAGCTGATGCTTTTCAGCGAGTTTAGTACCGCTAGGCTTTTGTCCAAGCGGAAGCGGGTTTTTGAAAGCTGTGTTGACATTGCAACTCCTTCGTAAAGGTTCAAGGCTTAAGTAAATGACACTGATTCACACTCTACCTGTGAACCATAGCCATTTGATTGCAAATCACATACGACTTTATTATACACTCTTTTCCTCTTTTTCTCCATTAAAATATAATTAGAACTGTAATTTTACCCTTCCTGCTGTCGCATTTTTGTCAACATCAATGTAACTCCAATAATTGCCGCCATAAATACCAACTGTATACCAATTCCCTGCCATACTTTTTCTCTTATACTTGCCGGCAATGTCTGATAATCTCCCAAAAGGTCATTGGTTTTAGAGTACCAGTATACAGGAAGGAATTGTGCCACTCTTTTTACCTGTTCCCCAAGTAGTTTTAATGGAACAAACACACCACAAATAAAACATAATCCCAAAGAAAACGGCGTTACGATCATATTGACTTGTACTGCCTTTTTTACCAGTATGCCAATGAGAAATGCAAGAGATAAGGTTACTAACATCATAACAAATGTATTCCCTAAATAATATGGTAATAACTGTGAACGGAAAAAGCTTCCTTTGGAAATACATTGTATCACGCCCAAACTAAGCAACCAAAGTCCTACTCCCAACACAAGAAATGCCATCAATGCTTCTATATTTTGTCTCCACAAGGATACCGATGATATGTTCATTCTTTGCTTCATATCCTTTCGTTGAAAAACAGCCAATATCAATCCTAAAATGGAACATAACGTAGGAATGTAAAAATACGGTATCATACGCAACATCGGTGTATAGCTTTTTATATTCGTGTTGCTCTTTGTATCTTTTAAAATGGAAATTTTACTTTGCTTTTGCTTCTGAAGCTTTGTAATTGCTTCCGCTTGTGAATATCCCACTGCTTCGTATTGCTGCACCTGCTGAAGCATTCCATTAATCTGCTGTTCCAGATACATAGCAGTACTATCTCCTGGAATTTCTGTTATTTGTAATTTCCCTTTCTTCCAATCGCGATCCGTCCCAAATTCTTTTGGAATCTGTAATACAATGTCTATATTATAATAGTACAATCTTTCCTGTAACTCTTCCATTCGATCTTCTTCCACTGTTACATGATGAAATTGCCCTAAATATTCCAGCAATGCCCTAGATAACTCATTTTCTGCATGGTCTACCACTGCAATATCCAAGGAATCTGCCGTATATTGTTTTTCCTCTCGACTTTTTGTCCCCTGTGCAGTCAATACAGAAATCATAGTAAAGATCACAAGATACATTACTATAGTACTTATGTTACTTCGAACAATTTTCATATAACCATTAAATATTGTCATAACGCACCCTCCTCATCATTACAAAGGACCCTAAATATAGCAAAACAACAAGCAAAAGCATAAGTAACAAATCCTCCTGTAGTCTTCCCATATCTTCATATACACTCACACAATACAAGGCATCCGAAATCAACGAGGACGGATTGATACGATTAATAATAGGACAATTTTGTTCTATTACCCCTTTTATAGAAGAAACCATAAGTCCGGATAAAAAACTAGATACCAAGGATATGGTTAATATCATACCAATTTTTACTCCTTCTTTTAGTTTTCCTATACTTCCTACCAGCATACCAAGGGATACTCCAATCATACTGCCCAATCCAGCGATAAGGACCAGATAACCGATATGATTTCCTAAATCAATCTTTAACACCCATTTGATATATGCCATTAACACCAATACACTTATAAATTGCACAAAAAAGGCTACTAAAACATCCACAAAAATTAATTTTGCTTTACTTGTAGATGTAATACATCGTCTAGCTCCTAAAGCTCCCACATTTGCCTGTAACTTTGATGCAGAATCCATGCCAATAAAGCAACCAAACATACACGCCATACCAATCAATGCTAGAAAATACTGTGTATACGATTGCACTTCTTTTCCTGTAATCGTAGCTTTTTCAACCATATTTTCCTCATAGCCAGCATTCTGCAATTTTACTATCTTTTCTGGTTTTTCTTTTGCAACGGTTGAATATACACATATTCGACTATTGTAACTTTCCATTACAGACTGTAAAATACTCTCCTCTAACCCAGAACCTAACACGCATAATCGAATCGGATTTTCTCCAGTAGATATGGGGTTGTAGTAATAAATTCCTTTTATCTTTTTATTTTTTAGATCACGTTTTGCATCTTCTTCTGATTCTGCCTTTACTTTCAATAATTTTTTATGATTATTTTCCAACTTTTTTAAAGTTTGCATAAAGGTTGTCTGTTCCTGTTGTTCTACCGTTTCATCAAAAACAACCGCAACAGAAATAGACTTTAAATCTTCTCCCAATCCACTAAATGCAAAATAGAAAAAAGTTCCTAATATAAGCGCAAATGCGATTGACCAAAATACTGTGGTCTTTTCTCGCAGCAAAGATAGGATGCGATATCGAAATAGTTGTAACATAGTTCTCCCTCCTAATCTCTTAAATTTGTTCCTGTAATTTCTAAGAACACATCATTTAATGTAGGCAGTTGTGAAACAACCTGTCCAAATGCAATATCCTGTTCCTGCAAATATCCAAGCACCCGCACTAAATTATGTTTTCCTTCACTGCATCGTACCGTCAGTTTTTCTTCTTCGTATTCCACCTGAAATATATTTGGCAATTCTTTTATCTGTGCAAGCTGTTCCTCATTTAAAAGAATGGCATCAATCAAAATGGTTTCACCTGTTTTTATCATTCTTTTCAATTCCTCTTTTGTTCCAGTTGCAATACAACGTCCATGATCCAAAATAGAAATTCTGCTGCAAATCTGCTCCACTTCTTCCATATAATGTGACGTATAGATGATGGTAGCACCCTGCTTATTTAGTTCCAATATTCCCTCTAAAATTCGGTTACGACTCTGTGGGTCTACTGCAACGGTTGGCTCATCCATAATAATCAATTTCGGCTTATGAGCAATTCCACAAGCAATATTCAATCTTCGAAGCAATCCGCCTGACAACTGTTTTGGTCGCATTTTTTTATATTTTTCCAATCCAACAAAAGCAATTGCTTCCTCGACCATTTTTTTCCGCTGCACTTTATCCTTCACATACAATCCGCAAAAATAATCAATATTTTCCAATACATTTAATTCTTCAAATACCGCCACATTTTGAGGAACTACACCAATTTGTCCCTTCAATTCATAACTGTCTGGTCGGATTGGCTCTCCCATGACTCTGATTTCACCCTTGTCGTACTTTAATAAGGCAAGCAAACAGTTAATTGCGGTTGTCTTTCCACATCCGTTTGGTCCAAGCAGGCCAAATACTTCTCCTTCGGAAATATGTAAATTTAAGTGGTCTAATGCAACAAAATCACCATATCGTTTTACTAAATTTTCAATTTCTACCATACTCTCACTCCTTCTATTTTATCCATTTCTTTACTTCTTTAGTTTAACACACCCTTCCAGTTCTCCCTAGTGTATAATGTCAAGACCAGCACATGACAAATGTCATGCTTTTCTTTTTTGATTTCTTCTTTTATAATGAATGTAGTAATTAATTTTAAATTTAGCTTACAAAAGGGGGGTATTATGATATGAAACCAATGCGAAATAAATTGCTATTGTTATTTTTATGTTGCACCTCTTTTTGTATCCTTTCTCCCTCTATGGCACATGTACTTGCCTTTTTAAGCAGTATCTTTTTTGCCAGCACCATATATTTTTTTCAATCCAAACGATACTGTGCTATTTGCAGTATCGTATACGGTCTTTTTTGTATTTATCATCCTGCTTTTCTACTATTTATCCCCGTACTTTTTTATGATAGCTGTTATTACAAATGCTACGCTGGAATACTATTGCTCTTGCTAGAAGGTATTTATATGATTTTCTATCTTCCACCGGCCTATCCGTTTTTTCTAGCTATGCTTATCCTTTTCGGTATGGTATTAGCCATGTATTTGCAATCTATTTCACACCGCTGGAATACATTAGATAGAAAATACAAGAAAAGTCAGGATGATAGTCGTGAGACTCTGTTACTGATGCAGGAAAAAAATAAATCACTTTTGAAAAATCAGGATTATGAAATATATAATGCCACATTACAGGAACGAAATCGTATTGCCCGAGAAATCCATGATAATGTGGGACATATGCTGTCACGCGCTATTTTACTCATGGGGGCAATAAAGGTCATCAACCAATCTTCTGAATTAGCACTTCCGATTGAGCAGACAGAGGACACCTTATCCCAGGCAATGGACAGTATACGAAACAGCGTTCATAACTTGCACGACGAATCTATCAATCTGCAAAAAAACTTGGAAACGATAACAGCTTCTTTCTCTTTCTGCCCAGTTACATTGGAATATGATATGGGATTTGAAGTACCAAAAGCAATTAAGTACTGTTTTATTGCTATCATAAAAGAAGCATTAACAAATGTAGCAAAGCACAGCAATGCCACTAACGTTTCTATTTTGGTCAGAGAGCATCCATCTTTGTTCCAGCTTATTATTGCAGATAATGGTACCAAACTACCTATTTCGGACTATACAGGCATCGGACTTACCAATATGCAGGAACGAATCGCAAATCTCAAAGGAACGATTCAGATTAATAAGAAAAACGGATATCGGATATTTATTTCCATTCCAAAGCAAACGTAACCTATCGTTTTTTACAAAACACTGTTAGGCAACTTTATACGAGTTTACGCAAAGAGAAATGAAAGGGATATAAAACGATGAAAATTATTATTGTTGATGATGACCAGCTAGTTACTAATGCATTGAAAACTATTTTGCAGGTCACTGGAAAAGTGGAAGTGCTTGCTACCGGATGTAATGGTCTAGAAGCAATTGCACTCTATCAAAAATACCATCCAGATGTGATATTGATGGATATTCAAATGAAAGAAATGAGTGGTCTGGATGCTGCGCGGGAAATTTTAAAAGAAGCCCCCCATGCAAACATTCTATTATTAACCACTTTTTCGGATAATGAATATATTATAAAGGCCTTACAATATGGAACAAAAGGATATCTTTTAAAGCAGGATTATGAAAGTATTTTACCTGCACTAGAAGCAGTAAATTCTGGCCAGACTGTATTTGGCTCAGAAATTGTTTCCAAACTGCCTGATTTATTTCAGAAAAAAAATGATTTTTCTTATGCCGATTATGACATTACCGAACGGGAAGAAGAAGTCATTCAGTTAATCGCGCAAGGACTTAGTAATAAAGAAATAGCAACTACTTTATTTTTAAGCGAAGGTACAGTACGAAACTATTTAAGTTCTATTTTAGATAAACTGGGACTTCGAGATCGAACACAAGTGGCTATTTTCTATTATCAACATAAGTAAAAAATTCTTTCCTTTTTTATTGTCGCGTTTTATAATAATAGTTAGGATATCAACATATATAGAAAAATTGTAACGGTTCAGAGGGTACAATTCGCAAAATATCAGATATACAGAATGGCTAAAAATTTTAGTAGATGGCTGAACAGTTACGAAAAATTTATTTAAGTTAGGGAGGTTTAAAATGAAACAAAGCAAACGATTTTTCTGCCTTATGCTTACTGTAGTATTTAGTATAGTAGGAATTTTAGGCATACAAACACCACCAACACAGGCAAAGCGTATCATAAACAAAGTAAAATTACTAGAAAATGGGAAAACCTATTCCTATGATATAAATGGGGATGGCAAAAAAGAAAGTATTCTTGTTAAAGTAGTTGAAACCTATTCTAATAATATTGCTATTACAACTACAATTTATGTAAATGGAAACGTATATTATAAAGTAAAATCCAAATATGGAATCGGTGCACAAGTGTTACTTTGCGATTTATATGCAAATCAAAAGGGTGCAAATTTACTGATTGAACACTATGGTGAATCCGATGGTCTTAGCTCCCTTCGTGTCATCAAATGTGAAAAGGATAAAGGAACTTTGCTTGCATCCATGTCAGGTAAAACTTTTGGGAAATTGAACATTTATCGTATCAATCTCTCAAGTTTAAAAGTCACTGGAAATGGTACTTTTACCATGCTGGTAGATACACCAATTTATCTAGGAAATTTCGGATGCTATTTTGTATCCATTCCTTTTAAAATATCTGGTAAAAAGATTAAACTAACTCCTAAAAAAAGTTATAAAATCTCATCTGATTTCACGTATAAACTAAAAAAACAGGCTACTTTATATACCAAGCCAAGCAAAAAAGCATCCAAAACAACATTAGCTGTGGGAAGCAAACTTAAAATTGTGGCAGTTTACCCGGTAAGCTATAACAAAAAGAAGTACATAGCAACCAGTTTTGTAAAAGTAAAAACAAAAAGTGGAAAAACCGGTTGGGTTTTTGATAAATCCAATGTTTCTGATGAAAATAAATTGTGTGGTTTAAATATTCCTCAGTGGGGATAAGTACCTACTCTATTTTCAATCTAAGCAAAGATTGAAAGAGCAAAAAACAAGCTAAAAACTAATTAGTAGAAAACAATAGCCCATTACAACGAAAATTTCCGTTGTAATGGGCTGTTATTTTATTTAAATTTTGCAATCACTTCTTCGTTTGCTTTCATGGCATTTGTTTCCATATCTTTACGCTCTGCAAGAAGTTTCTCTTTAATTTCTGCATGGTGTGTTCCCAAAATCTGTAATGCAAGATAGGCTGCATTTTTACTACCATTGATAGCAACTGTTGCAACTGGAATACCAGAAGGCATCTGTACAATTGACATCAATGCGTCCATTCCGTCTAATACAGAACCAGAAAGTGGAACACCAATAACTGGAAGTACGGTCTGCGATGCTACAACACCTGGTAAAGCTGCTGCCATACCTGCTGCAGTAATAATAACCTCAGTTCCATTGCTATTACATTCTTCAATAAATTGTGACAAGCCTAAATGTGCTCTATGTGCAGAAAGACAACGCACATTTACTTCTACTCCATATCCTTTTAAAATTCCTACTGCTGGTTCTACCTTTGCAAGATCACTTGTGGAACCCATAATAATTGCTACTTTCATTTTATTTCCTCCATTCAAAATTATATATCCGTTCCTTTTATGCCAAAAACATGTATACATTTTCTTCGCTACTTGTAAGTGCAGGCGTATTCTCAAACTGAGATAAAACGGAACCTACCTTTTATAATAAAATAGAATGGAAAATTATACAAGCATAAATCACCCTTGATTTTCATGGCAGGAATTATTACACTTGCATTATAGCTTTTAGTTTTCAGGAGGAATAAAATGAATAATCAACAAAAGAATACATCACAATTCTTATTTGGTATAAAACAGGGATTTCCTATTGGAATTGGTTATTTTGCAGTATCCTTTTCCCTTGGAATTGCCGCCCACCATGCAGGCCTTACGGCTTTTCAAGGATTTTTTGCAAGCCTTTTAGAGATTGCATCTGCTGGTGAATATGCCGCTTTTACTGCGATTGCCGCAGATGCTACTTATTTTAGTTTGCTATTAGCAACTCTGGTAGCAAATGCTCGCTATTTTTTAATGTCCTGTGCATTAAGCCAGCGAACCAGTGATAGCTTGCCATTACACCATCGTATGTGTATGGGATTTTTCCTTACAGATGAAATTTTTGGTGTTACTATTGCAAATACTGGTTATGTAAATCCATATTTTATCTATGGTGCAGCAACTTCTTCCGTTCCTTTTTGGGCTTTTGGCACCTCCCTTGGTATTCTCATGGGAAATGTTTTACCTCTTCGGGTAGTAAGTGCCTTAAGTGTATCCCTATACGGTATGTTTCTTGCTGTTATTATACCACCAGCAAAGAAAAATCCTATTATTGCACTTTTAGTCATCATTAGTTTCTTCTTTAGTGCAATTGCCACTAAGCTGCCCTTACTGTCTACTTTGACAGAAAGTACCAGAATAATTATTCTCACACTAATCATCTCTACCATTGCAGCAATTTTGTGTCCAGTATCCGAAAACTTAACCACACAAACAACAGAAAAAACGAAAGGAACGAATACTCATGCATAATATTTATATTTACATTTTCATTATGGCTATCACAACCTATGCCATTCGTGTGCTTCCACTTACTTTGATTCGTAAACCTATAAAAAGTAGATTTATTCAATCTTTTTTATATTATGTGCCCTATGTTACCCTGGCTGTGATGACCTTCCCCGCCATCACACAGGCAACCCACTCCCCAATCAGTGGAACCATTGCCTTACTTCTTGGAATTATTGTTGCCTGGAAAGGCGCAAGCTTGTTTCAAGTAGCATTGCTTTGTTGTAGTGTTGTATTTCTATTAGAATGTTTTTTATAATAAGCATACGATTATATAGGTAACTGTCTACAAATTAACCTGCCTTTTAATTTACACAACAACGAGCAGTTTATTACGGGCATATGCCAGCCAAACACATCCACAAATTGACAGACGGTATTTGTTTCTTTATAATGGATTCTTGACAACGAATTAACAATAATGCTACGACAGTTTCTAACAATCGAAAGCATTCTATTCCTTATAAATGGAGGTACTATTTATGAATTTGCAACCTAATACAGCTTCTCCTAAAAATTCAAATCGAATTTTTACTACAAAGCAAATCGTTATCATCGGTATGTTATCTGCTTTATCCTATATTCTTATGTTAATCCATTTTCCAGTAAAGTATATGGGGTTCTTAGAAATTGAATTTAGTGACATTCCAGCGATTGTAGCATCTCTTAGTCTCGGCCCCGGCACAGGGATTTTAATTGAATTTATTAAAAATCTTATTAAAGCAATCACTGCTTCTACAACTGGTGGCAGCGGCGAAATTGCCAACTTTATTGTCAGTGTAGGTTATGTTTTACCTCTGGGACTAATTTTCCATAAAACCAAAAATAAATATAAAGGACTTTTAGCATGTACAGCCGGAACTATTTGCATGGTTATTACAGGGATTGTAATTAACTATTTTATCACAGTTCCACTCTATGCCGCACTATTTGGTGGGGAAGAGGCAGTAATTGGTGCTTGTGCTTCTGTCATTCCAGCAATCAAAAGTATTGGCACTGTAGTTATTCTTGGGATTACACCCTTTAATATTGTAAAAGGCATTTTAATTTCCATTCTCGGTATACTTTGCTATAAGGGAGTAGGAAAATATATAAAATAATAGGAATAAGTAAAGACTTACTAGAATACTATTATATACAAAAATGGAATGCGAATGCTTCTTCTAATCATACATGCATTCCATTTTTTATTTGCAACGCCAACAATTCAAAACTTCATATTTACCGCAAAACTTTGGTATCGGTCCTGACTATTTTACATTGCTTTTTTAGTTTACATATCGTGTGTACATTTCTACTTTATTACCATTCAATTTTTTCTCCTGTAACACGTAAATAGAGACTTTATCCCCCGTAATAGATAACTGATATATATTTCCATTTATACGCATCACCTTTCCCGCCTCCAACATACTTTTATGTGGTGCTGGCACTGCATATGATACACCTGTTCCATTTTCCATGCTTACAATCCATACTTGTTCCAGTCTTTGTCCATTTTTTTTATCAAACCAATTTGAACAAATAACATCCATTCTATTTTTCTCTTCATCACAAGAAAATCTTTCAGCACTACTATTCTTTGAAAATAATCGGTCTAACTCTTTAAAATTCTTTTTATCCCTTTCATCTTCTTTATCCCCTAAATAAACCGTATTCAATTCACCATTATCCTGATAGAAAAATTGCAACAACACATTTTTTGCATCAGAAATTTGCTTTTCAGAAACAATCGTACCATCATCCACATTAAAATCTGCGGTTCCATATACAGGTCCTTCTGAATAACTTAAATCTTCATAAACCGTTTTCAAGATATGATCTGTTGCAGAATAATACATCTGCTTTATATCATAGTTCCATTCCAAACTTATACTTTTTTCATATTTTCCATCCTTATAGATTAAAATACGTTGATTTACCGTATCATCCAGAAAAACACGTTCCCCAGATAGATAAAAACAATCTGGTTGTATTTTTTCATCCTTATCTTCATAACCAGGTGTATTTTTCTTTCCTGTTTTCCATGAATATAGTAGTGTATTTTTGTTCACTTTCATCGGTTCTACCGTTTTCTCTGGTTCTATGGTTGCCTCTGCTGTTTTTTGAACATCCTTTTCTGTTTTCTCTGTTTTTGCTGTATCCTTACTTTCAGACCCGCATGCAGTCGCCATCGCTATAGACACAATGAAACAAGTCGTAAGGATTGCTTTGATAATATTTTTTCTTTTCATGCTATCTGTCTCCTCTAATTTTGAATATTGGTGTAGTTGTATGGTTTATAATTCTTCTACCACATAATCTTTTCTCTATATCTAATACCTTTGAATAATAAATATATATTTAGTTTCTAACCAAAAACTCCTCTATTTCTTTAATAGAAATAGCATATGAACTAGCATATGTTGGATTACCATATGAATCTAACAATCTAAATGAATTTATTCCTATTACTTCTCCTTTCTCATTAAATATAGGCCCTCCACTATCACCATTCTCAATTGAAATATTTGTTTGAATCACTCCCATTTTCTTAGAACTACTGCGCACAACCTTTTTATATGTACAACTAACAATCCCCTTTGAAACACTCAACCCATTTCCTAACGTATTGCCAATACTATACACTTCCATTCCCAATGCAATACTATCTTTATTGCCAAAAGTTACTGAAGATAGCATGTTACTTGTTTTCTTTTGATTTAGCTTTAAAAGTAAAAGATCATCTTTTTCGCTAGCCTTTATAACTGTACACTCATTCCAATCATTCGTATGATAGAATTTTACTTTTATAGCATGTTTTATTTCGGGATTTCTTTCATTTATTAGATGATTACATGTTAAAATTTTGTTGCTGCCAATATATATTCCTGTCCCCGTTCCTTTTTTTCCCTCATCTACTGTTATTTCACATACATTATTGATAACATCACAGATAGGATTATTATTACTTTCTTTGTGCTCATTATGAGAAACAACTTTAACAAATACAGTTATAAGAACAATATCTAATAATAGTAGATTAATAATAAAAATTAAACATATTTTTTTCAAAACGATTCTTCCCCTAAATTTTTATCCTAATTTGACACAGTTTTCCAGAATTAACCAACACATATATATTAGATGTCACACAAAACCACTCTCCAATTTGAGGTTGTGTTTCCATTAATATAACAATTACTTTCTTAGTTTTATCAAAAAGAATTTTTCCTTTATACCCGGTATCGTATCCTATCCCTTTTTCCAAATGTTCAATCTTTTTATAAACTAAAATTCCTTTTTTAAATGTGATATCTGATATTTTTATAGGAGGAACTCTTTTTAAACTTCCCGTAAAACCAGATACTCCCATAAAAAATCCTGTGTCAATATCTATATCTAGCGTCAAATTGGTATTTTGTATACACAAACTTGTATCCATTTTTCCTCCATACGTCATTATGCTTTCTTCTTCAGCATGATAAACACTTTTTGTAGTTATATTTTCCTTATCAATAATCTCAAATTCCATAAATGTCTCCTTTTTTATTTCTTAAATAGAAAATGGACAACTGTTTTCGTTTTTGTATTAACAACTAACTCCCAGACTCCCTTTGTCTTATTCATTGTTCCTGGAACTTTCCATTTATAACAATTAGCAGCAGTTTTATCAACTACTCCCGTAGCAGAATTCATAATTTCTTTTACCAATAACTGTGATGAACGATAGGATCGCTCCGTATGCCCTAAAACAGTCTTTGTAAATTTGAATGCATTTTTTGATTTCATGCATTTTGATACTTTACTGCATTGCGATGCAACTTTTACTGTACTTACAGATGCTTTAGTACCAACGTAACCTACTCCCCAACCAGTAGCTGCACCTAACACTCCCCCTATAACTGCTCCTTTTACAACATAATGCCATCTTATTTCTTTGTATTTTACATATGAAGTCACACCACCTACAACAGCTCCAATAGATGCACCTACAATGGCTCCAATAACAATAGCCGGTAAAATGCACTCTTCTATACACTCGTCATTTTCGACCTGTTCCATCACCTCACCTAGGTCATATATTTCACCATTATACTCATACGTTCCAATGATACACTCATCCTGTACAACTATATTACCAGTAACATCTGTTTTTTCAAGAACTTCATAAGTATCCTCGTTCAGACAAGTAACTTCAACTTCAATTTTTCCTGTATCAATATCATAGTTTATTTCATTTTCAATTACGACCATGTCTTCTTCGTCTTCTAGTGAAGCATAATTAATTCCCTTATAGACGCTTAAGGGAATTCCCTTTACAGCCTTCGCTCTTATTTTTTTATCAGACCTTTCACTATATGATACACTGTCCACAAACTTTTTTAGCTGTCTTTTTGAACAAATATGCGCATCTCGCATATCATTAACAACATAATTTTTATAATCAACTGTCAATTCATCTTTTCGCTTTTTTGTAGCATTATCTGGGGAGTATTGTGTATTAATCAATCCAATAGTAAGTACCACAACAAGTAACAATGATATTAGTTTTAAGTATTTCCTCATAAACGCTTCTTCTCCTTATTTCTCTTCTTCCTTTCTCAAGTCAATACATTTATCTGTAAAGTGAACCAACGAATTAAAATGACTCTAAAGTATTTGTCTCTTTTGTTAGCTAGAAGCTCCCCTAAAGCCTCCATCTATTCTGAATTTATCCCCAGCCTCCTTTCTGTTACTTTTTGTTTTATTTTACTATAAGTTTTTAGGTTTGTATCTTATATTGTGTACATCTATATTGTTGCTCACTTTTCCATGTTTATTGTAACACAAAAATGTTGAAATCTAACATTCTTGTCATAAATGAGTCATTTTAAGTCGTAAACGTAGCAAAAATGAAAATTTAATTATTTTTTGTAATATTTATTTTATATTTTTGTAATATACTTCACCTAATAACTGCTTTATTTCTAATAAAGGATGTGTGTCGCATATTTTGCAACAATTCTCCTTACGCATCTGTACACATCACCGCGGAGCATTTTTAGTCTCTAGAAAGTACTTTCCTAGAGACTAAAAAATGCGTAACAGATTTTAATCCGTTACGCATCAAAAATCTAACTTTTTAGAAAACTATCCATGTTACCATCTATGCTCTCTATTTTTAGATTTTCAAATATTCTATTTTTTTACTAACTGAAATTGTGCAATTAACTGATTTAATGTATCCGCAGAATTAGACAATTCATCTCCTGTTGCAGACGTTTCCTCTGCAATAGCAGAATTATCCTGCACTACTTCGGAAATCTTATCAATCGTTTTATTTAACTGCAATACTTCCTCTTTTTCCTTTTCAGATGAGTCTGCAACATTTTCAATCTGTGCAATTACTTCTGAAATACCATCAATAATACTTTGGAAATCTGTGATTGTCTGATTTACAATCTGACTTCCATTTTCCACTTCATTTAATGCGGTAACAATCATACCTCTAGTATCCTCCACTGCTACTGCACATTGTTTTGCAAGATTTCCAATTTCTGAAGCCACGACAGCAAACCCCTTTCCTGCTTCTCCTGCTCTAGCTGCCTCAATGGATGCATTTAACGCTAATAAATCTGTACTAGAAGCAATATTTTCAATTTCCTGAATAATATTTCTAATTTCCATAGATGCTTCAGAAATTTTTTTCATCGCAGTTGTCATAGCAGACATCTGTCCGGTACTTTCTTTTGCCGCACCTCCCACCTGTCTTGCATAGTCACTTGTCTTTCTGGCTTCCGATGCATCTGTACTAATCTGTTCACCTATTGTTACAATTGATGATGTCAAAGAATCTACCGCGTTCGCCTGTTCTGTTGTCTGTGTTGCTAATGACTGTGCGGCATCTGCCAATTGTCCTGCTCCCGTTGCCACTTGATTGGAAGAACCCTGTATCTTTTCCATTGTATTGCTAAGTGATGCATTTATCTGCATAATAGAAGTATGTAAGGCATAAAATTCTCCTACATAACTTTCTTCTGCCTGTGATATAGAAGTAAAATCTCCTTTTTCCATCTGTGCTAACATATATTTCATATCACCAATCATTGTATCAAAAGAATGAACCATACTCTCCATTGCTTCTGCTAATGTATACGTTTCGTCCTTTATGGCAACAACAGGCACTGGTGTTTGTAAATCTCCTTGTGAAAGCAAATGTAAACGCTCTGCACATTTTTTGATTGGTATCCCTATATCATCTCCTAATTTGTTTCCTAACTTACGGGCAATAATAATAGAAACAGCAAGGCATATTAGCATAATTCCAATACTTATTACAGTCGCATTGGTATAATCACTTTTGGGTGCTGAAATAGCAACCGTCCATCCCTTTGTCCCTTTAATTGGAGCATATGTAATCACCTTACTAGTCATTCCTTGTCTATAAGTAGTATAACCACTTTTTCCTTTTATAATTTTTTTATGGATTCCTGCCAACTTTTTCAAGGATGATTTCTTTTCTGATTCCTTAATGATATTTTTTTGTTCTTTCACATAATTTATATTCTTATTTGCAATAATATTTCCAGTGGAATCTAACATAAAAGCTTCTGTATGTTTACTCATGTTAAGTGATTGCACAATATCATTCAAAAATGTTTCCGTTGGGACAATGTAAATAACAGAAACTACCTCAGAGCCAACAACGCCATCCTTCCACACTGGTGCAGCCACAATAATACTAAGATCTCCTGTTGTTCTTGACATAAGCGGCTCGGAAATACTGGTATTTCCTTTTAACGCTTCTTTAAAATAGGTTCGATCTGAATAATTATTTCCATTATAAGCATTTCCATCCAAATGAATATAATTTCCTCGAACCAATCCATTTGCCTCTACACGGTTATTAATAATATCCATTTTTTCATCATCAGATAATGTGTCATCACTTAATTTCACTTCACAACCAAGATCTGTGACTAAAGCCTCTAAGTAAGAAATTTCCCACTGTACACGCTCCGATGCTACAGAAGCTGTGGTAGTCATCATCGTTTTCATCAATCTGTTCGTGTTTATAGAATTGGTAATTACCATGATAATTCCCATTACTAACAACATGATTGATATGACACGTAAAAATTTGTCTACAATGCGTTTTTTTATACTTGTCTGCATAATGTATCCCCCTTCTTTTTTATTACCCCAATAAAATAATGATAAGTCAAAGTTCTCTGACTATGATACCCACGGATTGTTCTGTACTTTGTACTCTTACACTTCTACCAAAATTTACATATCATAATATACTTTATACTTCGTTTTGGTGTCCCTCAAATATAGTTTTACATCCCCGTAAGTTCATGTAGGTTCAGACGAATCGACTCTAGTATACATAGAATATTTTACCCCATTCATTTACTGTACAGTCAAATAAAATCACGGTAACACCATTTTTATTCTAGAACATTTCTATGTTTGTCTCCCCAATCTTGTATTTGCAAAGGTTATGTATTTTTTTCACAAAAGCAAACTTTATATTCATGATTTATCATTTTTTAGTTGTACTTGCAATATTGCAACAAAAAGTATACACTAGGTGTATGCATTATACCTATCTTTAATTTGATGCTTATTTTTTTGACACTGAATAATTACAAGAACTTTAAATTTCTTGTTGTATATATATACGTTTACTAAAACAGCCAAAGGAGTTTTTATGAAAATTAGTGATTTAGCCAAACAAACAAATATTTCCAAACGAAACATTCACTTTTATGTACAAAAAGGACTATTAAAACCTTCCACCACAAAAAAAAATGGTTATTATGATTTTTCTGAAGATGATGTACAAAGACTATGCTTAATACGTGATTTTCGAAAATATGATATTCCATTAAACACAATTCAATCGATACTGGACCACCCAGATACATGTGGATTATACCTTAATATACATAGCAAAAAATTGCAGCAAAAAATCAGTTATCTTGTCACTGCTTTTGAAAGTTTAAATTCTATTATAAATAACCTGCCACTCCATCCAAATCTCACCAATTTGGCAATTCTACTGAAAGATATTTCTACCGATAACAATTATACTGATTCTGTTTCCAATACTTTTACAGAGAATGATAATGAAATGGTAAACCGTTTTCTTTGGTGCTCCTTTTTAAAAACAGAAGAGCTAACCGATTATCAGCAATTTCTTTGGGAAAAAGTAAAACAATTCTCTACGGAATATTGTTTAGAAGACTACAAAAAATTAAAGAGTTTTTTAACCTCTTTTGAAGAAGTTTTTTCAAATGAAATGTATGTAACCGAAACTCCCCATTACAATAGGGTTGCAAAATTATCAGAAACGGAAGCAATTGCTTTTGGTAACACAATTATTTCTTATTTAGAAGAACTACTGTGCCATCCATCCGGTATTCAATTTTGGAAAAAATATTACAACACATTCTATATTCCAATTGCACATATCAATGATTCAAAAATTGGAACTGTTATAAAGGAACTTAGTCCAATGTACTGTAAATACATGAAAAATACAGAGATTGCAACAAAAATAGCTTATGACTATCTCACCTCTGAAGATGGCAAAAACCTAAAGGAGCAATTAGAACTTTCTTTGGAAAATTTTCTAGATTTAGAGGACTTTAAACATGCTCAACTAATACAACTTTATTGTATCAGCCTCATCCCATTGCATACCTTGTAAACAAGCTACTATTAAGTAAATATTATATTATCCAGAGTTTTTTCTAAAGATAGAGAGGTATTGATTGAACGACCATACACTTTGTACAGTCGTTCAATCAATACCTCAATTTAAAGCTTTATTGTAAAAATCGCATTTGCAAGCTCATTTCATCCTCAAATCGTCCACGCAAAACCGTAGTAATCGTCTTACTTCCTGCTTTTTTGATGCCTCTTGCTGTCATACAACTGTGGCAACCTTCAATCCGCACTGCCACATCTTTTGACCCCGTAATCATTTCCATAATTTCTGCAATATCTGTTCCAATACGCTCCTGTAATTGAAGACGTTTTCCCACCATGTCTGCGATTCTGGCTATTTTACTAAGTCCAATCACTTTTCCCTGCGGAATATATGCCACGCTGACTTTCATATCATACATCAATGCCATATGATGTTCACAATAACTAAAAATATCTATATCTTTTACCAGAACCATATCCTTACTATCTGTAATTAAATCCTGTTCAAAGGTCTTATCAAACATTTGAGCAATTTCTTCATTTGTATAGCACATTCCTTCAAAGACTTCTTCATACATTTTTGCTACTCGTTTTGGGGTATCCTGTAAGCCTTCTCGATCCGGATCATCTCCAAGTGCAACTAAAATGCCTCTAATATGTTCCTCGATTGCCTTTGTATCTATCTTTTTTTCTTTCATGTTTCCTGCCTCCTTAAAGACTGTATATCAAACTCCACGTTTTTCCGGATCCCATATAATTTTATGCAACTGCAATTGTATACGCACATCATTCAATTTCTTTTCTATAAGAAAATTTACCATTTCTTCCGGTTCTATTGCTCCAAACACCGGGCTAAAATATACAGAAACACGCTCTTGCAGTTGATATTTTTCTATGACCTGCGCCGCACGTTCTAAATCCTTGCGGCTTCCTGCCACAAATTTCACTGTGTCTTTTTTATTTAATCGCAAAAAATTAGAATGGCACATTTTTTCTTCCATTCCACTGGCCCCTAATTTATAATCCATTGTAAAAGATGGTCTTGGTTCCATATTAGCAAAATCTGTTAAGTCTACACTTCCATTTGTTTCAATTTCTACCCTTAATTCCTTATCTTGTAATAATCTTGCAAGCAACTCTTTTATATTCTTTTGAAGCAGCGGTTCTCCACCAGTCAATGTTACATTTCTGACTCCCGTTTTCTTCACATATTGATAAATCTCTTCCTCTGTCATAGAAACGGACTCGGCATCTGCTTGATTTGCCCACATCGTATCACAATAATCACATCGCAGATTACAGCCTTTCATACGGACAAACACTGCCAACTCGCCGGCACGAGTTCCTTCTCCATTGATGCTGACAAAGGTTTCCACCACCTGGTATGTTCCCATTTTTCTATTCCTTTCCTGCACCTGTTTTTTCATAAATTACTCTGCTACATAGGTAGCACAATTATTTGGAGTTTCGTACACTGTTACTTTAGAAACCGGTAATTCCTTTTTTTCCATTTCTTCGTAAAAATGCTTTGCAAAATTTTCTGCTGTTGGTCGAAAAGAAACAGGTATCATACGAAATTTTTCTTCTTCCAGTGCCTCTATTGTCTTTGATTTCAAACTTCCTGTCTCGTAGATAAAGCTATGATCAAAAAAATCTGTCATTTTTTTTACTTCTTCTTTCACCTGTCCAAAATCCAGAAGCATTCCACGAATCTGTCCAGACTTTTCTAACTGTTCTCCTTTTATCTCCACAAGCACTCTCCATCTATGTCCATGCAGATTCGCACATTTTCCTTCATATCCTGCCAAAAAATGTGCTGCGTCAAAACTATTTTCTGCCGTTAAATAATACATTGCCGCTAAGCCGTCCTTTCTCTCTCATCAGTCAAGTGGATATTCGCAATCCGCTCTGCTACTTGCTCATAACATTATTAGCTGCTATCGCAGCATATCAGAAGGGGCTTGTACCCCTCCTGATACAAGCAAGTCCCCACCCACACTTATTGCTCTATGCAATAGAAGTGGGGGACTTTCTTGATAGTGTTAAAAGAAACCTCAAAAATATCTAAATCTTCCTATAATTAAATAAAAGCAGACGCACCACGTCTGCTTTCTCTCAAAATCAGCCCTAGTTTTTTTTATAGACAGGATGGTACGAATGAACTGTCTTTTTGTATTGCCTGCAAAATCAAGCATATTATTTTTTCCGAATAGTTTCATTATAATGGTTTAAAATTTTATGTCAAGATAAATACGCCATAATTCCTTCTTTTAACCGTTTTAATCCTTCTTTCAACCTTTCTTTCGGACATGCCACGTTTAAACGTAGAAAATATCTTCCATCACCGCCATACTCTGCACCTTCTGATAAATATAAGCCTGTCTTTTCTCGAATAAACGTCGCAAGTTTTACCGAATCCTCCGTAATTTCGTGACAATCCAACCACAAAAGATAGGTAACATCCAAAGATACAACCGAAATCTGTGGCAACTCTTTCTCTAAATATTGCTTTACCATCTGCTTATTTTCATCTATATATTCACGAAGTGCATCCAACCACGCTTCTCCTTTTGTAAAAGCGGCTATCGCTGCATCTATGGCAAACGCATTTGGTTCTGCCACTTCATCTGTATTTAAGGCTCTCCACATTTTATGTCTGAGCGTTGAGTCTGCTGCCATAATTGCAGCCGTTTGTAACCCTGCAATATTAAAGGTTTTCGTTGGCGCCCAAAGACTCACACTGATTTTCTTACAAGTCTCAGATACTGCTGCAAACGGTACATATTCTTTCCCCACTGCTGTTAAATCGCAGTGAATTTCATCTGACAATACCGTAACATGGTATTTCTCACATAAATTACCTATTTTTTCAAGTGTTTCCTTATCCCATATTTTTCCTACTGGATTATGAGGATTGCAAAGTATCATCAATGTTGTCTGTGGATTTGCTAAATCCTTTTCGAGTTGCGCAAAATCAATCTGATACGCCTGTCCATCATATACAAGTGGGCTTTCTAGGACATTTCTTCCATTGTTTACAATAGAATTAAAGAAAATATTATAAACTGGTGTCTGTATCAAAACATTTTCGCCTGGAGTTGTAAGCTTTCTCACCGCACTGGAAATAGCAGGCACTACCCCCGTACAAAATACAAGCCATTCTGGTTGTACCGAAAAATGATGCCTCCTTTTCCACCAATTTACATATGCCTGATTCCAAGCATCTGGAATAACCGTATAACCAAAAACGCCATGTGCAACCCGCTTTTCCAATGCTTCTCGAATTTCTGGCGCAGTCTGAAAATCCATATCTGCAACCCACATAGGCAATTCATGTTCTTCCACATCCCACTTCAAAGATGCGGTTCCTCTACGATTTACTGTAGTATCAAAATCATACATGAATCGATTCCTCCTTTCCTGTTAAAACTTGCACTCTTAATTTTTTGTGTACTTTTGCATGTCTTAGCAAGGTATTTCTGCAAATTAAAATGCAAAAAAGCCTAGCTACTATGCTTCTACTCACATATAATCTTTACTTTTTCGGTATCAATCTTATCCTTTTCCAAAATCAATTTATTAATATGATCTGCCTTTATCGTTCCTGCAGTCGGATTCATAACACTTTCTATCGTTCCGTTAATCTGTGCCTCCACTGTAGAATATTCAAAAGCCAACGTTGTATTTAATAGCTTACAATTTTTCATTACAAGGTTATCAATATAGCACATTCCCTGCAAGCTTTCCACTGTGCAATTAACCAGAGTGAGATTTTTCGCATTCCATCCAAGATACTCGCCGGAAATAAACGAATCATAAACAGTAATATTTTCACTGTTCCAAAAAGCATCTTTGGAAAGCAGTTTTGCATTATGAATTTCTACATTTTTTGCTCCATCAAAAGAATAGTTTCCTGTAAGAGTAAAATCTGAAATTTTCATATTTTCACTATTCATAGCAAAATAATGCCCATTTGCGCTGACATGCTCCATTGTAACATTTTCGCAATTCCATAAAGTTTCTTCCGCATTTGGTAACGTAACCTGTTTTAGCGTTATATTTTTTGATCTACGAAAGTTTTTAGGAGCTTCAATGACAGAATCCTCTACTAAAATATCATTCGTGTACCATACACCGGCTCTTGCCATATCAAACCAGGTACAATCTGTTGCTTTTACATTTTTACTATACCACAAAGGATATTTCCATTTAAACATACTTCCTCGTAATGTAATATTATTACTTTCTTTCAACGGAGATTCTCCAGCATCAAAAATACTATCTAAAATTGTTAAATTCTCACCTTGGAACAATGCACGTTCCCCAGTCAATAATTCCTGTGTAATCGTTTCGTCTCTTCTCACGCTCGTTCCTCCTCTTTATCATCTTTCCCTATCCCATCAGAAAGATACACCATGTATCCTCAAAATAAAGATAAAAACCTGTAACGATTCCTATTTTACTATGAAAGCGTTTCCAAAACAAGCTTATCTTGCACGCTTAAGTGCGATTGTTTTGTGAAACTTGTACACTATTTTAAAGAAGCAACCCACCAACAGTTTCTTTATTGATGGGTTGCTTTCCTCAATTCTTTTATTTGACTTTTATTGTTTTTGTTGCATATACTGTAGCGGAACTATCTTTCGCATACATCGTCACTTTATAAGTTCCTTTTTTCTTTACTTTTAAAATTTTACTTCCCTTTGTGGAATAACCATAATTCTTAATTGTCTTTTTACCTAATTTGACAACAAATTTATATCTTACCTTTCCCTTGGCAGGTATTACACTTGCCTTCATAGTAATTTTCTTTCCACTTGCCTTTACGGTGTAATCTTTTAAAGTAAAGTAAGTCTTTGTTACATTGAATTTAACACTGGCAGTGCTTGTCTTTCCAGTGAACAAATCCTGTACGCTTACAATAACCTGATATGTACCTGCTACAGTTGGTGTCCATGTAACCTTGTTTTTATCACTATATTCTTTCTGAATATAACTTATTTTTCCTTTTGAATCCTTTGTATAGAATTTGTACAAATAATTTCCTGTTCCACCTGTTGCACTTGCTGTCAAGGTAATTTTATTTCCTAATGCCTGTGGTGAACCCTTACTTGTTTTCAGCGTAGCATGAATTGCGTTTGCATCATCAATATCCGTAGATGGGGTTGTCGTTGGCTTTGGTGTAGTTACACTTGCACTTGGCTTTGGTGTTGCAGTATTGGTTGGTTTATTGGTATTACTTGCCGTTGTGGTTGGTTTTGGTGTGTTTGTAACTTTTGGATTATCTGTCGTACCAACTGTTGGTTTTGGTGTGCTTGTCTCGCCTGGCTTATCTGTTTCATTTGGTTTCGGTGTTGCAGTATCTACAGGTTCTTTTGTCTTTACAGGTCCATCCCCCTTTGCATACACATAGGTAACAGTTCCATTTTCTTCAAATTCACCAGTAGCATTTTTAGGTGTTTCTACCAACTTGTATCCATCAATATCTGCTGCATATGTTGTATACTTTTTGCCTACTGCACCTACACGATAGATGGATTTAAGCACTTCTCCATCTTGATCCACATAATTAATCGTTACCTTTCCAGGATCTCCAGATGGAAGTTCTGTTAATTCGTTTGAACTCTTGTCATAAGACATACTTCCCTTTACCACAAGACCTTTGGCTTTATCCGGTGTACTTCTCCACGTACCTCCTGAGTTTGCAGTTGCTCCAAGAGATAGGATAATACAAGCATCCTCTTCTCTATCCTCAATGGTAAATGACCAATACTCGGAATCGTCTGGATCCTGCTGCATAACAGCACCCGGCCATACACCATTTAAAGCAGTCTCCTTGTCATCATTTGTATAAACAAATATATTTGGGGCAGTTGGGAAATCTTTCTTACTAGCCTTTACACAAAATGTGCCATTGCTGATCGCAGGTTCTGCACTACGTTTGTATGTAACGGTTTTACTTAAACTTGAACCATCATCCTCAGAAATACCTGTTAATGTAAGTGTTGTTTCTTCACCATATGCAGTATCTCCCCCAAGTGTGATAGTATCACCAGTGGTAAATTCCTTTTCTGCTCCACCATTAATACTGTATTTTGTATCTTTTGCCTTATTTGCTTTTAATGTTACCTCAAATTTTTCTGCACTATATGTAGCTGTCTTAATCGCACTCTTCGCACTAACACTGGCTTTTACAATACCAGATCCTTGGATTAAAATGACACCATTTTCATCACAAGTAAAGCTTACTTTACCACCAGATACTTCTGCTGATTTTCCAGAATATGCATCGGTAACTGTCTCACCATCTTCAAATACACTTCCTACATTGACATCATAGGTACCTGCCTTTCCTGGCAAACAGCATACTACCTTATCTTCATCTTCTTCCTCTAAGTGGTAGGTTCTTGCAAACGTATATGGTGATTCCTCTAACATTTCATGCTGACCTGCTCCAACAGCTAAATGTTTATTACGGAATGTTCCTACTTTCTGCCAATGCGCTAATACATCCTTTGGATAACTATCCCATGGCATATCCGTACGATAACGCTGATCCAAATAATCACTTCCAGTAAAGTAATCTTTCCATCCAATCTGTCGATTTACTTCATTTCCATAATAAATCTGTACAGCCCCTGGTGCCAATAATAAACTGGTTCCTAAATTTTGACTCTTTTTATCGTCTGCTGTAAATACACCAACTCCAGCAGAATCATCATGAGATGCTACATAACTTAAAACATTAAATTCCGAATCACTGTTAATTGTAGTTGCATAATTACTATACGTGCCCTCCAAACTTGCAATATTTCCATCCTTCGGGAATGAAAAATTAATCATAGAATCAAAGCCATTACTAAAGTATGCACTTTTTCCCATTCCATGTCCCCATGCTTCTCCTGTCATCCAAAAATCATCTGTCCAATTTGCACCAGGCTTGTCCGGATTGTTCGCTCTCCATTCCTTTAATGCAGAAACAGCCTCTGTCTTTAAATCCTTCCACGCATCCAGATCAACATGCTTCGCTGTATCACAACGGAAACCATCTACTCCATATTCACGTACCCAATCTGTCAGCCATTTAATAATATAGTATCTTGGCTGTTTCTTATTTCCAGTACGCTTAAAGTAATCATCTAATTCGCCCTGCTCTTTATCCAATCTTCCTTCCTCTGTCCATTTTGTTACAAGTAATGGTGGCGTAGATACTTCTTTTGCCGTAGACTCTGTAACAACATCTGGAAGTCCAGAAAGACTCATGTGCGTATCATCTCCACCTGCTGCATCATACCCTGGATAATCTGCACGTACAAATCCGGCTCCCCACCATTTTGACCAGGCAGAGGAAGTTTTATCCCAAAAATTCGTAGATTCAGGATCACCGCCCATCAAGTAAGTAGAATTTCCATAATAATAGGACTTCCAATCTCCTTTTAAGGCTCCGTCAAATCCATAGTCTACCGCGTCCTGCATAGTCGTATATCCCACATGATTCATTACAATATCCATAACCACACGAATACCCTTTTCGTGGCAGCTATCTACAAATGTTTCAAACTCCTGTGCTGTACCCATGTTGGCATCCATATTGGTATAATCCAACGTCCAATACCCATGATAAGAATAATACGGAAATCCCTGTCCCTCCGGATCTGGATAAGTATTTGCATTATTACTCTTAACGTTAGCAGAAGTATATCCATGAATTTGCTCATATGGTGCCGTAATCCAAATTGCATTTACTCCTAAATCATTAAAATATCCATCCTCAACTTTTTCTGTCAATCCCTTTATATCTCCACCATGGAAGGTGCCAGGATTGGTATAGGTGTCCAATCCTTCTACCGCAGTTTTACCATCTGCCTGCATTCCTCTACCATAAGAATGATCATTGCTCTTATCTCCATTTTTAAAACGGTCTGTAAGCACAAAATATACAGTAGCATTATCCCAGCTAAATGTTTGATTTACCAAATCAGATGAATTGTCTGCCACAACCTTTCCACTTTCATCCAACTCTACCTTATATACATTTTCAGTTGTATTTTTCGTTTCCGTAACCTGTGCCTTTACTGCCATTCCGTCAATTGGATATCCAGATACCGCCAAAACAGTTGACAAAGTAATGGCTAACAATTTTTTTACCTTTTTTCTAACCATACGCTTTTTCCTCCTAAAATTTTTTACAACTCTCTTCTATTATTTTATCAAATTTACATCATTTTTACCAGTCTTTTTTTATGCAATGCATATTTTTTTAGGAGTTTTCACTAATCTAAAACCAATTATTGTCTTTTTATCCCATTATCCCCAAATGTCTTTTTCTCTTTTTATGATAAAAATTATCATTTTTCTCTTTTCCTGTTAAATATTTCCGTATACGATTTTATAATACGTCTTTGCAGTTAATTTATATACAATTGCGTATACAATTGTAAACAGTAATATACTACTAACGGTACAACCTATAAATAATTCTGTATTACTCATAAAAAACATTTCGAGAATCTTTTTCACACATGGAAAGGCAAATGCAATATGAAGAGATGCTAAAAGAATTGGCAGGAAAAATACCTGTAAAATCTGAGAATGTATCACCTTTTTTACTTCCTTCTGACTCATACCTACTTTTTGTAAGATTTCAAATCGTTCTTTATCTTCATATCCTTCTGAAATTTGCTTATAGTATATAATTAAAACAGTTGTCATCAAAAATATACTTCCTATAAAAATGCCAATAAAAAATAGGCTTGCAAATATACCATAAAATCCATCTCGATTTATAACAAGACTTCGGATTTCGCAAGATATATCCGCTTCTTTTAATGTTTTTTCTAATGTGTCCACAAATGTCTCCATTTTTTTTACGTTTTTCTCTGACATATTAAATGCATAAGCATACTGCATAGTAGGATAAGAAAAACTTCCTTTCTTTTCCAATTCTTTTGCTTTTTTCTGCATTTTATACAATTCTTTCAAATTAGGTAAAAAGAAATTTATTGTTTCGCCAAGACTACTCTCGTCTATATCAAAGTACAATCCCTGCTTTTGGTTTCGCATTTTCTGAAATTCTTCTTTTTTTAAGATATGTACTGTATAGTTTTCATCTGCAAGGAAAATCTTTTGTCCATCTTTCAATGTTCCTTTCTCATCATATGCCCAGATTTCATTTTTACCTAATTTCCCTAATTTATTTTTGTTATCTGCTAATTGATTGTATTCCTCCATGCTATACATAGTTAAATATTGCATATTATCTGCATTAAAAGTTCCGGCAATCATATAATGATTGTTTGCTCCTTTACAGCCTAAATAATTAAACGAATACCCTTTCTTTACCTGTAATGTCTCTTTCCCAGCTTCCTTAACTTTCTGCTGGATTATCTTTTCCATTTTTTCTATATTAAGTTCTGCCTTATTTGCGTCACACTCAATTCGCACATCTCTTGGATACTGTAACCGTAAAACATCCTCAATTCCCACATACAAACAAATGGTGGAAGATAAAATAATCAATACTGCTGTACTCAAAATACAGATATTTGCCAACCCTACTGCATTTCTTTTCATACGATAAGCCATGCTTGACACCGTAATAAAATGAGATTTATGATAATAAAATCTTTTGTTCTTTTTTAATATTTTCAGTAACATTACACTTCCACTTATAAACAACAAATAAGTTCCTAAAATCACCAGTAAAACTGCTATAAAAAATGTATTTAATGCTTTTATAGGATTTTTTGTCGTTGCGGAAAGATAATAGCCAATTCCTAGGCTGACAATTCCAAGTAATGCAAACAGCCAATTTGCCTTTGGTTCCCTTTCTCCTTTTTTTCCACTTTGTAATAATTCAATCGGTTTTAAACGAGCCACACGAATATTAGCAACGAAAAAATTCACCAAATATACAGCAGTAAATAAAATAACTGTAGTAACGATAGAATTTCTTGGTATCATAAAATCCAACTTTATACTCGTTCCTATCATTTTAAGTAATATTAAGGACATCCGTCTTGAAAACAAAATACCAATTATCAATCCACCGGCCAATCCAGTCAGCCCAATGATACAGTTTTCCCAAAACAGTACCTTGGCAATATGCCTCTTTTCCAAACCAAGCATACTATATAATCCCAATTCTCTGGAACGCTGTTTCAATAAAAAACTATTCGTGTAAAATATAACAAGTGCCGCAAAGATACCGCAGACATAAATTCCAAACTCCAACACCATTTCCATGGCATCCATCCCATAAAATCCCTTTGCATGAGAAACTTCATAAGATACCGAAGATATAATATAAAACATTGCTACCATCATTAAGATAGAAATCAAAAATGGATAAAATGTACTCTTGTTTTTCTTAATATTATTTTTCGCCAAAGAAAAATACAACTTTTTAGTCATTTACCTCACCCCCAGACAGTAATACAGTTAATGTATTTGAAATCTTCTTATACATTTCCTCATTAGATAAATTTCCACGATACAATTGATGATAAATCTCCCCATCCTTAATAAACAATACCCTACCTGCATGACTTGCCGCCTTCACACTATGCGTTACCATAACAATCGTCTGTCCTTGCTCATGAATATCCGCAAATGTTTTTAACAAATCATCCGCAGAGCGTGAATCCAATGCTCCTGTCGGTTCATCCGCCAATAAAATGTCTGGATCTGTAATCATGGCTCTTGCTACCGCTGTTCTCTGTTTTTGTCCACCAGATACTTCATACGGAAACTTTTTTAACAACTGTGCAATCCCAAGCTTCGATGCTAATACATTTAATTTTCCATGCATTTCATCATATTTCTTTCCTGCCAACACAAGGGGAAGATAAATGTTATCTTCAATAGAAAGAGTATCTAATAAATTGAAATCCTGAAAAACAAAACCTAAGTGTTCTCTACGAAATCTTGCTAATTCTTTTTCTGGAATCGATACCAAATTTTTTCCTTTTAATGAAACTTCCCCCGCAGTAGGGCGATCTACAGTTGCTAAAATATTTAACAGTGTTGTTTTTCCAGAGCCAGACTCTCCCATAATAGCTACATATTCCCCCTCCTCTACAGAAAAGTTGATACTTTTTAATGCTTCCACCTTATTTCCACCAAATCTAGTGCTATATACTCTCCTTACATTTTTTACATCCAATAATGTCATATTTACTCGCTTCCTTTCCTTTATTAGTAGCCCCAATATTGTTTTAACTTTCTTACTTATCATAACAAAAAAAGAAATGTAATGCCTTAACTTTGGCTTACATTTCTTTTTCCAATCTTACACTTTTGTAAGGTTTCTTTTATTTTTGACATACTAAAGCTCCAGATAGATTTAATTAAGACTTGTGATGTTTAAAATCCACCTCTACACAGGTTCCTGTTCCAACAGTGGAGTGTATCCGTATCTCATGCCCCAGTTTTCCCATAATCGTATAAGACAAGTATAATCCAATTCCCGTTGCCTTTTTTTCCATTCTTCCATTATAACCTGTAAATCCACGTTCCATTATTCTTGGCAATTCTTCTTCTGCAATCCCAATCCCTGTATCTTCTATTACCAATACCTTTTCCTGCTTTGGTGCCATATAGATTGTTATTTCCCCCTGTTTTGTATATTTTAATGCATTGGATATAATCTGCTTTAAAACAAATACTACCCATTTTTCATCTGTAATTACTTTTACTGTTTCTTCCTCCATAGTTAATCTAATTCCTTTACGGATAAACGTTCGAGAGAAATAACGAACTGCTTGTTTTACCATAGAAAATACGTCATTTTCTGACAACACTAAATCAGATGTCATAGTATCCAATCGCATATACTGCAAAGAGCTGTCTACATATTGCTCAATTTCAAATAACTTATCCGACAATTCTTTTGTATATTCCACTGTTGTTTCTTCTAACGGCATCTCCTGTAAAATCAGCTCCATAGCTGTAATCGGCGTCTTTATCTGATGCGCCCAAAGTGTCATATATTCTCTGTTTTCCCTGTTCTCATTTCTTCTGGCATTACACTCTTGTTGTTGATGCTGAAATAGTATGCTTAACAAACATTGATAATCACGCTCCATGACTCCTTCCGCCTTTGGTAACATTTCCAAGGTTTCCGAAACATGATTCTTCATTTTTTCTAATTTTAAATGTTTCCTTCTAAATTGTATGTAATCGCAAATTACATAACAAAAAGAAAAGAATAGACATAACACTTCGGGATACCACAATACTTCCCATTTTGTATTTGTCAAATAAAAGCATCCCGCAAAGGTAATCCCAAAAAGAAAAAACAATAAAAATCCCTTTCTTTTTTCTTTTATATAATCTAACATCATACGAAATACCCTATGCCCTTTTTCGTCATTATAAATTCCTCCACACCAATACTCTTTAACTTCTTTCGTATCCTTGTTACGTTCACTGTCAGCGTATTGTCATCAATAAAACTGTCATCCTCCCAAAGTTGCTGCATAATCTGTTCTCTTGTCACCATTTCTCCAGCACTCTCCATAAGTACCTGTAATATCTTAAATTCATTTTTTGTCAGTTCCACTTGCTGTTCTCCATAAAATACAATGGCATTTAACAAATTTAAACGGACATTCTTGTGTTCTAACATATTTATCTGCCCTTTAAAGCTATATGCTCGACGAAGTAACGCATTAATTTTTGCCATTAACACAGGAAAAGAAAACGGCTTTTCAATAAATTCATCTCCTCCCATATCCATCGCCATGACAATATTCATTTCATCGTTTTTGGAAGATACAAACATAATGGGTACTTTAGAAAATTTTCTTATTTCGCTACACCAGTAAAATCCATTGTAATAGGGTAGTTTCACATCCATCAAAATCAAATCTGGTTTCTGCTCATTAACATCATTTAATATATTTTTGAAATCAGACACACAAAATACTTTGTATTCCCATTTTTCTAAATATTCCTTCTCCATTTTGGCAATTATTTCATCGTCTTCTACAATTAAAATTCGGTACTTTGCCATTTCATTCTCCTTCTACATTTATTATAATAGGATGTTGGTTCATGTAAGCATGAAACATATGACCTTTTGCCCCTGGTATCATAATATTTAAAAAGCCACAATCGGGATGCTAACATCCAAATTGTGACTCCCAACAGCACAGCCAAAAGATTATTTCAACCCATCTATGTATTCTGTCACTATATATACGCCCTGGTTATACTGTTTTATTGAAACCTCAATATACTTTTAACTTGACTTAACCATATATTTTGCAATTCTTCCAGCAAACTCACTCATATTCTGTGTCTGCAATATCACTCTTCCCGCTCCTGTAAGTTTTGTAAGGAACAGTCCCTCTCCACCAAGAAAAATATTCTTTAATCCTTTTATTCTTTCAATCTCATAATTCATGCCTTTTGAAAATGCAACTACATTACCAGTGTCGATTTTAATAACTTCTCCTGGTTGTAAGTCTTTTACTACCACATCTCCATCTACTTCCAAAAATGCCATTCCAGATCCTACTAACTCCTGCAAAATGAAACCTTCTCCGCCAAACAATCCAGCTCCAAACTTCTTGTTAAAAATAGTATTTAACGTAACGCTTGGCTGTGCACATAAAAATGCATTTTTTTGGCATATCATTGGTCCATTTGTCATATCAATTGGCATAATCTTACCAGGTACCGTAGATGCAAAAGCTATTATCGCATTATCCACTGTAGCAGAATAAGTTGCCATAAACATAGATTCTCCTGCAAATTTTCTTGTAAATCCCTTTAATACACCACCATTTGTATTTGTGTCCATCTTAATTCCTTCAGACATCCATACCATTCCTCCTGATTGCGTATACATTGATTCACCCGATTGCATACGAACCTCCACAGCAGGCATTACATCTCCAATTAATTGATACTCCATCTCTCATCTCTCCCTTTTATTATTTATATTTCTGGTATTTGCAAAACACGTAATATCCTAACTTTATTTGTTATGATAGCTTACCGCCGCAATCACCATTATTATTACAATAAACAAAAAACCTACATCAAAAACTCCCAACAAAACATTCTTGTAAGCCAATGCTAAATAACCTACCACAAGAATAAGTGTTACATATAGTAATAACCACAATATCGGCACAAGAATTTTCACCCATACAGGCAATTTTTTCATTGCATCTTTCATGCCGTCAAAAAATAAATCCCGTACCTGTTCTCTACGCTTTTTCATACTACTATTCCTCAAACTCGTCCTTATTTAGCAAAATCCTTCTTCTTATAGGCTTGTAACGCATACAAATTGCTTTTGCAATATTTTCTATTTGCATTGATTTTACCGTACCGCCATACTCACCATCCAATGTCCATGAAATCTCGTTTTCTCCTTCAAATTGCACTGCATTTGTTCGGAAAAAATAAAACCGATCTGAAGAAAAATCTTTTGTCACAAGGGCATTAATCGTCTGCTGCAGTTCAATGGGATTCTCCGGATTTCTAACAAGCAATGCTTCAAACATTCCATCCTGTAAATCAATCTCTGATTTTTTCAACAGATTCATTCCACCTACCGATTCGGTGTTGGAAATCATACCATAAATAAATTTATCTTCAAATTGTTTTTTCTCTCCCAATTCATCTACATACTGTACTTTTACAGGATAGCTTTCCAAGGTTGTCAGACTTTTCAATCCTTCTAATATATATGCCAAATGTCCCAATGCATTCTTTGTTTCCTGTGGCGTAGCATATGCCACATTTGTAAATGCCCCAAATGCTGCCACATACGCAAAATAACCCGTAGATGCCTTTCCTACATCACACCAAAACTTTTTACCCTTTACGATGCCTTTGGCTGCTGTCACTGGATTTTTGGAAATTGAAAGCGTACTGGCAAAATCATTGGTACTTCCTGCGGGAATATAACCAAAATAAGGACGTTTCTCCCACGGCAGTTCCATAATTCCCTGAAAACTTTCATTGAGTGTGCCGTCTCCACCAGATGACACGATTATTCCATAATCAGTACCAGTAGTTCTAATTGTTTCATAGGCATCCTTTGCACATTGCGTAGGACGAACCGTAATCTCATATCCTGCACCCGCAAAAATATTTAATATCTCAGATAATTTATTTTTTATCTGTCCCTTTCCAGAACGCGGATTATAAACAAAAAGCAATTTATTCTCTCTATTCATTATTTTTCACCAAAACACAAACAAAACTGTACTTTTGTTTGTATCGTTCCTTTCATAAGATACTATTTCTTGTAAACACGATTAAAGTTTTTTTTCGTCTGTGTAAACACGTATTTTTTCTTTTTCTTTGTTGCAGACACAGGAGAGCCAAGTAATGTATTTGTACTTTCCTCCTGTATTTGCTGTACACGCATATAATCCTTATCTCTAATGAGACTTTTTCTCTTTTCCTCTGACATCTTCAAAATATCATATACACTAAACACAGTAAAATTCCTCTTTCCCTGTGCATCCGTAAATCGGCACCAGGTAGGAATTGCCGCAACTTCATCTAAGGTAACAGTACCCTCATCTAACTGTGAAATAGACAACTGCAAAATTACTCCCGCATCTCTAGGCTTTGTTACCTGTGAAGAAATAAAGTTCCCCATAGAGTACATAACAAAACCAGTTCTGGTAGTTCCATCCTGATCCGTAATCTTTTGATATTCCATCGGCTGTAATACATGCGGATGACTAGCAATCACTACGTCTGCTCCTGCTTCCAACATCTTTCTATACTGCTGCTGATAGGTGCTATTTGGTGTTTGCTGATATTCTGTTCCATTATGCGGAAGTACCACTACAAAATCTGCCTTTTTTCTTGCTCTTTTCAACTCTTTATAAAACTGCTCATTCAACAATTTTACTTCATAGTTTTTGTCATAAGTCAGTCCATTGACACCATATGTTCCATTAACAAATGCCACTTGAATTCCATTGATTTCTTTTACAAAAATCTTTTTACTAGCTTTTTCAGATTTGTAAGTTCCAATCTGGTCAAATCCATCCGCCTTCAATATATCAATTGTTCTGCGTAATCCCGCAGACCCCTTATCTACACAATGATTGTTTGCTGTTGTAAGCAAATCAAACCCTGCCTCTTTCACTGCCTTCGCAAAAGAATCCGGAGAATTAAAGCGAGGGAAATCACTGATCCCTTTATCTCTTCCAGCAAGTGTAGTCTCAAAATTACCAATTACATAGTCTGCCTTTTTAAAATACTTTTTTACATAAGTAAAATTATTAGAAAAATCATAGTCATCCGTACTAGCATCATATGCAGCATTATACTGATAACTATGTACCATCAAATCGCCAGTAAATACCAGCGATGCCTCTTTTTTTACTGGCTCTGGTGTAGCTGTAGGTGGTGCCTCTGTCACCTGTACTGTTGCCTTTGGCTCCTTCTGCGTTATATCTTCCTTGTTTTCTGCAAGATTACTACTTTTTCCAGCCGTTTCTATCGTTCTATTACTAACCTTGTCATAAAGTGCATACCCTCCAGCAACCAGTATAAAAACTCCAAGACTAATACACAATGCAATTAGTAATGTACTCTGAAGCCTTCTACCTCTTTGTCTTCCATATAAATATTTTTCACGACGCATATCCCGCCACATAATCTTCCATCTGCTTCTTCTCTTCATCTTTCTTTTCCTTTACATTATAACATTTTTGTTTTTATTATCTCACCCCTATTATACCAAATAGAAGAATTTCTTCCAACCAAAAATTAAGTGATTAGGTTCTTTTTCCAAATTGCATTCCCTTTTTTATTATGCTAGAATTAGGTTAATCGTAACAGAAACCAACATGTAAAAGACTTTCTTTTCTATCTTTTACTACAAAATAATATAAAAAACAATACGATTCTCGTACTTTTTATTAAAATAAGAAAGGATTGACAACATTTTTTGTTGTACAAATAGAATTGCTTATGGTAAAAATTGACTTAATTACAGGTTTTTTAGGGGCAGGAAAAACCACCTTTTTGAAAAAATATGCCCAGTATTTAATGGAGCAGGGCGAAAATATTGGCATTCTTGAAAATGATTTTGGTGCCGTCAATGTAGATATGATGCTTTTGCAGGATCTTATGGGAGACAATTGCGAACTGGAAATGGTAGCTGGTGGTTGTGACTACGACTGCCATAAAAGAAGATTTAAAACAAAACTTATCTCTATGGGGATGTGTGGCTATGACAGAGTTTTGGTAGAGCCATCCGGTATTTATGATGTAGATGAATTTTTTGATGTATTACATGAGGAACCTTTAGACCGCTGGTATCAAATTAACAATGTAATTGCCATTGTAGATTCCAAATTGGAGCAAAATATGACTAAACAGGCGGAATATTTGCTGGCATCCCAAATCGCACAAGCAGGAAATATTGTTCTAAGTAAAGTGGATGATTCTACGCAGGAAGAACGAGAGAGTACGATTCACTACCTAAATCATGTATTAGAGCAATTTCAATGCAGCCGCAGATTAAAAAATGAAATTTTACAAAAAGACTGGTCACAAATGGCAGCAAATGATTTTGAGCAAATCCGTTCTTGCGGATACACTTTAGATCATACTTCCAAACTATGGTTTGATGAAAACGAAGCCTTTACCTCTCTTTATTTTATGAATATTCATATGCCGGAAGATACACTGCGTGAAACTGCAAAAGCACTGTTACAGGATGATACCTGTGGTAAAGTCTTTCGTGTAAAAGGATTTATGCAAATGGCAAATGGAAAATGGATCGAATTAAATGCTACAAAAAGTAATATTCGCATCACTCCCGTACCGCAAGGACAGGATGTGATAATCGTAATTGGAGAGCAACTGGCTCAGGATGCAATCGAAAGCTATTGGAAAGATTACTTACCACAACCTGACTTTAACTGATATAGCACAGTTGTCTGCATATGACAGAGAAAGGACTTTAAAATTATGAAAGAAACAATTCATGCCTATAAAAAACATTTTTTAGATAGTTGTATTAACTATCGCATTCCTATGCAGAATAAATCAATTCTATGCTATGCCTTGGCTGATAAATTAATAGAGCAACCAGACAACGAAGAACTTAGAAATTTATTGATTGCCGCTGTCAGTGACGATAATTTTCTTATTTCTCACTTTTCAGAACAATCAAATGATAAAAAGTTAAAATCAGCTTACAAGAAACTTCAGAAAAAAATCAATAAACTGACAAAAAAAATTGATCTGCAAAAATCTCTAAAAGAGCAATGGAAACATATTTCCTCCTACAAAACATTACCCACATACGAAACATTTTTAGA
Organism: Lachnospiraceae bacterium; assembly: GCA_050875145.1. Lineage (GTDB taxonomy): Bacteria > Bacillota > Clostridia > Lachnospirales > Lachnospiraceae > CAG-411. The sequence goes on from JBNMLH010000015.1 coordinate 84,761, forward strand.
GTTTTCCACCGACTATGAGGAAGAAACCGAACATTTATGTTTCCTATTTCGCAAATGTTTTAAAATTTCCGAAAAAGCTTCGCCAGAACTTTACTCTAATCTCCATCACTTTGTCTGTATCACCAGAGCTAATGAGGAATTTCGCGACATTGCTCCCTTCTTTTTCTATCAGCTTATGACAAAGTATACAAAACAACTGGCAAATTCCAGTGAACCTTTTTCTGTTTATCCAGGTCAATTGTGGGAAATACAATTATATAAGTTTGAAAAAGATTCTGATACAGACTATGAAACGTATTATCGCCTTGGCTGGCTCTTCCGAAAGCTTTGCAAATATTATAAAAAACTGGAATATCCAAATCTGGCTCTTTGCCGCTATGCATTTGAGACATCCTCCAACCTAATTCAATGGTTGCTGCGGGAGGACGAGGAACATGCTAAAAAATACCTTTCTCCTTGCCATTATGCCTTGCATAAACTACCTGTTTTTTACTGGGAAATGGATGAACCAAGTGATTTTGATATTTATGAAATGTTTTCTGTAAATACAGATGCTGACGATTATTATTTTAATGAACTATATGAAGAACATGAACACTTCGACACGATTATTCGTACTTATATTATTAAAGAACATGTAGAATATATTATACAGTTTATGTACGCTATGTACCTTGATGCGGATCGCGTTAAAAATCTTTTATTGGAAATTTATAATAACTGCATTGCCAAAGAAAAACGCTCGAAAGAAATTCCCAAAGAGAGTATGCTGGTACAAATTTTTGAAATTTTAACGGATTGTATGGATATTGCCGTAACTACAAAAGTAGGCGGTGCATTGGGTTAAGGGTAGAGTTTCATTATTGAAACTCTACCCTTATTAGCTTCTGTAAAATCATCTTTTTTCTTATTTTAAGAAGATAAAAATTCATGTAATCCTGTAATAAACTATAGTTTTCCCAAATACTTTTGCTTTACTATTTTGTAAATTTCCATCAACCATCTTTCAATCTATATACCTTATCAGTTTCTACTCTACAATCAAAACTCTCGGCTTCACTTTCTTAATCTTCCTTCCTGTCATATAAGCACAGATAAAATAAATGACAACCATAAGCAGCATCGGCATTAGTTCTGTTACTATCTGTATCTCACTATGAAAATGATAAATCCCAACGGCAGATAATATGAAGCCCAATACACGATCGCTAATACAATATGCCACGAGTATTCCCAAAAAAGAACCAATGAGAGCAACAATGGAAAATCGAAGTGCCAGTTGGATACGAAGCTTGTGCGAATCATATCCCATCGCCTTATAAATACCAAAGTCCTGTTTTTCTCTTACAAATACTTTACTACACACCAAGATAACTGTGATACACACAAAAACGGCTCCAATCAGATAAATAATTCCCGTAAGTCCCTGCACTGCCGATACAATCACTGCAAACTGTGCATTATCCTCCTGAAAATCAAAATCGGTTTTCTTATCCTTTGCAAAAACTTTCTTTAATTCCTTTTGCATTTGTGCTGTTTTCTCCTGATTTGAAAGTACATAATAACACGTTTCCATTTTATTTGTATCTTTTTCCTCTGTCTTTGTGGCCTGCAATCGTTCCAACCCTTTCTGCGACATTGCAAAGTTTTTTCCCGCATCATTGGACGATTCATAAATACCTGATATGATATAGGAGGCTTTTCGTTCTCCATTTTTCACTTCCATACGATCCCCTATATTTACTTTAAATTCATCTGCAATATACTGCGTCACCATAATTTCATTTTCATACTTGCAGGTTCGTCCCCTGTAGACGGAAGTATATTGCTCCGGATCGTCTATCACATAACAAAATGTATACAAATTTTCTAATAATACATACTGTGTGCTCATATGATAGGTTTCAAAATCACTGTATTTCTTTATGATTTTTTCTGCCTGTTCTTTTGCCTTTTCATCGGAATAATCGGCTGACAGATCTACCCTGGCTGCCATAAACATATCGCTTATATTGGAATCTTGTTCTATCCAGTTGCAAATCGTACTGACCAAAATCATAAAAACCATTAAGATACATGTAATAAAAATAGCTGACAGATACTGTTTTTTTGCCGATATAAACTGTCGGTATGCCAGAGAGCAGCCCAAACCTTTTTTGCTAATTGGGAGTCTGAATCGACTGGAGAAATGTATCGCTCTTTTCCCCTCCCGCATTGCCATGATTGGTGTAATTTCTACTATTTTTCTGGTTTTCCACAAAGTAAATATAGTCGTAACCAATAAAATACCAATACAGACCAACAAACTTTTTGGTATAGAGATTGCAGATGACACATAAAGCCCAGTTGCGGGCATGGTTATTTTATTAATTGTCCGAACCAGTAAACTGGCAATTGGTATTCCTAAAAAAGTTCCCACAACCGCCACTGTTAAATAAGACACCAACATAGATATCTGCATATCCCGGCTGGTAATCCCCAATGCTTTTAAAATTCCAAGATTTTCGTAATTTTGCTCAATTCCATTGCGGATATTATGACTTAATACAACCATGGCTGCTCCTAACAGCACCAGCACAAATACCACTAATACGCCCGCAAAAATATTTGTCAATAATAACATATAACCGGTTGCCTGCTTTTGCGACATGGTAAGCCAGCAATAGGTGGCATAGGACGTCTCTTCATTGAGTTTTTGTTCAAACTGCACATCCGAGCTTTCCTTGTCCTTTTTAAAAATGCTCAACACCTTTCCGGATTGTAGATAACTTTTTCCAACTAAATCAGCAGTTTTCTGCAACTGCTGCATGCTTTTCTTATTTACCAATATGGTTTTTATTCCAATCATAGAAGAACCCATATAAGGATCTTCAAAATAGGAAGCAATTCGATAGGTAAATTTATATTTTCCTCCCCCAATGACTAGATTGTCTCCAATTTTATAGTGGTATAATTGTTTAAAGCTAACCGGAACACTAATTTCATTGTTTTTTAACACGGGATTTTCTATTCTTTTTCCCTGTTCATTATATTGCGTATAGGTAAATTTCTGATTTTGGTAATCCATAACAATCATTTGCGTACTATCTGCTCTATTTGTTAAAAATGTATACACTGCTGGCACTGCCTTAACCTTTTCTACACTATCACACTGCTTAATTTTTGAAATCACGTTTCCCTGATTCGTTCCCAACTTTTGTAAGGCGTCATTTGCAAGAACCAGTCCCAACATATCTCCAAATCCATCTTCTTTTAAGACCTGTATATCCCTCTCTCTGGAATTACTATATATGGTCATAACTGATATCAGAGAAAACGAAACCACAAACAACAAAATTCCAATGCTGATATAAGCACCTTTTCCCTTTCTAAAATTTCCACGAACAATCGTAAGTATTCCTTGCATCTTCTCACCCCCTACCATTCTAAAGAAGTCAACCAGGCATTGACTTGTGTTTCTCTGCTTTTTCGCTCTTCTTCCTGGTAATCCGGCAAAGTCAGTTCGCCTAATATTTTCCCATCCGCTAAATAAATAATGCGGTTCGCACGAAGTGCTGCCGTCACATCATGGGTGACCATCAAAATACTTTGTCCGTTTTTATGTAATCCAGACAGCAAATCCAATACCGTTCTGGTATTGCTGCGGTTTAAGGCTCCTGTTGGTTCATCGGCAAACAGGATGCCCGGTTCATTGATGACTGCTCTGGCAATAGCAGCTCTCTGTGCCTCCCCTCCTGATACCTGTGCCGGCAAACGATTGCCTGCTTCTGCAATGTGCATCTGTTCCAAAAGCTGTAATGCCTTTTCTTTTACTTGTTTCCCACTGCTTTCTTTATTCAGATAGCCAGATACCAGTACATTTTCCAACAATGTCAGATTGCTGACCAAATGTATCTGCTGGAATACAAAGCCAAACTCCTGTACACGAAATTTTGACATTTTCTTTTCTTTATAAGAGGTAAACTCTTCTCCCTTATATGCCACTTTGCCACCAGATACCTGATCCATGCCACTAAGACTGTAGAGTAAAGTGGACTTTCCAGAACCGGAAGCTCCCATAATAACTGTAAAATCTCCCTCATAAATTTCCAGATCAATGCCATTTAACACATGATTTTGTACTCCCTCGCTGGCAAAACTTTTGCTTACATTTTTTGCCTCTAAGATTACTTTTTTCATATCATTTCCGCCTTTCTTTTTTCTTCACTGTTAGCATGTTACGATTCACTGACCTATGGACGGTAACCGTAACATTTCCACAAGCTGCATCCTTGGGACAAAATGCTTTGCTTACTGCCTCTCTTCTTACTATAGCGGAAAAGTTATTATGAAATCCTTAAGAAACCTTACAAGTTATCGCAGTGTATCAAAAAATATAAATGGACACATACGCCTCCCTCTTTATTTTCTATGAAAACAGCTCCATTCATCTGCTCCATTAAATATTTCACAATAAACAAGCCCAGTCCGGCACCTGCTTCTTTTTCCACATTTTTGCCTCGATAGAATTTATCAAAAATAAACGGCATATCCACATCCGCAATGCCACCCCCCTGGTCTTGAAAAGAGATTTCATAGTATTCCTGTTCTTCTATCTTACTATATGCGGTTGTCACATAAATCGGAGACTCCTTTGCATATTTTCTGGCATTGGAAATAATATTCTCGATGCATTGCATAATTCGATTTTCATCTACATTTTGTAAAATTGCCGGCAGTATACTACCCTCTACAATAATATCCTCTGTGGCGCCTTGCATATCTGTACAACTTTCCTGCAATAATTGTTGAATATCACAAGAATTTTTTTGAATAACCAGTCGCTCTAAATCATGAAGGGAATGCAAAAACATATCATTGGTAATCTTTGTGACTTCATCACATTTTTTCAAAATCACTTTGATATAACGCTCTCTGCGTTCTTTTGTGGAGTCCATATGCATTGCCAGCCCTTCCGCATACCCACGTATGGAGGCAATGGGCGTTTTGATATCATGAGAAAGAGAAGCAATTACTGTTTTATTATTTTCCACTGCCGCCTGTTCTGCCTTTTTTGCCTTTCTGATTTCCGTCCGCATATGGTCAAACGCCCAGGTAAATTGCCCAAACATATTAACCCGTTCATAGGCAAATGGCTGTTCCAACTCCCCACTGGCAATCGTTTCTGCAAAATGCTCCAGCTTGACAAAAGGACGCAATACCAGCACATATAATATCGCAAATACCAAGAGCAAAATACCCAGACTACACAGAAAAACAGAAACGAGATAACGGCCTGCTCCTGCCTTTTGAACCTGTTGGTTCTTTTCTACATACTGGGTCAATTGCTGTATTTTTTGATTGGTTTCTTTCGAATGCTGTTTTTCCAATTGGGAAATTTCATTCAGTGCAACCAGAATTTCACCCTTCTGTGTTTCCTTCTGTTCCATTGTTACCTGTTTTTTATAACTTCCATAAATCACCACAAAAACAGCGGTCAGAACGCAAATGCACCCTGCCGCTATCTTTCTGGCATTCTTTATAATATCTGAAGTAATTCTTTTCTCCATACGCTACTCCTGTCCTTCTGATACATTCATCTGATACCCAACGCCCCACACCGTTTTAATCAATGTAGGTTTTGACGGATTCTCTTCCAGTTTTTCCCGCAGCCAACGAATATGTACGGTAAGGGTAGATGGTTCTACCTGACTAAAGGCTCCCCAAACTTCATTGATACATTGTTCTTTTGTAACAGCCGTTCCCCTATGTGCATACAAGTAGGCAAAAAGATCAAATTCTCTCGGTGCCAATTCTACAATACTATGATTTTTTTCCACCATTCTCGCCTGCATATCCAACGTAATGGTACTATCTTTTGTCTGCCAAATGACCACCTTCTGCTGTGCTTCCTGAAAAGAATAACTTCTGCGTAAAAGCGACCGTATCCGAGACATAAGTTCTCTTAAAGAATATGGTTTGGAAAGATAGTCGTCTCCACCTATCTCTAAACCATTAATCCGATCTTCTTCACTTGTTCTTGCACTGGCAAAAATAATAGGTACTTTAGAACAGTTTCGTAATTCCCGGCACAAAGAAAATCCGGTTCCATCCGGCAGATTAATGTCCAACAGAATCAGTTGCGGTGTCTCCTTTTCCAACTTTTCGTATGCTTCTTCCATCGACGCACAATAAATTACACCATACCCCTCATCCAGCAGCATATCTTCTATCAACATAGACAAATCCTCGTCATCATCAATAACCATAATTTGCACTTGCTTCATTTTCATACACCTATCCTAACATCCGCTTTATTATTTTTCCTTTCGTATCTTACCCTTCCCTATCCATATACTCTGCAGTCTTCCTCATTATATCCTTCATAATCACCAAGTCTTGTTCTACATTTCCTGTCTCCATTGAGTGATTTACATTCTCTGTCAGATATAGCAACAGATTTCTTTTTTTGCATTCTTTCTTAATCTGCTCTGTATCTGCCCATGGATCAGAAGTACCATGAAATACAATACCTTCCTGACCAATTGCATCAAAAGATTCTACTACTGGTGTATAATATACTTGTCGAACTTTAAGCCGATTATTCTTTGCATAATTTGCTGCAACTGCAGTCCCTACACTTTTCGATAGAAACAATACCTCGTCGTATGCATCAAATTGGATCCCGACTAATTGTTCCGTTGCATATTTCAATGCTTTTTGAAATGCTTCCAGCATCCTCTTTGAATTTCCTTTCACATTCGATGGTAATGTACCATACTTCACTTCAATGATTTCATATCCCCGTTGTCTGGCAAGCTTTTTGCTATAATATAACAACGGTTTGTCTGTGTGATATCCAATTCCAGGAAATAACACAGCAATTTTCTTTTTCATTGCCATATACTTTCCTTCCTTTCTTAATCCATGTCTTCTGTTCATCAAAATAATCCTTAAAAGATTTAAAATACTGATATTTTTAGCTGATTCCCGCACCTCGTTCAAGAGCACCCACCGCCTAAAGGCAGTAGGTGCTCTCTTGAACTTTTATAAATGGATTAATTTACCATTCATTTTTTGGTATACTTATTATTCTAGCAACTCATGCGCTTCTACGGGTAATAACACCACATCCAATTTTTTCACCTGAATTACCAGATGGTTGTGTTGTAAAATCATCCGCATTTCTATGAATAATAATAGAACGTCCAATAATCTCTTCTATACGAAAGCGTTCTGTATAAAAGCAGGAATATGCAAACCCCCTATTTCCTAGAAGTGGTGGAAAATCTCCCGCATGATTTGGGTGTAATTGTTCCATTGGATTATAATGACTTCCGCTTTTATCAAAAGGTTTTGTACAATCTCCATGCTCATGCAAATGCATACCATAAAATGCAGAGCCCTTATCTGCCGCATCTGGCAATCCAAATACCTCTACTTCAACTAACACTCCACCCATAGGAACAGAATAAAAATATGCATTTCCATGCAAATACGAGTATCCTGTATTTCCCTCTATATTTGCGATTGCTCCAGGCGCATAGTTTGTAAGAATATTCAAAAACATTTCCCTTAAATGACTTCCATTATCTACCATTTTAAACCAACTCTATCTACATGATACAATTAGTTTATGCATATATGCAACTAACTGATTCTATTTCTTTTTTGCTTTTCCTTTTTTCGTAAACGTTCCATATATAATTCCCAATGTCAACAACAATAATACAACAGCAAATCCCATCCATACGGCACGAACTCCTATGGTATATTTCTTTGAATCTGCGAAGTAATCATAATATCCCTTTAAATAGATTCCCATAATAATCAATGGCAATATATAAGACATATAAACACGTAAACATGCTGGAAGTTTCTTTCCTTTTCCGATATTCACCTCATGGTAGAAATTATCCCATCCCCAACCATTTTTATGGGTACAAAATGCCACGAAAATCAAACATCCTAATGGTAAAATATTATAGGATACTAAGAAATCTTCCAAATCCATAAGATTGGTTCCTGCTCCTAATATCTGAATATGTGAAAGCACATTGTAACCTAAGATTGCCGGTAGAGATAACAAAACAAGTAAAACAACATTTAGTCCAATTGCTTTTTGACGTTTCCATTTCAATCCATCCATATAAAAGGATAATATATTCTCATATACAGCTACAATGGTAGATATCGCCGCAAACGACATAAATAGGAAAAACATGGTTCCCCATATTCTTCCGCCTTCCATGCTGTTAAATACATTTGGCAAGGTAATAAACAACAATGGCGGACCCGAATTTGGCTCAATTCCAAAGGAAAAGCAAGCCGGAATAATAATAAATCCTGCTGTCAAGGCTACTAACGTATCCACGATTACAATATTTCCTGCCTCTCCAAGCAGAGTATTCTTTTTGTCTAAATAGCTTCCAAATATTTCCATAGAGCCTACACCAAGACCGAGTGTAAAAAAGGCATGGCTCATAGCTGCAAAAATCATTGTGCCAATCCCATTTTTCTGTATTCGGGTAAAATCAGGCACCAGATAAAACCGAACACCTTCTGCGGAACCTTTTAATACCAGAGAATGTACCGCAAGTACGAGCATGAGAAGTATCAAAAGACTCATCATTACCTTACTAATACGCTCTACACCACTTTCCAAACCAAGTGCACAAATTCCAAAAGAAAGCAATACTACCAGCACCGTCCAGAAAATCATAATCTCCGGTCTTTGGAGCATTTGTCCGAAGCACGTCTCTACACCTTCAGTATTCAATCCTACAATCTTTCCGGATATATACAGGTATACATAATACAACATCCAGCCTCCAACCATAGTATAAAACATCATGAGTAAATAATTTCCAGCCATTCCTGCCCATTTAAACACATGCCACTTTTCTCCCTGTGGTTGCAGTTCATCAAATGCATTCGAAATTCCTTTTCGACTACTACGTCCAATGGCAAATTCACACATTAAAATAGGCAACCCTAAAATAAGTAAAAATAACAAATATACTAAAATAAATGCGGCGCCTCCATGCTGTCCACAAATGTACGGAAACTTCCATACATTTCCAAGTCCAACTGCGCATCCAGCCGAAACCAATATAAATCCCAGTCTGGAACCAAATGTTTCTCTCTTTTTCATAATAAACTCTTTCTATAATTTCATAGTTAACTGGATACGATTCTTTTCTAAATCCACACTCATAACTTTTACTTCTACAACATCTCCAACGCTTACTACTTCCAATGGGTGTTTGATAAATTTTTTATCTGTAAATTGTGAAATATGAACCAAACCATCCTGATGCACTCCAATATCCACAAAAGCTCCAAAATCAATTACATTTCTTACCGTTCCTTTTAAGATCATACCCGGTGTTAAATCTTTCATTTCCAAAACATCCGTACGCAAAATTGGTTTTGGCATTTCATCACGGGGATCACGTCCTGGCTTTTCCAGTTCCTTCATAATATCCACCAGTGTTTCCTCACCAATGCCTAGTTCTTCTGCCATCTTTCTTTTATCACGTACCAAAAGATTTAATCCTGTTACACCACCTTTTATATCCTGTATCTGCATTCCAACCTTATCCAACAATTTAGTAGCTGCTTCATAGGATTCTGGGTGTACGCTGGTTCTATCCAATGGATTGTCCCCTTCTTGGATTCGCATAAATCCGGCACATTGTTCAAATGCCTTTGGTCCAAGTTTTGCAACCTTTAAAAGTTGTTTGCGGTTCGTAAATCTTCCATTTTCCTCTCGATATGCAACAATATTCTTTGCAATGGCCTTTGTAATACCTGACACATATTCTAACAAAGATGCAGAAGCTGTATTTACATCTACACCAACTTTATTTACACAGCCTTCTACCACACCCGTCAATGCTTCACTCAACTTTTTCTGGTTCATATCATGCTGATACTGTCCTACACCAATAGACTTTGGATCAATCTTTACCAACTCTGCCAAAGGGTCTTGTAATCTTCTGGCAATCGACGCTGCACTTCTTTGTCCTACATCGAAATTTGGAAATTCTTCTGTTGCAAGTTTACTTGCAGAATACACAGATGCACCGGCTTCATTGACGATAACATACTGTACTGGTTTCTTTATTTCTTTTAACATATCTACAATAATACGTTCCGATTCTCTAGACGCCGTTCCGTTACCAACAGAAATTAACGTAATATTATATTTTTCAATTAATTCCTTCACTACTTTTTTTGCCTGCTCCACTTTATTCTGTGGTTCTGTTGGGTAAATCACTGTAGTATCCAATACTTTTCCTGTAGCGTCTACGACTGCAAGCTTACATCCCGTTCGGAATGCCGGGTCCCAACCTAAAACTACCTGTCCTACAATTGGTGGCTGCATCAACAACTGCTCCAAATTCTTACCAAATACTTTAATAGCTCCATCCTCTGCTTTTTCTGTCAAATCACTTCGAATTTCCCTCTCAATCGCTGGTGCAATCAATCGACTATAACTATCTGCTATGGTATCTTTTAAAATATCCTTTGTATGTGGATTATCTTTTCGTATAATATGTTTCTCTAAGTATGCCAAAATCTGCTCTTCCGGTGCTTCTACTTTTACCGTTAAGATTTTTTCTTTTTCTCCACGATTCAATGCAAGTACTCTATGTCCTGCAATCTTGCTGACTTTTTCCTCAAAAGAATAATACATCTCATATACTGATTTTGCCTCTTTGTCCTTTGCCGTAGATGTAATCACGCCATCTCGCATAGTCATTTCACGAATACGCATACGATAATCCGCTTCATCCGAAATGGTTTCCGCTAAAATATCCTTTGCACCCTTTATGGCATCTTCAACAGTAGGCACTTCTTTTTCTTCCGATACATATGCCTTTGCTTCCTCTGTAATTGGGGCATTGGTAAGCTGCATATAAATAATATTTGCCAGCCCCTCTAACCCTTTTTCCTTAGCAATAGTCGCTCTTGTTCTTCTCTTTGGACGATATGGACGATACAAATCTTCCACCACTACCTGCGTGGTAGCTGCTAAAATCTGCTTTTTTAATTCTTCTGTTAATTTTCCCTGCTCTTCAATACTTGCTAATACCTGTTTCTTTTTATCCTCTAAATTGCGAAGATAGGTCAAACGCTCACTCAGATTACGAAGCTGCTCATCATCCAATGAACCATGCATTTCCTTTCTATATCGTGCAATAAAAGGAATTGTATTTCCCTCATCAATCAATTGAATGACCGCTTCTACCTGCCATAATTCTATCTGTAATTCTTCCTGTAACTGTTTTGCAATGTCCATGTAAATTCTCCCTTTTGTTTTTAGTCTATTTAGGCTACTGCCTTCTATCCACTCTTAAGAAACGCCTGTCCTTCTATTATAAACAATTTTAGAAACTGTTTCAATCTTAGATATACAAGTTTACATACCAATATTTTTCTATTCATTTCTGTCAATTTTATTTTTTCCATTGCTGTATCTCCTGTCAGCCATAAGACTACTTTCATAATAAACGAACAGAACTCCCTTCATTTATTTGTTGCCAAACTATTTTTACCCAATAAAACAAAGTTTATTAAGCTAAAACAGGCAGTTTTCTAAAACTACCTTATCAACCAATAACCATTGGAGCTTCTTGTATTTTCAGAAAATCTGCCTGTTTGCGTTTATTTTTTATTTTACAACTACAACAACCTTTGCTTTCTTTCCATTATATGTCTTCAACAAAATCGTAGCCTTTCCTTTTTTCTTGGCTACCACAACACCCTTACTATTTACGGTCGCAACCTTCTTATTGTTTGTGCTGAATTTTATTTGATAACTATAACAATCTTTGGCAAACTTTGGTTTAATCGTAAACTTTTTTCCAATCTTCAGCGTTTTCTTCGTAACATTCGCGCGGAGTGTTTTAGGTGCCTTCTTTACCACTATAGTAACCACTTTACTCTTTCCGAAATTATCTACAATAGTTACTTTTGCGGTTCCTATCTTCGCTGCTGTTACAACA